>DASRRI010000104.1:0-5189 GCA_035695765.1 Dongiaceae bacterium
TCGAACCAGGCGCTCGCTTGGCTCTTGTGATCCGCCGGATAGCTCATGGTTCGGGATATCCCAGTTGCCGCATTGCTTCGCCCGCGACGATCGCCGCCGCCATCGCCACGTTAAGCGATCGGAGGCCGGTCCGCATCGGGATCCGCACGCGCAGGTCGGCGGCGGCGTGAACCTCGTCCGGCACGCCCGCGCTTTCGCGGCCCAGCAGCAGCGAATCGGCAGGATCGAACCGGCAGTCGATATGCGGGATCGCGGCCTTCGTCGTAAGGAGGATGAGCCGCCCCGGCTGCCGAGCGCGCGCCGCCTGATAGGCCTCCCACGAGCGATGCCGCTGCAGCTCCACATGGTCCATGTAGTCCATCCCGGCGCGCCGCATCCGATGATCGTCGAGCGCGAATCCGCAGGGCTCAATGATGTCGACGGCGAGGCCGAAACAGGCCGCCAGGCGCAGGATGGCGCCGGTGTTCTGCGGTATGTCCGGCTGATAGAGCGCGAGCCGCATGGATTGCCCCGGAGCTTTGCAAATCAAGGACTTTTCCATTATACCGGCCGCCGGGGTGAAGCCAGTTGGAACCGCCAAGCACGGCACTGCCTGCCCAATGCGTCGGTTTGTCGCAATTGGGTCGGGGCGCAGCCTTCGAGGCGCGTGATATAAGGCGGCACCCAACGGATAAGGGTCGCCGAACCGCCGGGAAAATTGGGCTTTCTGGGGCGCACGCCTCCTAGAAGCCCAGGGGCTCGCGGAGCTGGGGAAGCGGCCGTTTAAGGGATGATTGCAATGGCGGATACGACGCATGGCAGGTCGGGCGATTCCGACACTCGCCGCGACTTCTTGAATTTGCTGGTCAACTCGGTCGCCGTGTTCGGCGTCGCCGCGGTGGCCTGGCCGATCATCAGCAGCCTCAACCCGTCGCAGGACGTGCTGGCGCTGTCTTCGATCGAGGTGGACCTCTCGCAGATCGAAGTCGGGCAGGCGATCACGGTGAAGTGGCGCGGCAAGCCGGTCTTCATCCGCCGCCGCACGCCGGAAGAGATCAAGGCCGCCGAGAGCGTCGATGTCTCGACCCTGCGCGATCCGCAGCCTGACAAGGATCGGGTGCAGAAGCCGGAATGGCTGATTCTGGTCGGCGTGTGCACGCATTTGGGCTGTGTCCCACAGGGCCAGAAACCGTCGGAACCACGCGGCCAGTTCGGCGGCTGGTTCTGCCCGTGCCATGGTTCGGAATATGACACGTCGGGACGCATCCGCCGCGGCCCCGCCCCGCTGAACCTCGCGGTGCCGCAATACGCGTTCGAATCCGACACGCTCGTGAAGATCGGTTGAGGGAGGAGAGAGAATCATGGCTGCTCCCGTTTTCAAGAACGCGGTCGTCCGCTGGATCGATCACCGCCTGCCGGTCTTCAGCTACCTGCATCACGAGGCGTACGAATATCCGACGCCGAAGAACCTGAATTATTGGTGGAACTTCGGTTCCCTCGCCGGCTTCATGCTGGTGGTCATGATCGTGACCGGCCTCATCCTCGCGATGCAGTACACGGCCCATGTCGATCATGCCTTCAACTCGGTCGAGCGCATCATGCGCGACGTCAATTGGGGGTGGATGCTGCGCTACCTCCATATGAATGGCGCGTCGATGTTCTTCGTCGTCGTCTACATCCACATCTTCCGCGGCCTCTATTTCGGATCCTACAAGGCGCCGCGTGAGCTGCTGTGGCAGCTGGGCGTCCTCATCTATCTGCTGATGATGGCGACCGCCTTCATGGGCTATGTGCTGCCGTGGGGCCAGATGAGCTTCTGGGGCGCGACCGTCATCACCAACCTGTTCTCGGCCATTCCGTGGATCGGCAACGACATCGTGACGTTGCTGTGGGGCGGCTTCTCGGTCGACAACCCGACGCTGAACCGCCTGTTCGTGCTGCACTTCCTGCTGCCGTTCGTGATCCTGGCGGTGGTGGTGGTGCATATCATGGCGCTGCACCGGTTCGGTTCGAACAACCCGCTCGGCATCGATACCAAGGGCCCGCAGGACACCATCCCCTTCCACCCGTACTACACGGTGAAGGACACGTTCGGCCTCGGCATCTTCATGCTGTTTTACGTGTTCTGGGCGTTCTTCGCGCCGAATGCGCTGGGCGATCCGGCGAACTACATCCCGGCCAACCCGCTCTCGACGCCGGAGCACATCGTGCCGGAATGGTACTACCTGCCGTTCTACGCGATCCTGCGCTCGATCCCGGACAAGCTGACCGGCGTGATCGCGATGGGCGCCTCGATCCTTATCCTGTTCTTCCTGCCCTGGCTCGACCGCTCGCCGGTGCGCGCCGGCACGTTCCGGCCGGTCTTCAAGTGGTTCTTCTGGATCCTGGTGTTCGACTGCGTCATCCTGATGTTCTGCGGCAAGAACCCGCCTGAATCCTATTGGATGCCGTTCAGCCTGGAGCTGGTGGATGCCGATACCTTCACCGAGCGCGTCGCCGAGATCCGGAGCATTCCGCACGACCAGGCGCTCAATGCCGTTGGCGACATGTGGGGCGTCAATTCGGCCGCCGGCTCCTTCGGCATCAAGATCGTGCGCCTCGGCCAGCTGGGCACGATCTACTACTTCGCTTATTTCCTGATCATCCTCCCGCTGCTCTCGGTCTTCGAGACGCCGCGCCAGGTGCCGCTGTCGATCAGCAAGCCGGTGCTGGGCGGCGGCAAGGCGATGGCTCACGCCACCGCGAAGTCGATGGAGAAGGCCTGATGTCCGCGCGTCGTATCGTCCTCGGGCTTTTCACCATCCTGACCGGCATCGCGGCCCTGCTCATCGTGCTGGCGAGCCCGACTCCCCATGCCACGGTCAAGACCCAGAGCTGGGGCTTCAACGGCTTCTTCGGCTCCTTCGACCAGGCGCAGCTGAAGCGGGGCTTCCAGATCTACAAGGACGTCTGCTCCGGCTGCCATTCCATGAGCCTGATGCACTACCGCGACCTGGAGCGCATCGGCTTCAGCGAGGACGAGGTGAAGTCGATCGCGGCGGAAGTGCAGGTGCAGGATGGCCCCAACGATGCCGGCGATATGTATGACCGGCCGGGCAAGCCGTCAGATCCGTTCAAGGCGCCGTTCCCGAACGAGCAGGCGGCGCGCGCCTCGAACAACGGCGCCCTCCCTCCGGACCTGACCCTGATCGCGAAGTCGCGCGCTGGGTCGGGCTTCACCGGCTATGACGGCGCCGACTACATCTACAGCCTGATGACCGGCTATGAGGAAACGCCGCCGGCCGACTTCAAGCTGGGCGCGAACATGCACTACAACCACGCCTTCAAGGGCCACCAGATCGCCATGCCGCCGCCGCTCAGCGACGGCGCCGTGACCTATGCCGATGGCACCGAGGCAACCCTGGATCAGGAGGCGCGGGACGTCGCCACCTTCCTGACCTGGACCGCCGAGGGCAATCTCGAGACGCGGCACAAGACGGGCATCAAGGCGATCCTGTTCCTGGTCATCTTTACGCTTCTGGCCTATGCCACCAAGCGGCGGGTTTGGGCCGACGTGCACTAAAGACCCCTGTTCTTAAGTTCTATGACGACCGCCGCCGAGTGGCCTAAATTCGGCGGCGGTTTACATTTGGGCGGGACCTAAGCCATGGCGCTTGACGCCTGCGGCATCACCGGCATCGATCACACACTGGTTGGCGTGCGCGACCTCGAGGCCGCGCGCGGGCGCTGGTCGCGCCTCGGGTTCACCGTCACGCCGCGCGGTCGTCATATCGGCTGGGGCACAGGCAACTACTGCGTGATGCTGGAGGAGGGCTACATCGAGCTGCTCGGCATCGTCGATCCCAGCCAGTTCAGCAACAATCTCGACAAGCTGCTGGAGAAGAGGGAGGGGCTGCTGGGCCTCGCCTTCGCGACGCCCGACGCCAATGCCTGCCGTGATGCGCTGGAAGCGGCTGGCCTGAAACCCGACGGGCCGAAGCAGCTGAAGCGTGACCTGGAGCTGCCCACCGGCAACGTGACGCCGGAATTCCGCCTGGTGTTCCTGCCGCCGGAATCGACGCCGGAAGTCAGCGCCTTCGTCGTGCATCATCTGTCGCCGGAGCTGATCCGCCGGCCAGACTGGCTGCAGCACGCGAACGGCGCGCAGCGCCTGCTATCCGCCACCGTCGTCTGCGCCGATCCGGTGGAAGCGGCGATGGGCTATCTGCCGATCTTCGGCCCCGACCGCATCAAGGTGACGGACCACATGACCTCCGTCTCCTGCGGCTCCGGCGCGCTGCGCTTCATGAAGTTGGACACCTTGCCCCGGGTCTATCCCGGCATGGTCCTGCAGCCGGTGCCGGACGTGCCCTTCATGGCCTCCATGAAGCTGCTGGTCGCCGACAAAGCGCGATGTGTCGCGCATCTGAAAAGCGCCGGGATTTCCTTTCACGCGATCGCCCGCGGCTGCGTGGTGCAGCCCGCCGACGCGAACGGCGTGATTTTGGAGTTTGTTGAAGGCTAGGGATCAGAAGTCAGAGAATGGTTGACCGCATCTTGGAAACCATCGAGAGTCCAACTGGCCAGGAGCGGGTGATTATCGTGCAGCGCCCAGATGGTCGCTATTCATTCCGCAAGCAATGGCGCGCCGATTAGCAGACCGATGGTTCTGCGGAAGAAGGATGGGGACCGCCAGGTCCATATGTTGGCATCTATGACAGCGCCTCAACAGCAAGATGGGAGGCGTTGGGAAAGGTCGATTGGCTGGCTTCGACTCGGCCTCCAAACTGAAGTCGCCGGATACAAAGCCTCCCGTCTTACGGGTCCCTGATCACTGCGACCGCCACGTCGCTTCCGCCACCCGCGCGAAATTCAAGCCGAAGATCTTGTCCAGGTCAGACTCGCCGTAGCCGCGCTTGCGCAGGTGCTGCTCGATCTCCGGCAGTACTTCGGGGCCGGCGCCGCCAGTCAGGGTGCGGTTGTAGCGGCCGCTGGCGGGCCACCAGAAGCCGCGATCCTCGTGCTTCGGATGGTCGTCGACGCCAAGGTCGAACGAGATGTCGATCCCGAGGCCGACGTGATCGGGGCCGACCCTCTGCACCATGTAGTCGATATGCCGCGCCATCGGCTCGGCGAAATCGTCCTGGGCGTCGAGGAACAGGCGGATGCCGTTGATGCCGATCACGCCGCCGGTGGCCGCACAAGCATCGATCTGCCGGTCCGTGACGTTG
>DASRRI010000105.1:0-34858 GCA_035695765.1 Dongiaceae bacterium
CGCCGCCCGTCTTCGCGCAGGCCTTGATCTGCTCGTCGACGATGTTGCGCCCGTGATTGCGCAGCGCCTTGGCGCAAGAGTGGGAGAAGATGACCGGCGCCTCGGACGCCTCCATCGCTTCCATCGTGGTGCGATAGGCGGTGTGCGAGCAATCCACCATCATGCCGACGCGGTTCATCTCCTTGATCACTGCGCGGCCAAAGGCGGTGAGGCCGGCATTGCCATCATGGCAGCCGCCGCCGGCCAGGTTGTTGAGATTGTAGGCGAACAGCATCTGCCGCACGCCGAGATCGTAATAGAAGCTCACCATGTTGACGTCGCCGTTGAGGGAATTCATGCCTTCGAGATCGAACGCGATGGCGAGCTTGCCGTCCTTCCGCGCCCGCTTGATGTCGGCGACATTTTTCACCAGCGCATATTTCTTGGGGTGAGTCTGGAGCCAGGCGCGGAAGCGGGCGATCGTCTTGATCGTCGCCTGCCAATCGACGACGTCATAACCGACATTGACGGACAGGTAATGCACCCCAGCTTTGCGCCAGATCTCGAGATTGTTGAGGTCGGCGCCGCCATGCGGATCGAAACCGGAATGGTCGTCCCAGACCAGCGCCTTCTTATAGAGGTGCGCCGCGTGCTTTCTTGCTTCGGTGTTCTTCATATCTTCCCCTGAATATCGAAAAGTATAGTTTTGATTCGCGGGACGCATTTGACGACGCCTCACCAAGTGCCGCAACTCCTGCCCGAAAATAAGATAAATAAATGAGTTTTGCCAAACGACTAGATATCATTAAATGAACGCCTATACATAATTTGTTGACGCCGCTAGGGCACTTGGTCAGGATGCCGCCGGCGGAAGCGAGGGGCGCGCCGGGCCATGCAGCAGAGCTATGACGCAATCATCATCGGCGGCGGCCATAACGGCCTGACCTGCGCGGCCTATCTCGCCAAGGGCGGCGAGAAGGATGGCGCCAACAAGCTGAAGGTGCTGGTGCTGGAGCGGCGCGAGAAGGTCGGGGGCGCCGCCATGTCGGAAGAGAAATATCCCGGCTTCACCTATTCGACCTGCTCCTATGTGTGCTCGCTCTTGAGGCCGGAAATTTTCCGCTTCCTCGATTTGCCGCGACACGGACTGCAGGTCATTCCTTACGATATCAACTCGGCGCCCAACCCGGAGGGCGAGGGGATCATCTATTACAACGACCACGACCGCACGCGGGAATCGCTGCGCCGCCATTCGATCCGCGACGCCGAGGCCTATGACGAATATGCGATGGAGATCAGCCGGCATTGCCGCTTCATCAAGCGCACCCTGCTGATGACGCCGCCCGATCCGACGCAACTCAACCCCTTTGTCCAGAACCGCATCAATCCGTGGGGCCACCGTGAGGATCTGGATGGCCTGCTCCGCATCGGCCGCGAGTTCGGGCGGCTGGGGGAGCGGCATATGTACGACATGATCCGCTTCTGGTCGATGTCGGTCGCCGATTTCCTCGACCAGTATTTCGAGACGCCGCGCTGGAAGGGTCTCGCCGCCGCGTCCTCGATCATAGGAACTGCGCTGGGTCCTTATTCGCCCGGCACAGCCTATGTGCTCCTCCACCATTACATGGGCGAAGTGGATGGGCAGATCGGCGCATGGGGCTTCGCGCGCGGCGGCATGGGATCGGTCAGCAAAGCGATCGCCTCGGCAGCGGAGGAGGCCGGCGTCGAAATCCGCGTCAATGCCGAGGTCGAGAAGGTCATCGTAAAGGATGGCAAGGCCATCGGCGTCGCGCTGAAATCGGGCGAAGAGATCTACGGCAAGTCGATCGTCAGCAACGCCGACCCCAAGCGCACCTATCTGAAGCTGATCGACAAGGGCGATCTCGACGCGATCGACCCGGATATCCATCGCTATGCAAAGAACTACAAAATCCGCGGCTCGTCGGGAAAGCTGAACATCGCGCTCGACGGGTTGCCGCAGTTCGCTGGTCTCGGTCCGGAAGCAGCCTACGGCACAATCGATATCGGCGGCGATTTCGACTACATCGAGCGCGCGTTCGACGACTACAAATATGGCAGCTGGTCCAAGCGCCCGTTCCTGGATTGCGTGATCCCGACGACAGTCGATCCGACCATGAGCCCACCCGGCAAGCACTTCATGTCGGTGTTCGTGCAATACGTGCCCTACCAGCTCGCGGAGGGACCATGGACGCCCGAGATGAAGGCGCAGTACGAAAAGGATGTGCTGGACACGATCGAGCTGTACGCGCCCGGCTTCCGCAAGCTGGTGCTGCACGTCCAGTGCCGCACGCCCTGGGACATCGAGAGCGAAGTCGGCATGACCGAGGGCAACATCTTTCATGGCGAGCTGACCTTGGATCAACTGCTGTTCAACCGGCCGTTCCCCGGTATGGGGCAATATCGAGGTCCGTTCGATAACTTCTACATGTGCGGCTCCGGCACACATCCCGGCGGCGGCGTGATGGGCGCCCCCGGCGCTAACGCGGCGACTGAGATGCTGAAGGACTTCAAGCGCGGGGTCGTGCAGTGACCGACATCATCGTCATCGGCGCCGGCCATAACGGGCTCATCACCGCCGCTTATCTAGCGAAGGCCGGACTCAAGGTGACAGTGCTGGAGGCCGCGCCGCAGATCGGCGGCGCTGCCGTCACGCGCGAGTTCGTGCCGGGCTACAAAGTCTCCGGCGTCGCGCATCTGTTGCATGGCTTGCATCCGACCATTGCGCGCGATCTCGATCTGGCGCGTCACGGTCTGGATCTGAAAGCGCAACCGATCGCAACGCGCTCGCTGCTGCCCGGCGGACGCAGCTTTGACGCCAGTTCGATCGCGTCCATTAGCCGCGCCGATGCGGAAGCCTATCCGGCAGTGATGGCACGGCTCGCCAGAATGGCTGACGCGCTCGCCGCCTATGCTTTGCATACGCCGCCGCGCCCGGATATCGCCAAGATGGATTGGCGCGAGAAGCTCAATCTCGGCAAGTTCGCCTGGAGCCTGCGCCGGCTCGGACGCAAGGACATGCTGGAGCTGACGCGCATCCTCACCATGAACGTCAATGATCTCGCCAATGACTATTTCGAGAGCGAGGCCGTGCGGGGATTGCTGTGCTTCGAAGGAGTACTGGGCTTGGCTCTCGGGCCGCGCTCGCCGAGCACAGTCTTCAATCTGCTCTATCGCCTGTCCGGCCTCGGCGCCAACGGACAGGGGGGCTTCCTGCTTCCAAGGGGCGGCATGGGCAGCGTCAGCCAGGCTCTGGGGAAGGCAGCGCAATCGGCGGGCGCGACGATCCGGACCGGCGCGGCCATCGATCACATCCTGATCGAGAACGATGTCGCAGCCGGCGTGGTGCTCTCGACCGGCGACGAGGTGCGCGCGGCGCGCGTCGTCTCCAACGCCGACCCGCAGCGCACCGCGCTGCAGCTGATCGGCCCGCGCAATCTCGACACCATGTTCGTGTCGCGCATCCGGCACATACGCATGAACGGCTGCGCGGCCAAGATTCATCTGGCGCTCGATGGCCTGCCCGAGATGCTGGCAGACGCACGCGGCCGGGTCGTCATCGCGCCCAAGCCCGACGATATCGAGCGCGCCTATGATTGCGCGAAATACGGCCGCGTCTCGGATCAGCCCGCTCTGGAGCTGACGATCCCGACCTTGAATGATCCATCGCTCGCGCCGGCCGGCAAGCATGTCGCCTCGATCGTCGCGCAATATTGCCCGTACCGTCTCCGCGAAACCGCGGTCAACGAGGCGCGCCATCAGATCGGCGAGCGCAGCCTTGCGATACTGGAGGAGGTCGCGCCGGGTCTAAGGCAGCGCGTGACGGCAATGGAAGTGTTGACGCCCCACGATCTCGAAGCGCAGTACGGCATGACCGGCGGCCAGTGGCATCATGGCGAGATCACGCTCGACCAGGTGCTGTTCCTGCGCCCAGCGGGGCAGGCGCAGAATTACCGCATGCCGGTGCCCGGCGTTTATCTGTGCGGTGCGGGGGCTCATCCTGGCGGCAACATCTCCGGCGCGCCCGGCTACAACGCGGCGCGCGAGATCCTGAAAGACGTACGGGCGTGGAGGGCGGCATGACCTCCTACGCCGAGCATCTGAAGCCCTTCCTGCGCAAGACACCGTTCCATGAGCGGATCGAAGCACTGATGCATGGCAATCACTGGATGCGCTGGACCGGTCATTATTCGCCGGCTGCCTTCGAATCCGTGCAGTCGGAATATCTCGCGATCCGCAACGGCGCCTCGGTCTACGACGTCTCGCCACTGATCAAATATCGCATCACCGGGCGGCAGGCCGCCGAGTACGTCAACCACCTCATCACGCGCGATCTCTCCAAGGTCAAGCCGATGCAGGCCTTCTACACCTCGTGGTGCCAGGATGACGGCATGCTGGTGGAGGAGGGCACGATCTTCCGCTTTGGCGACAACGACTTCCTGCTGAATTCTGCGAAGGACCAGCTCCATTGGCTGGAGCAGGTCGCCTATGGCTTCGAGGTCGCGATCGACGAAGTGTCCAACGATCTCTGCGGCCTATCGCTGCAAGGCCCGCAATCGCGTGAGGTCCTGCGCGCGCTGGGCATCAACGGCATCGACCACCTGCCGCGCTTCGGAATCATGGAGTTCGAGCTGAACGGCCATTGGCTGCGGATCGATCGGGCCGGCTTCACCGGCGATCTCGGCTACGAGATCTGGGTGAAACCTGAGGACGCGCTGTGGCTCTGGGACCGACTGTTCGAGGTCGGGCGCAACCACAAGATCGCGCCGATCGGCGCCCAGGCTTTGGAAATCGCGCGCATCGAAGCCGGCTTCATCCTGATCGACGTGGATTATTCGGGCGCGCTGCACGCCTTGCGGCCAAGCAACCGCATGTCGCCCTATGAGCTCGGCATCGGCTGGACCGTCAATCTCAACAAGCAGGGCTACTTCGTCGGCAAGCGCGCGCTGAGGCGCGAGAAGGAGCAGGGCCTCAGCCGCTATGTGTTGACCGGGATCGAGATCGAGGGGCGCAAACCGGCCCCCGGCTCCTTCCTCTATGCCGACCAGCCGGGCAAGCAGGAGCTCGGCCTCACCACCTCGGCCTGCTGGTCGCCGACCATGAAGAAGAACATCGCCTATGCGCGTGTGCCGATGACCTACGCCAAACCCGGGACGCAGATGTGGATCGAGATCTGGTACCACAAGGAGCATAAGATCGAGCGCTCCATGGTCCGTTGCTGGGCGGCCAATCGGATGTTCTACGATCCGCCACGCAAGTCCGCCTGAAGTGCGATTTGGCTTGCGCCAAAAAGTTCCGTCATCCTCGTGCTTGGCACGAGGACCCACGAGTTTGCATGCCGCGGCGTGTGCCAGGCACGTCCATCCATGACGATGAGTTAAGCGTTCGAGTTCTGGCGCGTTTTTTTGCCGGACTTCAGCCGCGCCCATCTGCGCTTGAGCCGCAGCAGCAGTGCCGGCCCGGTGCGCGGCAGTTCACCCAGGATATCGCGTAGATGCTTCTTCACGATCTTCGGCTCGATCCGAACGTCCTCGCGCTCGCCAAAGGGGATGAAGCGCGCATCGACCTGCGCCAGCTCGTTGGCGATGCGCTGCATAAGGACCGGCTTGCGGCGGGCGCGTGCATCGCCGACTTCTATGGTCATCAAGCCCAGGCGGGCGAACAGGCAGTTGTGCATCGCGCTGCCCGACAGGCCGGCCAGGATCTCGCAATTGGCATAGAGCGAGAGCTGGTCGGCGATCTTGATCTGCTCCGGATAGAGCACGCGGAAACCGAAGCTCGCGAATATCTCTTCGACCGCAGCCACGTTCCCAAGCCGCGGCGATGAGACGCGCGACAGGAAGATGCGCCCCGCGGATCCTTTGCCGGCGTGGCGCGCGCTGATCCGCCCGTAGACCTCGCGCATGTGGACGTTCACATGGCTGTTGCAGGCCCAGAGCTGCTCGGGCATGACGATCTCGTCGAACACCGTCTGGCTCCGGAGTGCCGCCATGCGCTCGATCGGCACATTCAGAAGGCCGGCGAGATAGCGGTGAGACTCCTGCACCAAGGTCGCGCCGTCATTGTGGATGAAGGGATAGGCGACGACGTGGTCAAAGGCGCCCAGCTCCTGCGGCCAGAAGCGCGACAGGCCTTCCGTGACGAAGCGCCCATAGTGATTCATGAAGGTGCCGAGATAAAGCGTCCGCCCCGCCAGCCAGCTGCCGCCGCGCTGCTCCGGCGGCAGGATCTCGGCATCGATCGACATCGCCTCGTCCCCGCCGACGCCACCCGCGCGAACCGAGAGATCGACGCGCGCGCCATCGGCCTCATAGAGGCAGCCGCGCGTGTAAGCCTTGAAGCTGGAGTCACGCGGCGGTAGGTCCGGCACTTGGCTCGGCGCGACCAGCTCGAACGGCGTCGCGATAGCGTCACGCAATGTCAAGCATCGCGGCTCGGTATTGACGATGTGGCCCCGGGCGTCCATCGGCATGCTCATGCCGCGCCGCGATGGAATATCGGCGCCGTCCTCCGGCTGGATGGGCGGGTCGCCCTCACCCCTGCGGAGCGAGCGGCGCGACGCAATGGTGGGTCGCACCGTCATAGAGAGTGTTGAGCAGCGCCTCGTTGTCCGTGGCGTTCAGGCGATGCCGCGGCGAGGAATAGGTGACGGACGCGCCGGCGGCTTCCTGCTTCAAGGTATCCGTGGCGCCGGTCGAGACCTGGATCGCTGCGCTCTGGGCCGCCGGATCGAAGTTGGCGGTGAAATAGAGACCGTCGTCGCAGACGTACTTGTAGCTCGCCGCGCGCGCACCAACCGGAGTGGTCAAGGGCGAGAAGGCCAGATGCCGCCCGTCGGTGGTGTGAAGGATGAGCGTGGTGCCGTCATTCGTATAGCCGTTCACCTTCGCGAGGGCGTCCAGATAGGCGATCTCCTGAACCGCCAAGGTGTCGAAGCACATCATCTTCGTGGTCGCGAGGTCGCCGAACCAGAGATTGTTCGGCCCGGCGGAGAAATTGCCGAAATAGCGGTTGCAGCCGGTCGAGCCAGACGCCGCGTTGCGGTCGGCGGAGAAGGAGAGGCTGGGATGCGATCCGCGGTCCGGCAACAGCCAGGCGGCCTGGATCGGCCCGGGCGTAGACGCCTGGGTGATGGCCGCCTTCTGGCCACCGCTGGTGGTCGTTGTGCTGGCCGCCGGAGCAGGCTTAGCGGGTTGTGTCTGCGTGGGGGAATTAGTCGCCGAATCCAGGACCCAATTCGTGCCGGCCAGCGGGGAGGGCGGCGGCGCGTAAGGATCCGCCGGCGGGACAGCCGGGAAGCAGCCGGCTGCAAGCGCGGCAATGGCCGCCAGTCCAATCGCTGACCGAAAACGCACAGACATCCCCCGATTCCCCTGCACCCAATTTACCAGACTGAATTACAGGCGGATTCCATGCCTTACCAGCGATTTGTCAAGAGACAGAGCTGTAGCACTCTGCTTTAGCGAGCTGATTTTAAGGCATTTTTGCCGAGCGATTTGAGCGCCATCCGAGCGATCTTACGATCCAGGGGCGGCAGCGACAAATCGAGCCCCTTGCCGAGCTGCTTGACCACAATGCCGAGCGCCTCGGCGCGCGCCGCGGGCTTGTCGTCAGACGGCACCACGTGCCAGGGCGCGGCCTTCGTGCTGGTGCGGTCGAACATATCTTCGATCGCCGTGACGTAATCCGGCCAGCGGCTACGGTTCCGGAAATCGTCGTAGCTGAGCTTCCAGCGTTTCAGCGGATCGCGCATCCGCTGGATCAGCTGGCGACGCTGCTCCTCCTTGCTGATGTGGAGAAAGACCTTCACCACGCGGATACCGTCATCGACCATCTGCTGTTCGAATTCGTTGATCTCGTCGTACGCCCGCTTCCAGTCCTTTTTCGGAGTCAGGGCCTCGACCCGCTCAACCAGTACCCGTCCGTACCAGGAGCGGTCGAACACCGCGATCTGGCTCTTCTCCGGCAGCCGGGTCCAGAACCGCTGCAGATAGTGCTGCTTGGCCTCGATCTCGTTCGGCGCGCCGATCGGCCAGACCTTGAGCGAGCGCGGATCCATGGCCCAGGCCAGGCGCCGGATGGTGCCGCCCTTGCCGGCCGCATCCATCCCTTCGAACACCACGACCGCCCGCTCGCCGGTGAAGAGCAGCGCCTGCTGGATGCGCACCAGCTTCTCCTGGTGCACCTTCACCAGCCGGTTATTCTCCTCCTCGCTGCGCTCGGGCAGGGGCGGCAGCGAATTCAGCCGGATCGATCGTGGCATTAGACGACAGTCCCCTCGTCCCCCGCTTCAGCTCTTGAGCTGCTGACGCGGATCGAAGTGGCGCCGCCCCGCTCGAGAATGTCCAGTATGTCCCAGAATGCGTCAGGCGGAGCAGTGCCAAGATCGATACTTAGTACGCCGGACCGAATGGTTAGGCAGTGAATGACGGAAGACAGGTCCGCATTCTCATCCATGCGGCTGTCCTCGGGATCAAACCAGCGGTCAAACCAGCTGGAAATATCGTCAGCTGGCGGGATCGCGAGGTCGTGGTAGATCAGCACATCATCCCATCGCAGGTGCTCGATCGACAAGGACGCCGCGCCGAACGAACCGGAGATGGTGTCGAATTTCAAGAAGAGGGCGGGTTGCAGTTCGATGACTCTGTGCTCCCCGTCGTCCTTCTGGATGAAATCGACACAGTACATGCGCCGGAATAGCTCGCTCTTGTCGCTGAGCTGTAGCTTCACCTCAGACGCGCCGACCCCACATTCCCGCTTCTGTTTCGCGGCGAAGGCCCGGAACTGTTCGATGTAGTGATCACGCACGCGAGCGATAAATGCGGTAACCTCGTCCATGCGCGGGAGGCTGCCGGAATTACGCCGCGCTGGCAAGACGCCGCTGTCAGAACACCAGCGCCTTGGCCTGGCGCACATTGGGCAGCTTGTTGACCTTGTCCAGCACCTTGGGCGGGATCGGGCCGTCGATCTCGATCAGGGCGATGGCGTCCTGGCCGGGCGCGGATCGGCCGAGGGCAAAGGTCGCGATGTTGATCTTGTTGTCGCCGAGGACAGTGCCGAGGTTGCCGATCATGCCCGGCTTGTCCTCGTTGGTGACGTAGAGCATGTGGGGGCCAAGCTCCGCATCCACATTAATGCCCTTGATCTGCACCAGGCGCGGGCGCTTTTCCGCGAACAGGGTGCCGGCGATGTCGCGGGTGAAGCGGTCGGTCTCGACGGTGAGGCGGATGAGGGTGTGATAGTCACCCTCGCGCTCGTGCCGCACTTCGCTGACCTCGATGTCGCGCTCCTTGGCGATATGGGCGGCATTGACCATGTTGACGTTGTCGAGCGAGCCGCGCAGCACACCCTGCAGGATAGTGCCGGTCAGCGGCTTGATATTGAGGCTGGTGACGTGGCCCTCATACTCGACCACGATGCGCTTGATCGGATCCTCGGTCACCTGCCCCGCGAAGGAGCCGAGCTGTTCGGCCAGCTTCAGATAGGGCTTCAGGCGCGGCGCTTCTTCCACCGTCACGGACGGCATGTTGAGCGCGTTGGTGACAGCGCCATGCAGCAGGAAGTCGGACATCTGCTCCGCCACCTGCAGCGCCACGTTGAGCTGCGCCTCGGTCGAAGAGGCGCCGAGATGCGGCGTGGTGACGACATGCGGATGGTTGAACAGGACGTTGCTGGTCGCCGGTTCTTCGGAAAAGACATCCAGCGCGGCGCCGCCGACATGTCCGCTTTCGAGCGCCGCACGCAGATCGTTTTCCACGATGAGGCCGCCGCGTGCGCAATTGATGATCCGGATACCCGACCGGCACTTGGCGAGGGAGTCCTTGTTGATCATGGCACGGGTCTGGTCGGTCAGCGGCGTGTGGAGTGAAATGAAATCCGCCCGTTGATAGAGCTCATCCAGCTCCACCTTCTCGACGCCGAGATCGAGGGCGCGGTCGGGCGAGAGGAAGGGATCGTAGGCGATGACCTTCATCTTCAGCCCCTGCGCCCGGTCGGCGACGATCGACCCGATATTGCCGCAGCCGATGAGGCCGAGGGTCTTGGCATAGAGCTCGACCCCGACGAACTTGGACTTCTCCCACTTGCCGGCCTGGGTGGTGCGGTCGGCCTGCGGGATGTGGCGGGCGAGCGCCATCATCATCGCGATCGCATGCTCGGCCGTGGTGATCGAGTTGCCGAACGGCGTGTTCATGACGCAGATGCCCGCGGCGGTCGCGGCCTTGAGGTCGACATTGTCGATGCCGATGCCGGCGCGGCCGACGACCTTCAGCTTCGTCGCGACGGCGATGACTTCCGGCGTCACCTTGGTGGCGGAGCGGATGGCGAGGCCATCGTAATCGCCAATGATGTCGCGCAATTCCTTGGGCTTGAGGCCGATCTTCTCATCGACCTCGACACCGCGATGGCGGAACACCTGGACCGCGGCGGGGGAAAGCTCGTCGGCAATCAGAACTTTGGGCATGTGATTATCCCTTCTTCGCGATCTGGTCTTTGGTCGTTGCGAACGCCCAATCGAGCCAGAGCGTCAAGGCTTCCACGTCGGCTTGCTCCACGGTCGCGCCGCACCAGATGCGGAGGCCTGGTGGCGCGTCGCGATAGGAGCCGATGTCGAAGGCGACGCCTTCCTTTTCCAGGAGGCTGGCGATGCCGGCCGCGAACTTGGCCTGGTCGGCCTCGGGCAGAGCAGCCACGTCACGGTCGACGATCTTGAGGCACACGCTGGTATTGGAGCGCACCTTGGGATCTTCGGCGAGGAACCGCGCCCAGGCGGAGGACGCGACCCACTCTTCCAGGGCCGCGAGATTGCCACGCGAGCGTGCGATGAGAGACTGCAATCCTCCGATCTTCAGTGCCCACTTGAGTGCGTCGGCCTGGTCCTCGACGCACAGCAGGGACGGCGTGTTGATCGTGTCGCCCTTGAAGATGCCCTCGATCAGCTTGCCGTCCTTGGCCATGCGAAAGATCTTCGGGATCGGCCAGGTCGGACGATGGGTGGCGAGGCGCTCCACCGCGCGCGGCGAGAGTGCGATCATGCCATGCGCCGCTTCGCCGCCCAGCACCTTCTGCCAGGACCAGGTGACAACATCGAGCTTCGTCCAGGGCAGCTCCATCGCGAACACGGCGGAGGTCGCATCGCAGATCGTGAGGCCCTCGCGGTTCGCCGGTATCCAGTCGCCATTGGGCGCGCAGACGCCGGAGGTGGTGCCGTTCCACGCGAACACGAGATCATGCGACCAGTCGATGGTGCCGAGGTTCGGCAGCTGCCCGTAGTTCGCGCGCAGGACGTGCGGCGTGAGCCGAAGCTCCATCGCGACGTCGCTCGCCCACTCGCTGCTGAAGCTTTCCCAGGCCAGCACGGTGACGTGCCGCGGGCCGAGCAGTGACCACAAGGCCATCTCGACCGCGCCGGTATCGGAGGCCGGCACGATGCCGAGGCGATAGTCGGCGGGAATGCCGAGCACCTCGCGGCTGAGCTGGATGACTTCCGCGAGCCTGGCTTTGCCGGCAGCCGACCGATGCGATCGTCCAAGCACAGCACGGGAGAGGATTTCAGGGGACCATCCGGGGCGCTTGGCGCAGGGTCCGGATGAAAAATGTGGCCGCGCCGGCCGCAAAGCGGGTTTGTTCATGTTTCGCGTCCCTTCCAGAACGGTGCGCTCCGGTGGGGGAGCGTGGCCCACGGCTCCCATCGCATGAATGAAGGCTTTCTGTCAATTGGTTCGCTTGACAGGATTCAATGGACTATCGTTCATGAAACCGCGCGTTCAGGGGAGCAATAAGCCGTGAAGAGACTGCGCGTCGGCCTGGTTGGCGCCGGCCTGGTCGGACAGACGGAGCATGCGTTCTATCTGTGGGAGGAGCGCGAGCGGTTCGAGTTCGTCGCGCTGGCGGACGCCTCGGCTTCAGTGCGCGAGGCGCTGCGTCAGCGTTACGGGCTGCAGCAGGTGCATGCCGACATCAATGGACTGCTGAGCTGCGATCTCGATGCGATCGTCATCGCGGCACCGGATGCGTTCCACCCCGACCTCGCAGTCACGGCGCTGGAGGCAGGGCTTCATGTGCTATGTGAGAAGCCGCTGGCCCTGACACTCGCAGGCTGCGACCGGATCGCGGCGGCGCGCGACAAGGCCGGCCGCGTGCTGCAGGTCGCCTACATGAAGCGGCACGATCCCGCGTACAAACGCGCACTGGAATTGCTGCCGGCCAAAATCAGCGATGTGAAACTGATCTCGGTCGAGGTCAACGATCCGGATTTCGAGCCGTTCGTCGCGCATCTGCCGATGACCTGGCCGAACGATATTCCTGCTGAGTTGCGGCGTGCATCGCGCGCTGCCACCGCGTCCCAGTTGCGCGACTCCGCCGGCATGGACTTGACTGAGGTCGGCGCCCGCGCGCTCGGCGGTGGCTATCTGTCGTCGCTGGTCCACGACGTCGCCGTCGTCCATGGAATACTTGACCACTTCAGCACCGAGCTGCCGAATGCTGCGGATCACGGTGCCCTGTTCGACGAAGGCCGCGGTGTCCAGCTTGCCTTTGGGTTACCTGGTGGCGGCCGCGTGTCGATGACTCATCTGAGCCTCGCGGGTGTGCCGGACTATACCGAACGTGTCACGGTCTATTGCACCGACCGGATCGTGGAGCTGGTGTTTCCGGCGCCTTATCTGCGGCACGAGCCGACGCGCCTGACTGTCCGGCGACGCGGCACCGGTCACGCGCTCGAGACTCAGCAGTATCGCGCAAGCTACGAGGAAGCGTTCCGCGACCAGCTGCGAGCCTTCCACGCGGCTGTCACCGGCGAAGCACCGGTCGCGACGCCCCTGGAACAGGCGCGCCGCGACATTGAGCTGCTGATCTCCGCCTTCAAGAAGGCGTTCGCTGCAAGTTAGGCGTTGCCGCTCAGCTTGGCCGCGATCTGCGTGACGTGCTCGCCCTGGAAGCGGGCCATGGAGAGTTCGCCCTCGCTTGGCTGGCGGCTGCCGTCGCCGCCGGTGATGGTGCTGGCGCCATAGGGCGAACCGCCGGTGATCTCGTCCAGCCGCATCTGCGTCTTGCAGGAATAGGGCAGCCCGACGATCACCATGCCCTGATGCAGCAAAGTGGTATGGAAAGAGAGGATGGTGCTCTCCTGACCCCCGTGCTGGGTCGCGGTCGACGTGAAGACGCTGCCGACCTTGCCGATCAGCGCACCCTTGACCCAGAGGCCGCCGGTCTGGTCGAGGAAGTTGCGCATCTGCGCCGCCATCATGCCGAAGCGGGTCGGCGCGCCGAAGATGATGGCGTCGTAGTTGGCGAGATCATCGACCGTGGCGATTGGCGCTGCCTGGTCCAGCTTCAGGCCGGACTTCTTCGCCACGTCTTCCGACACCAATTCGGGCACGCGCTTGATATCAACCTGCGCGCCAGCCACCGACTTCGCGCCCTCGGCGACCGCATGCGCCATCGTCTCCAGATGGCCGTAGCTCGAATAATAGAGCACCAGAACCTTCGTCATCTCGCGCCTCGTTCCAATTGATTCGTCGCTGTGGCAGCAAGATATGGTCTTGCGCGGGCCTTCGAGTATCCGCATGCTCGCGATCGAATTGTTCGCTTTTGGTAGACAATGACGGGTGAGCGATGGATCGGCTGAGCGCCATGAAAACGTTCCGCGGGGTGGTGGAGGCGGGCGGCTTTTCAGCAGCGGCCCGCCGCCTCGGTTTGTCCAAGGCGGCGGTCTCCAAGCAGGTTGCCGAGCTGGAAGCGCATTTCGGCACAGCGCTGCTGCATCGCACGACCCGGCGGCTCAATGCGACCGATGCCGGCCGGCGCTATTTCGAGAATTGCATCCGCCTGCTGGACGAGCTGACCGAAATCGAGGCGGAGGTGCGCAATTCGCAGGCCGAGCCGAGCGGGCGCCTCAGGGTCAGTGCGCCGATCAATTTCGGCAATGCCGTCCTAGGCCCTGTGATCTGCGCCATAGCGCAGCGCTATCCCAAGCTCGAAATTCAGGTCGAGCTCAATGACCGTTTTGTCGACCTGATCGAGGAAGGGTTCGATGTCGCCCTGCGCATCCGCACCAGCCTGCCGGACTCAAGCCTGATCGCGCGCCGGATCAGCAGCATCACGCGCTCGGTCTGCGCGGCGCCGAGCTATTTGAAGCGCATGGGAACGCCGAAGAGCCCCGACGATCTCAAGAACCATTCCTGCTTGATCTATACCTTGTCGACTTCGCCCTATGACTGGAAGTTCCTCGCCGGGAATAAGAGGGTCACGGTACGAGTCAACGGGAATATCCAGTCCAACAACGGTCAGTTCCTGATGTCATTCCTGCATGCCGGCATGGGCGTTGCCTTTTTGCCGGACTTCACGGTCGGAGAGGATATCCGCACCGGTAAATTAAGGCGCGTTCTCGAAAATTATCCCGCCGAACCGCACGACCTCTATCTTGTCTATCCGGCCAACCGACATCAATCTCCCAAGTTGCGCGCCTTCATGGATATGGCCGCGCAGCATCTGGCAGGCCAGTGCGAACGCGCGGCGGCCCAGCACGCCAAGGAGAGGCGATGAGCGAAGAGCAGGAAAAGCTGGTCGATGTGCCGATGTGGGATCTGCCGGTCCGGCTGTTCCATTGGTCGTTCGTCGCGGCCTTTGCTGTGTGCTGGATCAGCGGGCAGACGGAAGACCTCGATCTCCATTACGCCAGCGGCATGGTGCTGCTGGGACTGCTGGTATTTCGCGTACTATGGGGTCTGGTCGGAAGCCCGACGGCGCGGTTCTCCCACTTCCTGCGCTGGCCCAGTGCGGCCATCGGCTATTTGCGCGACTCATTCGGCCATCCGCGGCCATCCTATAGCTACGGACATAATGCGGCCGGCGGCTTGATGGTGGCGGCGCTCATCGCCCTCATGGCCTTGCAGACCGTTTCAGGCATGGCCTCGACCGACGACGTGCTGTTCGACGGTCCGCTCTATGGCAGGCTGCCGGACTGGCTCAGTGCGCCGCTGGAGAAATATCACGAGCTGCTGGCGAACATCCTGCTCGCGCTCGCTTTGCTTCATATCGCGGTGATCATCTTCTATCGCGTGCTCAAGCGCGAGAATCTGGTGCGCGCTATGATCCTCGGCCGCGCGAGGCTGCCGCAGTCAATGGCGCGCATGGTCGAGCAGGGCGGCAGCTCAAAGGGCGCGCCGTTGTGGCGCGCCCTCATCTGCGCCGTGATCGCCGCCGCGGTTCCGGTGGCGATCCATCTCGCTTTGATGAGCTAGAGACTACTTCGCGCGATAGGCCTTGTGGCAGCCGCCACAGGCACCGCCCAGCTTCTCGAACTCGGCCTTGATGACGCCCATGTCCCCGCCCGCGACGGCGGTGTTGAACATGGCAGCCTCCTCCTGGAAGGCTTTCACTTTGGCGGCGAAATCGTCAGGGTTCTGCCAGATTTCCGGCTTTGCCATCGTATGTCCCGGGTCCTTGCCTTGCGGCTGGTTTGAGCCGGCGGGGAAGAGGGTCGCTACCTTCATCGCCGTGTCGTTAATCTTTGCCGCGTGGGGCGCGATATCGGCGGCAGCGGCGCCCTTTTCCAGCGCCTCGTTGATGGCCTTCATGGCGGCGCCGTTCGACTTCATAGCCTCCCGCCGAACGGTGATGGGGTCCGCTGCCTGCACCAGGGTGGCAATGGTGGCAAAACCGATCGCCGTAGCGAGCGCGACGGCGCCAAGTTTCGTGATGCGTCCCTTCATCTGGCCTGCTCCCTATTTTTTTCGTGAGATGCTGCTGAACCAATAAGTCACTGACGAAGTTACATTAACAGCGGCTCGCCACTCGGACATGATGCGATCTGGCCGTTCACGTCCTTGTGACCTACAATCTCGATAGTTCGGCGAACGGCTGTCACGAAACTGACGCCGTTCTGTAACTTTCTTGCGCGAAGGCTGCACTTTATGGTGCGCGCCACAAAAGAGAAAGTAACCGGGGAAGGCATGCCGAACGAGACGGAGCTGAAGCTGCAATTGCCGCCGACGCTCCACGAGGTCGATTCGCACCAACTGCTGACGCGCCTGAAACCGAATCTGCGGTCCAAGGGAATCAAGAAGATTCTCCGGAACGTCTATTTCGACACCGCGGACCGCGACCTGGCAAAGCGTGGCATGGCCCTGCGTGTGCGCGAGATCGGCCGCAAGCGCATCCAGACGCTGAAGGTGCCTGATGGCCGCGTAGTCGGCCTCCAATCGTACCGCGAGCTCGAGGCCGAAGTGCCGTCCGACCTGCCGAGCTTGGCGCAGGTCGGCGACCGCGCCCTGGCGCGCGAGCTGCGCGAAGGCGTGTGGCCGCGACTGCAGCCGGTCTTCCTCACCAATTTCGAGCGCACGTCCTGGCGGCTGCCCTATCGCAGCTCCGAGATAGAAGTCTCGCTGGATCGCGGCAGTATCCGCGCCGGCGACCGCGAGGAGCCGATTCATGAGCTCGAGATCGAGCTGAAAGGCGGCGACCGCATCGACCTGTGGGGCGCGGCGGAAGAATTGCTGGATGTTCTCCCATTCAGGCTGGGACACGCGACCAAGGCCGCGCGCGGCTATGCGCTGGCCGACGCAGCGACGGCGCAGCCGCAAAAGGCGCAGCCGGTCAAGCTGAGCGATGACGATACCGTCGCCGTCGCCTTCGAGAAGATCGTCACCAGCTGCATCGCCCAGATGCAGGCGAACGAGGCCGCCATGCTAGCCACCGGGGCGGTGGAAGCGATCCACCAGTTTCGCGTTGCCTTGCGGCGGCTGCGTGCGATCGTCGGCGCCTATCGCGAGCTGATCGACGATACAGTCCACGCCGCCTGGTCGATCGATCTGCGGTGGGCGCAACGCGCCTGCGGTCCGGCGCGTGATCTCGACGTGCTGGTGCTGGAGACGTTGTCCCAGATGTCATCGCATTTGCCGCACGACGAGGCGTTCCAGCGTTTCCTCCAGGTCGCCAATGAAGAGCGCGCGGCAGCGCGGCGCGAGGTCATTCAGGCGCTGCACAATCCGCGCTACGCCGCAATGCAGCTGCAGATGTTCCAGGGCCTTCATAACGGCGCGTGGCGGCATGCGCTGGCCGGCCCGCACCTTGATGCGCCGGTCCGGAACTTCGCCGAGCAGCTGCTGCAGACCCGCTATAAGCGCATTATGAAGCTGGGCGAGCCCTGGTCGGAACTGCCGGATGCGGAGCTGCACCGGCTGCGCATCTTTGGAAAGAAGCTGCGCTATGTGTCGTTGGCCTTTTCCTCACTGTTCAAGCCGAAGGCGACCAAGCGGTTCCAGGACCACCTGTCGGACCTCCAGGATTGCCTGGGCGCGGTCAATGATGGCGCAGTCGGCCGCCAATGGATCCGGCAATTGGCCGAGCGCGCTGGCGCGGAGGGAGTGCTGGAGGCAGGCGACTTGCAGCGCATCCAGGGTCTGGTGATCGGCTGGCAGGTGCACGCCGTGCACGGCCGTGTTTCGCAGTTCCAGGAGGTCTGGAACGCCTTCGCCGAAACCAAGAAGTTCTGGCGTAACCGGCGCTGACCGCGGTTGCTCCCCGCGGCTTATTTCCCGTGCTCGATCTGCTTCGGCGTTGAGAATTCCACCAGGCGGCCGGTTTCGGCATCGACCTCGCCCCAGTCCGCGACATCGAACTCGATGATTGCGATCGCTCCGGTCGGGAACTTGCGGCCCAGGGCGCCGCGCTGATCCGCGTCGCCATGGCTGCATAGCCAGTTGGCAAGGTCGGCGATGCCCGGATTGTGGCCGACCAGCATCACGCAATCCGGCTCGCGCCCGACTGCCTGAACCCGCCGCAGCATTTCGCGCGGCGTGGCCATGTAAAGGCTCTTCAGCTTGCGGACTGCCGGCTTGTTTGGCCAGCCTGCGCTAACCAGGTCCAGAGTCTCCACCGCCCGCGTGGCGGAGGAGCTGAGGACCAGGCCCGGCACCAGGCCACGGCGGGCGAGATACGCACCGACCAAGGGGGCGGCCTTGCGCCCCCGGCTGGAGAGCGGGCGGTCGAGATCAGCGATGCTCGGATTGTCCCATGCCGATTTGGCGTGGCGCAGCAGGATCAGTTTTTTTGGCACGGGTTTGGCCCAGGTCCCTCGGGCGGCGCGTGGCCGCCGCGTTGGCGCTATACTTGCCCCGGCATGGCAGCGCGAACAAGGTCCAACGATGCGAAAATCGTGCTATATGATGAGTAAAGCGAGCATGTCACATAACTGTCATGGATGGACCTTAGCGTCGTCTGAATCGGTCGGACTATGATTGAAAAGATCGAAATAGCAGCCGCGGCGGGAGCCGGCGGCGGACCAGGAATTGAAGCTCGGGAGCAAGCCGTGGACGACGCCGCGCCGGACCTATCGTCGCTCAAGATCGAGATGAACTCGCCCAACCGCTTCATCAATCGCGAGCTGTCCTGGCTCGCCTTCAATGAGCGCGTGCTGGACGAGGCGGGCAACCCCAACCACCCTTTGTTCGAACGGCTGCGGTTCCTCTCCATCTCCGCCAACAACCTCGACGAATTCTACATGGTGCGCGTGGCCGGCCTGCGCGGGCAGATCAGGGCCGGCGTTTCCGTCACCAGCGCCGATGGCCTCACGCCCGCCCAACAGCTCGCCGCCATCACACGGCGCAGCGGCGAATTGATGCGCAACCAGCAGGCCCATTGGCGCGCGCTGCGCCAGCTGTTGCGAGACGCCGGCGTCGCCGTGATCGATCCCGGCGAGCTGACGGGCACCGAAAAGAGCTGGCTCGATTCCCATTTCCTGGACCAGATCTTCCCGGTCCTGACGCCGATGGCGGTCGACCCGGCTCATCCGTTCCCCTTCATGCCGAACCAGGGCTTTGCGCTGGCGCTGGAATTGCGGCGCGCAAGCGACGGCAAGATGATGCGCGCACTGCTGCCGCTGCCATCGCAATTGCCGCGCTTTATCCGGCTGCCCGGCACGGATACCAAGAACATCCGGTTCCTCCCCATCGAGGAGATGGCAGGTCTTTATCTCGACCGCCTGTTCCCGCAATTTGAGGTCATCAGCAAGGGCCATTTCCGCCTGATCCGCGACAGCGAGATCGAGATCATGGAAGAAGCGGAAGACCTGGTCCGCCATTTCGAATCCGCCCTGAAGCAGCGCCGCCGCGGCACCGTCATCCGCCTCAAGGTCAATGCCGAGATGCCGGAGGACCTGCTGGCTTTCGTGATCGACGAGCTCGGTGCGGATCGCGCCGACGTCTTCCCGCTGGAAGGCCTCATCGGTTTGGCCAGCACGTCGAGGCTGATTGTCGATGAGCGTCCGGATCTCAAGTTCTCGCCCTTCAACCCACGCTTTCCGGAACGCATCCGAGACATGGGCGGCGATTGTTTCGCCGCGATCCGGCAAAAGGATATCGTCGTCCACCACCCGTACGAGAGCTTCGACGTTGTGGTGCAGTTCATCCTGCAGGCCGCGCGCGACCCCAACGTGGTCGCCATCAAGCAGACGCTCTATCGCACCAGCGAGGATAGCCCGATCGTCAAGGCGCTGATCGAAGCGGCGGAGGCGGGCAAGTCCGTCACGGCCCTGGTCGAGCTGAAGGCGCGCTTCGATGAGGCCGCCAACATCCGCTGGGCGCGCGACCTGGAGCGCGCCGGGGTGCAGGTGGTCTATGGGTTCGTCGCCCTGAAGACGCATGCCAAGGTCTCGATGGTGATGCGCCGCGAGGGCGGCACCTTGCGTACCTACGTGCATTACGGGACAGGCAACTATCACCCCGTCACCGCGAAGATCTATACTGACCTCAGCTTCTTCACCTGCGATCCGGGCCTGTGCCATGACGCGGCGCGGCTGTTCAACTACATGACAGGCTATGCGACGCCTGAAGGGACGGAGAAGGTTGCGTTCGCGCCCGTCACCCTGCGACCTACATTGCTGCGGCTCATCAATGACGAGATCGAGCATGTGAAGGCGGGCCGCCCTGGCTCGATCTGGGTCAAGCTGAACTCGCTGGTGGATGGCGAGCTGATCGACGCGCTCTATCGCGCCAGCCAGGCGGGGGTGAAGATTGATCTGGTGGTGCGCGGTGTGTGCTGCCTGCGGCCGGGTCTTCCCAGCCTCTCCGAAAACATCCGGGTCAAGAGCATCGTCGGGCGTTTCCTCGAACATTCGCGCATCGTCTGCTTCGGCGCGGGGCAGGCGCTGCCGTCGCGGCAGGCGAAGATCTTCATCTCTTCGGCGGACTGGATGCCGCGCAACATGGATCGCCGTCTCGAGACTCTGCTGCCGATCGAGAATCCGACCGTGCATCAGCAGATCCTCGATCAGATTATGATCGCGAATCTGAAGGACAATATGCAAAGCTGGATCTCCGACCCCACCGGCCATTATCACCGTGTGGAAGCTGGCGAGGATCCACCATTCAGCGCGCACCACTACTTCATGACCAACCCCAGCCTGTCGGGCCGCGGCTCCGCGCTCAAGAAGCGCGCCAAGACCCCCAAGCTGAATCTGTTGAAGGGCTGAATCATTGACGGCAACGCTGCGGCAAGCGGCTGCGATCGCCAAGGCGGCAAAACCCGCGCGGGTCGCGGTCATCGACGTCGGATCGAACTCCGTCCGTCTCGTGGTCTATGACAAGCGGTCTCGCAGCCTGGTCCCGATCTTCAACGAGAAGGCGCTGCCCGGGCTCGGCAAGGGGCTGGAGCGTACCGGCAAGCTGAATGCAGAGGGGCGCAAGGACGCACTGATCAACATCCGGCGCTTCGTCGCGCTCACTCGTGCGATGAACGTGACCGATGTCGAGATGCTGGCGACCGCCGCTGTCCGCGATGCCAAGGACGGCAAGGAATTCGCCAAGGAGATCGAGCGCGCCACCGGCGTTGCCGTCCGCGTGATCTCCGGCGAAGAGGAAGCGAAGCTCTCCGCACTCGGCGTGCTTGCGGGCGTGCCCAATGCCGATGGCTTGATGGGCGACCTCGGCGGCGGCAGCCTCGAGCTGGTGCTCCTGAACAAGGGCAAGATCGCACAGCAGGTCACGTTGCCGATCGGCCCCTTGCGCCTGGTGGAAGCGACCGAAGGCGATCTCGATGCCGCGCAGAAGATCATCGACCAGCAGCTGGACGAACTGGAGTGGCTGCAGGAGGTGAAGGGCCGCAACTTCTATCCGGTTGGCGGCACCTGGCGCACGCTCGCCAAGATCCATATGGAGCAGACTCATTATCCGCTCCACGTAATCCATGAATATCGTATAGGCCGGCGCCCAGCGGAGGATCTGGCGCGGGTCGTCAGCCGCCTCGGCAAGCGCAGCCTGACCTCGCTGCAGGGCATCTCCAAACGCCGCATCGAGACCCTGCCGTTCGGCGCCCTCATCATGGAGCGGCTGCTGCACGTGGCCAGGCCGGACCGCGCCTTGTTCTCCGCCTATGGCCTGCGCGAGGGGTGCCTGTTCGCCAAGCTGAGCACGGGCGACCAGGAGGCCGATCCGTTGCTGGTCGGCTGCGCGGATTTCGCCGGCCTGGATGGCCGCTTCGGATCGGTCGGCGATGCGCTCGACGGCTGGATCGCGCCCTTGTTCTCGGACGACGACGAAGCACGCGCGCGTCTGCGCGAAGCGGCGTGCCTGTTGTCCGATCTCGGCTGGCGCGAGCATCCCGATTACCGCTCCGAACAGACCTTCATGCGAGTCTTGAGGATGCCGGTCGCTGGCATCGATCACGGCGAGCGCGTCATGCTCGCTCTTGCCATGGCCATCCGCTATGGCGCCGACATCGAGGATACGCACTACGCCGATCCCTTCATGCCGCTGCTGAAGGAAGACGACGTCACCTTGGCCTGGCGCATCGGCGCAGTCATCCGCCTCGCTTACTCGCTGAGCGGCGGCACCCTCGCCATGCTGAACCAGACGCGGCTCAACAAGAAGGACGGCAAGATCTGCCTGCATCTGCCGGAGGAATCGCCCCTGCTGTTCGGCGAAGCGGTGCAGCGACGTCTCGAAGCTGTCGGCCGCGCGTTCGATAAGGCTGTGCAGATCGTCTAGCACATCTGGGTGGCACGCTCTTATTCGTCATGGTCGCGCTTGGTCCGACCATGACGAACAATGGAGCGCTGTGGAGTAGTGCCGCTACTCCAGCGCAATAATCCGGATCGATCGCCCCTTGGCCGTTAGCGCGAGCTTGCCGTGCTTCAGCGCCAGCGCTTCCTCGCCGAATACCTTGCGGCGCCAGCCCTGCAGGGCGGGCACCGTGGCGTGGTCGTCGGCGGCGATGCGTTCCAGGTCCGACGCGCTGGCGATCAGTTTCTGCGCTACCTCGAACTCGTCGCAGCGCAGCTTCAGCAGCACGCGCAGCAGATCGATCAGCGGCCCAAGGCCTGGCGGAATGTCGGGGCGGGGCGGCAGCTTCGGCGCTTCATTGTCGGGGACAGCAAGGCCGCGCCGCACGGCCGCCAGGATCGCCTCGCCATTGCGGCCCTCTGCAAAGCCGCGATTGAGGCCGCGCGATTGCGACAGCGCTTCCGCCGTCTCCGGCACGTGCGCGGCGATTTCGACGATGTTCTCGTCGTTGAGCACGCGGTTGCGCGGGACATCGCGGCTCTGCGCCTCACGCTCGCGCCAGGCCGCGACCTCTTTCAGCACCGCGAGGAAGCGCGGCTTTTCCGAGCGGGTCTTCAACCGCTTCCACGCATTCTCCGGATTGAATTCGTAGGTCGCCGGATCGGTCAGCAGCGTCATCTCTTCTGCGATCCAGTCGAGCCGCCCGGCCTTCTCCGCCTTCTCGTGCAGCTTCTGATAGATGCCGCGCAGATGGATGACGTCCGACAAAGCGTAATCGAGCTGCCGCGCGGAGAGCGGCCGCCGCGACCAGTCGGTGAACCGCGCCAGCTTGTCCAGCCTCACGTTGGCGAGCTTGCCGGCCAAGGTCTCATAGCTCGCCGCATCGCCGAACCCGCAGACCATCGCCAGCACCTGGGTGTCGACGATCGGCTTCGGGATCGCGCCCGTCAGCCGGAAAAAGATTTCCACATCCTGCCGCGCGGCATGGAAGACCTTCGTCACCTTGGTGTTTTTGAGGACTGCAGCGAGCGGCCCGAGGTCCAGCCCCGCCGCCATGGTATCGATCGCCGCCACCTGGTCGGTTTCCGGCCCGGCGATCTGCACTAGGCAGAGGATCGGCCAATAGGTCTTTTCCCGCAGGAATTCGGTATCGATGGTGATGTAAGGGGCGTGCGCCAAGCCACCGCAAAACTCGGCCAGGTCGTCAGATTTGGTGATCAAATGGGGATCTGCGGCAGGGTGACGAACCATCATTGGCCGATGCTATAGCGGGTTTGCCGGAGTCTGGAAAGGGTGGGGGGCTGCCCGGCTCGCCCCAGCCTTGACAAAGCCCGGCTTTCCGTGGCTTCTCGCGCCGAAACCATGGAATCTATGAGGAAATTCGCCATGCATGCCTACCGCACGCACACTTGCGGCGCGCTTCGATTTGCCGACGTCGGCCAGCAGGTCCGGCTTTCCGGCTGGGTCCATCGCAAGCGCGATCATGGCAATCTGGTCTTCATCGACCTGCGCGACCATTACGGCCTCACCCAGTGCGTGCTGGACGTGTCCTCGCCTTTGTTCAAGGCGGTCGAGCAGACGCGAGTCGAAAGCGTCGTGACTGTGACGGGCAAGGTCGTGCAGCGCCCGGCCGAGACTGCCAATCCCAAGCTGCCGACCGGCGAGATCGAGCTGCAGATCCAGGATTATGTGATCCAGTCGGTTGCGGATGTGGTGCCGCTGCAGGTCAACAGCGACGAAGACGCCGGCGAGGAAGTGCGCCTGCGCTATCGCTTCCTCGATCTGCGCCGCGACCGGGTGCACAGCAACATCGTGCTGCGCTCGCGCGTCATTTCCTCGATCCGCCGCCGCATGATCGAGGCGGGCTTCACCGAGTTCCAGACTCCGATCCTGACCTCGTCTTCGCCGGAAGGTGCGCGCGACTTCCTGGTTCCGGCGCGCCTGCATCCCGGCAAGTTCTACGCGCTGCCGCAGGCTCCGCAGCAATTCAAGCAGCTGCTGATGGTGGCGGGCTTCGACCGCTATTTCCAGATCGCGCCCTGCTTCCGCGACGAGGACAGCCGCGCCGACCGTTCGCCGGGCGAGTTCTACCAGCTCGATTTCGAGATGTCGTACGTGACGCAGGAAGATGTCTTCAACACCATCGAACCGGTGCTGCACGGTGTGTTCGAGGAATTCTCCGGCGACCGCAAGGTTTCTGCGCTGCCATTCCCACGCATTCCGTTCGAAGATTCGATGCTGAAATATGGCTCGGACAAGCCCGACCTGCGCAACCCGATCGTAATTGCCGACGTGACCGAGCCGTTCCGCGGCTCGGGCTTCGGCATTTTCGCCAAGGCGATCGACGGCGGCGCGATCGTGCGCGGCATTCCGGCGCCAGGCGCTGCCTCGAAGCCGCGCAGCTTCTTCGACAAGCTGAATGAATGGGCGCGCAGCCAAGGTGCCGGCGGCCTCGGCTACATCATCTTTGAGGCGGCCGGTGCCAAAGGCCCGATCGCCAAGAACCTGGACGAGCAGCGGGTCGCCGCGATCAAGGCCGCGACCGGCGCCAAGGAGGGCGATGCTGTCTTCTTCGCCTGCGACAAGAAGGATATCGCCGCGAAATTCGCCGGCACCGTCCGCACCAAGCTGGGCGAAGAGCTGCAGCTGATCGATGCCAAGCGGTTCGAATTCTGCTGGATCGTCGACTTCCCGATGTACGAGTACAACGAGGAGCTGAAGAAGATCGAGTTCAGCCACAATCCGTTCTCGATGCCACAGGGCGGAATGGACGCACTGCTGAACAAAGACCCGCTGACCATCAACGCCTTCCAATACGACATCGTCTGCAACGGCGTCGAGCTGTCCTCCGGCGCGATCCGCAACCATCTGCCGGAGATCATGTACAAGGCGTTCGAGATTGCCGGTTATCCGGCCAGCGAGGTCGAGTCCAAGTTTGGCGGCATGTTGAATGCCTTCAAGTTTGGCGCGCCGCCGCATGGCGGCTCGGCACCCGGCATCGACCGCATCGTCATGTTGCTGGCCGACGAGAAGAATATCCGCGAGATCATCGCGTTCCCGCTGAACCAGCGCGCGGAAGACCTGCTGATGCAGGCGCCGGCTGAAGTTCCGCCGGCCAGGTTGAAGGAATTGTCGATCAGGCTTGACCTTCCCCTCAAGAAGGCCGGCCAATAGGGGCCTAGCCAGCGGCGGACAACCTGCTAGACTTGCCCCGCCTTGAGCGATGACCCCGGATCAACCGGCAGGCTGGAGACACGAGGCTTGAGACAGGGGCGTCTATGAGCAATCCGTTGGCCGACGGCTTCAACATGCCGGCCGAATGGGTTCCACACGAGCGATGCTGGATGGCTTGGCCAAGCCGGGCGGAAACCTGGGGCGAGCATCTGGACGGCGCGCGCGATGTCGTCGCCGAGATCGCCAACACCATCGCGCGGTTCGAGCCCGTCACCATCGTCACCAAGCCGAAGAATGTCGCCGAGGTTTCGCTGCTGACCGCGAACGGCGTTGCACAGGTGTCGCTGCCGCACGACGATTGCTGGATCCGTGATTACGGGCCGACCTTCCTCATGAACAAGTCGAAGGAAGTGGCGGGCGTCACCTGGCGCTGGAACGCCTGGGGCTTCCGCTACGAGGATCACGAGCGCGACGCCAAGGTGGCGGAGGAGATCCTGAAGCATCTCGAGATGCGCGCCTACGCCCACAATCTGGTGATGGAAGGCGGCGGCGTCGATGTCGATGGTGAAGGGGCGGTGATCGCCAGCGAAGCGACCCTGCTCAATGCCAACCGCAATCCCAACATGACACGCGAGCAGGTCGAAGAGGTCCTGATCGAATATCTCGGTGTGCAGCAGGTGATCTGGCTGGGCGAGGGCCTGCAGGACGACATGACCGGCGGCCAGATCGGCAATGTTGCGCGCTTCGTGCGGCCGGGCGTCGTGTTGGCCTTGACCTGCGCCGATCCCGCCGACCCGAACCAGAAGATGCTCGCCGACAACCTCCAGCGCCTGAAGGCCGCGCGTAACGCCAAGGGCCAGCCGCTCGAAGTGGTGGAGGTGGAACAGCCGCGCCCCTTGTTCGATCCGGAAGGACGGCGGCTCGCGCTGTCCTACGTCAATTTCTACATGCCGAATGACGGCATCGTGATGCCGGCCTTCGATGACGGCGCCAACGACCGCAAGGCCTTCGATGTCATGACCAAGCTGTTCCCCAAGCGCGAGATCGTGCAGATCCCCGCGCTCGAGCTGGCCTATGGCGGCGGCGGGATCCACGCATTCACGCTGCCGCAGCCGGTCGGCACGATTCTGAAGCCAGCCTGATTTCAGCCTGATTTTTGGGAGGATCAATTGTTGAAGCTGTTCTATGCGCCGGGAAGCTGTGCGCTTGCGTCGCACATCGTTCTGGAAGAAGCCGGCGCGGACTACACTGCCCACCACATCGATACGAGCGCCGGCGATCAGCGCAAACCGGACTATCTATCCATCAATCCGAAAGGCAGGGTGCCGGCACTGGCGACCGATCGCGGAATCCTCACGGAGAATCCGGCCATCCTTGCCTTTGTTGCGCAGACCTTCCCGAAGGCAAAGCTGGCGCCGCTCGACGATCCATTTGCCTTCGCGCAAATTCAGTCCTTCAACAGCTATCTGTGCGCGACCGTCCACGTCGCCCACGCCCATCGCATGCGCGGCTATCGCTGGGCCGATGATCCCGGCGCCCTCGAAGACATGAAGCGCAAGGTGCCGGAGACCGTCGGTGCCTGCTTCGATCTGATCGAACGCGAGATGTTCAAGGGGCCGTGGGTGATGGGCGAGGCTTTTTCGATCTGCGATCCCTACCTCTTCACGCTCGCGGACTGGCTTGAAGCCGACGGTGTTGATCCGACGCGCTTCCCCAAAGTGCACGACCACCGCCGCCGCATGAGGGAGCGGCCGGCAGTGAAGCGTGCGCTGGCTGCCGAGGGTAGAGGCGAGTAACGCCCCGTAACTGTGCCGTTCCGGCAAGGCTTGGCCTTGCCATCCCACGAGTTTCGACCGGCGAGACCGGACTACTGCAAGCAGACTCGTGGATCCCAAAGCCAAGCTTTGGGATGACGGAGCGCTGGGCGTGGAGGAGTGCCGTCGTTACACCAACCGATCCGGCAACTCCCGCCCCGCGAAGAACGCGTCCAGATTGTCCAGCGCCTTGAAGCCCATCGCGTTGCGCGTTTCCACTGTCGCGCTACCGAGGTGCGGCAGCAGGAACACGTTGGGAAGGTCGCGATAGCCGGGATGGATGTTCGGCTCGTTCTCGAACACATCGAGGCCCGCAGCGAACAGCTTGCCCGACTTGAGCGCCGCGATCAGCGCCACATCGTCGACCAGGCCACCGCGCGACGTGTTCACCACGATCGCCCTGTCCGGCAGGCGCGCGATGCGCTCGGCGTTCAGCCAGTGATAGGTGTCAGCGCCGCCCGGCGCGTTGATCGACAGGAAGTCGCAATGCGGCAGCAAGTCCTCCGCGCGCTCGTGGTAGCGCGCGCCTTGCTCCTGGTCGGCGGGCAGGCGGCGGCGGTTGTAATAGTGGATCTGCATGTCGAAGGCCCGGGCGCGCTTGGCGACCGCCTGGCCGATCCGGCCCATGCCGAAGATGCCGAGCCGCTTGCCCGTCATATGGATGCCGAGCATGTAGGTCGTCGACCACGACTTCCAGCTCGCCTCGCGCACCGCGCGCTCGCCTTCATAGGCCCGGCGCGCGGCGCCCAGCATCAGCAGCAGGGCGATGTCCGCAGTCGCGTCGGTCAGCACGTCCGGCGTGTTGGAGACCGGCAGCCCGCGCGCCTTCGCCGCGTTGAGGTCGATATGCTCGTAGCCGACCGAGAAGGTCGCGATCATCTTGACCGACTTCGGCAGCTTGCCGATCACCTCGGCAGTCAGCTTGTCGGTCGGCGTCACCAGCAAGGCGTCCGCGCCGTCCGCGCCTGTCACCAATTGTTCCGCCGACAGCACGCCGTCATGGGTGTTCAGCCGCGCCTCGTAATCGGCGGTCAGGCGGTGGGTCACGGCGTCGGGCAGTCGGCGGGTGACAAAGATGATCGGCTTCTGCGGCATGGAACCCTCTGGACTCCTCAAGCTTCTATGATCGGCGGGGGCCTATCATGGCGTAGCGGCCCATGCGATAATTTCTGAAAGCGGCCCCGATTGGTGAAGAGGCGACAGGTGAAGGTTTTGACTGTCTCGCGGCAAGTAATTGGAATTGCGGGGGCTTTTGCCCTCTCCGTCAGCGCCCTGGCGCTCGTTGCGGCCAGCGCCGAGGCGGCGCAATTGGTGCCGCACCGCGCGGTCTATGAGTTGACCGCCAAATCGGCCGGCGGCTTCGGGCGCAGCGGCGCGCTGCGCGGGGTCCTCACCTACGAGCTGATGGATGATTGCGACGGATGGACCGTCAACCAGAAAGCCGGACTGGACGTCGCGGCGGTAGAAGGCGCGGGTCATCGCTTCGAATGGAGCCAGGCCACCTGGGAAGCCAAGGACGGATCGAGCTACCGTTATTTCATCAAGGACAGCCAGGACGGCAACACCGGCAATCAGCGCCGTGGCGAGCTGGTCTATCCCAAGCCGGGCGCGGAGGGGAAACTGACCACCGAGCTGCCGGCGAAGGGCGAAGCCGAAGTGCCGCCGGTTCTCCTGCCCGTGCAGCACACGTTGGCGCTGATCGATAAGGCCGACGCCGGCGAGACGGTGTTCCTCGCCAAGATCTTCGATGCGACAGTCGATGAGAAGCCGGTGGAGATCAGTGCTGGGTTCGGCCCTTCATTGAAGGGCGGCAAGACCAAGGCGGAGGATTTCGCGCCGCTCAAGGACGTGCTGTCGCGCCACGTTGATTTCGCATTCTTCGTGCAGAACCTGCCCGACGGCACGCCCGATTTCGAGCAGAGCATCCAGCTGTTCGACAACGGCGTCGTCAGCCAGGTGAGCTTCGAATTCGGCGGCCTGCCGGTGATGGGCACGCTGCGCAAGCTGGAAGTGCTCGAACCGCAGAAGTGCGAGTAGCGGTACAGCCGCTGTTTGACTCCACTCGAAACCATGGTCAAGTTGTGCGGAACAGCGGTCGCTGCGTGGCAGCGCACCAGCGACCGCAAGCGTGTCGATTTTGGAATCATTTCGGGGACCGTTCATCGCTCCGGGTCCGCCATCTCTCGCTTGCCGAGACGGGCGCGCACATTGGTGCATTGAGGCTTCATGAAAAAAGAGGGAGTTGCTGATGCGTAGACTACTGATTGCTTCCGTTCTGGCGCCTAGCCTTCTTATCGGCTGGACATCCCTTGGAATGGCGGGCGAAACGCTCGATCGGGTCATGAAGAAGAAGATGCTAGTCGAGGTGACGGACCAGGCCTATCCGCCCTTCTCTTATATCGATGACAGCGGCGAGGTGGTCGGCTTCGATATCGATATCTCCAAGGAAATCGCAAAGCGCCTCGGTGTCGGCTACAAGGTCGAGACGCCGTCCTGGGAAATCATCGTCGCCGGCAATTGGAACGGCCGCTGGGACATCTGCGTCTGCTCCATGACACCGACCAAGGAACGCGCCGAAGTGCTCGACTTCGTGAACGAGTACTATTCGGCGCCGGCCAACATCGTGGTCAATGTCGACAACAACGACATCAAGTCCGCCGCCGACCTCAATGGCAAGAAGGTGGGCGCCCAGGCCGGCACCACCTACGAGAAATACATCCAGAAGCAGCTCGTCATCGAAGTGCCGGGCGGCACGGAGAACATCGAGTATCCGTTCGCCGAGGCGACGGCGGTGCCGTATGATTCGGAGGACACTGCCTTCCAGGATCTCGCACTTGGGACCGGCAAGCGCCTCGATGCAATCGTCAGCGGCTACCTGACCGCGAAGGACCGCGTCCAGAAAGCATCTGACAAGTTCAAAATCGTCGGCAAGGCGCTCTATGGCGAGCCGATCTGGGTGGCGGTCGACAAGGGCGATCCCGAGTGGGAGGCCAAGATCAAGGAGATCTTCAAGCAGATGGCAGCGGACGGCACGCTGAAGACGATCTCCGAAAAGTGGCTCGGCACCGACATCACCAGCAAGTAGTAGTGGCTTGAGCGATACGTCCAAAGAGGAAGCGGCCGGGGCCCGTGCCACAACGGCCCCGGTCTTTCCACGCGGCGCGACCCGTGCGTTCGAATTCAGGGTCATCGCCGTGTGGGTGACCCTGTTCGCGCTGTTCGTTCTGTTGTTCTCGACCTTCGGGCTCAAGTTCACCTTCATCCTGGAAAAGCTGCCGGCTCTGGCGGGACTGAAGCTGACGCGCGACGGCTTCATCCAGGGCGCCGCGCTGACGCTGTTCGTGTGCTTCTTCTCGATCATCGCCTCGAGCCTGCTGGGCTTGGTCTCGGCGCTCGGGCGGCTGTCGGACAGCGCGGTCTGCTACGGCATCTCGACCTTCTACACCTCGTTCTTCCGCGGCACGCCGCTGCTGGTGCAGATATTCCTCATCTATCTCGGCCTGCCGCAATTGGGGCCAGTGCCGGACGCCATTCCCGCCGGCATCATCGCCCTCTCGCTCAATTACGGCGCCTATCTCAGCGAGATTTTCCGATCCGGCATCATGTCGGTGCCGATCTGTCAGCGCGAAGCCGGCGCCTCGCTCGGGCTGCACAAGTGGGTCGTGTTCTGGACCATCACTCTGCCGCAGGCGACGCGCATCGTCATCCCGCCCACCGGCTCGCAATTCATCGCGATGCTCAAGGATTCCTCGCTGATCTCCGTGATGGGTGTGTGGGAGATCATGTTCCTCGCCCAGTCATTCGGCCGTTCCAGCTACCGCTATATCGAGATGCTGACGACCGCGGCGACGATCTACTGGATCCTCTCGATCTGCTTCGAGATCATCCAGTCGCGCCTCGAAGTGAAGTTCGGCAAGGGCTACAGCAAGGCGCGCTGACTATAACTTTTCGACCGTCAGCGGATCCTCCTCGCCGTCGAAATACTTCTCGAGAGCGTCACGAAAGAGCTGATCCTCCGGCGCCGCATGTGCGAACAGCGTCGCGCAGGAGCGGAACTTCATGTCATCGGGCGATCCCAGGATCTCGTGCGCGGACTTGCCTTCGACGAGACAGACCAAACGCGTGCACTCTCGCAATCTGGGTCCAAGTATCGCGTGCTTCAAATACGCTTCTGCCTCCCGTAGCGATGAGAGCGCGTAGCGCTGTGCCATCGGCGAATGGCCGAGGCCGGCGATCTGGGGAAAGACGAACCACATCCAGTGGCTCTGCTTGTGCCCGCCCTTCAGTTCCGCTGTGACGCGGCCATAGACGGGCGCCTGGGCTTCCACGAAGCGCTGCAGATTGAAAGGGTCATCCGCTGCCGGCATCATCGCCTCCGTTCAGCGCCGTTTGATCTCCAGTCCACGTCCCTTGCCGATGCTGCTCTTGCCCAGCTTGGCGCGCACCGCGTCGATCGCGGCTTCGACCTTGCGGCGCTGGGCCGCGTCGGGATCGGCAAGGTCTATCGGGTCGGCGTCTGCCGCGTCGCGGATGTCGCCGACGCCGATCCCGATCAGGCGATAGCTCATGCCGGTCGCTTCCCGCTCCAGCAAAGTGCGGCCACAGCGGAACAGGGTCTCCGCCAATTGCGTCGGCGCGCTCAGCGACATCTGGCGCGAGATGATGCGGAAGCCGGCGGTCTTCAGCTTGAGATGGACATTGCCGCCGGCGAGCCCGGCGCGCTTCAGCCGCTCTGAAACCTTTTCGCACAGCGGCCAGAGCTCGCGCGCGAGGTCATTGAACTCCGCGATGTCGACATCGAAGGTCGTCTCGGCGGATACGCTCTTGGCTTCGCCGTCGGGATCGACGATCCGCTCGTCATGCCCGCGCGCCAGGTGCCACAAATGCGCCCCCAGCTTGCCATAGCGCGCGGTGAGGTCGCGCTCCGCCATGGACTGGATCTGTCCCAACGTTGTCAGTCCGTCCTTCGCCAGACTGTCGCTGGTCTTCTGGCCGATGCCCCACACGAAGCGCACCGGCTTGTCCGCGAGGAAGGAGACCGTCTCCGCCTTGCCGATCACCGAAAAGCCGCGCGGCTTGTTGAGGTCTGACGCGATCTTGGCCAGGAACTTATTGTGGCTTAGGCCGATCGACACTGTGATCCCGATCTCCCGCTCAATCTTCAGCGCGAGGCGCGCGAGACTTTCCGCCGGGCTGCTCTTGTGCAAAGTCTCAGTCCCCGAGAGGTCGAGGAATGCTTCGTCGATCGACAGAGGTTCCACCAGCGGGGTCAGTTCCAGCATAAGAGCACGCACCTCCTTGCCGGCCTTCTGATATTTCGCCATGTTGGGTGGCAGAACAACAGCTTCGGGGCAAAGTTTCCTAGCCTTGAACATTGGCATGGCCGAGCGGACGCCCGAAATTCGCGCGATATAACAGGCGGTTGAGACAACCCCGCGGGTGGCTCCACCAATAATGACCGGCTTGTCGCGGAGAGCCGGGTTGTCGCGTTTTTCGATCGCGGCATAAAACGCGTCACAATCGATGTGGCCTATTGGGAGGCCGAACAGCTCGATGTGGCGGGTCAGGCGCGGGGAGCGGCAATTTGGGCAGCGGGCGGCGGCTACCGCCTCCGGCGGCACGCGCATGCAGCAATCCCGGCAGAATCCCGGCTGGAACTGGATCTGCGGCGAGGGTGCATCCGGCATGTCCGGGGCCTGATCGAAAGAGTTAACACAAGGTTGAACGATTTGTTTACCAATGTCCAATTATGCATAAGTTGGGTGAAGCTTGCCCGCTTTGATCGAGTCGTGAGGGTGGGGGTTTCGCCAGGGATTTATGGCCGGATTGAACCGGGGAATATCAGGCCGGAGGACCAATGCTTGAGAGGCAACAGATGACGCCGGAGGAGAAGCGCCGCCGCGCATCGGAAAAGACGATCCTGATCGTCGAAGACAATGAGCTCAACATGAAGCTCTTCCACGATCTGATCCAGGCGCACGGCTACAACATTCTGCAGACCAAGGACGGCATGGAGGCGCTGAAGCTCGCGCGCCAGCACAAGCCGGACCTGATCCTGATGGACATCCAGCTGCCGGAAGTCAGCGGCCTGGAGGTCACCAAATGGATCAAGGAAGACGACAACCTCAAATCCATTCCCATCATTGCTGTGACGGCTTTCGCGATGAAGGGCGACGAAGAGAAAATTCGCGAAGGCGGCTGCGAAGCCTATATTGCCAAGCCGATCTCTGTCGTCCAGTTCCTGGAAACCGTCGACCGCTTCTTGCAATAGGTCGTGGCAGTCCATGTCGGCGCGGGTCCTGGTCGTTGACGATATCGCCGCCAACGTCCGTTTGTTGGAAGCGAAGCTCGCGGCCGAATATTTCGAGGTGATGACCGCGAGCAGTGGCAAGGAAGCGCTCGCCCTTATCGAAAAGCAGATTCCGGACATCGTGCTCCTGGACGTGATGATGCCGGAGCTCGACGGCTTCGAGGTGTGCAAGCGCATCCGCGCCAATCCGCGTACCCGGTTCCTGCCTGTGGTGATGGTGACGGCCCTGAGCGATCAGGCCGACCGCGTGCGCGGGCTGGAAGCCGGCGCCGATGATTTCCTCACCAAGCCGGTCAACGATCTCGCCTTGTTTGCGCGGGTGCGCTCGCTCGTCCGCCTGAAGATGATCATGGACGAATGGCGGATGCGCGAGCAGACCTCCGGCGCATTCGACGTGCTCTCGTCCGAAACGGAACCCACGGACGAGGACCACAGCGCGGCGAAGGTGTTGTTGGTGGAAGGCTTCGCGCCGGCGGCGCAGCGCATTACCACCATCCTCGGCGCCGATCAGGATACGGTGGAAGTCGCTGTCAATTCCGCCGAAGCGATGCAGAAGTCGGCCAAGGGCAGCTACGACCTCGTCATCACCGGGCTGCAGATCGGGCAGGAGGACGGCCTGCGCCTCTGCTCCAACCTGCGCTCTGCGGACGAGACGCGGCAAGTGCCGATCCTGCTCATCGTCGATGAGTTCGAGATGCCGCGGCTGGTGAAGGGTCTCGATCTCGGCGTCAGCGACTATCTGATGAAGCCGATCGACGCCAACGAATTGCTGGCGCGCGTCCGCATCCAGGTGCGCCGCCGGCGCTACCAGGACCGCCTGCGCACGAACTATGAGCGCAGCCTTTCCATGGCGCTGACCGACGTGCTGACCGGCGTCTATAACCGCCGCTACGCCCTGCGCCACATGGAAGGGCTGATGAAGCGCGTCGGCGATACCGGCAAGGCGTTGTCGGTGATGGTGTGCGACCTCGACCGCTTCAAGTCGGTCAACGACACCTATGGCCATGCCGCAGGCGACGAGGTGCTGAAGCAGTTCGCCCAGCGCGCCACTCAGTGCATGCGCAACATCGACATGGTGGCGCGGTTCGGCGGCGAGGAATTCGTGATCCTGCTGCCCGATACCGAAGGCGACAACGCATTGAAGGCCGCCGAGCGCCTGTGCAGCAAGATCGGCTCGACGCCGATGGACGTGGCGGACGCGCCCGATGGCAAGCTCACCGTGACGGTCAGCATCGGCGTTGCGTCGACCACCATGGCAATGCCCGGCGAAGAGCTCATCAAGCTCGCCGACGCCGCCCTCTACCGCGCCAAGCAAGGCGGCCGCAACCAGGTCTGTGCCGACCCCAGCGCCCTGCTGGTGGCTTAGCAACACTCAATCGGTCCAGCACCCCGCCTGTCATCCCGGCCAAGCCACGCAGTGGCGCAGAGCCGGGACCGTGCGTCTGTGATGTTGTTCTGTCAGGAGGTGAAAGTCCGACCCATGTGAGGTCACGCCACATGTAGCCGAAGGCAACTGCGTCGCCGCGAGGCGGGGTGGAGAGCAGCCCGAGGCGAACGAGCAGCCC
>DASRRI010000106.1:0-67394 GCA_035695765.1 Dongiaceae bacterium
CGCATCCGCTCATGGATGAGCCCGTGCTCCTGGCTCTGCCAAAGAAGTGGCGGCGCGAGCGCGAGCCGGTCGGCCTGGCGCGTCTCGCGCAAGAGGATTGGATCGTCGGGTCGCGGCAGCCAGACGACCGGCAGCTCGCCGAGCGCGCCTGCGCCCTGGCCGGCTTTGCACCGCGGATCACCCACACCGTCGATGATTACGACCTGGTCTTGCGGATGGTGTCGGCGGGGCTCGGCGTCGGGTTCGTACCGGAGTTGGCGCTCGGGTTTTCGAGCGCCAAGCCGGTGGTGCTCCGCACGCCCGGCGGCGCGCCGCTCCGCCGGCGCATCTACGCGCTGACCCGAAGCGCACTCGCCACCTCGCCGATGGTGCGGGCCTTGCTCGCGGAATTGGGCATGAAAAAAGCGGGGCCTCGCGGCCCCGCCTGATGCTCTCGTTCAGTGGCTTAGGCCTACATCCCCAGCGCCTGCTGTGCCGGCACGTATTTGTGCTTCAGCGCGTCGGCGACCGCCTTGTAGGTCACTTGGCCGTCATGGACGTTGAGGCCGTTGAGCAGGTGCGGGTCGTCCGCCAGCGCCTTGCGCGCGCCCTTGTTGGCGAGGGCGACGGCGAAAGGCAGGGTGGCGTTGTTGAGCGCGATGGTCGAGGTGCGCGCGACCGCGCCCGGCATGTTGGCGACGCAGTAATGCGTGACGCCGTCCACCACATAGACCGGATCGTCGCATGGCTGGTCTCGAAGCAGCCGCCCTGGTCGATGGCGATGTCCACCACCACCGAGCCGGGCCGCATCTGCTGCCGCGGCGCCCGGCCGACGATCGCGGCCTGTGGACACAGGCGCCGCTGGATGGCGTCCGCGCTATGTAGTAGCTCGAAGCGAGAGGCGGAATCTTTTCTTCGATCGTTCATTCGCTCCGCTGAGAAGCGCGATGTTTGGTCTCATTGGTCTTTGGACCAGAATAAACTTTTTCTTAACCAACTTTTCCCAGCCTGACGTTACTAATCTGCGCTTGGCATACAAGCATCCGCCCCTCACTGAGTGGGAGTGACAGCATGTTTTACAGCAGACCAAACCTGTCCCAGCTTGGATTGGATCTGATCGAGGTGTACGGCAGTATTGGAGAGCCGTCCGAATATTGGGGCGAGACCGCCGATGGCCGCGCGATCCACCTTCATTACGACTATGGACGACTGTCCATATCGGCAAGTGCCGACCGCCAACGGCCGGCCGAAGACCTCCTGAATGCCAGCATCGGCCCGGCTCTCAATGGCGAGATTCTCCTGGAGCAGATCTGCGATCTCGCGGGTATTACAATCCGCGGCGAGCGTCCAACCTTGTCCGAAGACGAACGACGCAACGCGGCGGAGAAAGCCTGGATCCTCGACTGGTCCGGTCGCACCACATACTGGGTACGCGAGGTCCTGGTGACGGAGGAAGGCGGCCGAAGATTGGAGCGGGAACTGGCTGCCGTCTTTCCCGGATTGAAGATCCTGGAAGTCGATTGGGACTGGGATGCCCCGAAGCCTCGACGCCGCTTCCTCCCGAGGAAGACAATCTCTCAATGCCGGAGGTCCGCCTTATTCGGATTTAAAGTCGATGAGAGCCGCTTCGCCAGGATGATGACGCGGGATCACGTCACCCTTGCTGAGCTCGACGAGGTGTTCGCCCATCATCTCAGCTTCCGATTCCGATGGAATGATCGCCGCGCCGGCCACTCGCTCGCGGCGGAGCAACTGATCAACGCGCAGCGCGCCATAGTTACTCCTGAAAGCGAGTTGCTCGGCGATTTCGAGACCAAGTTCGCCACTGATGATGAACACGGTCATGCCTATGTACGCCGTCTAAACGAGGCGGTCGAACACTGCTTCTCGAACTGGGTCGAAGGCATCGATCTCGGCACCGGCGAAACGATCCGCGGCCCGCGCGCGCTCAACTGGTACAGCCACGATCTGCGCGACTGGTGTGCCGCCGCCCCGCATCGGTACCTGTTCTCGCTGACCGAACGGGCCGGTAAGAGACGTAACCTCGGCGTGCGAGCCTGTTTCGCGCCAGTGTAGCGGCGTCAGTCCAGCGCAAAAGCAAAACGGCGGAACCTTTCGGTTCCGCCGCTGCGTAACGCTCGCCGCGCGTCGGTTACATCCCCAGCGCCTGCTGCGCGGTCGTGTATTTCAGCTTCAGCGCATCGGCGACCGCCTTGTAGGTCACCTGGCCGTCATGGACGTTGAGGCCGTTGAGCAGGTGCGGGTCGTCCGCCAGCGCCTTGCGCGCGCCCTTGTTGGCGAGGGCGACAGCGAAAGGCAGGGTGGCGTTGTTGAGCGCGATGGTCGAGGTGCGCGCGACCGCGCCCGGCATGTTGGCGACGCAGTAATGCGTGACGCCGTCCACCACATAGACCGGATCGGCATGGGTCGTCGCATGGCTGGTCTCGAAGCAGCCGCCCTGGTCGATGGCGATATCCACCACCACCGAGCCGGGGCGCATCTGCTTGATCATCTTGCGCGTCACCAGCTTGGGCGCAGCGGCGCCCGGCACCAGCACAGCGCCGATCACGAGGTCGGCCTCGATCACGTATTGCTCGATCGCGTCGACGGTCGAATAGATCGTGTTGAGGCTGGAACCGAACACTTCATCCAGCTCGCGCAGCCGGTCGAGGTTCTTGTCGATCACCGTGACGACGGCTTCCATGCCGAGCGCCATGCGCACCGCATGGGTGCCGGAGATGCCGCCGCCGATCACGACCACGTTGGCCGCGCGCACGCCGGGGACACCGCCGAGCAGGATGCCCGCGCCACCCTGGGCCTTTTCCAGGTAATGCGCGCCAACCTGCACCGACATGCGGCCCGCGACTTCCGACATCGGCGCCAGCAGCGGCAAGCCGCCGCGCGCGCTCGTCACGGTCTCATAGGCGATGGCGGTCGCGCCGGATTTGATCAGGCCCTTGGTCTGGTCGGGATCAGGTGCCAGGTGCAGATAGGTGTAGAGCAGCTGGCCCTGGCGCAGCATCTTGCACTCGTTCGGCTGCGGCTCCTTCACCTTCACGATCATGTCCGCCTTGGCGAACACGTCTGCCGCCTTTTTGGCAATGGTCGCGCCCGCCGCCGTATAGGCCGCGTCGTCGAACCCAATGCCGGCTCCAGCCTTGGTCTCCACCATCACCTTGTGGCCGTGGAAGACCAATTCGCGCACCGACGAGGGGGTGAGCCCCACGCGGTATTCGTGATTTTTGATTTCTTTTGGTACGCCGATCAGCATTGGATGCACTCCCCGTCTTAAAGCTATGGCCGGCGGGGCTTCCCCCGCCGACCTGGTTTCTTGTTGCGATAGCCGCTTATGCAGCGGATGTCAGTCCAGATTCTTCAGGATGTCAGCGAGCATGCTGAAGATCTGGTCGATATGGCTCTTTTCCACGATCAGCGGCGGCGACAGAGCGATAATGTCGCCGGTGGTGCGGATCAAGAGGCCTTTGTCATAGGCCTTCAGGAATGCGTTGAAGGCGCGCGCCGTCGGCTTTCCCGGGATCGGCTCCAGCTCGATGCCCGCGATCAGGCCCATGTTGCGCAGGTCGATGACATTCTTGATGCCCTTCAGCGAATGCACCGCGTCTTCCCAGTATTTGGAAAGGCTGGCGCAATTCTCGAACAGGCCTTCCTCCTTGTAGATGTCGAGGACGGCAAGACCCGCCGCGCACGCCACCGGATGAGCGGAGTAGGTGTAGCCATGGAACAGCTCGATCGCGTTCTCCGCGGCGTTGTCCATGAAGGCGTCGTAGATGTGCTTCCGCGCGAACACAGCACCCATCGGGACGGCGCCGTTGGTGAGGCCCTTGGCGCAGGTGATCATGTCCGGCTGCACGCCGAAATGCTCGGCGCCGAACGGCGAGCCCAGGCGGCCGAAGCCCGTGATGACCTCGTCGAAAATCAGCAGGATGCCGTGCTTGTCGCAGATCTGCCGGATCTTCTGCAGGTACCCCTTGGGCGGGATCAGCACGCCGGTCGAACCCGCGACCGGCTCGATGATCACGGCCGCGATGGTCGAGGCGTCGTGCAAGGTGACGATGCGCTCCAGCTCGTCGGCGAGGTGTGCGCCCCATTCCGGCTGGCCTTTGGAGAAGGCGTTCTTCTCGAGGTTATGGGTGTGCGGCAGGTGATCGACGCCGGCCAGCATGGGGCCGAAGAACTTGCGGTTGGAGACAATGCCGCCGACCGAGATGCCGCCGAACCCGACGCCGTGATAGCCGCGCTCGCGCCCGATCAGGCGCGTGCGCGCGCCCTGGCCCTTCACGCGGTGATAGGCGAGGGCGATCTTCAGCGCCGTATCGACTGATTCAGACCCGGAGTTGGTGAAGAACACATGGTCGAGGTCGCCCGGAACCAGGTTCGTGAGGCGCGATGCCAGCTCGAACGCCGACGGGTGGCCCATCTGGAAGGCGGGCGCGTAATCCATCTGCTGGATCTGCTTGGCGACCGCCTCGGAGATCTTCTTGCGTCCGTGCCCGGCGTTGCAGCACCACAAGCCCGCGGTCCCGTCCAGGACCTTGCGGTTCTCGATGGTGGTGTAGTGCATGCCCTCCGCGCCGACGAACAGGCGCGGCTTGGACTTGAACTGCCGGTTCGCCGTGAACGGCATCCAGAAGGATTCGAGGTTGTTGGGAGAGGGGTCGAACGCGGTCGGGGCAAATGGCTGCGCGGCCGCTTTGGCTGTGGCGGACATGGGTTGGTCCTCAAGGCCAGTGGAAGATGCTGGCACCATAGCAATGTTCAACAAATCGAACAAGTGTGCCGAAATGTTTACAATTCAAGGCCAGTTCGGCCTTGATCCTGGGTACAGTTGTCCATTATATTAAGCGTCCAAGCCATTGGGATGCTGGATTTAACATGGCCGAGGGCACCGGGTTCGATCTGGGCAGCCGCCTCAAATCGCTGCGCGAGGCGCACAATCTGTCGCAGCGCGAGCTGGCGAAGCGCGCCGGCGTCTCCAACGCCATCATTTCCATGATCGAGCAGAACCGTTCCTCACCCTCGGTCGGTATGCTGAAGAAGCTGCTGGACGGCTTCCCGCTCTCGCTCGCCGAGTTCTTCGCGCTCGAAGCGCCGCCCAAGCCGCAGATCTATTTCACCGCCAAGGAGCTGGTGGAGCTGGCGGGCGGCGCCATCTCCTATCGCCAGATCGGCGTCGACCTCTCCGGCAAGGCGATGCAGATGCTGCACGAGCGCTACGCCCCCGGCGCCGACACAGGCGCGCAGATGCTGACCCACGATGCGGAGGAGGGCGGCATCATCATCCGCGGCCGCCTCGAAGTGACGGTCGGCGACCAAGTGAAGTTGCTCGGCCCAGGCGATGCCTATTACTTCGACAGCCGCACGCCCCATCGCTTCCGCAATGTCGGCGAAGAGGAGTGCGAGGTCGTCTCCGCAAATTCTCCACCAAGCTTCTAGAGTCACTTGCAAATATGATCGAAGTTTCACGTGAAACACCGCGCCAGGACGAAGTCGTCGCGCTCATCCGCCAGTCCGATGCGCTCATGCAGTCGCTCTATCCGGCGGAGAGCAATCATTTGGTCGACATCGATTCACTCGCTGAGCCGCACGTGCATTTCTTCGTCGGACGCGAGAATGGGACCGTGCTGGGTTGCGGTGCGTTCGTGATAAGTACGAACGGTCACGCCGAGATGAAGCGTGTGTTCGTCAATTCCGAAGCGCGCGGCAAAGGCGTGGCGCGTGCGATCATGGAAGCCCTCGAGCGCGAAGCGGCGCGCATCGGCGTCACGACCATGCAGCTGGAGACCGGCATCAAGCAGCCCGAAGCGATCGCGCTCTATCGCAAGTTCGGCTATGTCGAGCGCGGTCCGTTCGGCGCCTATCAGCCGGATCCCCTCAGCCTGTTCATGGAAAAGAAGCTGGCGTAGGCAGGCACTTGCAGGTGTTGTCCACGCGGCGCGGATGACTTTATTCATCGCTCGCGACTGTTCGCCGACTCTACTCCTGTCCAAAAGTGATTTGCATTCTGCGCACTGGCTTCTCTAGAGTGCGTTCCCTGCTTTCATACAAGCAACAACGACTTTGCGCGCGACAGTGAAATCGCGCGAGAGATTCGCGGTGGCCGCATGGTCATCGCGAAGATAATCTCGCGCATGCGGACTCACAGCTGACGCTCGGCAGCGCGGCGACAAACTTCGGGAATCAAGAGAGGGCATCGGAATCATAACCGGCGAGGAACCGGCGATGAGCGACACGATCACGATCGAGGAACGAGTCGCCTCCGGGCTCGATGACGTCGAGCAGCGCGCGACAGGGTCGATGTACATGAACAGCTCGGACCTGGAGCTGGTTGATGATGCCGGCGCCACCCAGAAGGTCGGAATCCGGTTTACCGGTATCGACATCCCAACCGGCGCCTTGATCACCAAAGCCTATCTCCAGTTCCAGACCGACGAGGTCGGCTCCGCCACGACCTCACTGCTGTTGCGCGGGGAGGATGCCGATGATGCTGCGGCATTCGCGAGCACCAGCAACAATGTCTCCGCAGGCGCCACGACCGATGCCGCCGCAGCGTGGAACCCGCCGGCCTGGACCAAAGCGGGCGAGGCCGGCCTTGCCCAGCGTTCTCCCGATCTTGCGACCATCGTGCAGGAGATCGTTGCGCGTCCAGGTTGGCGCGCGGGCAACGACATGGCGTTCATTATCACCGGCAGCGGCACGCGCACGGCGGAAGCCTTTGAGAGCAACGCTGCCGCGGCGCCCCTCCTGCATATCGAATATACCCTCCCGACCGGCAGCAATGAGGCGCCGGCGCTCGATCTGGACGGCTCGGCTGGTGGAACAGGCTATTCGGCCACCTTCACTGAGAGCCAAGGCGGCGTGGCGATCGCGAGTGCCAACGCGCTCATCACGGACGCCAACAACGCGAACATGCTGCGCGCCACCGTCACGCTCGCCAATGCGCAAGCAAGTGACCAGCTCGTCGTCAATCTGGCCGGGCTGCCCGCCGGCATCGCTGTCGATCCCGCCTCGACGGCGAGCAATATCATCCTGACGGGATCGGCGACCAAGGCCGACTACCAGCTCGCCTTGCGGCAGGTCTCCTTCAACAACGTCAGCGAGACGCCCGATCCGACCAGCCGCCTGATCAACGTCACGGTCAGTGATGGCCTCGCGAATTCGACTCCCGCAGTTACCACCATCGCCATCGATCGCGCGCCGGACGCGGTCGGCGACAACGTGGCGACGCTGCCCGACACCGCCGTCACCACCGGCAATGTTCTTTCCAATGACGACCAGGGCGACGGACCGGCCGTCATCACCGGGTTCAATTCTGTGACCGGCAATGGCGGGACGGTCGCGGACAACGGCAACGGGACCTTCACCTATACTCCCGCTGCCGGATTCATCGGCGCGGATAGTTTCACCTATACGATCGCCGACAGCGATGGCGACACGTCCACCGCCACTGTCGCAGTCGCAGTCAATGCGGCTGGCGCTAATCATGCTCCAACTGATGTCGCATTGCTCGCCGGCCAACCCATCAATGAGAACGTCGCTGGAGCCGTTGCCGGCACGCTCGAGGTCGCCGACCCGGACCCGGGCGATGCGCACACCTTCACAATCAGCGATCCTCGTTTTGAGGTGGTCAACAACCAGCTCAAGCTGAAGGATGGAATTCGCCTGGATTACGAGCGGGGGTCGCAGATCAATCTCGATGTCACGGCGACCGATGCTGGTGGCCTATCGGTGACGCGGCCGTTCACCTTGTCGGTCACGGACGTCGCCGAGGTCCGTTTTGCCGCGTTCGGCGACTATGGACAGCACGCTGCCTCCGCAAAGGTGGCGAGCCTTGTTGCCAGCCTCAACGTCGACTTCATCACCACGCTGGGTGACAATATCTATAACACAGGTACCATCGACCAACAGATCGGCCAGTACTACAGCGCCTACATCGGCAACTATCACGGCGCCTATGGTCCTGGCAGCGCGACCGACCGATTTTTCCCCTCTCTCGGCAACCACGATTACGACAGTCCCGCCGCCGGCGTTAATGCCAGCGCCTATCTCGACTATTTCACGCTGCCGGGAAACGAACGGTACTACGATTACGAGATCGGCTCCGTCCATTTCTTCGTCGTGAACAGCGATTCGAACGAGCCGGACGGAATCAGCAGCACCAGTATTCAAGGCAAGTGGCTGCAGGCGGGCCTGGAGACCTCCACCTCGCCGTACAACATCGTCTATTTTCACCATCCGGCCTACTCTTCAGGCGCGAGTCACGGATCGTCACCCTGGATGCAATGGCCGTTCGAGCAGTGGGGTGCGACGGCCGTTCTCAGCGGGCATGACCACGTCTATGAGCGGATCCTGCGCGATGACAATGGGGACGGCACGGTGCTGCCCTATTTCGTCGCCGGCTTGGGCGGGGCCAGCAAGTACACTTTTGCCGATCCGCCGGTCGCGGGCAGTGCGGCACGATACAGTGACGACTGGGGCACGATGCTGGTCCAGGCGAGCGACTACAGCATTACGTTCGAATTCTGGTCGATCACGGGAGGCGCCACGCTGATCGACAGCTACACGATTGATCTGCCGTCCAGCGCCGGGGCGCCTCCGCTGTTTTCCGCCGGTGACGACGTGGTCGATTTCAACCGGGTCCTCGCCGGCAGCTACCATTTCGCAACACAATACAACGCTCTGGCCGGTGCTGATACGGTGACGCTGCCGCTTAATGGCGCCGCAGCGATCGCTGCCGGTTACGATCCGGCCAGGCCGTTCCATGGCGGCGATGGCAATGACTCTGTCACCGGCGGCAACCTCAGCGATCCGATCAACGGCGATGCGGGCGACGACTCGCTGGTCGGCGGATCCGGCAATGATCAGCTGCAGGGCGCGGGGGGCAACGATACGCTCACGGGTGAGGCCGGCCTGGATCGTCTCTTCGGCGATGCCGGCGTCGATAGCCTGAAATGGGAGCCCGGCGATACGTTCGACGGCGGCCTCGACTTCGATACCATCAACGCCAATCTCTCCACCGCCGACAAGATTGACCTGCGTGGTCTGGGGTTCGTCAATGTCGAGCGGATCCAGACCGGCGGTGGCAAGGATGCCGTCACCATCAGCCTCGCCGAGGTGTTCGCTGACACCCTCGACCATCAATTCGTCGCCGATCTCGGTAGCAGTACTCCCGACACTCTGAACATCGATCTTGCGGGTGGCTGGAACGCCACGACGGCGAACAAGACTCTTGGTCTCACCGGAACGGCCGCCGATATCTCGATCGCCGGCATGACGGCTTATACCTTCGCCCATAGCGCCGATACGGTGACGGTGTTCAGCAACGCAGAAGTGGTCAACGCCCAGGTCTTGCCCTAGCTCAAGGCAGCGGGCGCCGAAATCGGTTGGCGCCCGCTGAGGCGCAGTGCGATCAGATGACTTTGCCGCCTTGGCTGGTGCATTCGTCCGCCGAGGCCGTGGGCACCCAGCCCTGGCCCTTGCACGCGTTCTGGCCTTTGCAGGCATTGTTGGCGGTCTTGCACGAACTGGTGCCCTTGCAGGCGTTGATGCCGGCGCAATGTACTTCCGCCGACTGGGCAGGCTTTTGGGTGTTCGAACAGCCTGCCACCAGGATCAAAGCTGCCGCGGCCGCCAGGGACGCCCCCGAAATAACGCGTACGTTGCTCATCGTCTCCTCCCGAGTTGATGGCGCAGCGGCACACCCGGAAACCTTCTGCCCGTGTCAAGGACGCCGTGCGGCGCTGGACCAAGATTGGCCCAGCGCATAGTCTCTACGCGGCAGAGGAGAGATCGGATGCCGGCCGACGCATCGGGACTGGAAATTAACGTCCACCGCTCGGACGCCTACAGCTGGGCGATGGTGTCGCGCGCGCCCGATCCGCGCCTTCGGCCCTATGTCATCGACTATATCGGCTATCGCGAGCTGGCGGCGGGACCGATGCGGCGGCTTCAGGCGCCGTTCGACGGCATCCCGATGATCGTCACCTTCGGCCCCAGCATCGACATCATCAACGGCGACCGGCCGGCGGAGCGCGGCCTCTTCTGCAGCTTCCTCGCCGGGCTGCACGACGTGCACGTATTCACGGAGTATGAAGGCGAGCAGCGCGGCATGCAGATCAATTTCACCCTGCTCGGCGCCTATCGCTTTCTCAACATAACCATGTCGGACATCGCCAACCGCTGCCTCGATCTCGGCGATCTGCTCGGCGGCCCGGAAGTGGACCGGTTCGCGGACGCACTGCAGGATGCGGACGACTGGCCCGCGCGCTTCGACCTGGTGGATGGGTTCCTGCTGGAGCGCCTCGGCCGCGGCCGCCCAATGTCGCCGGACATCGCCTGGGCGCTGAAGCAATTGCAGGAGAGCCATGGCGCACGCTCGATTGGCGCTCTCAGCCGCGACCTCTCCTGCAGCCGCAAGACCCTGATCCAGCGCTTCCACGCGCAGATCGGCCTCAGTCCCAAATCCGTCGCCAGCATCCTGCGCTTTGCCCATGCCGTGGAGCGCATCAAGGCGGCGAACGAGGAAAGCTGGGCCGATCTCGCGGTCGCCTGCGGCTACTATGACCAGGCGCATTTCAATCGCGACTTCCGCCGCTATTCCGGCCGCACGCCGCGCGAGTTCCAGGCCGCGATGCTGCCCGACGGCGGCGGAGTAACGGGGTAAAATTCATCCAAGACCGGATCGGCCCTGCCGCCTAGTCTGGCCCCATCACTTCAACAATGGAGGCACTGATGGCCGACAAGTCCAAGATCGGACATCCCAACATATTCCCGGCGCTGCGCTACAAGAATGCGCCGGCCGCCATCGACTGGCTGGGCAAGGCGTTCGGCTTCGAGAAGCAGTTCGTCGTCCCTGGCGAGAACAACACGGTCGCGCACGCACAGCTTCGGCTCGGCGCCGGCATGATCATGATGGGCTCGGGCGGCAAGCCGGACCCGAAGAATCCCTGGGCCACCGAGAAGTACGGGACCTACGTGGTGATGAAGGAGATCGACGCGCATTATGCCCGTGCCAAGGAAGCCGGCGCCGAGATCGTCCGGCCGATCGCCGACACCGATTACGGTTCGCGCGAGTATTCGGTGCGCGACTGCGAAGGCCATCTGTGGAGCTTCGGCACCTACGATCCGTACGCGGAGTCGTGAGCGATGAAAGTCAAGCGCGTCGTTGCAAACATCGACACCAGGAACGTCGCGGCGGCCGAGCGGTTCTACCAGGATATCCTCGGCCTCGACCGCCTGATGGATCACGGCTGGATCGTGACTTACGGTTCTTCGGAGAAAATGAGTGTCCAGGTGGGCATTGCCAGCGAAGGCGGATCGGGCACGCCGGTTCCCGATCTCTCGATTGAAGTGGACGATCTCGATGAAGCGCTGCAACGGATGAAGAAAGCGAAGATCGAGATCGAATACGGTCCCGCCGACGAACCATGGGGCGTGCGACGCTTCTACGTGCGCGATCCCTTCGGAAAGCTCATCAACATCCTCGTGCACCTCTAGCTAGGCGCGCAGCGCCCGCTGCACGGCCTGTTCCAGTGCGTTCAGGAAGTTCGTGCGGTCCCGCTGCGAGAACGCGGGGCCGCGGCCTTTGATCTCGCCCATGTCGCGCAGCTGGGCAGTCAGCTCGCGCATCGCGAGCGCGGTGCCGATGCTGTTCGCGGTGAAGGGCTTGCCCGAATGCCCCAGCGCCTGCGCACCGGCCTTCAGGCAGCGATCCGCCAGCTGGATGTCGCCGGTGATCACGATATCGCCGGGCGCGAGATGCTCGACAATCCAGTTGTCGGCGGCATCGAACGCATCGCCCACCAGCACGTTGCGGATCAGCGGATGATCCGATGTCCGAAACCCACGATTGCTCACCAAGTGCGCGACAACCTGATGCCGCTCTGCGACCCGGCGGATCTCGTCCTTCACGGGGCAGGCGTCGGCATCGACGTAGATTCCGGGCAAGCGGCGCTCCTTGAAAATACAACGCGGATGATATACATTGGCGCTGCGTATATCAAGGAGAAGCCATGCAGGTAGCAAAATGGGGTAATAGCCTTGCAGTCCGGCTGCCCACCACAGTGGTCGAGGCGCTGAAGCTAAAGGAGGGCGACAACATCGAAATCCATGTCGCGGGTGCGCGTTCGTTTGGTGTCGCGAAGGCGCCGAGCGCGCGAGAGCTTCTGGCTCGCCTACATAAGTACCGAGGCCGGCTTCCCGCATCGTTCAAGTTCGACCGCCTGGAAGCAAACGAGCGGCGTTGATGTCGGACCAGGTCGCCTTTTTCGATACAAATGTACTTCTCTACTTGTTATCCGCAGACCACTCGAAGGCGGACAGGGCAGAAGAGGTATTGGCTGCTGGTGGCGTGGCAAGCGTGCAGGTTCTCAATGAATTCGTCTCAGTCGCCAGCCGTAAGCTCGCAATGCAGTGGAGCGAAATCAAGGACTGCCTCGATTCATTCCGGAGAACGTTGCGCGTTGAACCCCTAACAATCGAAACGCATGATCAAGCGCTCTATGTGGCCGAGCGCTACAACCTTTCATTCTATGACGCCCTGATCATTTCTGCCGCGAAACTGTCTGGATGCGCTGTTCTCTATTCCGAGGACTTGCAGCACGGACAAGTTTTTGACAAGTCGCTGATCGTTCGAAATCCATTTAAGGTGGGCTGAGAGCCGCCGTGGTCATGAGATTTGAGATCAGACATCCGCTCGCGGCAGAGCACGACCGAGTTCACCATTTGGTATCGACCGTCGTCAATGAAACCTACGGGAGCATATGGCCGACTACGCCGATTCACGTTGGCGAAGAGGATTGGGGAGCCGGCTGGATTGCCGTTGAAGCGGCCGACCTGTTGGGATGGATGCTGACGCAACGTTGGTGGGTCGAGGATCTCTGGATCTCATCTCGATTTCGGCGGCAGGGCGTTGGATCTGCGCTTTTGGTGCACGCGGAGAAGGAGATTGCCGCGCGTGGCATCGCAACGGCTCATCTTCATGTGATCGCGTCGAATGCGCCGGCGATCGCCTTCTATCAGCAGCGCGGATGGCAGCGGCGGCGCGAGGTGCCGCACGAGCTCTTGTCGGTCCCAAGGTTGGAGATGACAAAGACCGTCGGATGACTCCATGGCAGCGGTCTATCCTACATCTGCGTTCAACGCCGGAAACTGCAGCAAGAACAGCGCGAGCGTGATCGGCGCCAGCGGTTCGCGGTTCGGCACGATGAGGCCGACCTTGCGCGAGATGTCGGGCTCGACCAGGTCGAGCGCGATCGCGCCGGCGGGCATGCCGAGCACCTGGACGAGTGTCTTGGGCACGATGCTCGAAAGCCGGCCTGAGCGCACATGGGCGCACAGGTTCACCACCGAGTTGGTCTCGAGCTGCGGGCGCGGGTTGCAGTTCAGCGACTTGAAGATGCCATCCATGATCCGCCGGTTCTGCATGTTTGGTGTCAGCAGGCAAAGCGGCAGGTCGGCCGCCTCCCGCCAGGTCGCCTTCGTGCGCCCCGCCAGCGGGCCATGCTCCGGCGTCAGCAGCACGTAGCGCTCGACATAGAGCTCGCGCATCAGAACACCATGCAGCGGCTCGTTCTCGAGATAGGTCATACCGGCATCGAGCTCGAACTGGTCGAGGCCCTTCTGGATCTCGATCGAGCTGGTCGACCACACCGTTACCTTCACCTGCGGATGACGGTCGTGCAGCGGGTCGGTGACGGCGGGCACCAGCGGCAGGGCCGAGGGGATGACGCCAAGCTTGAGATTGCCGGTGAGGGAGCGCCGCGCATTCAGGATGCCCTGGCGCAGTGAATCTTCGTCGGAGAGCATGCGGCGCGCCCACAGCAGCACTTCCTGCCCCTCCGGCGTGAAGCCGTTGAAGCGCTTGTCGCGTTCCACCAGCATGACGCCGAGCTCTTCCTCGAGCTGGCGGATGGCGGCGGAGAGCGCAGGCTGGGTGATGTTGCAGGTGGCGGCGGCGCGGGCGAAGTGGCGCTCTCTGGCGAGCGCGACGAGATAGGAAAGTTGCCGTAGCAGCAAGGGGTTAAGCCATCAAGCCGATTTCTTGGCGGCGTCTTTCGCGGCATTGCGCTTCACGGCCTCGAGCGCGATATGCGAGAGGCCGGCGCCGGCCTTCTCCGCCAGATGCGCCTCGATCTCGCGCCGCATGCGCGGGTCCCAGAAACTCTTCAGATGGTCGGCCGTGCTCGCGATCGCCTCGGCCTCCGGATAGGAGGCGAAGAAGTCCGCCACTTGATTGGCCATGTGAACCAGCCGCTGGATCGTCACGTGTTCGCCCTCTCGTCGGATCAGATTTCAGTATACGCGTTCGGGATGGCTGACAAGCACGGCGCTGTCATGGCGCGCCAGGGCGATCAGGGTGAGATTGTGCGCGTCGGCCAGGCGCCGCGCCATCAGCGTGGGCGCCGAAACCGCGGCCAGGATCGGGAATCCGGTCACCACCGCCTTCTGCACCATCTCGTAGGAGCAGCGGCTGGTGATGAGGCAGACGCCGGTGGCCGGATCGAGCCCATCGCGCAGCATGGCGCCAATCAGCTTATCGAGCGCGTTGTGGCGCCCGACATCCTCGCGCACCAGCTTCAATTCGCCCTGCGCCGTCGCGAAGGCGGCCGCATGCATGGAGCGTGTCGCACGGTTATTCGTCTGCGCCTCGGGCAGGTTATCGAGCGCGCGGTGGATGCTATCCAGCGAAACCTTGAGATCGGCCTTGACTGGCTGCATCACCCGCACGGTCTGCTCCAGGCTGTCGACGCCGCACAAACCGCAACCGGTACGGCCGGCCAACGTGCGCCGCCGTTCCTTCAGCCGCCAGAAGGCGGGGGACGAGAGCTCGATGCGCACCTCGACGCCGGCATCGACCCCGACCGCCTCGATCGCGCCGACATCCTCTTTCCCGTCGGCAATCCCTTCGCTGACCGAAAAGCCCAGCGCGAAATCCTCGAGATCGGCGGGGCTCGCCATCATGACGGCATGGCTGATGCCGTTATAGACCAGGGCGACCGGCGTTTCCTCCGCCAGCACGTCGATGCGGTCCATCGCCGCGCCATCGCGGGCGACCCGCCGCACGCTCGCCGGCTGGGTCACCAGCGGCAGCGCGCGGGTTTCGTCTTCGTAGCTCTTGTCGCGTTCGACGCTCATTCCGCCGCGGCGACGCCGACCTTGCGGGTCGCCTCGCGCAGTTCCTCATAGGAGCGCTGCCACTCCGATTTGTGGTTCGACAACCGCACCTGCACCGCGGTCACCTTGTATTCGGGGCAATTGGTCGCCCAGTCGGAGTATTCCGTGGTCACGACGTTGGCGCCGGTCAGGGCATGGTGGAAGGTCGTGTAGACGACGCCCGGCTGCATGCGTTCGGAGATCTTGGCATGCAAGGTGGTGTCGCCAACGCGGCTGGCCAGCGAGACGACGTCGCCATCGCGGATGCCGCGGCTCTCGGCATCAAACGGATGGATCTCCAGCACGTCTTCCGGATGCCATGCCATATTTTCCGTGCGGCGGGTCTGCGCGCCGACATTGTATTGCGAGAGGATGCGGCCCGTCGTGAGGATGAGCGGGAAGCGCGGTCCCGTCCGCTCGTCGGTCGGAACGAAGGCGGTGACCATGAACTTGCCCTTGCCGCGCACGAAGCCCTTCTCGTGCATGATCGGCGTGCCTTCCGGCGCCGCGTCGTTGCACGGCCACTGGATCGATTCCAGCTCGCGGATACGATCGAAGCTGACGCCCTTGAAGGTGGGGGTCAGGCGCGCAATCTCGTCCATGATCTCGCTGGGATGCTTGTAGTTCATCGGGTAGCCGAGTGCCTTGCTCAGCAGCATGGTCACTTCCCAATCGGCGTAGCCCGCCATCGGCCGCATCGCCTTGTTGACCAGCGAGATGCGCCGCTCGGCATTGGTGAAGGTGCCGTCCTTTTCCAGGAACGACGAGCCGGGCAGGAAGACGTGCGCGTAATTCGCCGTCTCGTTGAGGAAGATGTCCTGCACCACCACACATTCCATGGCGGCGAGGCCGGCCGTGACATGTTGGATATTGGGATCGGACTGGGCGATGTCTTCGCCCTGGATGTAGATCCCCTTGAACGAGCCTTCAACCGCGCTGTCCAGCATGTTGGGGATGCGCAGGCCCGGCTCGGCATCGAGCGTCACGCCCCATTCCTGCTCGAAGGAGTGCCGCACCGCGTCGTCCGACACATGGCGATAGCCGGTGAATTCATGCGGGAACGAGCCCATGTCGCAGGCGCCCTGCACGTTGTTCTGGCCGCGCAGCGGGTTCACGCCGACGCCGTTGCGGCCGATATTGCCGGTCGCCATGGCGAGGTTCGCCATGCCCATGACCATGGTCGAGCCCTGGCTGTGCTCGGTGACGCCGAGGCCATAATAGATCGCCGCATTGCCGCCGGTGGCATAGAGCCGCGCGGCCGCGCGCACATCCGCGGCCGGCACCTTGGTGTATTGCTCGGCCGCTTCCGGCGAATTCTCCGGCAGCGCGACGAAATCGCGCCAGCGCTTGAAATCTTCGGGTTCGCAGCGCTCGGCCACGTATGCGTCATTTACCAGCCCTTCGGTGACGATCACATGCGCCAGAGCATTGATCATCGCGACATTGGTGCCCGGCATCAGGCTCAGGTGATAGTCGGCCTCGACATGCGCAGTGCGCACCATGTCGATGCGGCGCGGGTCGATCACGATCAGCCTTGCGCCTTCGCGGATGCGGCGCTTCAGGCGGCTCGCGAACACCGGATGGGCATCGGTCGGATTGGCGCCGATGATCAGGGCGACATCGACCGCCTCGACCGAATCGAAATCCTGGGTGCCGGCGGAGGTGCCGAAGGTGGTCTTGAGGCCATAGCCGGTGGGCGAATGGCAGACGCGGGCGCAGGTGTCGACATTGTTGTTGCCGAACGCCGCGCGGATCATCTTCTGCACCAGATAGGTCTCTTCATTGGTGCAGCGGGAGGAGGTGATGCCGCCGACGGCGCCGTTGCCGTATTTCTTCTGGATGCGCTTGAACTCGGAAGCGGCGTGGTTGATCGCCTCGTCCCAGCTCACTTCCTTCCAGGGATCGGTGATCCTGGCGCGGATCATCGGCTTGGTGATGCGGTCCTTGTGCGTCGCATAGCCCCACGCGAAGCGGCCCTTGACGCAGGAATGGCCATGGTTCGCCTTGCCGTCCTTGTACGGCATCATACGCACGACCTCTTCGCCGCGCATCTCCGCCTTGAAGGCGCAGCCGACGCCGCAATAGGCGCAGGTGGTGAGCACGCTGTGCTCCGGCTGGCCGGCCTCGATGACGGTGTTCTCGATCAAGGTCGCGGTCGGGCAGGCCTGCACGCAGGCACCGCACGACACGCATTCCGAATCCAGAAAGTCCTGCTTCTGTCCCGGCGACACAACCGACGCGAAGCCGCGCCCATCGATCGTCAGCGCGAACGTGCCCTGCACCTCTTCGCAGGCGCGCACGCAGCGCGAGCACACGATGCACTTGGCAGGATCGAAGGTGAAATAGGGATTGGAGGTGTCCTTCTCGGACGTGAGGTGATTGGCGCCGTCATAGCCGTAGCGCACTTCGCGCAGGCCGACTTCGCCCGCCATGTCCTGCAATTCGCAATCGCCGTTGGCGGCGCAGGTCAGGCAGTCCAGCGGATGGTCGGAGATGTAGAGCTCCATGACACCGCGGCGTAGCTTGGCGAGACGCGGCGTCTGCGTCTTTACCTTCATCCCGGCCTCGACCGGCGTGGTGCAGGAGGCCGGCGTGCCCTTGCGGCCTTCGATCTCCACTAGGCACAGGCGGCAGGAGCCGAAGGAAGCGAGGCTGTCCGTGGCGCACAGCTTCGGCACCTTGGTGCCCATTTCGGCCGCGGCGCGCATGACGGAGGTGCCGGCCGGAACCGTCACGCTCTCGCCATCGATTTCCAGGGTCACCATCGCTTCGATATTGACAGCGGGGGTGCCGAAATCCGTTTCCTTGATCAGCATCTGGCTGCTCCTACTCGGCCGCACGCGCCTTGGAGCGCGGAGTGCGGTCGAAATCTTCGGGGAAATGCTTTAAGGCACTCTGAACGGGGTATGGGGTGAGCCCGCCCAAAGCGCAGAGCGAGCCGTCCAACAGCGTCTCGCACAGATCGTCCAGGACGATGAAGTTCTTGTCGCGCTCTTCGCCGGCGACGATGCGGTCGATGACTTCGGCGCCGCGGGTCGAACCGATCCGGCAGGGTGTGCATTTGCCGCAGCTTTCGGTCGCGCAGAATTCGAAGGCGAAGCGCGCCTGCTGCGCCATATCCACGCTGTCGTCGAACACAACAATGCCGCCGTGACCAAGCATGCCCTTTTGCGCCGCCATCGCCTCGTAATCGATCGGCGTTTCCAACAGGCTTGCCGGGAAATAGGCGCCCAGGGGCCCGCCGACCTGGACCGCACGGATCGGCCGGCCGGATGCCGTACCGCCGCCGAATTCGTCGATCACCTGGCGCAAGGTCAGGCCGAACGCCTTCTCAACAAGCCCGCCGCGCTTGATGTTCCCCGCCAGCTGCAGGGGCATCGTCCCGCGCGACCTGCCCATACCATAATCCTTATAGAAGGCACCGCCCTTGTCCAAAATCGTCGGAACGGCGGCGAAAGAGAGCACGTTGTTGATCACGGTCGGCTTGCCGAACAAGCCGGAAATCGCCGGCAGTGGCGGCTTCGCGCGCACCATGCCGCGCTTGCCTTCCAGGCTGTCGAGCAGGGAGGTTTCCTCGCCGCAGATATAGGCGCCGGCGCCGAGCCTCAGCTCCAGCTGGAACGCCTTACCGCTCGAACGGACGTTGTCGCCCAGATAACCCTTGGAACTCGCAACTTCGATCGCGCGCTGCATCTGCGCGAAGGCGTGCGGATATTCGCTGCGGATATAGATGAAGCCCTTGGTCGCGCCGACCGCGAGGCCCGCGATGGTCATGCCCTCGATCAGCAGGAACGGGTCGCCTTCCATCAGCATGCGGTCGGCGAAGGTGCCGCTGTCGCCTTCGTCCGCGTTGCACACGATGTATTTCTGATCGGCCTTGGCGCCCAGCACCGTCTTCCACTTGATGCCGGTCGGGAAGCCCGCGCCGCCACGGCCGCGCAGTCCGGACTCTGTCACGGCGGTGACGATGTCCGCGGGCTGCGTCTTCAGCGCGTTGGAGAGGCCGCGATAGCCGTCATGGGCGATGTAATCCTCGATCGACAGCGGATCGATGATGCCGCAGCGCGCGAAGGTCAGGCGCTCCTGGTTCTTCAGGTAAGGCATCTCTTCCGGCTTGCCGAGGCGCAGGGCATGCTCAGCCCCTTGCAGCAAACCCGCTGCGAACAGCCCGGCCACGTCGCTTTCGCCGACCGGGCCATAGGCGATCCGGCCCTGCGGCGTCGCCACTTCCACCATTGGCTCCAGCCAGAACAGGCCGCGCGAGCCGTTGCGGACGATCTTGATTTCTGTGTTGCTGCGGTCTGCTTCGGCCTGGATCGCGGAGGCGACCTCATCGGCGCCGAGCGAAACGGCAGACGCATCGCACGGGACGTAGATGGTGATCATCGGCTTCCCTCCAGCGCGTCGATCAACTGATCGAGGCGCTTGGGCGTCACGCGGCCATGCAGCTTGCCGTCGATCATCGCCGATGGGCCGCAGGCGCAATTGCCGAGGCAATAGACCGGGTCCAGCGTATAGCGCCCATCGGCGCTGGTCTCATGAAAGTCCGCATTCAGCCGCTGCTTGGCGTGCGCCTCGCTCTCGCGTCCACCCACCGATTGGCACGCTTCGGCGCGGCAGATCTTCACGATATGCCGGCCCGGCGCGTGCTTGCGGAAATCGTGATAGAAGCTGATGACGCCATGCACTTCGGCGCGGGTGAGGTTCAACTCATCCGCGATGACCGGCACAGCCGCCGCATCGATATATCCGAATTCATCCTGTATCGCGTGAAGAATGGGGAGCAACGCTCCCTCAACGTGCTTCAAGGCGCGGATAATCCCGCGCCCGGTCTCCGCGTCCCAATCTTTGGCCGACATTGCTCGATGCTCGCTAGCGGTCCTGATCTGTCTTCATTAGACGGATTTCATTAAACGCCTATTAGCGACATCCGATCAAATCGGAACCGCTGATTGGCTGATAGATTTTATTTATCACGCTTTACAAATCAATAACTTATTTGACTGAATCTGCCCTGGAGCGCTCCGAAATCGTCATTTTGCGACGCGCGGCCGCCCTTGCTCGATCTTTCGTCTTAGGCTACCAGACCAGCCGCAGCTCTCGGGGGAAAGCACGTCATGACCGCCACCCTGCGCTTCGCCGAGTCCGACGCGGACCGCGAAGCCGTCTACAGCCTGCGCTACGATATCTATGTGGAGGAGATGGGATACGCCTTTCCCGGCGTCGACCATCGGGCGCGCATGCTGGCCGAACCGCTGTTGCGTCCGACCCGGCTGCTGATGGCGGACGAAGGCGGCAAGCTGGTCGGCACCCTGCAATTCAACTGGGGTGCCGAATGCGGCTATACCGATGATGAGCGCCGGATCTACCGCCTGTCGGATTTCATCGCGTTGGTCGGCGACGAGAGCACGATGATCGCGAGCCGCTTCATGACGCCGCCTAGCCATCGCGACCGCGATTTGCCGGCCCGCATGCTGGATCGGATGTTCGAGTTCGCCCTCGACAACGAGGTGCGACTGCTGTTCGCGGATTGCCGGCCGCATCTCATCAACAACTATCTTCGGCTCGGCTTCCGCACCTTTGCCAAGACCTACAACGATCCGACGGTCGGCATGCTGGCGCCTCTGGTGTTCGTGATCGATGACGTTGCGCATCTGGAGCGCATCAAGTCGCGGCTCGCGCCCTTGTTCAAAGCGAAGCGGCCGAGCCAGCCGGACATCGTCTCCAGGATCCTGCCCCTGCTGCCCCGCGCGACGCCGGTGCAGCTGCTCAGCAATCCAACCGGATCGCCGGATTGGACCGGCCTTCAAAGCACGCTGGTGGAGGACGAGGTGTCCATCTTCCACGGCATGGAGCCTGAGGAAGTTGCGCGCCTCATCGAGATGAGCCCGGTCATCAAGTGCGCGGCGGGCGATCGCATCATCAGCCAGGATCTGGCGGAGCGCAGCGTATTCGTGGTGCTGGAGGGGGCGGTCGAGATCATCCGCGATGACCACCTGGTCACGCTGATGCCGCGCGGCTCGGTGTTCGGCGAGATCGCCTTCCTGCTCGGCATCGAGCGCACGGCCGACGTGGTGGCGGTGGGCGAGACCAAGGTCATCTCGTTGCGCGAGCGCGCCTTGAACGATTTGATCGCGTCGGAATCAAAGCTTGCGGCGCGCCTGCTGCTCAACCTCGCGCGCATCGCTTGCTTGAAGCTGGTGGAGAAGGATCGCGCCGAGACTAGCCGGCGCGATCCAAGCCATCGTCAGGCCTTGCCGCGCGCCGCGTCGACCGACCACGGGCCCGCGCCGGCGAACGCGAAATAGAGGAAAATGAAGCAGAAAAGGATGGCCGCATCGCCCTGATTGATGGCGGGAAAGAAACTGTTCGGCATATGGGCGATGAAGTAAGCGGCGGCCATGTCGCCCGAGAGAATGAACGCGGCGGGTCGCGTGAACAGCCCCAGGATGATGAGCGCACCGCCGACCAGTTCCAAAATGCCCTGGATGCCGAACAACGACAGGATCTGCAGATCCGCGAACATGTCGCTGGGCGGGAAGTTGAAGAACTTCATCGTGCCGTGCTCGATGAAGAGCAGGCCGGTGACGATGCGCAAGACAGACAGGATGCGCGGCGCCCAAGTGGAAGCAGTTTCACCGATACCAGCCATGTCAGTCGTCCCCTTCATTGATTTCGTGTTCGGCGATTCGGGCTAAAATGTAACCGCGGATGTGGCGAATGACCACGGTTGCGGTCCCGGTTTCGATCACGGATTCGTGAACGCGCTATCGCTCGACGAATGCCTTCTCGATCACGAAGTGGCCCGGCACGCTATGGTTCCCTTCCTTGAAGTCGCGTTCAGCCAAAACTGTCTCCAGATCGGCGAGCATGTGCGGGCTGCCGCACAGCATCACGCGGTCATTTGCAGCGTCGAGCGGCGGCAGGCCGATATCCTCGAACAGTTTTCCCGATTGGATGAGAGCGGTGATGCGCCCGTTGTGACGGAACGGCTCGCGCGTCACGGTCGGGTAATAGATCAGCTGCTGCTTCACGAACTCGCCAAGAAAGGGATCGTTCGGCAATTGCTCGGTGATGGTCTCGGTATAGGCAAGCTCGGCCACGCGCCGGCAGCCATGGACCAGGATGATGCGCTCGAACCGCTCGTATGTTTCTGGATCCTTGATCAGGCTCAAAAACGGGGCAAGGCCAGTGCCAGTTCCGAGCAGATAGAGATTCTTGCCGGGCAGCAGATTGTCGGTCAGCAGCGTTCCCGTCGGCTTGCGTCCGACCAGGATCTGGTCGCCTTCATTCAGATGCTGGAGTCGCGAGGTGAGCGGACCGTTCGCGACCTTGATAGAGAAGAACTCGAGGCGCTCCTCATGATTTGCGCTCGCCATCGAATAAGCGCGCAACAGCGGCTTTCCTTCGATCCGCAGGCCGATCATCGTGAATTGGCCGTTCTGGAATCGGAACCCCGGGTCCCGGGTGGTCGCGAAGCTGAACAGATTGTCGGTCCAATGGCGGACCGCGAGGACCCGCTCCTCATTCAGATTGCTCATGTTTCTCCAGCACCTGGCTGTTGTGATGCGGCCGCGCAGTCGGTTCTCGCCAAGCGCCAGCACTCGCTACTCGGAACCGTATATTGCGAACCATTCTCAACCGCAATAACAGGCGCCGATGAATTCAGGTAAGGCTGCCATGCAGGAGAGTCGAGTGCCGCCATATGTCGCAGCGATGCCGGTGACCGGCCTAAGGACGGGCGACCGGCACCGTGAACTCACATCCAGTTATTTCCTAAAGCACTCAAAGTGCGTCAGGCCAATGGCATCTGATTAATGAACAAATTAACCATAAAATTTTGCGACCATCCAAATATGGTAGGTATCCATTATCTAGTCTCTACTTATTGAAAATTTGCAGTCGATCTTGGTTTACGAATCTTCGCGATTTTTCACAAGGGGCCCTGGCTGGTAAGATTCATTTCATATATTCGGTACGATAGTGGACAGATGGTTGGATCGTTTGGCCGGGTGCAGGACGCGATAACCCGGTAGAGATCCCCACGAAGCGAGAGCGGGAGGTGGGCATTGACCCTCCAGACGCGCGCAAGCGGCAGCGACCAGATGTTCAGATCGGCGCCCAAGTCTGCGCCCCCCGTCCGCGCGCGCCCTCGTATCAGCTTCGGCTTGATGCCCGCACTCATTCTTGCGGTCTTCGCCTTTTTCGGAGTCTCCGGTCTGGAGACGTTCAGCATCAATCCCGACAGGCCCGCCGCCATCCTTTTTCCCGAATCCGTATCGCAGGAACAGGCCTTCGCAGTGGTGATTGCGGCGGGTGGGTTGCCGGTGCGGCCGGCGCGGTCCGCCCTCAGTGAGGGTGTGGGGTGGATTGCCGCCGCCGGCTCGCCCGACTTCTTCGACAAGGTCCGCGCGTATGGCGCCTGGGCCGTGATCAACCCCTTTGCATTCGGAGGCTGTTTCCTGGTGAAGCCAGCATGAGCGTGGATGCACTCTCGCCATATCCCGGCGCGCCGCGGCGGGCGAACGGATGGCAGCAATTGCAGCGCCGCGTTGCCGGCGCTTGGCAGCAGCTTCGCATCGGCGAGTTTTGGCGCGATGAAGCCGAGACCCCCGAGCGGGTCGCCCAGTTTCGCGACAAGGCGATCCGGTTGCTGCTTCTGGAGCAATGGGCCTTGCTGACGCCGATCGCCATCACCGCTTATTTCACCGGCAATTCCTGGATCGGGCTGCTGGTTGTCGGCGGCATCTTCCACGGCTGCACCAGCTTCTTCCGCAAGGTGGATCCGATCGGCCTCTCGACCCGCAGCCTGATCGCGACGGGCCTGCTGCTCGATGTGCTGCTGCTGATCTATGCGCTGACGGGTACCGGCTCGTGGCAGATGGATGGCGGCCATATGTGGGTGTTCGCGGTCTGGGCCCATGCGCTGGGCCTTCTGTGCTGGCGCTCGCTGCTGGTCAGCGGAACCTTGGCCGTCCTGCATCACTTCGTGTTGGTCTTCCTCTTTCCGCTCTGGGTGTTCCCCGATGGCGCCAACATATGGCGCGTGGTGCTGCATGCCGGCGTCGTCGCATTGCAGCTCTCCGTGCTCTGCGTCTTCGTGTTCCTGATCCGGCGCATGCTGACCAAGGCCGAAGAGCTGGAATCGGCCCTCGCCAAGAGCCTGGCGATTGTGGAAGAGGTGAGCATTTCCAAATCACGCTTCCTCGCCCATATGAGCCACGAGCTGCGGACGCCACTCAACGCCATCATCGGCTTCTCCGACGTCATGAAGACCCAGATGTTCGGCGAGCTGTCGCCGCGTTATCTCGATTATGCGGCCAACATCCATGCGAGCGGGGAGCATCTGCACGACCTCATCAATGACGTGCTCGACCTCTCGCGCGTCGAAGCCGGCAAGCACGAGATCTTCGAGGAAGCGGTCGAGCCCGCCAGAATCGTCGAGGTCTGCTTCGCGATGATGAGCGCCCGCGCGCGCGAGGGGCAGATCGAGCTGATGATTTCAATACCGAAAGAGCTGCCCATCTTGCGCGCCGATCCGCGCGCCCTGAAGCAGGTGCTGCTCAATCTGCTGTCCAACGCGATCAAATACACCCCGGCGGGCGGGCAGGTCGTGACGTCATTGCACGAGAATGAAAACGGCTTGGCCGTGACAGTGACGGACACCGGCTGCGGAATTTCCCAAGACGCTCTTGCCAAAGTGTTTGATCCGTTCCAGCGCGGCGATTCGATGATCGCGCGCAAGATCGAAGGGACCGGGCTTGGCCTCGCAATCAGCCGCAAGCTGATGGAGCTCCATGGCGGTACCCTCACGCTCGCCAGCAGGTCCGGCGCCGGCACCACCGCCACTGCGCTCTTCCCCGCTAACCGGCTGATCGCCTCGCGATAGGCCACGGCATCCGCTGCAAGTCGGCGCGGCAATAGCTGCGTGTGCATCGCCTCGGCCCGAGCCGCACTTCCGGCATCGAAAAGTTCCGCTGCGCTCTCAAGCCGCCGCAGTACTGCCACCGAAGGTCTACCGTTGCCCGGCCAATGCTAGGCGTAAATGTCGTGCGATTGTCTCTCGGTCCTATCTGAAAATTCTTCTCCGTTTTCACACATGCAACCGGCATGCAACCGGCTGGCCGCAGAGTTTGTTGATTGCGAGCGAAGCTGCATTGTCATGCACGTTCATCCCACACGAGAGTCATGTCAGCGCAGCGGAAGCGTAGCCCCGGGTGTGGAGCAGGGCTATGGACGTCGCGACTTGGTTACACAGCCTGGGCCTGGAGCGATACGAACAGGCGTTTCGTGAGAACGCTATAGATTTCGATGTACTGTCGGAGATAACGGATGCCGATCTCGAGAAGCTCGGCGTTGTTCTAGGTCATCGCAAGAAATTACTGCGTGCTATTCGGGCTCTGCACAAGGCGGTAGGGTCAGATGATGCGCGAGCCCCTCCATCTTCGACGGAGACGCACGGGGTCGCATCGACGCTCGAATCTCGAAGTGAACGCCGCCACCTCACGACCATGTTCGTCGACCTAGTCGGCTCGACCGCTCTTTCAAGCCGCCTCGATCCGGAAGAGATGCGCGAAGTCATCCGCAGCTACCAGAATGCGGTTGCAGGGGAGATCATCCGCTTCGAGGGCCACGTGGCCAAGTTCATGGGTGACGGCGTGCTTGCCTATTTTGGCTGGCCGCAGGCGCACGAGGACGAGGCCGAACGGGCGGTGCGGGCCGGGCTGGCGATCGGCCACGCGGTCTCGAAGCTGATAACCCCGGCAGCGGAGAATCTTGTAGCGCGCGTCGGCATTGCCACCGGGCTGGTGGTGGTCGGCGACCTCATCGGCGAAGGGGCGGCGCAAGAACAGACGGTCGTGGGCGAGACGCCGAACCTGGCGGCGCGCCTGCAGGCCATCGCTAAACCCGGCAGCGTCATCGTTGCCGAAAGTACGCGCCGTCTGCTGGGCAGCCTATTCGAGCTTGAGGAACTCGCACCACAGACGATTCGCGGCTTTGCCGGTTTGGTGCATGCCTTCCAGGTCAAGGGCGAAGGGAGTGCCGAGAGCCGTTTCGAGGCGCTACATGCAGGCATTCTAACGCCGCTCTTCGGCCGCGAGCAGGAGCTGGCTCTGTTGCTGGAGCGCTGGTCGCGGGCCAAAGAGGGCGACGGCCAGGTTGTCCTGCTCTCCGGCGAGCCGGGTATAGGCAAGTCCCGCATTGTCCGGACCCTACGCGAACGGCTTGCAGACGAGCAGTACACGATGCTCAGCCACTACTGTTCGCCCTATCACACCAACAGCTCGCTCTATCCAGTGATCGGCCTATTGGAGCGGGCGGCGCACTTTGATCGCGAGGATGCCGCGGAGACGCGGCTCGACAAACTCGAGAACCTGCTCGCCCAGTCGACGCAGCAGGTCGAGGAGGTTGCGCCGTTGCTGGCGGCGCTGCTCGGAATTCCGGCCGAAAGTCGATACCCTTCACTGGATATCATTCCGCAGCGGCAGAAGCATCTTACGCTCGAGGCTCTGGTCGACCAGTTGGCGGGCTTGGCGAAGCAACGGCCCGTGCTGGCGGTTTATGAAGACGTGCACTGGATCGATCCCTCGACACTTGAGCTGCTCGAGCTGCTGGTCGAGCGGGCGCAGCGCTTGCCGGCGCTCCTCTTGATCACCTTCCGGCCCGAGTTCATCCCGCCTTGGACAGGCCACGCCCACGTGACTCAGCTTTCTCTGTCCCGTCTCACGCGACGGCACGGATCTGCCATGGCCCTGAGCGTACTTGGCGGTAAGAGGCTGCCATCGGAGGTCCTGGAGCAGATCGTGGCGCGTACCGATGGGGTGCCACTGTTCGTCGAGGAACTGACAAAGGCGGTCGTGGAGTCCGGCATGCTCCGCGATGCCGGTGATCACTTCGACCTGATAGGACCTTTGCGATCCTTTACGATCCCCGCGACGTTGCACGACTCGCTGATGGCTCGCCTGGATCACCTTGCACCGGTCAAGGAGGTGGCTCAGATCGCATCGGTGATCGGCCGTCAGTTCTCCCATGATCTGCTGGCAAGCGTGACAGCCCTTGATCACAGCCAGCTCCAGCACGCTCTCCAGCAACTCACTGAGGCCGAACTCATCTTCCGCCGCGGGAATCCTCCGGAGGCGACCTACACATTCAAACATGCGCTGGTGCAGGACGCGGCGTATGCGAGTCTACTGAAGAGCCGCCGGCAGCAGCTGCACGCCCGCATCGGCCAGATACTCGAAGAGCGATCGGAAGCGGGCATCGAGACCCTGCCGGAAGTCATCGCTCATCACTACAGCGAAGCCGGTCTGGCGGAGCACGCGGTAAATTACTGGTGGCAGGCAGCGCAGGTTGCGATTCAGCGCTCGGCAACGTTGGAAGCGATCGCGCATTTGGATACGGGTCTGAAGTTCTTTGGCTCGCTGCCGGGGAGCAAAGAAAACCTGCGGCTGGAACTGGATATGCAGGTGGCAATGGGGACGGCATGCATGGCTGCAAAGGGCTGGTCATCGCCCATAACAGCGGCAGCCTTCACGCGGGCCGACCAGTTGTGCGAGCAGGTTGACGATGCATTGCAGCGCGGCGTCGCCGACTACGGTCAATACCTTGTGTATCTTCTGCGCGGACAACTGGATGCCGCGCTGTCGACCACCACGGAAATGCTCCGTCGCGCCGAGACTCGCAATGATCCGACAATGGCCATGATTGCGCACCGCTGCGTTGCGATTACCTCGATGCATCGTGGCGACTTCGGCGCTGCTCGCGCTCATCTAGATGCAGCAATGGCGCTCTATGATCCCAAGGAGCACAGTGCGCTCGCCTACCGCTTTGCCTACGAGCCGCGCATAGCGATGTTGTGCTACCTTGCGCACGCGCTGTTGCATCTGGGCTATCCCGAACAGGCATTCGCGACATATGGCAAGCTGCTGCAGGACATACGGTCCCATCGCCATACCCCGTCGGTCGGGTTCGGCCTGTTCCAAGCGGCACTGTTCCTGACCTACCAGCACGATCTCGGAGCAATCAGTGATCCGACTCATCTCGGAGCCGACGAGGCCATTATCGACGAGCTCATTGCCATCTGCACAGAGCATGGCTTTCCCCTCTGGCGGACATCGGGCCTTATTCTCAAGGGCTGGGTCATGGCGCAATCAGGGTGCGCCGATGAAGGCGTGGCTCAGATACGCGACGGAATTGCCGCCTGGCGTGGGCATGAAGCAAAGCTGTTCGCACCGCGCTGGCTGATCCTGCTTGCAAGCGCACTGGGAAGGATAGGGCAACAGCAGGCAGCACTCGAAACGATCGATGAAGCACTCACCCTGATCGCGGAGACAAATGAACGCTGGAACGAGCCCGAACTGCATCTGCGCAAAGGCGAGCTGCTTCTTATGCAGGCCGATATGGACCGGGCCGAGGCATCTTTCGAGCGGGCCCTTCGGATCGCCCGTGACCGAAACAGCAGGCTGTGGGAACTGCGTACGGCCATCAGCATGACACGGGCCTGGCGTTCGCACGGCAAGCACGACCCGGCCCGCGATGTTCTCGCGCCAGTCTACCACTGGTTCGCAAAAGGCATCGAGATACCTGACCTCAAGCACGCTAAGACGCTTCTCGACGGCGGCGATGATCCTTCTTCATGATTGTGCGTATCCGCTAAGTGGCGGATACACACCAGTGCTGGGAGAATGCGAGGCCCCTATTGGCAGCTCGTCCTGCAAACCCCGCCCATCGAGGTCAGGAGCCGCACGGCCTCCTGGTTGCCTTTGGCGCGTGCGATGTCGAGCGGCGTGGCGCCATCAAACGCGGCGGGCAGATTGACGTCCGCGCCGTGCTGGGCCAGCAGGGTCGCGATCTGCGCGACCACGGCAGGCGGCAGGTTGTCGGCGCCGAAAATGAGATTGTGCAGAGGCGCGCCACCCTTGGGCCGCATGGCGTTTGCATCGGCGCCGGCGCGCAGCAAGCTGGTGACCAGCGGAACCGTGAACTCCGCCGGCCGCGCCAACACCGCGCGGTGCAAAGGTGTCGAGCCCTGCTGGTCGAGCGCATTCACATTGGCGCCCGCCGCGATCAGCTGCTGCACGATGGCAAGGTCGCCGCCCTTGATCGCCATGAAGATCGGCGAAGCCGGATTGCCGCCATCGCCGGCTTCGCTCGGCGCGTTCAGCTCGGCACCCTTCGCAACCAGCGCCGCGATGATGTCCGGCTGCTTCAAGTAGACGGCATAAGACAGCACCGACTTGCCCGTGGTGTCGCGCGCGTTGGGGTTGGCGCCGGCATTGATGAGCGCGATGGTCGCCGGCCGGCTGCCGACCGACATGGCGGTGATGATCAGCGGATCGCCGCGATGATCATTGGCGTTGGCGTTGGCGCCGAGACCCAGCATCGTGTCGATGAGCAGCTGGTTCTGCAGCACCAATGCGCGATAGAGCGGCACGCGCCCTTCATTGTTGGGCTGGTTGACATCGGCGCCTTCATTGATGGCGCTGCGCAACGCCGTCGCATCCTGCGCGTTGATGGCGGCCCACATCTTGTCGGTCGGCGTCTCCGCTTCTGCCGGCGCGGCAAAGGGGCCGATCAGGAGGATGAGGGTGATGATGCGGCGAAACAAACGGACAAGTGCAGTTTTCATCGTGGCGTCAGGTCCCAAAGGCGAACGTCTTCATAATGCAGCCGGCCCGCAGCTGCATAGCTCTTATTCATGCCCGTGTAAGATGAGAAAACGGTCGAAATCCCGGGCCGAGGAACACTCCGCCCGGGATCCCGGCACAGATCCGAGAGCCTCCCACAGCTCTTCTGCCGCCGGCTTTCCAGAGGCTTGGCGGCGCGGCGTTTCTCCTCTCGGACAAACGCGCCAGCCAGCACATGAACGGAAGCGCCGCATCGCCTCAAGACACGTGCGCGCGAGCCAGCCTTGGCAGCGCTAACATCACGGTATCTTGCATCATAAGCTCTTGCCGCCGGCGTCTCCGCGCAGATGAAACGCCATCAGCTCCCCGAATCGCTGATTACCGAGCGGCTCGCGGCTGACGCGTTGGTGCATGTCGGTGTCGGGGCCGCCATTGGCTTCGACGATGGCGGGGCCGTCTTCCAGGATCGCCATGTCCCAGCCGACGATGTGGCGGTCGGCGAACGAGGCATGGGCGCGCTCGGCCAGTGCACGCGTCTCCGCCCATAGCGGCAGGATGCGCCCTTCGATCTGGCCTCCTGTGTCGGGATGCTGTGACTTCCAGCCATGGCGCGGCTTGAGACCCCAATCGGTCGCGGCGCCGAGCCTGCCGTTTGCAACATCGATCGGCGCGGCGATGCCGCCGGCGTGGAAATTGTCGACCTGCCGGTTGTCGCCCACCGCCATGCGGAACAAGGCGCAGACCGCTTCGTAGCCGCCCGTTTCATTCCGCATGGTGACGATGCGCGCGGTGCACAGCGCGCCGTTGCTGAGGTCGGCGATGGCGGAGTGGTTGCGCGCGCGCGGCTGCACCAGCAGCGTCTTTTTGCGGGATAAACTCGCAAGATGCGTCAGCAGATCCGGCGGCGACAGCAGCGCGTTGTCCTGCAGCCGGTAGCCGTCATCGCTGCGCTGCCACATGCCGGCGCCTTCGCCGCCACGGCCGCGCGCCGGCTTCACGAACAAATCCTGAGCCAGCAGTCGATCCAGCGTCACGTGCTGCAGCTGCATCCTGCCCGCTTTCAGGATCGCAAGAGTCGGCAGGGTCCGGATGCCGGCCTTGCGGCAGCGTTTCAGGAACGCGATCTTGTTCTGCGTCGGCGACCGGCGCATCTGCCGCACGCCCTGGCGCAGGATATAGAGCAATCCGTTCTTCAGCTCGAAACGGTGGATGTAGTGCGGCGCCTTCGCCTGCTGCGCAGGATCGAACATCTCGAACATGTAGTACCAGGGCGGCAGCATGCCGTAGCGCGCCGCGAACCAGATCTGCTCGATTACCTGCTGCCTGATGCTCTTCGCGAAGTTCCGGCGGATCGCGGCGCCGTTCAGCCAGCTCGACCAGGCCGTGATCGCCAGCACGATCGGCAGCCAGGCGAGCAGCGCCAGCAGCAGGCCGGCCTTGCCCAGCGCTCCCTGCATGCGCCACAGCGCGCGCAGATAAGTCTTGTGCACCGTGCTCGCCCAGGAGCCATCGCCCGCGCGCCAAGCCCAGAGCAAGGGCAGGGGCGTTACGAGGTACGCGCGGACCGGCCGGGCGCTGCCCCGCTCCAGCCAATGCACGAAGCGGTAGGTGCGGCGCACCAGCTGGTCGTCGCCCGCATCGTCGCGGGCGAGGGCGCCATAGATGGCCGGCACATCGGCGCGCAGCACGTCGCGCAGCCGCAGCCTGCGGCTGATCTTTCGATATAAGCGGGGCGTTCCCGCGGCTCCATCCGGCACGTCCAAAACCACCTCAAGGCACGCATTGAGCGCCGCTGTAATGACTGAAAAGCTGGCGGAATCAAAGGCCTTATCGGGTCGCAGCCAATCGCGGCGGCGAGATGGAGCAGGCCCGCCGGTTCAGGATATTTCCTAAAATCCCCTTAAAATCCCGAGCGATAGTCCTTGCGTGAACAGAGCTGTAGGCCCAACTTATCCACAGGCGCTCTCTTTGCTTGTAGAGAGGTTGCATGAACGTCATGACCCAAGTTGCCGGCATGGCCGCGTCAGTCGAAGCGGCGCGCATGGCGGGTATCCAGCAGGCGAGCTCGAGTGCGGCCGCCGCCACCGTCCAGCGCGAGGCCAATCGCGCCGCGGCGGAAGCGGACGTGCGCGAGACCGAAGCCGTGCAGGAGACCGGGGAAAAAGCCGGATCGTCCGCGACGGGCCGGCGCGTCAACATCACCGTTTAACGCCGCTGCCGGCCTCTCCCTAGGGCTGGTTGCGAGGGCAGCATGAACGAGAAGGCTCCGTGCGAACGGGGCCTTTTGCGTGTGCGCTGTGCAGCACCGCCGGCCAATGCCTGCCTTCTCGCCAGTCGTCGCTCGCACTATGCGCTGGATTGCCGACATGTCATCTCGCTCCATGGTGCCAGCGCTTCGGGCGGATGGTCGGGTTCTTTCTCAACGCGCATGCGCGGGGCAAGGCGACGCTCACCGCCGCATACGGCCGGTGAGGGACCTCAGCCGAGCCTGCCGCTGATGAAATCCTGCATGCTGTAGCTCTTTGCCGCGCTGACATCGATCAAATCGACACCGCTGGGCTTGAAGACGATCATCTTGTTGATGCTGGGGAAGTGGCCGATATCGTACGGCGTGTCCTCGCCGCCGGTGAGATAGACGAGGTCGCGCGTGCCGGTGTTGACGATGGTGTGGGCCTTGCCGTTGAGCGGGAAGGCGATGAAGTCGCCGGCCGCGACCTTGATCTTCTCATCGCCGATCTGCGCGGTCCCGTCGCCTTCGACGATATAGCTCCATTCCTCCTGCACCGAATGGCGGTGCAGCATGAAGGCTTCCTTGCCCGGCGGCACGCGCAGCATGTTGACGTGCGCGCGCTGCAGGCCGGCTGGCCGGCTCAGCTGGATGAACTGCGCCTGCGAATTCGGATTGAGCGGATGGCGGAAAGGCCAACCGGCATCGGGCCCGAGTTGCTTGGTGCGGATCACTGGATTGGGCTCATCACTCATGACTGCCTCTCCTGGTTCGGTCGAATATCAGACAAGACTTATGCAATATGCTGTCAATTCATGTCAGCAAGGTGAGATGGCCAGCATTTGAGCCGGTTTCCCGGCAATTTGATTCTTCGCACTGCCAAGCGCCACCGCGCAAGCACGCTCAATTCTTAACTCAGCCGAAACCAGCGCCATGCATTTTGGTCGCGCTGCGAACTCGCGACCCGCCGGGCTGGGCGGCGGGCCGCCAATGAAATGTGACAGAAGAGGGCCGTTATGAGTTTTGGGGATATCTTGGTGGCGAAGGGCTTGGCCTCGCCAGACGACATCGTCCGCGCTGTCGATCATCAGAAGACCAATGGCGGCAGGATCGGCGAAAGCCTGGTCGCGCTCGGCATCGTGACGCAGGAGCAGGTCACCGAAGTGATCAGCGACGTCCCGCCGGCGCCGCTCAATGTCGACGATACCGGCATCGATCCGGTGTTCCTGCTGCAATTGATGCTGAAGGGCATGTTCACCGAGCGGATGGAGCTGCCCTCGCAGCTGTCCGAAGCGCTGAAGCTTTCCGCCGGCATCATCAACAAGCTGCTCACCGACGCGAAGGACCGCAAGCTGGTGGAGACGCTGGGCGCCGCGATCGGGGGCGGCGGCGCGATTCCCGAAATGCGCCATGCCTTGACCAAGGCCGGCCGCGAGTGGACCCAGGAAGCGATCGAGAACAGCCAGTATTTCGGCCCCGCGCCGGTTTCGCTCGACGCGTGGCAGGCCCGCATCCTGCGCCAGCGCGTCACCAACGAAGTGATCTCGCGCCGGCGGCTGGAGCAGGCGTTCGAAGGGCTGGTAATGCCCGAACGCTTCCTGATGCGCCTCGGCCCCGCGATCAATTCGGGCAACCCGATGCTGATCTATGGACCGGCGGGCAACGGCAAGACGACGGTCGCGGAGATCATCGGCAAGGTCTTCGAGAACGTGATCTTCGTGCCCTATTGCGTGGAGATCGGCGGCGAGATCATGAAGGTGTACGACCCGACCATCCACCGCTCGGTGGAAGGGTCGAGCGGGGTCGAGACCAACACGGGCGTACGCGTTGGCCCGATCGACCGGCGCTGGGTGCCATGCTACCGGCCCCTGGTCATCACGGGCGGCGAGCTCACGCTCGAGATGCTCGACCTCAAGTTCAATCCGATCGCGAAGTTCTACGAGGCGCCGCTGCATGTGAAGGCGCTCAACGGCACGTTCCTGATCGACGATTTCGGCCGGCAGCTTGCGAAGCCGGAGCAGATCCTCAATCGCTGGATCGTCCCGCTCAACAGCCGCGTCGATTATCTCAGCCTGCACAGCGGCAAGAGCGTCAAGATCCCGTTCGACGAGATCGTGATCTTCTCCACCAACATGCATCCGAACGACCTGATGGACCCGGCCTTCCAGCGCCGTATCAGCTACAAGCTCGAGACGCTGGAGCCGCCGGAGGAGCTCTACAAGAAGGTCTTCAAGATGATGTCGGCGAAACAGGGGTTGGAGCTGCCGGAGAGCATCTATCAGCAGGTGATCGAATCCATCCGCGCAGTCGAAGCACCGCTCGCTTATTTCCAGCCCAAATTCATCGTCGAGCAGGTGCTCGCCTCCTGCAAGTTCGAAGGTATCAAGCCGCAGTACACGCCGCAGAACACCGAGGACGCTCTCAGCAACCTTTTCATCCAGAGCACCAAGAACAAGCACATGGGTGTCATGCGGAGCGATTGAGATGATTGCACCGATAGTTCAGCCGTCCTAGCGGAGAGATTCAATCAGATCGGCCTGACATTGAGTGTTGTCACGGTCGGTATTTCCGGTACACTGCGCCAACTCAAATCATGTCTGAAGGCATCACGCCCTGCGGCGGATTTTGCCTGGGTCGAAGGTGCCCTCCGTTGGAGACGCTCTAGCTGCGTCTCTTTTCACAGGAGGCCGCCGATCATCGCGGCCTCAGCAGGGAGGACGAGACATGGCATCCTGGAAACCCGATCCGACTTTCTATCCCTCACCGCGCATGGCGATGAAGGCTCCACCCGAGACGCTGGCCTATGTCGCGTCCTTCGACCCGAAGCGGCAGGTGCCCGACGGGATCGCGATCGTCGACGTCGATCCGAAATCGGCGACGTACTCGAAGATCGTCAACAACGTCGCGATGCCGAACGCCGGGGACGAGCTGCATCATTTCGGCTGGAACGCCTGCTCATCGTGCCTGTGTCCCAACGCTCCGCATCCCCATATGGAGCGGCGTTACCTGATCGTGCCGGGCCTGCGCTCCTCGCGCATCCACGTGCTCGACACCAAGCCGGACCCTGCAAAGCCGAGTATCGTCAAGGTGATCGAGCCGGCGGAAGTCGCCGAGCGGTCCGGCTATACCAGGCCGCATACGATCCATTGCGGCCCGGAAGGAATCTATGTCGCGGCGCTGGGCAACGCGGAAGGGAAACGGCCGGGCGGCGTGTTCCTGATGGATCACGAGAGCTTCGACATTCGCGGCAGGTGGGAGATCGATCGCGGCGAGCAGGAGCTCGCCTACGATGCCTGGTGGCATCTCGGTCACGACACTTTGGTTACCAGCGAATGGGGCACGCCCGATACGTTCGAGGAGGGGCTGGTGCCGGAAATACTGCTCGGCGCGAAATATGGCCGGCGCCTGCATTTCTGGGACCTGCATACGCGCAAGCACCAGCAGACGATCGATTTCGGCGACAAGTATCAGCTGGTGTTCGAGCTGCGGCCCGCGCACGACCCGACCAAGGCCTATGGCTTCGTCAATTGCGTGCTCAGCCTGGCGGACCTTTCCTCGTCGATCTGGGTGTGGCACCGCGACGGCAACAAGTGGGCCGTCACCAAGATCATCGAAATTCCGGCCGAGCCAGCCGATCCCGATCAATTGCCGCCGATGCTCAAGGGCTTCAAGGCCGTTCCGCCGCTGGTCACCGACATCGATCTCTCGATGGATGACAAGTTCCTCTACGTCGCCTGCTGGGGCACTGGCGATCTGCATCAGTACGACGTCTCCGACCCCTTGAAGCCGAAGCTCGCCGGCAAGGTGCGGATCGGCGGAATCGTTTCGCGTGCCTCGCACCCCGGCGCCAAGGGTCAGGCGCTCAACGGCGGCCCGCAGATGGTGGAGGTCAGCCGCGACGGCAGGCGGGTCTACTTCACCAACTCGCTCTACGGGGTCATCGACGAACAGTTCTATCCGGACGGCGTGCATGGCTGGATGGTCAAGCTGGACGCCAAGCCGGAAGGCGGCATTGCCTTCGACAAGGAATTCTTCGTCGATTGGCCCACGCCGCACCGGCCTCACCAGGTCAGGCTGCAGGGTGGCGATTGCTCGTCGGATTCCTATTGCTACCCGTGAGGCGCGCTGCCGTATGCGACGCGAGCCGTGTCGGAGCGCAGACTGAGTGAGCGATTACTGGCCCTGGCTGGTCCTGGCAGGGCTCGGCGCCTTCCATGGCCTGAACCCTGCCATGGGCTGGCTGTTCGCCGTCGCGCTTGGCCTGCACCGCAACAGCCGCATCGTCATCGTCGAGGCGCTGCCGGCAATCGCTATGGGGCACGCCGTCTCGATCGCGCTGGTCGCCGGCACGGTCGTGCTGGCGGGAATCGCCATCGAGGCGCATGCGCTGCTGGCGGGCAGCGGCATTCTGCTGATCGGCTGGGCGATCTTTCATCAGCTCTACGGCCACCGCCAGCGGGTCCGCATCGGCATGCGCACGGGCCTCGCCGGGCTTGCGCTCTGGTCGTTCCTGATGGCGACCGCCCATGGCGCCGGGCTGATGGTATTGCCGGCGCTGATCCCGCTCTGCCTCGCCAACTCTCCGCTCGGGGAAATCGCGGCGCAGGGCTCGGTTGGAATTACGCTGGCGGCCGTCGGCATCCACACTGCTGCGATGCTGGTGGTCACTGGCGTGATCGCGATCGCCGTCCGCGAATGGCTGGGCTTGGCGGTGCTGCGCAGCGCCTGGATCAATTTTGACCTGATCTGGACGGCCGGGCTGGTGCTGGCCGGCGTTATCCTGCTGCTGTCGGCGTGAGACCACACGGCGCGTTCATCCGTCGTAGCCGACCTGTTGGTTGAAGAACGAGCCGGTCGAAGGGCGCTGCGGCAGTTGCAGTTCGAACGGCACGGAGCGCACACGGCCCGTTCGCTCGCCACGCACCAGCAGGCCCTCGTGCTTGCTGGGCAGCGGGTTGGGCGAGAGCGGGATGGCATCCTCCGCGGAATAGACGGCGATGAAGAGGCGGCGCGGCCTGGTGCCGAGATTCGGGCCGGAGGAATGGCCGGCACGGGTGTGCATCAGGCAGACGCTGCCGGCTTTCATGGCGAAGACCTTTGCCTCCTTGGCCCAGGCCGCTGATTCGCGTTCGCCCGCGACGCCGGTGAATTGGCCGTTATGCCAGAGACCGGCGAGGCCGTGCTTGTGAGAGCCGAGCGCCGCGATCAGCGGGCCGTTGGTCTCATCGACATCATCCAGCGCCAGCAGAGCGGTCACCAGATCGTCGTTGCTGTGCGGCGTGAAGGGGAAGTCCTGGTGCCACTTCACTTCGGTACCGGCGCCGGGCAGCTTGGCGTTGATCTTGGAGTGGTGGAACTTGACGTTCGGGCCGATCAGGTCCGCGATCATGTCGGGGATGCGGGAGTTCGTCACGACATCGAGATAGGATTCTGAAATCTCAGTCGGCGAATTGACCCGCCGAAGCAGGGGCGCCGCGCGCGTATGGCCGGGTATCTGCAGATCGAAGCGCGGGCGGCCGTCGATCATCACGCCGTAGTTCTTGTCGTGATCCCGGCTTTCCTCCCACCAGGCGTCGAACTCCGCCCGGAGCGCTGAGAGCTGCGCGGGCGTGACGGCGTCGTCCGCGACGATGGTGCCGTCGCGGTGGAAGGAATCGATCAAATCATGCGGCAGGCAGGGCAAGCTGGCCTCCTCGAGCGCTAACGGCGGATGGGAGCCGAACCGGACCAGAGCGGCTTGCTTACGCTCTCGGTAAAGTCCTTGAACATCAGGTTGAAGCTGATGCTGATGCGCTCCTCCGCACTGCGGTTGACGGGCACGGAATGAACCAACCAGGCGGGAAATATCACCATGCGCCCCTCCTTCACCTCAAGCTTGATCTCATTGCCGACATATTTGTTCCAATTCTCCGCGGGCGGCAGGATGCCTGCGGCTTGCGGCCGGGGATCGGCAAACACGATATGCCCCGAGTTGGCGGGCAGGGAGACATAGTAGACGCCGCTCAGGAAGTTGTTGGGGTGGGTATGGGGACTGTTCAGCCCGCCGGTCGGGTTGATGTTGGCCCAGCAGCCGGTGATCTCGAAGTCGCGATGCTTGAGATCGAGAAAGGCAATCGCGGCGGCGCCGGCCTTGCGCACCAGGCCGCAGAACTCGCCGAAGCGCTCGTGCCGGTGCAGCACCGGTGCTGTCTGCCAAGTGCTGCCGATCGGGATCTGCGGGCGCGGCTCTATCAGCTCCTTGATGGCCGTCTCGAGTTCCGGGTTCAGCCGCGCCGCCAGGTCCGGATCGACGTCCGCGAGCCAGATTGGCGTTGGAAACAGGTCCTTGACGGACAAGTCGGCGAAGATACTGGCCATGGTGGAACCCGGTTGCTGATTCATGCGCCTCATCATGCCAGTTTCAGGACCGTACGGCCAAGGATCCGGCCCGCGCGCATCTCATCGAAGATTTCGTTGATCTGCTCCAGCGGCGCTTTCCTGACTTTGGCGGTGACGAGGCCGTTGGCGGCGAAGGCGACGGCTTCGGCGAGGTCGAGCCTGGTGCCGACATTGGAGCCGCGCACGCTCAGCTCCCAGTTGGTGATGGCGGAGATCGAGGCGCGGATCTCGTCCTTCTTGCCGCCGGGCAAGCCGATATAGCAGACTGTCCCGGCCGGACGCAGCATGGCGATCGCCTGCTCGAAGGCTTGCGGCGCGACGGCGGTGACGATCGCGCCATGGACACCGCCGATCTTGTCCTGCAGCACTTGCGGCGCGTTCCGTTCCCGGCCATTGACGGCAAGTTCGGCGCCCAGCTTTTTCGCAAGGCGCAGCTTGTCGTCCGTCACGTCCACCGCGGCGACGCGATAACCCATGGCCTTGGCATATTGCACGGCGATGTGGCCGAGGCCGCCGATGCCGACCACGGCCACCCATTGGCCGGGCCGCGCGTTGGTGCGTTTCAGGCCGCGATAGGTAGTGACGCCGGCGCACAGGATCGGGGCAAATTGGTAAAGGTCGGCATTCTTCGGCAGCCGCGCGACGAACGCCGCGTCCGCCACCATGTATTCCGCATAGCCGCCCGGCTTGGTATAGCCGCTCGCTTCACCCGCCTTGCAGATGGTCTCCATACCGGCCAGGCAGAACTCGCATGTGCCGCATGCGCTGTACATCCACGGCACGCCAACCGCATCGCCAAGCTTCAAGCCTGTCACGCCCTCGCCGAGCGCCGCCACGTGTCCCGCGACTTCGTGGCCGGGAATGAGCGGCAAGGCCGGCGGTGGCGACCAATCGCCGTCGATCGCGTGCAGGTCGGAGTGGCAGACGCCGCAAGCCGCGACCTTGATCAGCAATTCGCCGCGAACCGGCGTCGGAATAGGAACTTGTTCGATCCGAAGCTTGCCGCCGATCTTGTGCAGCGCGGCGGCCTTCATGGTCCTTTTCATTGGGTCTCCGATGTCATCGTCGGATGGCGAGACTAGTCGAGCGTACCGCGTCTTGTCATCCAGCGCAGAAGTGCCGTTGCGTCTCGCGCGCGTTTGCGCTCAGATGGCAGCTCGACAGGAGAGAGGCTTCATGACCACCAGCGAACTCATGATTCTCCCCGCGCGGCGGGGCAGGGCGCAGCGGCTGACCAAGGGGCAGTCGATCAAGATCATCAATACCCATGGCAGCCAGGTGGTCGATACCTGGTGCTTCAGCGCCGAGGACCTGACCGAGTTCATGTCGATGGAGCATATGCGTCCGACCATCGGGCGGCTCTGGCCGCGCAAGGGCGATGGGCTGCACACCAACCGGCGGCGCCCGATCCTGACGATGGTGGAGGACACCTCGCCCGGCCGGCACGACACCGCCATCGCGGCCTGCGACAATTACCGCTACGGCCTCCTGGGGTGCAAAGAGTACCACGACAATTGCACCGATAACCTGAAGGCGGCGATGCGCCAGATCGGCCTCGAAGCGCCGGAAGTGCCGAGCCCGCTGAATCTCTGGATGAACATTCCCTTTGCGCCTGACGGAACACAGAGCTGGGGCGAACCCTTGTCGAAGCCCGGCGACTATGTCGTGCTGCGCGCGGAGATCGACTGCATCGTCGCCATGTCGGCCTGCCCGCAGGACATCCTGCCGATCAACGGCAAGGCCTGCAAACCGACGGAGGCGCACTATCAGGTTTTGAGTTAGAGCCGCGGCGGTTCACGCGCGCGGCAGAGTGAACCGGAACGTGGCGCCGCCGCCGACTGCGCCTTCGGCCGAGATGGTGCCGCCGTGGCGCGTGATGATGCGCTTGACGAAGGCGAGCCCGACGCCGCTGCCGGCATATTCTTCGGCACCGTGCAGGCGCTGGAATACCCCGAACAGCTTCGCGTAATATTTCATGTCGAACCCTGCACCATTGTCGCGGACGTAATAGGCGCAGGTCTCGCCCTGATCCTCGCCGCCCAGCTCGATCAGCGGATGCTCCACAGCGGTGGTGAATTTGAGGGCGTTGGACAGCAGATTCACCCACACCTGCCGCAGCAAGGCCGGATCGCCACGCGCCGGCGGCAAGGATTTCATCACGATCTGCGCAGTGTCAGCGCCGACGCCATGGCCGCGCAGCTCTGCCATCGCCTCGCGCGCAAGGGCGTCCATATCCACGTCGCTCGCCGCGACCGGCGCGCGGCCAAGCCGGGCGAACGCCAATAGGTCGTCGATCAGCTGGCCCATGCGCTGGGTGTTCCTGCGGATCGTGGCGAGTTGTTGACGTCCGACAGGCCCCAGCACATCGCGATGATCGTCATCCAGGATGGCGGCGAATCCGTCGATGGCGCGCAAGGGCGTGCGCAGATCGTGCGAGACCGAATAGCTGAAGCCCTCCAGCTCCTGGTTGCTGCGCTGCAGCTCCTCGGTGCGTTCTGCCACCCTGCGCTCCAGCTCCGCCTTGGCTGCGGCATCTTCGGCGGCGCGCCGCCGCTGACCGAGGACCCGCACGCCGAGATACATGGTGAACAGGCTGACCAGCGCGATCAGGCCATAGGCGATGAGCACGCGCCGCAGCTGCGCATCCCGCACGGCGAAGGCCTGCTCGAGCGGCTGTTCCGCGACAACGCCCCAGCCATATTTCGGCATGGGTTCGTAGGCGACCAGATTGTCCACGCCGTTCAGCGGATCCTTCGCGATCTCCTCGCCGCGCTCGCCGGCCAATACCTTCCGCACCAGGGGAAAATCCCGGATATTGACGGCATCTCCCTGCGGCGAGACGTCGGGATGAAAGGCCACTGTCCCGGCGCGGTCCACCACATAGAGATGCCCGTTCGGCCCGAAATCGATCTCGGCAAGCCATGCGAAGAAACTCTCCAGCTTCACCTGCAGCACCAGGATGCCGACATTGTCGCCGGCCTGGCTCTTGATCGGGACAGCGGCGGCAACGATGTTGATCTGCGGCGATGCCGCCCGCTTGTAGACGGTGGAGACATAGGGCTTCCAGCCGGCGGTGACGCCCTTGTACCAATCGCGATAGGAGAAATCCTGACCATGGAGTTCCGGCCGCTCCGGGATGTCGGCCATCAAATGGCCGCTGAGGTCGCTGAGGAAAATGCGGTCGATCGCCGGGAAATCCTTGGGCACGCCCGCCATGATCTTTACAGCTTCCGGCCAGTTGCCCTGTGTCACGAGATCGCGGAACCGCAAGCGCGTCGCCAGGGAGACGTCGACATCGACCACCCGGTCGAGTTTTTCGGTGAGCGTGATGGCGGCGAGATAGGAGAGTGAAGAGCGGCGCGAGGCCGCCGCGGCGGTCAGCTCGCGGTCGATCGAGTGATAGCTCTCCACCGCCACGAAGATCCCGAGCACGAACAACGCCGGCAGGATGGCGAGCTGCAGCCAGCGCATCCGGGTCCCGGCCTGCGGGTAGACCCGCATCCAAAGCGGCCGCCAATTGCGGCGCGGCGCCGGCCCACGCTCGCGTGTCGTCTCCGTCACGGAAGCCCCCGCGGATAATGCACAACTATAGCAGTGCTAGGGCGTCACGTCTTTCACATAATCCGCGAACTTGTCCTTGAAGGCGGGATGCCAGCGCGAGAGGGCAGGCCGGTTCTGGATGATGTCGTCGGCGGCCCATTGGATGCGCCGCGCGTCGAGCGCATGCGGCACGTCGTTGTCGGGGCAGAGGATGTAGAAATCGCCATCGCTGAGCCGCTCCAGCATGAAATCGACGGTCTGCTCCGGCGTCCAGGCGCCTTTCGGCTTGTCGCTTGCCGGCGCGTCGGGCTTGCGGCCGGTGATGCCGGTCCAGACATGGCCGGGGATCAGCAGATGCGCCGTCACCTTGCAGCCAGCGATATTGCGCAAGCTATGCGCCAACCCTTCGGTCAGCACCTTCACGCCGGCCTTGCTGACGTTATAGGCCGTGTCGCCGGGCGGGCAGGTGATGCCCTGTTTCGATCCGGTATTGATGATCGCGGCGGGCGTGCCCTGCGCCACCATCGCCTGCGCAAAGGCGTGGGTACCGTTGATGGCGCCCCACAGATTGACCGCGAGCACGCGCTGCCAGCGCTCGTAATTCTCGAACGGCCCGCCGCCATTGCCGATGCCGGCATTGTTCATGAGGATCGCGACCTCGCCGAAGCTCTGATAGGCGATCTGCTTCAGGCGCTGCACGTCCTCCATCACGCTGACATCGGTCGCGATGGCGCGCACGTCGGACTTGCCGCCTTTCGCAATGGCGGCGATCGCGGCGGCGGCCCCATCCAGAGCTTCGCCTTTCAGGTCGGCCAGCACGATCTTCATGCCGGCGGCGGCGAACTTGCGCGCCGCGGCAAGGCCGATGCCGGAGGCGCCGCCGGTGATGACCGCGACGCGGCCCGGTGCGAGAGCGGGGTGTGACATTCTGGTCTTCCTTCTAGATCAGGCTGTGCATGGCATTTCATAGCATATCCCCGGCTCATGTGGCGCTTGGAACCGGGACGGCGCTGCCTCTAAGATCGGCCACGGACGCGCTGGGAGACGCATGGCCGATCCCGACTTCATCGCCGACTGCCACGAGCGGATGCGCGCGATCTATCGCTATTGGGACAGCAAGCGGATGGGCCGCCTGATGCCCAGCCGCTCGGACCTCGACCCGCTGGAGTTCCTGCGCTTCCTGCCCGACATCTGCCTGGTCGATGTGATGCCGGATGCGCGCAAATACGTCTATCGCCTGATCGGCACCAACGAAGTCGCCCTGCGCGGGCGCGATCCGACCGGGCTGCCGGTCGGCGAAGGCTATTTCGGCACCAGCGCGCAATCGGTGTTCCTGAACTATGACGGCGTGACGCAGAGCCGCGCCCCGCGCCTCGACCGCGACCCAGCATCACCAGCGACGACCGCTTCATCCAGCACGAATCCATCTTTCTGCCGTTATCGGATGATGGAGCAAACGTGACCATGATCCTGGTCTTCACGGTCTATGGACTAGCGCCGCGGCGATTTTAAGGATAGCGGCGCAACCCGGCGGCGGATCGCGTGTTGTGGCTCCATGATGGCGGAAGCCCCCGGTCTATGGAAGCTGCCGGTGCTGGCGATCGCGGCGCTCCTGTTCGGCGACCTGCTGGCGACGCAGCTGGTCCGCGCCGCATCCGAGGAAACTTCGGACGCTCTGATCAAGGAAGCGAGCGCCGCCTGCCAGATCGCCAGCGAGTTGGAGAATCCCCGCGTTATGTGGAGCAGCCCCGCCTATGAGCGCGAGGCCGCCCTGATCGTCACCGGCAAATGGCCCCAGACCCACATGAAGGGCGATCAAGGTTACATGCTCTGCCTGTTCGACAAGCAGAGCGCGAAGGTCGAGATCCAGGAGATAGAGCCGACGCTGTTCAAGTAGCGGGAACCTCTGCCGACCGGCCGAACTCCAACGCCATGAGCGCCGCCAGGTAGTGCGAAAATCGAGGCAACATTGGGCCGTGATGGAGATGCTCCGGCGCTCCCAGATTGCCAAGCAAACCATCGACCGTGCCATGGACGAGGCGGATATCCGAGCCCAGCTCTGTCACCAGCCGCGCGACGCTCTTGGCGCGCTGGCCAATGGCCCGCTCGGCATCCTCTTCAAACGGCAACCCGAACGCGGCCAGCGCAATCGACGAGGCGATACCCCAGACGTTGCCCTCCCGCCGAACGATGATCTCGAACGCCTTGCCCATGTGTGCCGGAGCTTGATCGAGCGGATCGTCGCGCACTTGCAGCAGGATGAAATGGATCTTCGCCGGCCCGGGCGCCATGCGGAGCGGGCGCGGGTTCTTGATCAGCTCGTCGACGACCTCGTCGGCCAGATTTCGAGTAAAGGCGGCGCGCAGCTTCGCGGCATTCCGCCGGCGTTTGAACGGCCACATGACATGGTCCCGCGACTTTGAGTCCCCGCGGCAGGATAGCCTGCGGATTTGCCAGGCAACAGGGGTTGTTCTTTGCGGTTTACCGAGAAACCGAGAGCAGAAGGAGAGGTGAGAATGAATGAGAACAGGAAACAGGCGCCGAAGCCGGAATCGGCCAGCAAGCCGGACAAGCACGCCTATGAGGACCGCGAGATGGAGCGGCTCAAGCGTACGAACAAATCGCACCAGGACAATGCGCGTGGCGACCGCAACCCCGGCAACTTCCAGAACGACCGGGAACGCGCATCCCAAGCTGGCCGTAAGGGCGGCGAACGCTAACGGCCACGCCTGGTAAGGTAGAGAGCGAAATGGGAGAGGCGAAAGCCTCTCTCTTTTTTTGCGCCGTTGCCTGGGGCGTGCCATAATCCCACGCGCATCGCTCGGGGGAGTGCATGGCGGCGCCGTTCCGTACCGATTGGCGGCTGATGAGCCTGATGCCGGCGGCGAGCTTCGGCCTCGCGCTGCTGCTCGGGTTCCTCTGCTGGTATTTCCTGATGCTGCAGGTCTCGCCTTATTTCGGCAACCCGCAGCTGGCCGGCGCTGCGGGCGTGCGCTCCGCGCTTGGCGCCGTCATCGCCGGCAAGCACATGATCGTCACCACCACCATGCTGTTCGTCGCAGCGGCGGGCGTGATGGTCGTGGTGGCGGTGTGGACGATCTGGGAAATCGCGGGCGAAGTGCGCGGCGACGACCTCACCGACATGAGCCGCGTCGATGCCTTTCTCAGCATCGTGCTCGTCGTCGCATTGGTCTCGATTCCCGCGATGGTCGTCATATTGGGCGCCGCACAATGCGGCACGCCGTACCTGTTCCAGTGCATGGGCAAGGGCATCTTGCCCGAGTTCTTGGACAACTACGCCAAGCGTTTGTTCGCGGCGGATCTGAAGCCGTTCGAGACTCTGGCCTGGGCGGAGACCATCTCGACCCGCACGATCGGCGCCGCCGGCCTCATCCTGCTGGCGGCGATGGTGATGCTGCCGCGCGGCCTCGAAGATCCGGTTCTGGATGCGGCGGGCCAGCGGGTCCCGGTCCCGGTCGCACAGCTCAAGGACTGGTTCACCGGCCGCCTCCGGCGGTTCGAGCTGCTCAGCTTCGTCATCTCACTGGCGCTGGTGGCCGGCATCGCGCAGATGAGCAGTTGGATGCACTGGCCGCAGGCGATCATGAACGAGGATGTGCTGATCGGCGCCGACACCGCGCGGCACCTCAAGGCAAACTACGAGACGATGACCGACAGCGTCCTGCAATTCAGTGCGGTCTGGTACGGCCTGATGGTGGCAGCGCTCATCTTCGCGACCCGCTCTGTGCTGGCACGCAAGTGCCGCCAGCTCGCGGCCGAGATCGTCGCCTATCCCGACACGCTGGAGGCAGATCGCGGGGCGGCGCAGAAGCTGATCGACGAGACGTTCGCGGGAGCGAGTCCGCAGGTCTATTTCGAGCGCTACCGGACGTATCTGCTCGCACTCGCGCCGGCGATCGCGCAGCAGCTGTTGGAGGTGTTCGGGAAGTAGGGGCGACAAAGTCGGCATCCGACCAAGTTAGGCACAGTAACGGTTCCGCGCCCGAGGAAGGATCTGAAGAAATGTACTATGAAATCGATATTGAAGGCGGCTGGGTTGAAATGAAGGCTGGCTGCTTCCGAGTTGGGAGATTGAGATGACGCATTACATGGCGGTTTTTGTTCCGGAGCGTGGCGACGGTTGGTCGGTTCTGTTTCCCGACTTGCCTGGCTGCGCGACGCAGGGGGAGGATTTTGGCGAAGCGATCAGCATGGCAGTTGACGCGCTCGCTGGACATACCGCCGTACTGAGGGATTTTGGCTATCCGCTGCCGGAGCCCAGCACATTGGAGGAGATTCGCAAGAATAAGGTATGGTGCGAGGAGCATGGTGTAGGAATGGGTCAAAGCCGTGGTCGCCCCGATTGCCGTGCGCGCGCCGATCGGGAAGCTCGAGCGGGTCACGGTCAGCCTGGATTCCAATGTACTACGGCAAATCGATGCCTATGCCGATCGTAGCGGACAGACTCGCTCCTCTGTCTTGGCCGCCGGAGCGGAAATGTTACTGGGCCACGACGTCACGCAAGTCATTCGAGCGATCGGGGAAGAGGCGAAGTCACGTCGCAAGAAGGCGTAGCGAAAAGCGTCGGTAAGCGACATTTGTCAAGCTCTACACCGGCGCCAATGCGCGCCGCTCGCATTCCGGCATCTGCACATGGATGTCATCCCCCGCCTGCACATCGCCGCCAACCAGCACCACGCCCATCACGCCCGCTTTGCGGATGAGATTGCCGGCAGCGTCGCGATCGAGCGTCGCCTGCATCAGGCCCGCTTGGAAGCGGTCGAGTTGAACGCACGGGTTGCGCAGGCCGGTCACCTCGATCACCGCTTCGCCGATCGTCAGGCGCGTGCCGGTGGGGAGGGCGAGCAGGTCGAGGCCGTGTGTGGTGATGTTCTCGCCCATGCCGCCGGGCTTCACGTTGAAGCCGACTGCGTTGAGTTCGTCGTGCAGCTCGGCATGGATGAGATGCACCTGGCGCAGGTTCGGCTGGGTCGGGTCGCGGGCGACGCGGGAGCGGTGCTTCACGGTTGCGCCGGCATGCGCGTCGCCTTCGATCCCGAGGCCGGCGATGAGCTGGATCGAGAGCGCAGGGGATTTGCTGAAGCTGTGCGTGGGGCTGCGGTGGACGGCGAGGACGTGGGGGGTCATGGTGCTCCTGAAATTGCACTCTCTAGTCCTGTCATCCCGGCCAAGCCGCGGAGCGGCGTAGAGCCGGGACCCATGCGGCTTCTCCCCCGCGCAATCGAGGCCCAATGGGTCCCGGCTCTCGCGGAGCCTGTCCTTGGGCCGCGCATAGCGCGGACCCGAGGGCTCGGCAGGGATGACAGAAGAGAGCGAGTGGCTGGCATGAGGACTGAAACGTTCTCTTCTGTCTATCCGACCTCAACCAACAACCCGCCGACTTGTCTATCGAACAGGCGGCGGTAGACGCCCTTCTCGCGCTGGATCAGGGCGCCGTGGTCGCCTTCTTCGATGATGCGGCCGCGGTCGAAGATGAGGATGCGTTTCAGCGCGCGCACGGTCGAGAGGCGGTGTGCGATCACGATGGTGGTGCGGCCTTGCATCAATCGCTCTGTCGCCTCCTGGATCAGCGCCTCTGATTCAGAGTCGAGGCTCGAGGTCGCCTCGTCCAGGATCAAGATCGGCGCACCGGCCAGGAACGCGCGGGCGAGGGCGACGCGCTGGCGCTCGCCGCCGCTGAGCTTGATGCCGCGCTCGCCCACCATGGTCCCGTAGCCCTTAGGCAGGGTGGCGACGAAGTCGTGCGCGTTGGCAAGGCGCGCCGCGCGCTCGATCTCCTCCTGGGTCGCGCCGGGGCGGCCGTAGGAGATGTTCTCCGCCAGCGAGCGGTGGAACAGGATCGGCTCCTGCTGCACGATCGCGATCTGCGCGCGCAGGCTCGCCTGCGTCACGCCGGCGATGTCGTGGCCGTCGATCAGGATGCGCCCGCCATTCACGTCATGCAGCCGCTGGATGAGCTTGACGAACGTGGTCTTGCCCGAGCCCGAGAGCCCGACCAGCCCGATCTTCTCGCCCGCGCCGATGGTGACGCTGAGCCCGTCATAGAGCGGCTGGTGATGGCCGCGGTAGTGGAACGTGACGTTCTCGAATGTGATCCGGCCATGTCGGATCGCGATCGGCTGCGCGCCGGCCCGGTCCTCGATGCCGAGCGGCTGGCCCTGGATCTCCACCAGCTCCTCCATGTCGTTCACGGCTTTCTGCAAGTCGCGGATATACATGCCGACGTCGCGCAGATAACCCTGGATCACGACATAGGCCGTCATCACATAGGCGACGTCGCCGGCGCTGGCCTGCCCCATCCACCACAGATAGAGGGCCAAGCCGATGACGGCAGTGCGCAGCAGGATCAGCGCCACGATCTGGCAGGAGCTGCTGTTGGTGTGACGCATCCAGGTGCGGTAGGTGCGCTTGCGCCACTTGCCGAGCACGCTCAGCAAGCGATCATCCTCACGCAGCTCCGCCCCGAACGACTTGACCACGGGATTGCAGGTCACGGCATCGGCCAGCGCGCCGCCGGTCTTGGTATCCCACTGGTTGGAGAGGCGCGCCGCCGGCCCGATATAGCCGACAGAGAGGAACGCCGTCATGCAGATGAAAGTGACCGCGCCCACCGTCACGACAAGGCCCATCAGCGGCCAGTAGTAGCCGAGCAGGGCGGTCGAGCCGACCAGCACGACGAAGGATGGCAGCAGCGCCAGCAGCAACGTGTCGTTGAGCAGGTCGACTGCCCACATGCCGCGCGTCACCTTGCGCACGATCGAGCCGGCGAAAGTGTTGGCGTGCCATTCCGCCGCGAAACGTTGCACCTTCCAGAAGGCCTCGCGCGCCACGTCGGTCATCTGCTTCAGCGTCATGTGCACGACGCCGGTGAAGGCGAGGTGCCGCATCACCAGCATGAGCAGGCCGAGACCGATCATCGCGGCCAGCGCCTGGATCGCTTCTCGCAGGGCGATGCCGCGATCCACCGGCGCGCCGCCCTGAACGACGGGCGTGAGGGCGTCGATCAGCCGGCCGACATAGACCGGCAGCAGCACGTCTGCGAGGGTCATCAGCATGACGCCGATGGCGATGAACACTACCACGCGCCGCTGCCGGGCCCAGTGGCGGAAGCTGAAGGCGAGCACATTGCGGAACGGAGCCGCGCGGTCGCTAAAACGGTCAAGGACGCTCATCGAAATATCCGGCGCCACGCAAGCGGCAGCCGCTCCAATCGAAAACGCAGAGACAAAAACAGCGCGAAGTCGCAGCCCAAAAGGGGCGGTGGATCGCGGCTGCCGGTATCGCTTAGGGGTTTGTGGGAGCAGGCGGCCTTGAGCCTACCTGCGCGTCGCGTGTCCTAATGCTCGGACGGGCCGGGGTTGTGCGGCACAAACATACCAATCATGCAGGCCTCCCGGCGATTCGACGTTGAAAGAGGACGGGAACATAACCCCATTGCGCGAGAATGGCAAGACGGGGACAGAGAGATTCCCTTCTCCGTCGCGGGGCTGGGAAACAAAGGCAAGCTCAACCCAAAAAAAATCCCTCTCTCCGCTGACGTATGCCGGCATTCGCTCGGGGGGATGTCGAATGCCGGCACGCGCCGCGGAAGAGAGGGTAGTGGGAGCCTGCTCACAAAATCCTTTAGAAAACCTCGGCGCTGGTTCGGCCCCAGGTGGAAACTTTGACGCCGCCGCCGACGACGCCGATCGAGCCGCCGGCATCGGCGCTTCCGGCGCCGTTGCCGGTCACATCGACGCTGGCCTTGGCGACGATTTTGCCGGCGCCGTCGCGCACGGCGGCGACATTGTTCGGCGCACGTGCCCGGGCGATCGCCCTCGCGACGGCGCGGTTGCCCTCTTCGTCGAACGCGACGCTCTTGGACTTGGTAACGCTGATGACGAAGCCGTTCCGCGTGAAAGTGCGTGTGATCGTGCGCGTCCAGCCCTGGGTGGCGGCGTCTTCTTCGGAATGGATTGCCACGGCGACGTGCTGCTCGCGGTCGCCGGCCCTTTCCGATACCAACGCGCTCTTTTCCTTGTCGTGCCCATCGCCGCCGCCGCGATGCTCGTCGACCAGTACCCCTGCATAGGCCTGGCCAAGCCCGAGCGTCAGAGCGAGCGCGCAGGCTGCGATCGATCGAAACAAGGGCCGGAGACGCGCGCGCCGCATCAGCGATGCGTCGTCGTCCGGCTCAAGGCGCTGTTCCTGCTGTCCCATGGTCCGTCTCCATCCCAGCCTTCGGCGCACTACTCCGATTGCTGCTTCTGCTGCGGCTTCACGGTTGCGCTTGATTCCGCCTTGGCGGAGCAGCCGTCGCCCTCGGCCACCTTCAAATCGTGATCGCTGTCCTCGACACCGTTGGCCTTGGCGTTGGCGGTGGCTTCGGCCTTGCACTTGCCCTGCTTGCTGCCGGTCGTGGTGACCGAGCTCGATGCAGAGGCCGATGCAGAGGCGGAGGCTGAGCTCGAGCTGTTGGTCGATTGCACGCTGTCCGCGAACGCGAAGGGGACAGGCGCACCGAGGCCAAGCGCGGCCAGCGCTGCCACCATGAACTGGAACTTGTCGGTCATCACTGCCTCCATGGATTCAGGCTCCCTTCGATCGGGTGCCCGAAGCGGACCGCAATCTCCGGGGGAGCCTCAATCATCCGGAGATCACTGCACCGCTTCGGGCGAGGATTGCGGCCAAAACAATGTGCCGGCCTGCAATCCTCAACGGAACGATCGCACATCATCGCGCGATGAACGCCACGCTGGCGCGCGCCACGCCGTTCGGCAGCGGCCGCACCTCGGTCTTGAAGTTCGCGCGCGCACCCGGCGCGAGCGTCTGCACCGGCGGCTGGAACACCCAGCGCCGCAATTCCTGGCCGGCCTGGTTCTCCAGGCTGCCCTGCATGGTCGGGATGGTCTGCACCTGATTGCTGGTGTTGATCACTACACCCTGGATCAGCAGACCGTCATTCCTGCGCACCGGATCGACCAACGAGATCTGCAGATTCTGAGCCCCGGGAGCTGCGGCGGCCGGCTGTGCCACGGCCGGCTGTGCGACAGCTGGCGGGGGCGGCAGCGCTGCGGCTGGCGCCGGCGCTGGCAATGGCGCAAGGACGGCACCCGGCTCCGGCGCGGACATGCTTGCGAGCCCGCCGTTCGACGCGTCTGCCGTCATGCCCGGATTGAACTGATCGCCCGGTGCAGGCAGCGCGCCTACTGCGGGAGCAACTGTGGGCGTGCAGGGGCGATAGGCACTACCCTGCTGATAGCGGTCGACGCAGTTGGCCGCCGAATATTGCCGCTGATCGACCTTGTTCCATCCGACTCCGACCCGCGCCTGACGCGCGCCGGGATTGACGATGCGCAAGGTATACAGGCCGGGCTGCAGCGGAACGGTCGGCACGATATGCACAATGTCGGTCTGGCCCGCCGGCGATTCATAGCGGAACGGAACGCTGAAGGGCTCGATCGGCGCCACCGCCCATTGGCTGCCTTCGACCGGCATCGCCTGGTTCTGCGCGTTGATCTCGCTGCGTACCCAGGCCACGCGCCACAGCTCGACGGAATTGCCGGCGGACCGGCCGGCGAGGGCGGGGTCGCTGATCACGAACTGCACGTTGGACGGCATGTTGGACCGCTCGGGCCAGGTCTCCGCTTCCCAGTCCCGGTCGCCATCGAGCCGGTGCAGATTGTCCTTGGTGGTGAATGCATAGATGCCCGGATCATCGGGAATCGGATAGGACGGCTCGCGCGTGCCTGCGCAAGCGGAGACGCCCGCAATGAGGACGACGCACAGCGCGCTTTGCGCGATCCTCGTGTTCGATGTTGATGACATGGTGAGGCTCCTTCTCCTGCCCGCTGCTCTCTTGAACCGGCGTGGTGCCGCGGGCCGGCGCCATCCGGTGCACCGGGTGAAGGCCCGCGATCCAAAGACCGCGGGCCTCGCTTCACCCGACCATCATGCCGTTACTCCACATTGGCTGACGTGTTGGTGTTGGTCTTCAGCAGTACGTTGACCGCCGGTGACAACGCTTCCGGCGGGACGTCCGCCGAACCGTTGGCGTCGGCGTCCGCATCAGCGCTGGCGCCGTCGTCGGTGACGGCGACAGAGCCGCCGGCGTTGGAGGCTGCCTTCGGGTTGAGACCCTTGGCCTGTGCCTCTGCATTCGCGGCCGCATTCGCCGATTGGCCGTTATTGCCGGTGGCGCCGAGATCGATATCGGCTGTGGTACCGGCCGAGCCGTTGCCAACCACATCCGCGGTAGAGCCCGCATCGGCCTCGACTGCGGATTTCTTGGTGCCGTGCAGCTTGACGGCAGAGCCGAGGTCAATCGACCCTTGGCCGTCGAGCGTGCCGTCGGCGGAGGTGTTGGCTTCGCCGACATGCTGCTTGTCCAGCCGGATGCTGCCCGCGGCGTCGGTGCTGGCGTTGGCACTGCCATCGCCGTTGACATCGGCGCTCGCGTTCGAGTCAGCGGTGACGGTCGCTGTGCTCGGGTTTCGACTCGCAGAGGCATCCGAATGGGCGTCCAGGGATCCTGGGCCATTCAATGTGCTGTCGACATGCGAGCTTGCACTGGCCGGGTCGGTCAGGCCGACATCGACATCGGTGTTCGCGTCCGCCACGCCGTCGCCGTTGAGATCGGCGGTGGCACCGGCCGCACCCTGGATCTTCTGCCTGCTACCCGGAGTGCTGGTTGTGATGCCGGCGTTTGAGCCGACCGAGGCTGAGCCTTCGCTGGCGAGGTCAGCAGAGGCATCGCCGCTGGCGCTGCCGGCAATACCATCGTCGGTCACGCCCGCCTTGGATTCGGTCGACGCGTTGCCGGTGCCGTCACCATCGATCGAGACGGCGGCGCCGCCGGTCGATTGTACGGTCGACATGTCACCGTCCGTCGACAGGCCCGCCGAAGCAGCCGAAGCCGCGCCGATCGAGCCATCGCCGGTCAACGAGCCGCCGGCCGAGGAATCGGAGCTGCCGGTCAATCCGGCACCCGACACATCGACGCTAGCGTTGGTGTCGGTCTTCGCATCTGTACCGGTCGCGACGCCATCGGACGTCGCCTGCGCGCCCAGCAGAGTCGATCCGCCCGACGTGCCGGCCTGCGAGCCAGCTGAAGACGAGGCGCTCGCTGCGCCGTCGCCTGACGAACTGGCGGTGGCGGAGCTGGACGCAGAAGCGGAGACGCCGCTTTGATCTGCGGTTGCGCCTGCATCGGCGTCGCCGGTGGCAGAGGTGCCGCCGGTATCAGCAGTGCCGCCGGTATCAGCGGTGCCACCACTTGTCGTACCGCCGGTGCTACCGCTGGCCGTACCGCCGGTGCCACCGCTCGTGCTGCCAGTATCCGCGCCGGCGGACGCATCCGCATCCGCGCCGGCGTCAGCGCCTGCGCTCGCACCATCTGTACCGGCGCTCGCGTCCGCGCCGGCACCAGCGCCTGCGCCCACGTCCGCACCGATCTCTGCGACTTGAATTGGGGTGTCAGTTAGCTTCGGACCGCCACTGCCCTGAACCAGCGGCGACGCCTGACTGGTCGACATGCCAAATCCCAAGGCCAACGCACCCGCTGCACCCAAGAGGCTCCAACGGGTTGTTTCCTTCCGCATGACATACTCCTTTGCGTTTGATCCGGAAGCTCCCGCCAGGAAACCACGTGCCAAGTCGAACGTTGCACGCTCCGTTGCGGATTTTCTTCGGGGAGGTGCAAGAAAGCCGCGATTTACAAGGCCATCTTCAATATCGCGCTCACGAAGTCTTTCGCTATGTTTCGGTGCTTTTCTGAATGGAAGATGAATAGTGAGAACGAGGCGAGAATGAATTGCGTCAACATTGTGGAGATGCATGAACGACTCGCGCGCGATCGACCCGCGCGCGCTGATTCGGACTCACGTGGACGAAGAGTGCTGTGAGTTTTCGAGAATCTGCCGAAGCAAGTTGGGGAATCCGCGCGCGCATCGACAGGGCACACAACATTTCGCCGCAATTGGCGCGTTGGATCACGCCGAACAAGAACCACATGACGGGAGGAGCTTGGGAAAAGTTGAAGGACGTGCGGCGTGCAGACGGAGTCTCTTAGGGACAGAACGCACAACATAGAGCGATTGGATTATCTGGATGGGGTGCGCGGGTGGGCGGCACTGATCGTGGTGTTGCATCATCTCGCATTGACGTTCAAGCCGGTGTGGCTGAAGACCGGCGAGGTGACGCCCAAGCTGGGACCGTTCTCGTTCCTGGTCGATGGCGGGCTTGCGGTCAGCGTCTTTTTCATCCTCTCCGGCATCGTGCTCGCGGCGGCCACCGACGGCGCGTTGCGGCGGCTTGGCGGGCCGACGCTCGTTGGGCTGGTCGCGAAACGCTGGTTGCGGCTGATGCTGCCGATCCTCACGGTCGCATTGTTTGCGTGGGCGCTGCTGCGCGCCAATTTCAACCTCGCGCCGATGGCGGCCATGTTCACCGGATCGACCTGGGCGACGGGCCTTTTCCCGCGCTGGTACGATCCGACCTTGCCGCGCGTGCTGTGGGAAGCGGTCTATGGTGCCTTCGCCGGCCCCGAAACGCCGTTCCACAATCCCGTGCTGTGGACGATGCGCGTGGAATTTCCGGGTTCGATCCTGACTTTCGCGATCTGTCTGCTGGCGCGCTCGGCGCGCACGCGCCTCATCGTTTGCGCGCTTGCCGCCTTGGCGCTGCTGCAGACGCCATTCTGGATCCTCAATGAATGCGCGCTGTTCCCGGTCGGCATCATGATGTGGGAAGTTCTGAAGAAGCGCGAAGAGCCGATGATGGGACGCATCCCGGATCTATGCGGCTTGGCGCTGGCTGCGTTCGGGCTGGTCGTCCTGCCTGTCCTCGACCATCTGTCCGGCACGGTATCTTTGCGGCAGGACATGACGAAAGTCGCCGACGATATGGGGCTGATGAACCTCGATCCAGGGGCGTGGCGGGCAGCGCTGATCATCGGCGGCATCTGTCTCTCGCCGACCGCCATGCGCTTTCTCGGCAATTCGCTGTCGCGCTTCCTCGGCCGGATTTCCTTCGCGATCTATCTCAGCCACTCGCTCGTGCTGGCAAGCCTCGGCGCGCTCACCTTTATCCTCTTGCAACGCCCGCTGGGGCACACCGGATCGATGGCCGCCGCCACCTTCGGCGTCCTCGCGATCTCGATCACCCTCGGCTGGGGATTGCACCACTGGGTCGAGCGCCCGGCGATCGCGGTCGCGGGACGCGCAGGCGCGGTTGTGGATCGGATGTGGCGACGAATGGCCACCGTATAATCCCAGGTCATCGCTGATCGAGACTGACAGTGAGCCATTCGGTCCACTCGATCGCTATTGCGTTCCGGGCGTGGCGGGAGAATCCGTGGGCGCGGGTTGGAAATCGGCGTGAACGACCTCCGCGGCTGCGGCCGGCTTCTTTGCCAGTTCCCGGGCTGGCTGGCCGGAGGCAAACTGCGTGCGAATGAATAGATCGCCGAATATCCCCTCCCTGTCATAGGTCAGCGCAAAGCCGGAGAAGGAACTGACAGCTTCTCCGTCCGCTTTGGTCTTACCCGCATCGTCTTTTTTCGTGGCTACGGGCGGTGCCATTTCGCCGACATAGCGCTTGAGTCCTGCATTTACTTCGAGAGGTGTTTGCGGGTTATCGTTCACGTGAATCGCCAGGTTGAAACTCGTGCTCTCGCCATAGATGAGCGTATCCTGGCAACCGGCTACGAACGCGCAGGCAGCTGTCAACGCGCTGAGCACCATAATCGATCGACAAGCTCTCATGACTTCCCCCGAATATTCGACCTATTGCTTCGGCGCATGCGGAATGGCGCAACTGAAGAACTTCGTCATGTCCGCAGTTGTGGCCTGATTGTTCGAGGCGGCGGACGGGTCGGCGACTTGCTTGGCAAACTCCCGTGCGGCATCGCCGGTTGCGAGATACTCTGTGAACCCGGTAACGAAAATGCCCTGAACCTTAAGTTCCGAACAAGACAGCACTCCCATCGCTTCGTGGGCGTTGAGATTGCTCTGGTCAATGGAGCCGTCGTCTTTCAAGACCGGCGCTGACTTCGGCACGATGGCGGCAAAGCGCCGATCATAGCCTACGATGAGATGGCCGGCGGTCTGGTCAGCGTTCATCGCGCCATTGAGGCCGACTATGGTGTTGCTGCCTACGTAAAGATTGGTTGGCTGGCATCCCGTCAGTTCCGCGATCAGGGCCAGCGCTGCTCCAGTTGCGATGGCAAACCGGCGGGCTGTTGGCACAATAGACATGCGACTTCCCCTCTCGTCACTTCGAAGATCTCGAGCATGGTCTCGTCCGGTTGTTCCGGCAGGTAGGTCAAGCGATAGAAACGAGCGTCCCCCGCACTAACGCGTGCCATGACCGTGGTTGCGCGGAGACCCAGCGTGAGACTCATGTCATCGCGCGCGAACGTCGTCTCGAGGCCGAGCGTGCGGGAATCGCGCGCAAAGGAGGCGCGCTCCGGCAGCGGTGCGGTGAAATAGTGCCAGCCGGGGGTCAGCTCCTGTGCGTCGCGCTTGTCGAAGACGTAGGAGCGGCGGCCGATGCCGACCTGCAATCCGGGATCATCGGCACGGGTATGGAGATAGGCGCCGGCGGAATAGACGTCGACGACCCAGGCGCCTTCGGCGCTGGTGACGCGGGATGCGAGGAGTCCGACATTGTCAAAGGCGCAGCCTGCGATCAGCGCGGACGCCAGCGCCAGAACGAGGCCGTTCCAAAGGCACGAAATCCCCACCGCTACGCCCCCCGTTGCGGTCTTATAGGAAGCGTAACAGCGTTATAGGATCGTATCTACCAAAAATCGCGGCGGCGCGGGCACTTGCAGGTGAATTGCGAAACGTCACCTCTGCGGTGTGCGGCCTGCCCTAGACCTTCTTCAGCAGCCCATGCGCGCGGTGCCATTCCTCGAGCGATTGGCCGGGATATTCATCGCATTGCTGATCGCCGGGCTTAGCATCGACAGGCACCCAATCGGCTTTCGAATCCAGCAGGATATGCACGTGTTCCGGTGCCTTCGGCAGCTTGCTGTCGATGGCGCTGGCGAACGGGTGGATGAGCTCCGGCCAGCGTGGATCCCAGACCCAAAGCGCAGTGCCGCATTTGCTGCAGAAGCTGCGCTCGCCGGGACTCTTTTTGCCGTCAATCCGCGCATGGAACTTGGTGATGAATTTCTTGCCGCGGACTTTCAGGCTCTTGGCATTGGCGCCAAGATTGATGGCATAGCCGCCGCCGCCCGCGGTCTTGCGGCAGATCGAGCAATAGCACCGAAGATAGGGGGCGGGGGCGTAGGCCTTCACGTCGAACTTCACCGCGCCGCAATGGCAGGAGCCTTTCAACTGCATGGGTCACTCCGTGCTTTGGTGAGGAGCGCCACCTCAGGCGACGCGTTGGAGGCTGATATATCGCCCCGGCGTCAGGCCGAGATGCGCCTTGAAATGCCGCGTGAAATGACTCTGGTCGGCGAAACCCGCGCCCGCCGCCGCTTCGGCGAGGCTCGCGCCCGTCGCCAGCAGGCGCTGCGCCCGCGCCACGCGCTTTGCCACCAGGTAGCGGTGCGGCGAGCTGCCGAACGCGGCACGAAACGCTCGCGCCAAGGCGTAGCGGTCGAGCCCGGTCGCCTGTTCCAGCTCGGCTGACGAGATCGCGGGATCGGTGGTTTCCTCAAGCAACTGCCGCGCCCGCTCGGCTGCAGCCAGCGAATGGCGCGCACCGGGGCGGGGCGGCCGACGGTCGCTGCGCCGGTCGAGCGTGTCGGCGAGGCGGGCGATCAGCCCGTCCATCGCCATCGGCGCCAGCGCGTGGGGGAAATCCTCGAACGCTTCCGTAACGATGGCGGCAAGCTCATCATCGCGGGCCACCGCTTCGCATATGAAGGGCGGCGGAGCGCCGTCGAGTGCGGCGCAGATCAAGGCCGGATCCACATAGAGCATGCGATAGGTGAAGCCATCCTTGATGCCGGCATGGCCATCATGGACTTCATCCGGATGCAGCACCATGGTTTGGCCTTTGCTGCTGGCTCGTACGGCGCTGCGATAGTGGAATTCCTGTACGCCATCGAGCGTGACGCCGATGGCGTAGCAATCGTGGCGATGCGGATCATAGGCATGGCCGTGGAACCGCGCCGCAAGCCGGCGAAAGCCAGGGCAGGGTTCGTCTTGCCGAAGAAAGTCGTCGCGCGCCTGCATCATGCACAAACGTTCAAGACCGAAGGGCCGAGGCTCCCATTATTGCAGACATGATCTATCCGACAAAGACCGCCCTTGTGCTCCGCCGCGATCTGCTGCCCTGGCAGGTCGCCAATGTGGCCGCCTTCCTGACCGGCGGGCTCGCCGGCACCTACCCGGAAATCGTCGGCGAACCGTACCGAGACGGCAGCGGCCGATTCTACACACCCTTGGTGCGGGAGCCGGTGTTCGTCTTTGGCGCCGATGCCGCCGACCTCATGCGCACCCATCAGCGGGCGATGTCGCGCACCTTGCGGATCGCGATCTATACTGCGCCCTTGTTCAAGACCAGCAACGATTCCGACAACCGCGCCGCGGTCGGGGAACAGGCGACGGAGGCACTCGACCTGGTGGGAATCGGCATCCACGCCGAGCGGAAGGTTGTGGACAAGGTCATCAACGGCTTGAAATTCTTCGTCTAACATCGCCCCAGCGCGGCGTTTTCGGCGGTTGACGAAGCCGCGCCGTCCGGTCTCTATGTCGCCCCGAATTATGGGGTGTCATTTTCATGGTTTCCTTGGTTTTTCACGGCGGTCACTACAAGACCGGCTCGACCAGCCTGCAGCACACGTTGCGGGCGGGGGAAAGCGCGCTGGCGGCCGCCGGCATTCTCTATCCACGCGGGCCGGCCGATGGCCAGTTCACCGATGTTCTGCACGCCGACGTGTTGAACGACTGTTTCACCGGCCGGTACGATCGAGCGGACCGTTACCTCTCGGAGGTAATTGCGACCGCGGAGGCGCAGAATTGCAAGACGGTACTGCTGTCCTGCGAGATGGCCACCTCCTTCCACGAGTATCCGGATGCCTTCGCGCACTGGGCGGAGATAACCGGCCGCCTGTTCGACGACATCCGCTATGTGTTCGTGGTGCGCGACGCTGTCGGCTATGCGTGTTCGGGATATCGCGAGCTGGTAAGGTCCGGCCGCGCCTCGTTCCATTTCGATGCGGTCAGGGGCGAACTCGCCAAACAGCTTTGCCTGCAGCAGCGCTCGATCGTGTTCTTCCGCAACTGGGATAGCAAGCGCGTGACGCTTCTGAGCTACCGGGCGCTGGCGGCGGAGAACCTGGTGCGCGACCTGGTGCGGGCGCTGGTCGGATTCGAGATCGATCCTGCGATTGTCGCTTTCCTCAACACGTCGCAGAAGAAGGCGCAAAACATTGCGGCGCTTCTGCTCAACGATGTATACGCCCTGCTGGGCGCGCAGATGGGCCAGGATGCATTCGCGCTCAACGTGCGCAATCTGGTCAAGGCGGGCGTCAAGCGCGGGAAGTTGCGCCGTGCTTTCGACGAGGAGCTGGCCGCGCGTATCGAACAGGCGTTCCTGGAGGTGACCAACGCCTATGTCCGCCGCGTGTTCGAGAGCGAGCAAGCTGCTTTCACGCGCAGCCTTGAGGAAATGCCGGCGGACGTACGCAGTTGGCTGACGGCAGAGTCCTAGTCGGCGGCGGCGCGTCGGCGCCCATCGGCTTGCGGAGCGCGCCAGGCGGGGAGGTCGATGTGGACGCTGGTGCCGCGGCCAAGCTCGCTTTCGATCGTCACCTGCCCGCCATGCAGCTCCGCCAGCGTGCGCACCAGGATGAGGCCGAGGCCGCTTCCCTTGTGCCGGCGGCTGTGCGCGCTGTCGACCTGCGAGAACGGCTCCATCAGGCGCGGCAGGTCGCGCGCGGCGATGCCGATACCGGTATCCGAGACCGTGAGGCGGATGACGCCCTGATTGGTCGGGGCAAGGGCGATCGTGATATGTCCGCCTTCCGCCGAGAACTTGATTGCGTTTGAGAGCAGGTTGAACAGCAGCTGACGGAAGCTGCGTGCATCAACGATGAGGCTCGGGACAGCTGGGTCGATCTGCTGGGCCAGCGTCAAGCCGGCACGGGCGACCTGGTCAGCCATGATGGTCGCGACTTCGCCAACCAGGCCGGCGGCGTCCACCAGCTCCTCGCTCAGCTCCATCGTGCCGGCTTCGATCTTGGCGAGGTCGAGCAGGTCATTGATCAGCTCCAGCAGGTGCGTGCCGCTGGCATGGATGTCGGCGGCGTAGCCGCGATGGGCCGGCGCTCTCTCGTTCAGAACCATGCCGAGGCGCATCACATCCGAGAAGCCGAGGAGCTCCAATAAAGGAAGGTTTAACGATAGCGGATTGAGCCAAGGCCTATGCCAAAGGATATGCCATGACCGGAGGTTTCTGCCGCGATGGGCGCTACGCCCAGCCGGCGCGGTCCATGATCATGACGGCCTCGGCATTGTTCTTGCCGAGTTCGACGACGTTGATCGCGTCTTCCTTGAAGCCGCCCCAGGCGGTGATAACCGGCGACTGCTCGGCCCCGTCGCGCACCGGATATTCGAAATTGGCACCGGCGAAGATCGCCTGCGCTTCGGGCGAGATCATGAATTCCAGAAATTTGATCGCATTGTCTTTGTTGGGCGAATACGCGGCGACGCCGGCACCCGACACGTTCACATGGGCGCCGCGATCGCCCTGGTTGGGGAAGAAGACCTTGCACTTGGCCAGCTTCGCCTTCAGCGCATCGTCATCGCCCGAGAGCATGCGGGCGAAGTAATAGGTGTTGGACACTGCGACGTCACCTTCGCCGGCGACCAGTGCGTTGATCTGGTCGATGTCGCCGCCCTTGGGCGGGCGCGCCATATTGGCGACGATGCCGTTGCACCAGGTCTGCGCTGCCTCCGCCCCGTCATTGTGGATGATGGAGGCGACCAGCGATTGGTTGTAGATGTTGTTGGACGAGCGGATGAGCACCCGCTTCTTCCACTTCTCTTCCGCCAGTGCTTCATAGGTGGAGAGGTCCTCCGCCTTTATCTTGGCGGTATCATAGACGAAGACGCGCGCGCGCTTTGTGAAGGAGAACCAGAGTCCCGTCGGTTCGCGCAGATAGGCGGGGATATGCTTCTCCAGTTCCGCCGAGCTGACCGGTTGATAGATGCCCTGGTCCTGGGCCCGCCACAGATTGCCGGCATCGACCGTGATGAAGAGATCGCACGGACATTCCTCGCCCTCGAGCTTGATACGCTCCATCAGCTCTTCGCCAGTGCCCTTGATCTGGTTGACCGCGATGCCGGTTTCTTCGGTGAAACGCGCGAACAAGTGCTCGTCGGCCGGATAGTGGCGTGCGGAATAGATGTTCACCTCGCCTGCGTCAGCGCGCGCCCGCGGGCCGCGCAGCATGGCGGCGCCGGCGAGACCCGCCGTGGTGAGCATCATCGAACGGCGCGTGAACATCGCGGTACTCCAGTGAAATGTGCTTGCCGCGAAAGATAGAAGGCCCCCGGTCGAGATGCAACTGCGACTTATTTGCACATTGTCACGAGGCCGTGAGCGGCGCTGAGCCGCGATGTCTCAGGGCTGTGGCGCGCTTCACAGCATGGTTGGCGCTGAGGCCCTACATCCATCCGCGACGGGCAGGCGACGAGTAGAGATCGCCCGTCGGGAGGCCGGATCATGCGGCCGGTTGCTGGAGGGTACGACATGCGCGACCATCTGTTGAGCGCTGCCGCCGTGATCGCCTTGATGGCATCCGGCGCCGCGGCCCATGAGAAGCCCGCATCTTTGATCCAGGGCCTGGGCGATCACCACCACATCATCGCGACCGCGCAGAATTATGCGCAGCGATACTTCGATCAGGGGCTCATCCTCGCTTTCGCCTTCAATCACGCTGAAGCGATCCGCGCGTTCCACCGCGCGTCGGAGCTGGACCCGAAATCGCCGATGCCGCTCTGGGGCATGGCTTATGCGCTCGGTCCCAACTACAACCTGCCGGCGGGACCGGAGCAGCTGAAGCAGGCCTACGACCTCACGCAGCAGGCACTGACGCTGGCGGAGAAGGCGCCGGCGCGCGAGCACGCCTATGTCGGAGCGCTGGTGGCGCGCTATTCCAGCGATCCCAAGGCCGACCGGCACAAGCTCGCGGAAGCCTTTGCCGCGCGCATGAAGGCGTTGAGCGAAGCCTATCCTGACGATCTCGATGCCGCGACGCTCTATGCGGAAAGCCTGATGGATCTCAATCCCTGGAAATTGTGGTCCAAGGATGGGGAGCCTTGGTCCCGGACTCTGGAGATCATCGCGGTTCTCGAGCGTGTCCTGGCACGCGATCCGCAGCATCCGGGTGCCAACCATCTCTATATCCACGCCGTCGAAGCATCGCCGCATCCGGAATGGGGCCTGGCGGCGGCCAAGCGACTGGAGACCATCGCGCCGGCGGCGGGCCATCTGGTTCACATGCCATCGCACATCTACATGCTGGTCGGCGACTACAAAGCGGCAGCCGATGCGAACGTGATCGCGGCCGCGACCGATCAGACCTACATCGACACTGAGCATGTGACCGGCGCCTATCCCATGCTCTATTTTCATCACAATCTGCATTTCATCGCCGCGGCGCGCGGCATGGAGGGGCGCTATGGCGATGCGCGCGCGGCGGCGGAGAAGCTGAGCCAAAGCCTGCATGTCCATGCCGGTGACATCCCGGCCCTCACGAACTTCATCACCGAATATTTCGGCATGTATCCGCTGCTGACCGACGTGCGCTTCCAGGATTGGAAGACCGTTCTGGCGGCGCCGGAACCCGCGAAGGACCTGCCGATCTCGCGCGGACTACGCCACTACGCACGAAGCGTTGCGCTCGCGGCGCAGGATGATGCCGAGCACGCAGTCTCGGAACGGGAAAGCCTGTCGAAGATCATCGACACGCTGCCGGCCGGCAGCCGCTACGGCAACTCGCCGGCGAAAGAGGTGCTGAGCATCGGCCTTGCGATCGTTGATGCGCGCATCGCGCAAGAGAAGGGCGATCTGGAAAAGGCCGTCAGCGATCTCGGCGTTGCGGTCGCCATGCAGGACCGGCTGGCCTACAACGAACCGGCGGATTGGCACTATCCGGTGCGCGAGAGCCTGGGCGCCGCTCTGCTGCTGGCCGGCCGCGCGGCCGAGGCGGAAGCGGTGTTCCGCGAAGATCTCAGGAGAAATCCCCGCGGCGGACGGTCCTTGTTCGGACTGACACAAGCCCCGCAGGCTGAGGGCAAGACTGACGAAGCCGTCTTGGTGCGCCAGGAATTCAACGACGCCTGGCAGACATCCGAAGTCACGCCAAACCTCGACACGATGTGAATTCATCATGCTGACCGAACAATCGATCCGACTGCCGAACAGCGTGAGCTTGCGGCATGCGCTGCAAGGCAGGCTGCACTATTAGAAATCCTCCACGCGCACCGCCCAGGAACGCGCAGAGGGGCGGTGCGCAATTGGGGGGCCGCCGCCCGGCAGCCCTGAAGGACCCGGGCGGCGGCAACCAATTTCCAGGCCACCTTTGTTCCTTGTGGCCCCGTTCACAGCACGGTGAGCAGGGGCTCCCGATATGGAACGGTGAGGGCGCCAGGGCGTTGATCGGCAACGCGAGAGCTGGCAAGACCGCAAAGGGGAACCAGGAATGAAACGGATTGGACAAAAGACCGGCGCTGTGCGTCAAGGGACGGGTGCGCGCGATCCGCGGCGGGTTCCGCTGATCGTGCCGCATGGTGGCGCCGAATCGGGCCGCGATTTCGAAAGTGCGTTCGATGTGCTGCGCCGTGACGAGCGGACCCGCGAATTGTGGCGCGGCGTTCCGGCCAAGCCCCGAGTCGCGCGGGCTTCCTGACTAATTCTCCACCTGCGCGCCCGGAAACTCTTTGCGGAACTCCTGCCTTGTTTTTTTGTTTACTAAAACCACGCGTCGGCTCATGGCGTCGTGGACCAAGTCAGTAGCAGGAACGAAACAATGCAGTATATCCGGCGACGCATTCAGCGTGTTTCGGGCGTCACGGTTCGTGACGAGCGGATCGAGAGCCGGGATTTCTCGGTACATTCATTCCGGGAAGGCCGGGACAGTGAGCAGCGCGGCGATCATGACCGCAGAATGTCACAACCCGAGGCGCACGCGATCGATCGGATCGCCGGTGCTCATCGCCAGCGTACCTGACAGGAGCTTATCCACCCCGGGCGGATAGGCTAATTTCCGCCGCCATGGGACACCTCACCACCATCGGATTCGACGCGGACGACACGCTCTGGCATTCGGAGCGCGTCTTCCGTCTGACCGAAGAACGTTTCGCCGAACTGCTGTCCGGCCATGCCGACACGCGCGATCTGCCGGAGCGGCTGCTGGCGACCGAGAAACGCAACCTCGGTTTCTACGGATTCGGCCGGAAGGGGTTTGTCCTCTCCATGATCGAGACGGCGATCGAGGTCACCGCTGGGAAGGTGCCGATTTCGGTCATCGCAAGCCTCATCGAGTTCGGCCGCGACATGGCCGCGCATCCGATCGAGATCCTCCCCGGCGTGCAGGAGGCGCTGGAACTGGCGTCAGCGCGATATCGCATCATCCTCATCACCAAGGGCGACCTGCTCGACCAGGAGCAGAAGCTGGCGCGCTCCGGGCTTGGCGACTTGTTCCAGGCAGTAGAGATCGTCAGTGACAAGGCGCCGGCCATCTATCAGCGCATTTTCGCGCGCCACGGCGACGGGCCGGAGCGCAGCATGATGGTGGGCAACTCGCTCAAGTCCGACGTGGTGCCTGCGATCGAAGCCGGGAGCTGGGGCGTTTTCATTCCCCACCCGCTGACCTGGGCGCTGGAGCATGTCGAGGCGCCGAAGGAGGCGCCGCGCTTCCGGCAGATCGAGCGCATCGATGAGCTGGCGGGATTGCTGGCTGAGATCGATTCCTAGGTCTTGAGCAACCGCATCATCGCGGCGATCCCGACCACCGGCCCGATCGCGAGGCCGGCGAGAATGGCGGGCCAGCCGAAGGCGTGGGCCAGCAAGGGCGTGACCTGAACCGTCACCGCGGTGAGGGCGAAGCCGAGCGCGGTCTGCAAGGTCATGGCGCTGCCTGCAAGGTCAGGCGGCGCGGCATCGGCGACCAGTGCGGAGAATTGCGCCGAATCCGGGATCACGAAAATCCCCCAAATGATGATCAGCCCGAAAGTCAGCCAGATCGGCCCGCCGAAGCTGAGCGCCGTGGCAATGGCCGAGGAACCGCTCAACGCCATGGCGATGATGGTCACCTGCGCCTTGCCGATGCGATCGGCAACCCAGCCGGCCGGCGCGCAGGTCAATCCGCCAAGTGCGATTGCCAGGAAGGCGGTGAGCTTGGCGAGGCGCGTCGCCTCCGCTTCGCCCAGCAGCACGCCATAGGAGGCAGCCGCCGCGGCGCCAATCCACGCCCACATAGCGTAGAGCTCCCACATATGGCCGAAATAGCCGAGATAGGTGAGGCGGATGCGGCGGTTGGTCCAGGCGAGGACAACGGCGCGGGTCGAGAAACGCGGTGCACGCGCATGGTGCGGGCCGAGGCCGCAGAGCAGCACCAGCAACCCGCCGACGAGCGCCAGCGTGGAGGTTGCGACAATCACGCTGCGCCAATCCGCACCGCCGAAATAGGCGGCAAGGTGTGGCAGCGCCGATCCGACGGTGAGTGCGCCAACCAGCAATCCCACCAGCAGCCCGCGATCCCTGGTGCCCCAGCCGACCGCGATCTTCATGCCGACGGGGTAGACGCCTGCAAGCAGCAGGCCGGTCAAAAACCGCAGCAGGATCGCGATCGTGCCACCGATCGGCGCGATCAGCAGCGCGGCATTGCACAGCGCAGCAAGCACGCCGGTGAGCGCGAACACGCGCCGCGGATCGAACCGGTCAGCAAGCCCACTCGCCGCCACCGCCAGCGCCCCGGCGACGAAGCCAAGCTGCACGCCGCTCGAGAGCATCGCCTGCCGCACTGGATCGATCCCGGATTCGCGCACCATGTCCGGCAGAATCGCCGCGGACGCGAACCACAGACTCATGCCCGCGATCTCGGCAAGGACGAGCAGGGTGATGGAGATGAGTTTGGAGGATGACCGCGCTGCTGCGATGTCCTGGGTGGAACGCGAGTTCATACACAACACCGTCATGGTCGGACGTTGGTCCGACCATCCATATGTGGACGGCCCCGGTGCTGCAAGAGAGTAGGAAGCGGACTGTGAGCCGGCTCGATTGCGTCCATATGTCCGGTCTGTTCGCGGCGATCGCAGTTGACCGCCTGCCGAGATGGCTTCCGCGACGAGGGTCCGATCACGAGTGCGGTTTCAAGGCACCGGTGGATGGTACGGGTTTGCCCCTGTCTTGGATCGATCGATCCCACCATCTGCTCCTTCTCAAGCAACGCGCGGCATCCGCCGGGCGAGCGCCCGACCGATCTGGTCTAAGCGGCGTTGGCGATCGCCAACGCCGTATAATTGGGATTGTAGCGTTCCCCGGTCCTCATCAGCTTCCAGGCGATCCGGGCGTTCTTGTTGGCGAGCGCCACCGCGACCAGCTTCTTGGGCTTGCGCTTGAGCAAGGCCAGCAGCCAGGGCGAGGCCTTGGCTGGGTTGCGCTCGGCCTGGCGGATCACCGCCATGGCGCCGGTGACCAGCATGCTTCTCAGCACCGGGTCTCCAGCGCGGGTGATGCCGCCCAACCGCAGCTTGCCCGCCGTGGAATGATCTTTCGGCGTCAACCCGATCCAGGCCGCGTAGTATCGCGCCGACTGGCAAGCCGCGGCGTCGGCCTTCTTCATGGCCATGCGCGCACCGCCGATCGGCCCGATGCCGGGAACTTCCGCCAGGTTCCGGCTATCCTGATTGTTGCGATGCCAGCTCATCAGCATCGTCTCAACTTCGCGAATCTCCGCCTGCAGCCGGGCATATTCCCGACCATGCAGAGCGAACAGTCGCCGCGCCAGCTCGGGCAAGCTCTCGTCCGTAGTCGCTCTGATCAGCAATGGCTCGATCTTGTCGAGCCCCTTGGGCGCGATCAGGCCAAACTCCGCGGCATAGCCACGGATCGCATTCGAGACCTGCGTGCGGGTCTTGATCAACCGGTCGCGCATGCCGGCCAGCATCAGTGCCGCCTGCTCCTCCGGTGCCTTCGCCGCAACGAACTTCATGCTGGGCCGGCTCACCGCTTCGCACAGTCCCGCGGCGTCCGCCGCATCGTTCTTGCCGCGCGGCACATAAGGCTTCACACGCTGCGGCGCAATCAGGCGAACTTCGTGACCCAGCCCCGCCAGCGCCCGCGCCCAATAGTGCGAGCTGCCGCAGGCCTCAATCGCTATCAGCGTCGGCGCAAGCTTCGAGAAGAACGGCACAACTTGACTGCGCCGCAACTTCTTCTTCAGCACCGGCTGCTCCCGAACATCAACCCCATGCAGCTGAAAAACACTCTTGGACGTATCC
>DASRRI010000107.1:0-9943 GCA_035695765.1 Dongiaceae bacterium
CGGTCGCGGCCGGTGATCTCGATCAGGGTGTAGGCGGCGCTGGCCTTGTTGTCGATGAGGACGCGCGGCGCCACCGGAAAGGCGCTGGTCTTCGGATTGACGTGCGGCGGCAGGGTCTTCAGCGCCGCCAGGGTCTGTTCCGGCGCGCCCAGCACCCGCTCGATCGTCGCGGTGAGACGCGCGAGGCGTGTCGGCTGGTCGAACGGCCCGCCCTCGGAATCCTGGATCGCGAACACGTCCAAGGCCTTGCCGTTCTTCAAGGTGAAAATTCGCGCCTCGACGATGCTGGCGCCGCTCAGCGCACACGCGCCGGCGAGCTGCGAGACCAGTCCCACGCGGTCCGCCACGTAGATCGTGACCTCCGTCATCGCCTCCCACGGATCGACGCGGAAATCGACCGAGAGCGCGCGGCCATCCAGCTCCGCCTCGCGCGCCAGCCGGGCATGGCGCTCCAGGATCGGCGCGGGGAAGGAGAGCCAATAGCCGGGATGCCCGCGCTCCAGATGCGCGTCGATGTCCGCCGCCGGCCAGTCGCTGAGCTTCTCGCGCAGGCCGCCGATCACCTTGTTCACCTCCCGCTCGCGGCCGGCGAAGATGAGGCCGCCGGAGAGATATTCTTCCGTGCGGTTGAAGAGGTCGCGCAGCAGCTGCGCCTTCCAGCCGTTCCAGGTTTTCGGCCCCACCGCGCGGATATCGGCGACCGTCAGCACCAGCAATTGCCGCAGCCGCTCCATCGATTGCACCTGGTCGGCAAAAGTTTCGATGGTCGCGGGATCGTCGAGGTCGCGCTTGAACGCGGTGTTGGACATCAGCAGGTGATAGCGCACCAGCCACGCCACGGTTTCGGTCTGGTCGTCGGTGAAGCCGAGGCGCGGGCACAGCTGCTCCGCCAGCTCCGCGCCCAGCACCGAATGATCGCCGTTCCGTCCCTTGGCGATGTCGTGCAGCAGGACCGCGACATAGAGCACGCGGCGCGACTGGATCTCGTGCACCACGCGGCTCGCGATCGGCGCCTCTTCGGCCAGCGCACCGGTCTCGATCTTGTGCAGGATGCCGAGCGCATAGATCGTGTGCTCATCCACCGTGTAGTGGTGGTACATGTCGAACTGCATCTGTGCCACCACGCGGCCGAAATCCGGCACGAACCGCCCGAACACGCCGGCTTCGTTCATGCGGCGGACAGCCACCTCCGGCCCCTTCGACCGGGAGGTGAGGACCTTCATGAAGATCGCGTTGGCCTCCGGATTGTCGCGATAGGCCTTGTCGATCAGTTTCGCCTTGTCCGCGATCCAGGTGAAGGTCATGGGCTGGATGTCGAGATCGTGCTTCTGCGCGACGCGAAAAATGCGCAGCAGATCCAGCGGATGTTTGTCGAAATGCCTCGCGTTTGCCACGGACAGGCGCCCACCATCGAGGCCGAAGCCCTCGACCTCGCGCTTGCGCAACCCGATCGAGGGCAGGCGGATGAAGGAGCGCTTCACATGCTGCGCCTCCACCGCCGTGCAGAAGAAGCGCGTCAGCTCGCCCACCGACTTGGCGGTGAGGAAGTAGTGCTTCATCAGCCGCTCGACCGCGTTGTTGCCGGCATGGTCGCGATAGCCCAATCGCCGCGCGATCTCGAGCTGGATGTCGAAGGTCAGCTTCTCTTCCGCCCGCCCGCGCAGGTAATGCAGATGGCAGCGCAGCACCCACAGATACGCTTCCGCCTTGTCGAAGCGGTGCGCGGCGTCGCGCGTCAGCACGCCCTCGTCGACCAGTTTGTCGATCGTGTCGGCGCCGTAGAGATAGCGCCCGATCCAGCGCAGGGTCTGCAGGTCGCGCAGGCCGCCTTTGCCTTCCTTGATGTTCGGCTCGAGCGCGTAGCGCGACGGCCCGAACTTCTCGTGGCGCACCCGGCGCTCGTTCAGCTTGGCCTGGTAGAAGGCCTCGCCCTGGCCCGCCACGCATTCCTTGTGGAAGCGCTTGCGGAACTTGTCGAACAGCTCCTGCTCGCCCCACAGGTAGCGCGCCTCGAGCAGGGCGGTGAGGATGGTGAGGTCGCCCTTGGCGCGCGCCAGGCACTCTTCCATCGAGCGCGCCGACTGTCCGACCTTCAGTCCCAGATCCCACAGGCGGTAGAGGATGTATTCCACCACCTGTTCGCAATGGGGCGTCAGCTTGTAGGGCAGCAGGAACAGGAGGTCGATGTCGGAATGGGGCGCCAGCTCCGCCCGGCCATAGCCGCCGACCGCGACCAAAGCGATCTTCTCCGCCGCCGAGGGGTTGGCGAGGGGGTAGAGCTGCGTGGTCGTGAAATCGTAGATCGCGCGGATCAGCTGGTCGATCATGAAGCTGGTCTCGCGCGCCAGTCGCCGCCCGCTTTCCGCCGCCCTTGGGTCGGCATCGAACCGCCGCTTGATCTCCGCCCGCCCCTGCGCCAGATGCTCGCGCAGGATGGCTGCCACCGCCGCCGTATCCGCATGAGGATCACGCGACTCCGCGACCGCGTCCGTCAGCGCCTGGGTCAGCGCCCGCCGGTCCAATATCTCCCGCTGCTTCTCGATCTCGGGGCGAGTCTGGATGTTCATGGGGGGAGAATATCAGGAATCAGGCGGCAGTAATCAGTTACCGGCGTCGCACTGACCCCCCGATTAGCCCCTATTGCCATCCCGGACAAGCCGCCCTCGGGTCCGCGCTGTGCGCGGCCCAAGGACAGGCTCAGCGGCGCAGAGCCGGACCCGTAGGATCCATTCACGTATCGGCAAGGCCCCATGGGGCCCCGGCTCCCAGAGCGCCCACGGGGCCGGGGTGACAGCAGTGAGTAGCCCGGTCCCTCAATCCCCCGGCGCCCGTATCTTCTGGAGGGCGGCATAGACCGGGTCGAGGTTGCCGGACGCGCAGCCCATGCCGATGACGTGGCGCTTGAACCCGCCAAAGGCCGGGTTGAGATACCGCTGGATAGCGATGCAATGCGACGGCTGGCCGCTGATGTCGGAGGTGAATTCGGCGGTATCGTAGCCGCCCTTGTAGCCGATGCCGTTCCACTCGTTCAGCTCGACGCCATCGAAGAAGTCGCGCGTGTTCTCGCGCAAATTCTGGTAGCGCATGTGGAGGCCGGTGGAGGTGAGGCGGATGCTGACGACGGTCAGGAACATCGAGCGCTCGTCCGACGTCACGTTGATCACGTCGGACTGGCTTTCGCCGCTCGATCCGTCCTTGCTGGCATGGGCTTCGTAGCGCGCGCAATCGACGAAATAGCCGTTGCCGGAAAAGACGAAGGGCGTGCTGCTGCAATCGATCGCCTGGTCCTCGGCCGCCGCGGCCGGCCCGGTCCAGATTGCGCCAACCAACGACACCGCCAGAGCCGCCGCAGCCCAGAATTTCATGAAATTCGCCCTCTCTCCATCGGGCGCCGGATGGTCGATCCGCGCCAAGACCCACGTTCCAGCCGTGAATAAATCCCCGAAACCGAGTTCCACTCTTGCCAAACCGCCTCACCCTTCGCAAGAGCGCTACGGCCGCCTAGGCCGGATGGATGAGGCGCCGCTCTCAAGTCCTTGCCTCGCTATCATGCCGGGCCTAATCTCGCGTTAACGCGGGGTGAAAAACCCGCTGCGCCGGATCAGGAGCGCGAGGTAACAGGGGATTTGGAATGGCGGACAAAGCGCTGGTCGTCGAGGACCTGCACAAACGGTTCGGCGATCTCGAGGTGCTGAAAGGCGTCTCGGTCGACGCCAATGTCGGCGACGTGGTCGCGATGATCGGCTCCTCCGGCTCGGGCAAGAGCACCCTGCTCCGCTGCATCAACCTTCTGGAGACGCCGGATTCCGGCAAGGTGTTCGTGAGCGGCGAGCTCATCCGCATGCGCCCGACCAAGGACGCCCACGCAATCCCCGAAGACTGGAAGCAGGTCGACCGCATCCGCTCCACGCTCGGCATGGTGTTCCAGAGCTTCAATCTCTGGTCGCACATGACCATCCTCGAGAACGTCATCGAGGCGCCGGTCCACGTCCTGAAGCTGTCGAAGAAGGATGCGATCGAGCGCGCGGAGAAATTGCTCGCCAAGGTCGGCATCGCCGACAAGCGCAACCATTATCCCAACCACCTCTCCGGCGGCCAGCAGCAGCGCGCCGCAATCGCCCGCGCCCTCGCGATGGAGCCGAAGGTGATGCTGTTCGACGAGCCGACCTCCGCTCTCGACCCCGAGCTGGTCGGCGAAGTGCTGCGCGTGATGCGCCAGCTCGCCGAGGAAGGCCGCACCATGCTGGTCGTGACACACGAAATCGGCTTCGCCCGCGAGGTCGCGAACAAGTTCATCTTCCTGCACCAGGGCCGGATCGAGGAACAAGGCAATCCCAAAGAGGTGTTCGCCAATCCGAAGTCGGATCGCCTGAAAGGGTTCCTTACGACGGCGCATCACAAATAGCGCGTCTGTATTTTTTCATTATGTCATCCCGGGCAAGCCGCCCTCGGGTCGGCGCTCTGCGCGGCCCAAGGACAGGCTCCGCGGCGGGACCCGGGACCAATAAGATGGTTCAGTGACACCGAACGGGCGCATGGGTTCCGGCTCTCGCCAACGCTCGGCCGGGATGACAGGATAGAGTGAGTGGCAAGAGCGAGAACGCAGTCATGGCCCTCATCCAGTACCTGACCCTGATCCAGTTCGAGCCCGGCGCCGTCCGCCTCGTGGGCCAGGAATGCACGCGACTCAACATCGCGCGGCCGCTGATCGTCACGGACAAAGGCGTGCGCGGCGCGGGCTTGCTGGATCGCGTGACGGTGCATTTGAAGGAGGGCGAGCCGGTCTATGACGGCACGCAATCCAATCCGACCGAAGCCTCGGTGCTTGAAGCAACCGCGCTCTACAAGAAGCACAAGTGCGATGGCGTGATCGGGCTCGGCGGCGGCTCATCGATCGATCTCGGCAAAGCGGTCGCGCTCGCCGCCACCCATGACGGCCCGCTGAAATCCTACGCCGTGATCGAAGGCGGCATTGCGAAGATCACAGCCGCGATGGCGCCTGTCATCGCGATTCCCACCACCGCCGGCACGGGCAGCGAAGTGGGCCGCGGCGCCGTCATCATCATGGCAGACGGGCGCAAGCTCACCATGATCTCGCCGCACATGATTCCGAAGGTCGCGATCTGCGACCCCGAGCTGACCTACGGCCTGCCGCCGCTCTTGACCGCCGCGACCGGCATGGACGCGATCGCCCATTGCATCGAGACCTTCCTCTCCGCCGCCTTCAACCCGCCGGCGGACGGCATTGCGCTCGACGGATTGCGCCGCGCTTGGGCACATATCGAGCGCGCGACGAAAGACGGCAAGGACGCCGAAGCGCGCCTCAACATGATGAGCGCCTCCATGCAAGGCGCGCTCGCGTTCCAGAAAGGCTTGGGCTGCGTGCATTCCCTCAGCCATTCATTGGGCGGCGTCAATCCCAAGCTCCATCACGGCACGCTGAACGCTATGTTCCTCCCCGCCGTGATCCGCTTCAACGCCGAAGCCGAGAATGTGAAGCGCGAGCGCAAGATCGAGCGCCTGGCCGAGACGATGGGCCTCAGCGGCGCACAAGAGGTCGTACCCGCGTTCAAAGCGATGAACGCGAAGCTCGGCCTACCCGCCGGCCTCCGCGCCATGGGCGTGACGGAAGAGCTATTCCCCAAGATCATCCAAGGCGCCCTCGCCGACCACACCCACAAAACCAACCCGCGCGAGGCGAGCGCGGCGGATTATGAGCGGATGCTGCGGGAGTCCTTGTGATAAGGCGACGCGCGGTCGTCGCCTAATAGAAGGTGAAATTGTATTCATCGCGCTCGTAGAACTGACCTGGCGAAACGTTCGGCAGGTGGTATTGAGCCTCTTCCCCTATTACAAGCTCACCATAAACACGGGTGACGAACTTCCGCTCGAAGTAATCGGGTAGATGCACTTTCGTGATCTGGTCCTGCATCCGAAAGCTGGAATAGCAGTAAGCAAAGCCGCGGTTTCGGCCGCCATCCAGGTTGATGTCACGATAGATTGTGGACGCAGTCTCGAGTTTTTGGTCCAGCCACGGTATGCCGTCGGGCGGAGATGAAAACCGCCTTTTACGTAATCCCAACCCCGCGACTCGCTGCGGAACCGAATCGGAACGATTCGAGATTCCCGATGAGAACGCGGTTGTGCGATTCAAAGTCAGTTAATACAATGGCTTGCGGTTGCGTTCTTAAAGTAGTTTCCCTGTTTCCGCTTTGTGCTGGTTTGGCGCCTTCGAGTCGCGTCCGAGTCGCACATTGAAGCGGCTGGCTTTTTGCGGATTCGATGGGGTATCGGGGTCCCATGACTAGAGACCGACTCGAGTCGCTGATGCGGTTCCACCCCTTCACGCGCCTCAACAAACTGCTGGAAAGCGTACAAGCGGGGGGCGGGAATACGCCGCTCGCGTTGTCGGTGGGGGAACCGCAATTCAGCCCCCCGCCCGTGGTCGCGAAGCTGATCCAGGATGAAGCGCCGCTCTGGGGCAAATACCCCCAGGCGGCGGGGACCGAGCCGTTCCGCCAGGCGGCGGCCGGCTGGCTCAATCGCCGGTTCCGGCTGCCCGAGGGGATGGTCGATCCCGCCCGGCACGTGATGCCGGTCAGCGGCACGCGCGAGGCTTTGTTCCACATCGCGCTCTCCGCTGTCCCGGAAGCCGCGGCTGGCGATGAGAAGCCGGTCGTGCTGATGCCGAATCCGTTCTATCACGTCTATGCCGGTGCGGCGGCCGCGGCCGGGGCCGAGCCATACTTCCTCGCCGCGACGGACGAGAACGGGTTCATGCCCGAAATCGCCGCGATCCCCGACGCGATCCTGAAGCGCACAGCGCTCGCCTACATCTGCTCGCCCTCCAATCCTCAAGGAGCCGTCGCACCGCTTTCGTACCTCGCGGCGTGGCTGGCGCTGGCGCGGCAGCACAACTTCGTGCTGGCGAGCGACGAATGCTATTCGGAGATCTATCGCGGGACACCGCCGCACGGCGCGCTCGAAGCGGCGCGCGATCTGGGCGACTCGCTGGACAACCTCATCATCTTCCATTCGCTCTCGAAGCGGTCGAGCGGCGCGGGCCTGCGCTCGGGCTTCGTCGCGGGCGAGGCGCGCCTGATCCAGCGCCAGGCGCAGCTGATCAATTTCGGCGGCGTCGCGACGCCTTATCCGATCCTCGCCGCCGCGACCGAGCTGTGGCAGGACGAAGAGCACGTGGCCGAATACCGCGCGAAATACATCGACAATTTCAACGCGGCGCAGGATGCGCTGGGTGACATCTTCGGCGAAGTGCGCGCGGAAGGCGGGTTCTTCCTGTGGCTCGATGTCGGTGACGGCGAAGCGGCCGCGAAGGCATTGTGGGCTGAAGCCGCGATCAAAGTGTTGCCCGGCGGCTACATGGCGCGCGCCGATGCGGCTGGGTTCAATCCGGGACAGCGTTACATTCGTGTCGCGCTGGTGCTGGAACCCGCTGAAATGACTGCCGCTTTGAAGCGCATGGCCCCCGTGCTCGCGCGCGTGGTGGACCAGCATGGCGCCGCACAACAGCGGGCGAAGATGGTATGATGGCGGTGATGCACACTCATTCCCACCACACCCCCTCACTGTCATCCCGGCCGAGCCCTCGGGTCCCCGCTATGCGCGGCCCAAGGACAGGCTCCGCGAGAGCCGGGATCCATGGGGACACACCGAGGCGCGCACGCATCGCATGGGTCCCGGGTCGCGCCGCTGCGCGGCCCGCCCGGGATGACAGTAGGGAGAAGCGTAGGACTATCTTATGGCGATGACCGGCGATCAGATCTATGGGCGGCCGTCGCTGCCGCGCATGAGCGGCGGCGGGTGGGGCGAATTCGTGCGCCGGCGCCTGGCGGAGATCGCGGGCGGTACCTTCATCCTCATCGCGCTCGCCTATCTGCTCAGCGTGCTCACCGCGCATGAGAGCGACCCGAGCTTCAGCCGCGCCATCGATGGGCCGACATTGAACCTGATGGGCCCGGTCGGCGCCTTCATCGGCGATTTCGCGCTGCAAGGGCTTGGCCTGGCCGCCATCATCTTCGCCCTCGCGCCCGCGGCCTGGGGCTGGAAGCTGATCCGCGACCGGCGGCTGGAGCGCTGGTGGCTCAAGGTCACGTTGCTGCCCTTCGCCGCCTTGGCGACCGCCGGCGCTTCGGCTGCGATCCCGAGCAGCGGGCAATGGCCGTGGATCGCCGGCATGGGTGGCTTCTCCGGCCGCCTGCTGCTGATCGGCGCGGACGGCAAGCAGGGGCTGAAGGCACTGCTCGATTCCATGGGTGTCCCGCCGCTGCTCAATTCGCCGCTGCTGCCCGCGACCTTCATCCTCGCGGTCGCCGCGATCATCGCTGTCTACTTCGCCCTCGGCATCAGCCTGGGTAGCTATATCCGCGCCGGGCGCCGCGTCGCCACAGCGGGCCAGAAGGTCGGCCAGGCGATCGACCGCGGCCGCCAATCGCTCGGCCGCCGCAGGGTCGACGACGACGAAGAAGACGACGAAGAGACGCCGCGCGAGCAACGCCCGGGCTTCCTGAAGCGCCTGTTCCAGCGTTCGCCGAGACCCGCCGCAGCGCCGCGTGCCCGGGTCGAGCCGAGCTTCGATGGCAGCGCGCGCGCAGAGGAGATCGACCTGCCGCCGGCGCCCTCGCTCAAGGCCGAGAGCAAAGGCGGCCTCGTCTCGGTCTTCCAGCGCGAGAAGAAGCCGAAGGCAAAGCCGGCCAAGCGCGAGGCCGCGAAGCAGGCGAAGCTCGATTTCGAGGGCGAGTTCGAATTGCCCTCGGTCGACCTGCTGGCGCGCCCTCCCGCCAACGCCGCGGCCCAGCGCATCAACGAAGAGAGTTTGGAGAAGAACGCGCGGCTGCTCGAGACCGTGCTCGACGATTTCGGCGTCAAGGGCCAGATCGTGCGCATCCGCCCCGGCCCCGTTGTCACGCTCTATGAGCTGGAGCCCGCGCCCGGCACCAAGACCAGCCGCGTCGTCTCCCTCGCCGACGACGTCGCGCGCAGCATGAGCGCGGTCAGCGTGCGCATCGCCGTAGTCCCCGGCCGCTCCGTCATTGGCATCGAGCTGCCGAACCGCGAGCGCGAGACCGTGGCCTTGCGCGAACTGCTGGAAGACGAAGGCTACAATGCCAGCCAGGCGAAGCTGGCGCTGGTGCTCGGCAAGGATATCGGCGGGCAGCCGATCGTGGTCGACTTGGCGCGCATGCCCCATCTGCTGATCGCCGGCACCACCGGCTCTGGCAAGTCGGTCGCGATCAACACCATGATCATGTCGCTGCTCTATCGGCTGACGCCCGACCAGTGCAAATTCATCATGATCGATCCCAAGATGCTGGAGCTGTCGGTCTATGACGACATCCCGCATCTGCTTTCGCCCGTCGTCACCGAGCCGAAGAAGGCCATCGTCGCGCTGAAATGGGTGGTGCGCGAGATGGAGAACCGCTATCGCGCCATGTCCAAGCTCGGCGTGCGCAACATCGAAGGCTACAACCAGCGGCTCGAGCAGGCGCGCAATGCCGGCGAACAGCTCACACGGCGTGTGCAGACGGGATTCGATCCCGATACCGGCAAGCCGATCTATGAGGAGGAGCCGTTCGACCTCTCTCCTCTGCCCTTCATCGTAGTGGTGGTCGACGAGATGGCCGACCTCATGCTGGTGGCAGGCAAGGATATCGAGGCCGCGATCCAGCGCCTGGCGCAGATGGCGCGCGCCGCCGGCATCCACATCATCATGGCGACGCAGCGCCCGTCGGTCGACGTCATCACCGGCACGATCAAGGCGAACTTCCCGACCCGCGTCTCCTTCCAGGTCACCTCGAAGATCGACAGCCGCACCATCCTCGGCGAAATGGGCGCAGAACAGCTGCTCGGCCAGGGCGACATGCTCTATATGGCCGGCGGCGGACGCATCAGCCGCGTGCACGGGCCGTTCGTCTCCGACGAGGAA
>DASRRI010000108.1:0-63477 GCA_035695765.1 Dongiaceae bacterium
CGGTTGGTGTATTTCTTGGCGATCGAGATGACGAGGCGCAGGTTCGCCTCCACCATCTCCTTCTTGGCGCGCGAGGCTTCGCGCTCGCCCTTCTGGATCACGTTGACGATGCGGCGGAAATCGCCGACCGGCAGATGCACGCGGTCCGCCACCAGCGAGATGTCGTTGCGGATATTCTTGGCGTCGTCCTTGTGGTTGGCGAGGAAGTTCTTCCAGCCCTTGGCGGTCAGGCGCGACAATTTTTGGAACCACTTCGGGTCCAGCTCGCCGCCGTAATAGTGCTTCAGGAAATCCTCGCGCGTCACGCCGGACTTCTGGCAGATGCGCAGCAGCTGGCCCTCGAGCCCGATCATCAGGCGGTTGAGGCCGTACATCTCGTCGACCAGCGCCTCGATCCGGTTGTTGTTGAGCCGGATCGCGCGCATCAGCTCGACCATCTCGAGCTTCAGCTTCTCGTAGTTCTTTTCCGAGCGCGGATTGAGGTCTTCGCCAGCCTTGATGGATTCGAGACGCTTCTGCTGGGCCTTTTCCAGCTTCTTGTAGAGGGCGGCGATATTGTCGAAGGCTTCCAGCACGCCCGGCAGCAGCTGCGCTTCCATCGCGGCCAGCGACATATTCACTTCGTCGGCATCGTCCGGATTGGCGGCCTCACCTTCGGCGCCCGGCTGGCCCTCGGGTTTTTCCTCTTTCTCTTCTTCTTCCTCGGCGAAGTCCTCGCCGGATTCCACCCGCGCCATCTCCGCCTGGCCCGGCCCCCCGCCCATGGTGGCGTCGAGGTCGATGATATCGCGCAGCAGGATCTCGCCTGCCTTCAGCTTGTCACGCCAGTCGATGATATAGCGATGGGTGATCGGGCTCTCGCCGATGCCGCCGATCATCATGTCGCGGCCGGCCTCGATCCGCTTGGCGATGGCGATTTCGCCCTCGCGCGACAGGAGCTCGACCGAGCCCATCTCGCGCAGATACATGCGCACGGGATCATCGGTGCGGCCGACTTCCTCGTCATCCAGGTTGCCGACGGTCCTGGTCTCTTCCTCGACCGAATCCTCGGCTTCCTCGGTCTCTTCGTCTGAATCGACGACGTTGATGCCCATCTCGTTGAGCTGGGCCATGAAGTCTTCGATCTGGTCGGCCGAGACCTGCTCCGAAGGCAGGACCGCGGCGATCTCGTTGTTGGTGACGAAACCCTTTTCCTTCGCCTTGGCGAGCATCTTGCGCACGGCATTGTTCATGCCATCCATCAAGGGCTCGGCGCCTTCCTCGCGCGGCTTGTTCGCATCCTGCTTGGGCTGCGGCTTCACTGCCATCTCTACACCTGCTCTACATCTTGTATGTCTCGACCGCCCGAACCCCCGTTCCCGGCCGAAACAAGTCCCCTACTATATGTCTAGGTCTCGCTTCCCGATCTGCCTTGGGCGCGATCCGGATCAAGAGCTCTCTTCTCCGCTTCTCGAACCGCTTCTCGCGCAGTCTGGAGCCGCGCAACCGCTATTTGTTCGCCAGCGGATTTACTTGGGTCCGTCATGGCGACCGCAAGATCCTGCGCGATATCCTTCAGTTCACGAACAGCACCCGGCCGGTCGCGTAACCCAACTATCGTACGCAAAAGCCCCTCCTCGGCCGACTTTATATCGGTCGCTGGATGGGCAAACTTCTCGATACTCGGGCGCGAGGCGAGAGCTTCCAAGGTTCCGGCAAAACCCGAGTGGTTTAAGTGGTTCCGGAATTCCGCAGAGTCAAGATGCGGCTGCCGGGCAGCGAGGTCTATAATTGCTGACTTCAAGCTGTCAAGGTCGCCGGGAAAGTTAATGCTATTAACATCCTCGCAATGGCTATGTACCAGAGGCGGATGATTGATCAACGTGCTCAATACGAGTTCATACGGTCTGATGGCCACCCGCGGAAGCATTCTGATTTTCTGGGGCCCATCGGTCAGCATTCGCTCGCGATATCTAGGAGTAAAATCATCCTGAGTTTGTCTTAGCCGGCCGCGAACGAAGCCGCCATGACCCGTCGGCGACTGAGGGGGTTCGGGCCTAAATCGCTCTTCAAGTCGCCTTTGAATTTCCTGCCGATAAGCGTCGGCCACCGATTTATCGGCAATCCGGCCCACCGCTTCAGCCAGATCGCGCCGAAAGCCGGCCCTTCGCTCCGGCGTATCCAGCGGCCGGTCGGCCAGGACCTGGCGCCACAGAACCTCGACCAAAGGCTCCATGCGGTTGAGTTCTTCCCGGAACCCCGCCGCGCCTTTGGCCCGCACCAGGGAATCCGGATCCTCTCCCGCCGGCATCCAGGCGAACCGCAGAGAGAGGCCCGGCTTCAGCAGTGGGATCGCCCGGTCCGCCGCGCGCGCGGCGGCACGCTGGCCGGCATTATCGCCGTCGAAACAGAGGATCGGCTCCTCCGCCATGCGCCAGAGCAAGGCAAGCTGGTCCTCGGTCAGAGCGGTGCCCAGCGGCGCGACGGCGTTGCTGATCCCTGCCTGAGCTAGCGCGATCACGTCCATATAGCCTTCGACCACGATGATCTCGTTGGTCTCACGCGCCGTCTTCTGCGCGTGACTGAGGCCGTACAGCACCCGGCCTTTGTGGAAGAGCGGTGTCTCGGGCGAGTTGAGATACTTCGGTTCCCCCTGATCGAGGATGCGGCCGCCGAACGCGATTGCCTGGCCGCGCCGGTCGAGAATCGGGAACATCACCCGGCCGCGGAACCGGTCGTATGCCCGGTCAGTTCCTGGGCCGCCGTCGTCCGGCTTGATCAGCAGTCCGGCTTCGATCGCCGTGGCTTCCGGAATGCTTGCCTTTTCCAGCGCCGCCTTCAGGCCGTGCCGGCTGTCCGGCGCGAACCCGAGACGGAAACGCCGCATCGTGTCGTCAGTGAGCCCGCGGCGCTTCAGGTACTCGAGGCCGGCGCGGCCGGCAGACGCGCGCAATTGCTGTTCGAAATGTTTGGCCGCGAATTCGACAGCACCGCCAAGGGTGGCCTGCCGCTCCGCGCGCTCGCGATCCTCCGGTGTTTCGCGCGGAACTTGCATGCCGGCCTCGCCGGCAAGCTTCTCGATCGCCTGCGGGAATTCCAGCCCTTCGGAGCGCATGACGAAGCCGATCACGTCACCATGGGCGCCACAGCCGAAGCAATGGAAAAAGCCTTTGTCCTCGCTGACCGTGAAGGACGGCGTCTTCTCGGCGTGGAACGGGCAAAGGCCCGTTGCCTCGCCTCGGCCCTTGCGGATCAGGCGCACGCGCCGGCCAACCACGTCGGTGATCGACACGCGACCGCGCAGCTCGTCCAAAAACCGCGGCGGTAACGCCATTCGTCAGCCCCAAGCGCTCAGTGAATCGCGGCAGTCTAGCGATGTATAGCCCAGCAAGGGATATCGCTTGCCTGGGGATAAGGCGAGCTGCCTGTGGATAAGTTGCAGAGTGGGACGCAAAGCGCTCCTTCACCCCAGCTTCTGCTTCACCTGCTGCCCGACCTTGGCGAAATCCATGCGGCCGGCATAGCGCTCTTTCAGCGCTGCCATCACGCGCCCCATATCCTTGATGTTGGTGGCGCCCAGCTCCTCCACCACCGCGGCGATGGCGGCGTTGGTCTCGCCCTCCGACATCTTCTTCGGCAGGAAGCGCTCGATGATGTTGATCTCGCCCTGCTCCAGGTCCGCCAGCTCCTGGCGGTTGCCCTGCTTATAGAGCGCGATGCTCTCCTGGCGCTGGCGCACCATCTTCTGCAGCAGGTCGATGATCTCGGCCTCGTCGACGCCGTTGGTGACGCCGCGCGTGCGGGCGGCGATGTCGCGGTCCTTGAGCGCCGCCAGGATCAGTCGCAGGGCGGAGGTCGCGCGCTGGTCGCGCGATTTCATCGCGGCCTTCAGTTCATCGTTGAGGCGCTGCCGCAACATGGAGTCTCCGATAAGGAAAATGATATCAGCGAAAGGCGGGGAGACTACAGGATTTAAGCAACCGAGGCAATTTCAGCAGCGGCTTCCGTCAGCCTGACTAAATGGTTGAAACTTCTACTGTTTTGGCGCCGAAAAAAGCATGACATTTGCTTGACTGAGGGGGATTCGCAGCTTAGAAACCGGCGATCTTCGCCGATCGTCGAATGACCGCCCGCCTGGGGTTTGCCCCGGGGAGCGGACAGGCGCGCCGAGCTGGCAAGGTCCAGCACCGGTTTCCACGCAAAGGCCATCGGCAATGAGCGCTCCTCAAGCGACCGACCAGACGCACGCGCCAACCGCCCTTCTCGTTTTGGGCGACGGAACCGTGCTGAAGGGCCGCGGCCTGGGCGCCGAGGGCAAAGCGGTGGGCGAGGTGTGCTTCAACACCTCGATGACCGGCTATCAGGAGATCATGACCGATCCCTCCTATGCCGGGCAGATCATCAACTTCACCTTCCCCCATATCGGCAATGTCGGCGCCAATGCGGAAGACATCGAGACCGTGACCCCCGCGGCGCGCGGTTGCGTGCTGGCGAGCGACATCACCGAGCCGTCGAGCTGGCGCGCGGCACAATCGTTCGATGACTGGCTGCGGCGCTTCAATCTGCCAGCCATCTCCGGCATCGACACGCGGCGTCTCACCCGCCACATCCGTGACAGCGGCGCACCCAACGGCGTCATCATCCATCGCAAGGACGGCAAGTTCGACGTTCCAGCGCTGATCAAGGAGGCGAAGGCCTGGCCGGGCCTTGAAGGCATGGACCTCGCCAAGGACGTGTCCTGCCGCCAGATGTATCGCTGGGATGAAAGCCTGTGGGCGCTCGGCCACGGCTACGGCAAGCAGGGCGAAGTAAAATTTAAGGTCGTCGCGATCGATTATGGCGCCAAGCGCAACATCCTGCGCTGCCTCACCGCCGCCGGCTGTGATGTCACGGTCGTGCCGGCCAACGCCACGACCGACGATGTGCTGCGCCACAAGCCGGACGGCGTGTTCCTCGCCAACGGCCCGGGCGATCCCGCCGCGACCGGCGAATATGCTGTCCCGGTGATCAAGGACCTGATGGCCCGCGACATCCCGATCTTCGGCATCTGCCTCGGCCACCAGATGCTGGCGCTCGCATTGGGCGGCAAGACCGAAAAAATGCCCCGCGGCCACCGCGGCGCCAACCACCCGGTCAAGGATCTCACCACCGGCAAGGTCGAGATCACCAGCCAGAATCACGGCTTCTGCGTGGTGCGCGAGAGTTTGCCGCCGGGTGTGAAAGTCACCCATGAGTCCCTGTTCGACGGCTGCGTCGAAGGCTTGGAGCTCGAGGGCAAGCCGGTCTTCTCGGTGCAATACCACCCGGAGGCTTCGCCCGGCCCGATGGATAGCCACTACCTCTTCCACCGCTTCGTGGAGAAGATGGAAGAGAGGAAGTGATGGGCCGGAAGACATCGAACAGCGAGACGCGGCTTTCCCCACCCCAACCCTCCCCCGTATCGGGGGAGGGGGATTCATATCTCCTCCTCCAGCATGGGGGAGGGTTAGGGAGGGGGAAGCGACTCCCGGGTCTTTCCGCGCCCGATGAAAAGCCAATTTACAAGTATCGCACAAGAACAAAGACGTTGAAGCGCGCCCGTCAGTTGCGTGCGGAGATGACCGACGTTGAGTTGCGGCTTTGGAGATATCCACGTCGCCGACAGCTCAACGGTGCCTATTTCCGCAAGCAGTGTCCGATTGGACCCTATATCGCGGACTTCGCCTGCCTAGAGGCGAAGCTTATCATCGAACTTGACGGCAGCCAGCATGCCGACAGCGCAACCGACCCAGCGCGCGACGCCTGGTTCGCAGCGCACGGCTACCGCACGCTGCGCTTCTGGAACAACGACGTCCTGCAAAACACCGACGGCGTCATCATCATGATCACCGCAGCCTTGGGCCAATTGGAGACTCCCTCGAATGCCCAAGCGCACTGACCTCCATTCGATCCTGATCATCGGCGCAGGGCCTATTGTCATCGGCCAGGCCTGCGAGTTCGACTACTCCGGCGCGCAGGCCTGCAAGGCGCTGCGGCAGGAGGGGTATCGCGTCGTCCTGGTGAACTCCAATCCCGCCACCATCATGACCGATCCTGACCTGGCGGACGCGACCTATATCGAACCCATCACCCCGGACGTGGTCGCGCGCATCATCGCGAAGGAGAGGCCGGATGCCGTGCTGCCCACCATGGGCGGGCAGACTGCGCTGAACACCGCGATGGCGCTGCACCGTTCCGGCAAGCTAAAGGAATTCGGGGTCGAGCTGATCGGGGCCAATGCCGAAGCCATCGACATGGCCGAGGACCGCCTGCTGTTCCGCAAGGCGATGGACCGCATTGGCCTCGAGAGCCCGAAAGGTGCGCTCGTTTCGACCCTCGATGAAGCGCTGAACACTCTGATCGACGTCGGCCTGCCCGCCGTCATCCGGCCCAGCTTTACCCTCGGCGGCACCGGCGGTGGCATTGCCTATAGCCGCGAGGATTTTATCCGGATCGTCGAAGGCGGAATCAAGGCTTCGCCCGTCGGCCAGGTGCTGGTGGAGGAATCCGTCCTCGGCTGGAAGGAATTCGAGATGGAGGTGGTCCGCGACCGCGCGGACAATTGCATCATCATCTGCTCGATCGAGAACATCGATCCGATGGGTGTGCACACCGGCGACAGTATTACGGTCGCGCCGGCGCTGACCCTGACGGACAAGGAATACCAGCTGATGCGCAACGCCTCGATCGCGGTGCTGCGCGAGATCGGCGTCGATACCGGCGGCAGCAACGTGCAGTTCGCGGTCCATCCCGAGACCGGCCGGCTGGTGGTGATCGAGATGAATCCGCGTGTCTCGCGCTCGTCCGCGCTCGCCTCGAAGGCGACCGGCTTCCCGATCGCCAAGGTCGCGGCGAAGCTGGCGGTCGGCTACACGCTGGACGAGATCACCAACGATATCACGCGCGTCACGCCGGCATCGTTCGAACCGACCATCGACTACGTCGTCACCAAGATGCCGCGCTTCACCTTCGAGAAGTTCCCCGGCGCGGAAGCCCTGCTCTCCACCTCGATGAAGTCGGTCGGCGAAGCCATGTCGATCGGCCGCAACTTCCAGGAATCGGTACAGAAGGCTTTGCGCTCGATGGAAACCGGCCTCGCCGGCTTCGACGAAGTCGAATTGCCGGACGATAAGACCGAGATTCTCAAGGAGCTGACTCGTCCGACACCGGACCGCCTGATCCGTGCCGCCGAAGCGCTGCGGCGCGGCTTGACTGTCGAAGAGATCCACGGCGCATCAAAGTTCGATCCCTGGTTCCTGCGCCAGATCGAAGGCATCGTCGACGTCGAAGCCGAGATCAAGGCCAAGGGCTTGCCGCGTGACCATGCCGGTTTGCTGCGGTTGAAGAAAATGGGCTTCTCCGACGCGCGCCTCGCCAAGCTCTCGGGCATGAAAGCGAAGGATGTGTTCGTCCTGCGCCACAAAGCCGACGTGCGCCCGGTCTATAAGCGAATCGACACCTGCGCGGCCGAGTTCGCCTCGCAGACCTCCTACATGTATTCCTGCTACGAGGGTACCGGCTGGACCGGGAACGATTGGGACAAGGCCGAGTGCGAAGCCAACCCGAGCGACCGGCGCAAGGTCATCATCCTCGGCGGCGGGCCGAACCGCATCGGCCAGGGCATCGAGTTCGACTATTGCTGCGTCCATGCCGCCTATGCTTTGCGCGAGGCAGGCATTGAGACCATCATGGTCAATTGCAATCCGGAGACCGTGTCGACCGATTACGACACCTCCGACCGGCTCTATTTCGAACCACTGACCGCGGAGGACGTGATCGAGCTGGCGCGCGTGGAGCAGCGCAAGGGCACTCTGCTCGGCGTCATCGTGCAGTTCGGCGGCCAGACGCCGCTCAAGCTCGCCGCCGCGCTCGAGGAAGCGGAGATTCCGATTCTCGGCACCTCGCCCGACGCCATCGATCTGGCAGAAGACCGCGAGCGGTTCCAGCAATTGCTGAAGAAACTCGGCCTGCGCCAGCCGGAGAATGGCATCGCGCGCTCCCAGGAAGAGGCCGAGATCATCGCCGAGCGCATCGGCTATCCGGTCGTCATCCGCCCGTCCTATGTGCTGGGCGGCCGCGCCATGGAGATCGTGCATGAGCCGCAGGCGCTGCGCCGCTACATGCGAACGGCCGTGCAGGTCAGCGGCGACAATCCGGTGCTGATCGATTCCTATCTGGAAGACGCGATCGAGGTCGATGTCGATGCCCTCGCTGACGGCACCGACGTCCATGTCGCCGGCATCATGGAGCATATCGAAGAGGCCGGCATCCATTCCGGCGATAGCGCCTGTACCTTGCCGCCTTATTCGCTGCCGCTCCAGGTGATCGCGGAGATCCGCCGCGAGGCCGTCTCGCTGGCCAAGGGCCTCAACGTGGTCGGCCTTATGAACGTGCAATTCGCGATCCAGCGCCGCGACATCTATGTGCTGGAAGTCAATCCGCGCGCCAGCCGGACCGTCCCGTTCGTCGCCAAGGCGACCGGCCTGCCGATCGCCAAGATCGCCGCGCGCGTGATGGCGGGCGAGAAGCTCGCCACGTTCAATCTCGATCTCAGCAAGCGCCCCCATATGGCGGTGAAGGAGGCTGTGTTCCCCTTTGCGCGCTTCCCCGGCGTCGACATCATCCTGGGACCAGAGATGAAATCGACCGGCGAGGTGATGGGGCTCGATTCCAATTTCGCGCGCGCGTTCTTGAAGGCGCAGATCGGCGCCGGCCAAAACCTGCCCCGCACCGGCGCCGTCTTCGTCTCGGTCAAGGACAAGGACAAGCCGGCGATCGTCGAGGCCACGCGCAAGCTGCTGGAAATGGGCTTCGACGTGCTGGCGACGCCAGGAACCGCCGCCTATTTCCGCAATCTCGGCCTTGCCGTCCGCGCCATCAACAAGGTGCACCAGGGCAGCCCCCATATTGTCGAAGCCATGCAGCGGGGCGAGGTCAAGCTGGTCTTCAACACCGTCGCCGGGGCCAAGTCGATGGGCGACTCATTCGCCCTGCGAAGAACCGCTCTAATGGGCGGGATTCCTTACTTTACAACAGTCTCCGGGATCCTGGCCGCAGTTGGAGCGATCGGCGAGCTGAGCAAGGGAGAGCTTGAAGTCGCTCCGCTCCAGTCTTATTTTCTACCGTCGAACCAAGCGGCGGCGCGTTAACCTTTAACCCCGCCGATCCACCACCCACCGGGCGATGCAATGGCCGGAAAGCCGGGCCGCCTGCGGGGGTTTTTTTTGCTGTTTGGGTATTAACGATGACGAAGATCCCAATGACGGCGGACGGCTACGCCCGCCTGGAAGAGGAACTGAGGCATTTGAAGGCGGTGGCGCGCCCCGAGGTCATTCGCGCCATTTCCGAAGCGCGTGAGCACGGCGACATTTCCGAGAACGCTGAATACCATGCCGCGCGCGAACGCCAGAGCTTCATCGAGGGCCGCCTCGCCGAGCTGGAGGACAAGATCAGCCGCGCGGAAGTCATCGACCCGGCGAAGCTCTCCGGCAAGCAGGTGAAGTTCGGCGCCGTCGTGACCCTGATCGACGAGGATACCGAGGAAAAGGCGGTCTATCAGATCGTCGGCGAGGATGAAGCCGACATCAAGGCGAAGCGCCTTGCCATCACCTCGCCGCTCGCCCGCGCGTTGGTCGGCAAGTCGGTCGGCGACCAGGTGGAGGTCACCACCCCCGGCGGTTCCAAGTCGTACGAGATATCCAAGGTCGCGTTCAAGAAGTGACGATCTGACCGGAGCGTCCAGCTAATCGCGTTCACTCGCTCATCATGGCAAGACGTGACGGAGCATTGATAGCGCAGCGGCGCTCTATGCCGGCCGCTTCGCCAGCGCGAGCGTCACGCCCAGCGCGCACAGAATCCCGCCCGACGTTTGCCGCATGCGGCGGATGATTGCCGGCCGCGCGGCGAGCCGGTCGCGCACGGCCGAGGCGGCATAGGTCACGACCACATCGACGGCGGTATTCAGGAAAACCGAGATCGCTCCCAGCACGATGAATTGCAGCGCGACGTTGCCGTCCGCCGGCACCACGAATTGCGGCAGGAAGGCGAGGAAGAAGGCTGCGGTCTTGGGATTGAAGGCTTCGACGATCACGCCTTCCTTGAACGCCTTGCGCGCGCCCATCGCGTGGCCACTGCCCAGCTCCTGCGCAGCGCCAGCCTCGCGCCAGGTCTTGATCCCGAGATAGACGAGATAGAGCGCGCCGGCGATCTTCAGCACCGTGAACGCTTCCACGCTTGCCATCACGACCGCCGAAACGCCGATCGCGCCGGCGAAGATGTGCACGAACCCGCCGAGCCCCGTGCCGAAGCTGGATGCCAGTCCCTCGCTGCGCCCGCCCGCCAAGGTGCGCGCCGCCACGTAGAAAATGCCCGGTCCGGGCATCAGCGCCAGCACGCCGGCGGCGGACAAAAACAGAATGAAATGCCAAAGATCGAACATGGCTGTCTCCTATTGGTCCAATCCGGCCATATGACGTGCCGCTTTGTCGAATGGAATCTCCTGGGCCAGCGCTTTCGCCGCCCAGGATGCAGACCACGCGCCGAACTTGAAGCCATGGGCGGCGCAGGCGCTCACCATCACCACGCGCCTATCGCGCTTCAGCATGAAGCGCGAGTCCGGTGAATCGTGATTCCAACACGCCTTGCTGCGCTTCAGGCGATAGCGGTCGAAATCCTTGAGCACGCTCGCCAGGTTCTGCCGGATCGTCGACAGTTCTCCAGCGGTGGCGTCCGCGCGCGACCCAGCCTCGGCACTGCCGCGCACGCCGATATCGGCCAGCTTCAGGTCGGTTCCGCGGACCGGCGGAATGCCCCACACCTCTTCCGGGCCACCGAAATCGATGATGCCCGGTGCTTTCTTCCAGGCTTCGGCGTACTCGGCCGGCGGATCGAAATAAGCGACGACATTGCGGCACGGACCGATCTCGCGCCCCAGGTCCGGCAGCACCTGCGGAATCCACGCACCAGTTGCCACGACCAGTTCGTCGAACGTGAGCTCGCCGCTCGCTTCCGTCACTGCGGTGCCGGTTTCCTTCTTCACGCTCGTCACGCGCATATTGGCCTTGATCTCGACGCCCGCCTGCGCGCACAGCCGCGCGAGGCCGGTGGTGATCCGGTCCGCGAGCAACACGCCGCCATCCGGCTCCAGAACCGCCCAGCGGATGCGGCCGGGAGTCAGGAACGGATAGCGCGCTTCGGCATCCTTGCCGGACAGCAGATCGTAGCGCGCGCCGACCTCATCCAGCACGGTGCGGCCGCGATCCGCCCAGTCGCCGGCAACCGCAGAGCACGACAAGGCGCCGCAGCGCTCGAAGTGATCCTCGCCCATCGCCGCGAACAGATCGGCCCACGCGGCATAGGCCTCATCCATCAGGCGCGCATAGTGCGGCTGCCCGGGATACATGCGCCGCGTCAGCCGGTGCTGGTCAAACGATGCACTGCTGGAATTGGGAACAAGCCCCTGCTCCATCAATGTCACGCGATGGCCGCGCTTCGCCAGCTGCCAGGCAATGCCGGCGCCGACCACGCCCGCGCCGATCACGCCGAAATGTTGCTGTTCGCGCATCGTGCTCCGCCTCTTGTCTCAACCGAGGCTCGACCATAGCTGCCGCGTCGCCGCGTGACGATCCCAGATTACGTCGCAGCCATACGGCGCGAGCATCGCGATGCTGGCGCGCATCGCAGAGCGGGAAGCGCAATTTATCGGAAGGTCAGGCGCGCGCCTGCCGGCGGGCGGGTTTTTCGTCGAGGTCGATCGGCACGCCCGGCTCATGCTTGCTGTTGCGGATGGCGAGCGCCGATTTCACATGACTGACATTGGGCGCGGGCGTGAGCTGGGTGGTGAGGAAACGCTGATAGTCATCCCAATCATGCGCCACGACTTTGAGGATGAAATCCGTTTCACCCGCGAGCATGTGGCACTCGCGGACCTGCGGCCAGGAGCGCACCAGCTCCTCGAACGCCTTGAGATCGGTCTCGGCTTGGCTGACCAGTCCGACATGGGCGAAGATGGTGACGCCAAATCCCATCGCTTCGGCATTGATGTCGGCGTGATAGCCCTTTATGAACCCGGCCTGCTCCAGCGCCCTGACGCGGCGCAGGCACGGCGGCGCGGAAATTCCCGCCCGCTCGGCCAGATCGACATTCGTCATCCTGCCATCGGCCTGCAGATCGGCCAGGATGCGAAGATCGATTCTGTCCAGTTTGGCGCGCCGCATATTCGATCTCCCCGAAAACCCTTGGGCCTTTTGTAATTATATTACCCGCGCAATTTTCCTTCGCCAAGTGTTTCGTACCGGCGGGCATCCTTATGCAATGCCGGCATTAACTTGTGCGAGGCCGCACCCCACTTTATGTTGGAGACTTGCTTGAAACGCATAGCTTCGGATTCGCGCTCATGGCCACTCCCGCACCCAAAGAAATTCATACAAAGGTCCTGATTATCGGCTCCGGCCCGGCCGGCTATACCGCCGCCATCTATGCCGCGCGCGCGAACTTGAAGCCGGTCCTGGTCCAGGGCCTGGCCCCCGGCGGCCAGATGACCATCACCACCGATGTCGAGAACTATCCCGGCTTTGCCGACGTGATCCAGGGCCCCTGGCTGATGGAGCAGATGGAGGCCCAGGCCCGCCACGTCGGGACCGAACTCATGTTCGACACCATCACGGCCGTCGACCTCACGCGCCGTCCGTTCCGGGCGACTGGTGATTCCGGCGATGTCTATGTCGGCGAGACCCTTATCATCTGCACCGGCGCCCAGGCGCGCTGGCTTGGCCTGCCGTCGGAGAAGAAATACCAGGGCTTCGGTGTCTCGGCCTGTGCCACCTGCGACGGGTTCTTTTTCCGCGGCAAGGAAGTGGCGATCGTCGGCGGCGGCAATACCGCGGTCGAGGAAGCAATTTACCTCACCCAGCACGCGACCAAGGTGACCTTGATCCATCGCCGCGACACGTTCCGTGCCGAGCGCATCATGCAGGAGCGCCTGTTCGCCAATCCCAAGGTAGAGGTGATATTCGACAGTGTCGTGGAAGAGGTGCTGGGAGGCGGCGATCCGGTCGGCGTCAGCGGCGTGCGCATCCGCAATGTGAAGAGCAATGAGGCACGCGATCTCAAGGTCGATGGCTTGTTCGTCGCCATCGGCCACGATCCTGCGACCCAGCTTTTCAAAGGCAAGCTGCAGCTCGACAACGAGGGCTACATCATCACCCAGCCCGACAGCACGGCGACCGGCATCCCCGGCGTGTTCGCCGCTGGCGATGTGAAGGACAAGGTGTTCCGCCAGGCCGTAACCGCGGCTGGCATGGGCTGCATGGCGGCGCTGGAAGCCGACAAGTTCCTGGTCAAGAACGAGCACCATTCTTCCGCGGCGGCGGCCGAATAAAATGGGCTACGCGGCCGCATCATGATGGATTGGGACAAGCTCAGGATCTTTCATGCGGTCGCTGAGGCGGGCAGTTTCACCCACGCCGGCGAGACGCTGAATCTCAGCCAGTCGGCCGTCTCGCGCCAGATCAGCTCGCTCGAGGAGAGCCTCAACGTTTCGCTGTTCCACCGCCATGCGCGCGGCCTCATCCTGACCGAGCAGGGCGAACTGCTCTATCGCACCTCGCACGAAGTCTTTTCCAAGCTGGCGATGGCCGAGGCGCAGCTCGCGGAAAGCAAAGATCGGCCCAAGGGCCAGCTCAAGGTGACGGCCACCCAGGCCTTCGGCTCATCCTGGCTGACGCCGGTGCTAGGCGAATTCATCGAGCATTACCCGGACGTGCAGGTTGACCTGGTCCTGGAGGACCGCGAGCTCGACCTCTCCATGCGCGAGGCGGATGTCGCTATCCGCATGCAGCCGCCCCGCCAGCCGGAGCTGATCCAGCGCCACCTGATGACTGTCCATCTCGGCTGCTATGCCTCGCCGACCTACATCAAGCGCCACGGGATCCCGAAGACGCCGGACGAGTTGGACCAGCACCGCATCATCGTCTATGGCGAGGACACCGCAAAGCCGCCGGTGCAGAACATCGACTGGCTGCTGCGCGCCAGCAGCAAGAAGGATCACCAGCGCAAGCCGATCCTGCGCGTGAACAGCACCTACGCCATTCTGCGCGCGGTCCAGAGCGGCCTCGGCCTCGCCTCGCTGCCGGAATTCATGACGCTGGAGTCGAGCGCCTTGGTGCGCGTCCTGCCCGAACTGCAGGGCCCCCGCATCGATGCCTATTTCGTCTATCCTGAAGAGCTGCGGAATTCGAAGCGCATCCAGGTCTTCCGCGACTTCCTCCTGCGCAAGGTCGCCGAAAGCAAAATGGCGCCGTAGGCGCCCTACCGTCGGCCCCGCATCGCGTCGGCGACCTCGCGGGCGCGGGCGTCCTGCTTGGCGGAGTTCACAGCCAGGATCGCGTGCACCACGGTGATGCCCCACAAGATCATCGGCAGGCCGAGCGTGAAAACCGGGAAAATGGCGAACGGAATCGAGATGGCCGCGAGCAGCCAGATCAGCAGATTGAAGATCGCCTGGAATATCTTCCCATAAATCAGGAGTGCCAAAGGCGGAAAAAGGATCGCGACCAAGTAGATCATGTGGCGCTCCAGCGGCAGTCGGTGTGAGCGAATCGTGGTTAAATATTAAATAATCATAGCTCGAGCACCGCACCAGAGGCCCTGCCGATTCGTCGGAGTCGCCGACGATTCGACGGATTCTACACCTTGCCGCATAGCTCCTTTTGAGAGGCTAAGCTTCTGTAGACACATGATAAAACAGCTATGCAACATGCGCATGCTTCATATGTGCATTTTTGGCTAGTGCTCGAGTCGGTTCATTCCTTATTGTGCGTATGTGTTGGTCAGCAACACTGTTGCACGCTCGCAACAGGCGCCGGCCAGAAGAGTTTCGGGGCTTGAATGCCCCAGTCAGAATACCTAAGTGCAACGCTTAGGTATGAGGGTCTTCGGATCCTACGTCTCCCAGACGTAAAGCCTCCCTGTTTAACTTGCCGGGTCTTCGGACCCGGCAATTTTTTTGACCGGTTTTTGGCGCCTATTGGATCCCGATCGAATTGAAGAAGCGCACCACGCGCGCGACTGCATTGGTGACTTCCGGCGAGTGGGTGATGTCGTCCAGCGCGTCGGTCGAGGATTTGATTGCGGCGGTGTCCGGCTTGGGCGCCTGCACCTCCTGCTCGAGCGCGGCGATATGGCCGAGGATGTCGCCGAGCTCGTCCTCGGAGAACCCCGCCTCGCGCACCTCCTTGCGGAAGCGCGACAGCGCCATGATGGCTTTCTCGCGATGATCGTCTTTCATGAGCAGGCTCCGCACGCCGCCGGTGATGCCAATAGATTACACCGGATTCGTGGGATGCAAGAGGGTCACATGAACAGCTGCTCGTTCTGCAGACTGGCATAGAGCGGCGCCACGAACTCCTGATAGCCGTTGTAGATCAGGGTCGGGCGCTGCTCGTCGGTGCCGAGCCCGCGTTCATTGGCCTGGCTCCAGCGCGGGTGCGGAACCTCCGGATTGACGTTGGCCCAGAAGCCGTATTCCGACGCCTGCAGCGCCTGCCAGAAATTGACCGGCCTTTGGTCGGTGAAGGTGATCTTCACCAGCGCCTTCGCCGACTTGAAGCCGTATTTCCATGGCAAGGCGATGCGCAGCGGCGCGCCATTCTGCTTGGGCGCCGGCTTGCCGTACATGCCGGTCACCATGAAAGCGAGGTCGTTGGTGGCTTCCTCGATGGTGAGGCCCTCGACATAGGGCCAGGGATAGAACGGCGCCTTCTGCTCCGGCGCGACTTCGGGATTCATGAAGGTCTCGAGCCGCAGATATTTCGCGCCTGCCGTCGGTTGCGCCAGCTTAACCAGCTCCTTCAGCGCAAAGCCGCTCCACGGCACTGCCATCGACCAGGTCTCGACGCAGCGATGCCGATAGAGCCGCTCTTCCAGCGGCATCTGCTTCATCAGATCGTCGATGCCGATCTGCATCGGCTTGTCGACCATGCCGTCGATGGTCAGCACCCAGGGGCGGATCGGCAGCGCCTGCGCCTCTTGGGTGAGATGCTTGCCGGAGCTGAATTCATAGTAATTGTTGTATTGGGTCGACCAGTCCGGGCTCGTCACATCGCGATCGAGCTTGTAGGTCTCGTTGCGCTTGAACGGATAGAGCGACGCCGATGGGTCGTCCGCTGCCGGCGCGGCATTGGCCTGCGCGTCGGCCTGCGCCTGGTCCTTGCTGTCGCAGGCGACCAGGGCCGCTGTCGCACCGATCGCGGCGCCCGTTGCCAGGAACTGGCGGCGATTGAAGAACACATGCTCCGGCGTTGCCAAGCGCTCGGGGATTTCCCACCCGCGCTTCACCTTGATGAACATGAGGATCACTCCTCGAAAATAGGCTCGCAGCCGAGAAAGACAATGGGCGGCCAGGCCGCCCATCGCAAGTCACAATGGATTGAGGAATAGGGTTGAAAGAACCGGCTATTTGCTGAGCAAAGCCCGCAACATCCATGCCGTTTTCTCATGGATCTGCAGGCGCTGGGTCAGCAGGTCCGCGGTCGGCTCGTCGCCGGCCTTTTCGGCAGAGGGGAACACCGCGCGCGCCGTGCGGGCGACCGCCTCCTGGCCGTCCACCAGCTGCTTGATCATCTCCTCGGCCTTGGGCGTCCCGGTCTCTTCCTTGATCGAGCTGAGCTTGGCATAGGCCGCATAGGAGCCCGGCGCCGGATGGCCGAGGGCGCGGATGCGCTCGGCGATCGCGTCCACCGCCAAGGCGAGCTCCGTGTATTGGGTCTCGAACATCAGATGCAGGGTGTTGAACATCGGCCCTTCCACGTTCCAGTGGAAGTTATGGGTCTTCAGATACAGCGTGTAGGTGTCGGCCAGCAGCTTGCTGAGGCCGTCCGCGATGCTCTTGCGGTCTTTTTTTGAAATGCCGATGTCGATGTCCATGGATCCACCTGTCCGATTGGGGGAGGACGCCATTATTGCGCGCGCCCTCCATCGCCAGCAAGCGGTTTAGAACTGTTACAAAGAGCTGCGGCGGTGTGACGCCGCGATGTCCCTGCTACTTCAGCGCCTGGCAGGCCCGGATAATGCGGGTGCAGGCTTCGCGCAGCGCCTCGGTCGAGGTTGCGTAGGAGATGCGGAAGAAGGGCGAAAGGCCGAACGCCGAGCCCTGCACCGCCGCGACTCCTTCCGCTTCCAGCAGGTAGGTGACGAAATCATCGTCGGTCTCGATCAACTTGCCCTGCGGCGTCTTCTTGCCGATCGCGCCGGCGCAGGACGGATAGACGTAGAACGCGCCCTCCGGCTTGTGGCAGCGGATGCCCGGCGCCTTGTTCAGCATCTCCACCACCATGTCGCGGCGCGCCTTGAAGCTCTCATTGTGCACCGGGATGAAATCCTGCGGGCCACTCAGCGCTTCGACCGCAGCCGCTTGCGAAATGGAACTCGGATTTGAGGTCGATTGCGACTGCATCTTGGCGATCGCCTTGATGAGCGCCACCGGCCCGCCGCCATAGCCGATGCGCCAGCCGGTCATGCAATAGGCCTTGCTGACGCCGTTCACGGTCAACGTGCGGTCATAGAGCTTCGGCTCCACTTCCGCCGGCGTCGAGAACTCGAAACCGTCATAGACCAGGTGCTCGTACATGTCGTCGGTCATGACCCAGACATGCGGGTGCTTGAGCAGCACGTCGGTCAGCGCCTTCAGCTCGGCGCGCGTATAGGCCGCACCGGTCGGGTTCGAGGGCGAGTTCAGGATCACCCACTTGGTCTTGGGCGTGATCGCTTTTTCCAAAGCCTCCGCGCTCAGCTTGAAGCCGCTGTTCTCGCCGCATGGCACGAACACCGGCTTGCCTTCGCACAGCAGCACCATATCGGGATAGGACACCCAGTACGGCGCGGGAATGATGACTTCATCGCCGGCGTTCAAGGTCGCGGCCAGCGCGTTGAACAGCACCTGCTTGCCGCCGGTGCCGACAGTGATCTGCTCCGGCTTGTAATCGAGGTTGTTCTCGCGTTTGAACTTGGCGCAGATCGCTTTCTTCAGCGCGGCTGTCCCGTCGACGTCGGTATATTTGGTGTCGCCCTTCTGGATCGCGGCGATCGCCGCCTGCTTGATGTTGTCCGGCGTGTCGAAATCCGGCTCGCCGGCGCCGAGCCCGATGACGTCGCGCCCGGCCGCCTTCAGTTCGCGCGCCTTGCTGGTGACGGCGATGGTGGGCGACGGTTTAATGCGGTCCAGACGGTCGGAAATAAGGGCCATGATCGCTCTCGGCGGAAAGGTGGAAAGGCGGGCGGGACCATACTTTGGCGGACCTCTCCACGCAACGCCGATTACTGCAATTCAGGCCTGCGCCGCAGCCGATGTAACAGTACATTTCAGGCTGTGCGGCGTGCCGCGAAGACGCTAAAAGCAACGCCAGCCGCTACCGCCCAGGTGCTCGGGCTGACGGTCTCGCCCAACAACAGGGCGGCGAGGCCAAGCCCCGCGAAGGTCTGCAACAATTGCAGCTGCCCGACCCGCGCCGCGCCGCCCAGCGCCAGGCCGCGATACCAGAACAGGAACCCGACGAACATCGAAAACACCGAGACATAGGCGAAGCCGGCCCAGGCCGATGCCCGCACCATCGCCAGGTCGGCGGGCCACAGCGCGACTGTCGCCACTGCCGACACCGGCAGCGACAGGACAAGCGCCCAGGAGATCACAGCGAGGCTGCCCAGCCGGCGCGTGAGCTTGCCGCCGACCGCATATCCCATGCCGCAGGTGACGATGGCCGCCAGCATCAGGAGATCGGCTGCCTCGAATGTGAGGTCGCCGGAGAACCAGGCATGACCCGCGACCAGCGCGGACCCCAGCACTGCGAACAGCCAGAACAAAGGCCGCGGCCGATCCTGCCCAATCAGCGCCGCAAAACCCGCCGTCGCCAGCGGCAGCAAACCGATGAAGGGCAAGGCGTGGCTCGACGCCACGAAGCGCAGCGCCAGCGCGGAGAACAAGGGAAAGCCCACGACAACGCCGAGCGCCGTGATGATGAGATCGCGCCAATCCCTGCGCTTCGGCAACGGCGCGCGCAGCATGAGCAATGCAGCAGATGCCAGCAAGCCCGCGATCAGCGCCCGCCCCGCCGTCACGAACCAAGGATCCAGCGCCGCGACCGCCACCCGCGTCGCCGGCAGTGACGCCGAAAATATCAGCATGCCCGCCATGCCGTGCGCCCAGGCGGTCCAGTCGCGCTGTGTGGTGTTACTCGCAAGGCTGATCGTCACGCTCGGTTCCTCCACTGCTGTCTCCAATTTGGCGGAGAGGGACTCCACAACCCAGGCACAGATGCATTACAATCTACAGAACTGTACTGGTACGGATAGCATGACACTCGCCAGCACCACACTCACTGACAAGATCGGCGCCGCAATCCTGGCACGGATCGAGGCGCGCACCCTCGCACCCGGAGCGCGGCTGCCGTCCATCCGCATCGCCGCCACGGAGTTCAGCGTCAGCAAATCCACCATCGTCGAGGCCTATGACCGGCTCGTCGCCTCCGGACACATCCAGGCACGGCGAGGCTCCGGCTTCACGGTGACGGCGCGGCGCGCGAGCCTCAGCCTGCAGGAGCTGACGCCGAAGCTCGACCGCGCGATCGATCCCGTGTGGGTCGCGCGGCAATCCCTTGAGACCGAAGAGAGGGCATTGCGTCCCGGTTGCGGTTGGCTGCCGGAAGGCTGGCTGCCTGAAGCCGACCTGCGCCGGGCCTTGCGCAGCATCGCACAGGCACCTCATGCCAAGCTGCTGGAATATGGCCACCCCCTCGGCTACCTGCCGCTGCGCCAGGTGCTGCAGGGGCGGCTTGCGGAGCTCGAGATCGATGCGCCGCCGACGCGCATCCTGCTGACCGACGGCGGCACGCAGGCGATCGACCTCACCTTGCGCCACCTGCTGCAGCCGGGCGATGCGGTGCTGGTCGATGATCCCGGCTATTTCAACTTCCACGCCAATCTCAGGGCGCACCGCGCCGTGTCATTGCCGGTGCCGCGGAAACCGGATGGCCCCGATCTCGAGCGTCTCGCAGATCTGGCGCGGCAACATAAGCCGCGGCTCTATCTGATGAATGCCGCGCCCCATAATCCGACCGGTGGTGCGCTCTCGCCCGCGATCGCGCATCGTTTGCTGCAACTTGCGGAAGCGCACGAGTTCCGTATCGTGGAAGATGACGTGTTCGCCGATTTCCGCCGCCACCCGACGCCGGTTCTGGCTGCGCTCGATGGCCTGAAGCGTGTCATCCATCTCGGCAGCTTCTCCAAGACACTGTCGGCGGGCGTGCGATGCGGGTTCATTGCCGCCGACGACGCCACCATCGACGCGCTGCTCGACCTCAAGATCGCGACCTCGTTCGGCAACGACCTCGCGGCCGCGCAGATGGTGCATCGCCTGATCGCCGACGGCACCCAGCGCAAGCATGCCGAGCGCATCCGCCGCCGCCTCGCCGCCGCGATGGGCCAGGTCGGGGGCAAGCTGCTATCCCTCGGCCTCACCTATTGGCAGGAGCCGCGCGAAGGCCTCTTCCTGTGGATGCGCCTGCCGGATGGCCGGGATGCGGCGGAGCTGGCGCGGCGCGCTCTGCGCCACAACATCGTGCTGGCGCCCGGCAACGTCTTCAGCCCCGCGCAATCCTGGCCGGACACCCTGCGCTTCAACGCGGCCCAGAGCCAGCATCAGCGGCTGTTCGAGTTTCTGAGAACGGAGCTGAAGGCCCGCGCTTAAGCATTGCCCGAGCGGCCCAAGAGCGCACAGAATAGCGATCATTGCCGATCGGACTGGGAGGACGCCATGACTAGCGTACGGGGTGGCCTGATTCAGATGGCGCTGAAAGCGCCGACCGAAAAATCGCCGGAGGAGATCCGGCGGGCGATGCTGGACGCCCATGTGCCGCTGATCGAGAAGGCCGGCGGATCGGGCGTGCAGATCCTGTGTTTCCAGGAGGTCTTCACCCAACCCTATTTCTGTCCCAGCCAGGATGCGAAATGGTATGCCGCGGCCGAGCGAATTCCGGACGGCCCCACCGTCAAGCTGATGCAGGACTTCGCGAAGAAGTACCAGATGGTGATCGTCGTTCCGATCTATGAGGAGGCGATGACCGGCGTCTATTACAACACCGCCGCGGTGATCGATGCCGATGGCACCTATCTCGGCAAATACCGCAAGACCCACATCCCGCAGGTCGCCGGCTTCTGGGAAAAATTCTTCTTCAAGCCCGGTGCGTCCGAATATCCCGTGTTCAAGACGCGCTATTGCCAGCTCGGCGTCTATATCTGCTACGACCGCCACTTCCCGGAAGGCTGGCGCGCCCTTGCCCTCAATGGCGCGGACTACATCGTCAATCCGTCCGCGACCGTCGCGGGCCTTTCCGAATATCTCTGGAAGCTGGAGCAGCCGGCGTCGGCGGTGGCGAACGGCGTCTATATCGGCGCCATCAACCGAATCGGCAAAGAGGCGCCGTGGAACATCGGCGAATTCTACGGCCAGAGCTATTTCGTCAATCCGCGCGGCCAGATCGAAGCGATCGCCAGCCGTGACAAGGACGAACTGATCGTCCACGACATGAATTTCGACATGATCCGCGAGGTGCGTAACACCTGGCAGTTCTTCCGGGACCGCAGGCCGGAGACCTATGGACCGCTGACCGAGATCGGCTAATCGCCGGCCAGCTCCGCGTCGACCTCGGCGAACAGTTCATCCATCATGGCCTTCGGGTTCATGACGAACTCGCGTGTCAGCTGATAGTGCGGCGTCTCGCTCAAGCTGACCTCACGGATCACGCGGCCGTCGAACATCAAGAGCTGTGCGCGTGGATAGGCCATCAGGATCGGCGAATGGGTCGCGATGATGAATTGCGAGTCGCCCTCCAGCTCGAGCATGCGGATCACTTTCAGGAACTCGAGCTGGCGCCGCGGTGACAAGGCGGCTTCCGGCTCGTCGAGAATGTAGATCGCCTGGCCGTGGAACTTGTTGGTGAATAGAGCCAGGAACGATTCGCCGTGCGACTGCTCGTGCAGGGATTTGCCGCCATACGCATCGAGGGACGCCGGAACTTCCTCGTCAATGTAGCGCGCAAAATTGAAGAAGCTCTCCGCGCGCATGAAGAAGCCGCGAGTGACCTTGGGTAACCAAGATAGGCGCAACGCACTGGCGAGCGGCGAAGAGTTCTGGCTGGACGCGTAGAGGTGATTGCGGTTGCCGCCACTCAGGTTGAATCCGCACTGCCCCGCAATCCCCTCCGACAGAGTCGATTTCCCCGTCCCGTTCTCGCCCACGATGATGGTGATCGGCCGCTCGAAATTGAGTTCCAGTTTGCCGCGCTGAAAGGCAGGAATCGTGAAGGGGAACTCGTCCGCTTTCACGCGCTCTTGGAGGAAGGTGAGACGCTTCAGGAAAGGCGGGGGCAGATTCGATCTAACGTGGCGGCGGCTCATGAGTTGCGACCCATGCGGTAACATCAACCCCAGATTGTCACACTGTTGGCGTGCCGTCCAGCGACACGGTGTAGAGCGCCCGCGGTGCGCTGAGTCCCGAGAGGGCATGCGTGCCTGCCGGCTGCAGCAGGGCGCGGCTTTCATCGAGGCCGGCCTGGAATGAATCGGAGGCCAGGATCGCGCAGCCCAAATTCTTGGTCAGCTTTTCCATGCGCGCCGCCTCGTTCACCGCAGGGCCGATCATGGTGAAGTCCAGCCGCTCCGGCGTGCCGACATTGCCGTACAGCACCTCGCCCTTGTGCAGGGCGATGCCGAGGTCGAGGCTGCTTGCCTCCTCCCCACCCGCGGCCGCCAGGCTGGCGACATCGCGCACGGCAGTCCGCGCGGCGCGCAGGGCCTGCTCGCACACATTCGCCTCCGGCTGCGCGAAGGTGGCGAGGATGCCGTCGCCCATGAATTTCAGGATCTCGCCACCTTCCGCCGTGATCGCCGCGCCGACCAAGTCGAAATAGCGGTTCAAGGTCGCCATCACCAGTTCGGAGCTCGCCTGCTCCGCGAAGGCGGTGAAGCCGCGCAGGTCGGAAAAGAAGATGGCTGCCTCCACCCTTTCGATCGAGCCGCGATTGGTGGCACCGGACCAGACCCGCTGCGCCGCATCGGCGCCGAGATAGGCGCCAAGCAAAGTGCGCGTGATGATCGGCAGGACGGAGGCCTTGATGCTGACTGCGAAGATCGGGAACAGCCGGTCGATCAGCGCCAGGTTTTCGTCCGAGAGGCCGCCCGCATGATCGGTCGACCAGGAGCAGGCCATGCCGAGCGAGCCCGGCTGCTCCAGGATCGAATCTGCTTCGAAGCCGCTGACGGCGCCGTACCAGTCCGTGAAGCCACGTTCCGCCAGCTCCTGCAGGATTGGGAAGTCCAGCACCGCCCCTTGCCCGACCAAGGTCCGGCGCATGCGCGACAGGTGCTCGAGGATCATGTGGCGCAGGGGCGAATCCGTCCAGGCGGCGCGCCGCCGCCAGGTGTGATCGAACTGCGTGTGATAGAGCGCCGAATCCGGCTCCCACGTCATGTCGAACGCCTGGATCAGCGGATGGCGCGTCGACATGCCGAAATAGGCGCGCGCGATCGGCACACCGCTTTCCATCAGATATTGGGTGAAGCCGTTGAACAGGTCGGACAGCGGCATGTTGCGCAGACCGCCTTCCGCCAGCCAGTGCTCGAACTCCCGTGCGCTTTCCCGTGCCATCAGGAACGCGTCAAAACGCCACGCCGAGCGCGCGCAGGCGCGACGACGTTTCCGCCGCATTGCGATGCGCAATCGCGTGAAAGCCGAGCGCGTTCGCCGCGTCGGTGTTGTGGATATTGTCGTCGATGAAGACGCAGCGTTCCGCCGGCTCGTCCACGTGCTCCAGCAGGTGCGCAAAGATGCGCGGATCCGGCTTCACCATGCGGACGCGCCCCGACACCACGACATGGCGGAAGCGCTCCAGGAAATCGTACTTGCCGTCGACGTGATGATAGGTTTCCGCCGACCAGTTGGTGAGGCCATAGAGCGGAACGCTCGCCGCATGGAGCTGTTCAAGCAGGTCCACGCCATCCTCCAAGATCCCGCGCAGGGTTTTCGGCCACTGGCCGTAGAAGGCACGGATGAGGTCGGCATGATCGGGATAGAGCGCAATCAGCTCCGCCTCGCCTTCCGCGATCGGCCGGCCGCAATCCTGCTTGAGATTCCAATCCGGAGAGCAGACATGCGTCAGAAACCAGCGCCGCTCCTGTTCGTCAGGAATCAGCTCGCGATAGAGATAGTCCGCGCTCCAGTCGAACAGCACGCCGCCGAAATCGAAAACCACCGCCCTGATGTCGGGCATCGACAATTCTCCGCAAGTGACGGCGCGATGCTAGTCGTCCGCGTCCCGTCAGACAATCGCGATATGATCTCTGATGTCAATTCGGTGAGCCCGACCATGCGTCACAGTTTCGCCCAAATCGATCATCAAAACGCCGCGCTCCCGCAAGAGAACGGTCAGGCTCGATCGGTAGGTTGAGCGCCAACGAGACCAGAGCAAGGGGAACAGCACCATGAAACCTGGCACCACCCGACTCAAACACAAGGATCATATCGCGCGCTGGATCTGCTTCCTTGCGCTGGCTGCGCTGCTTGCGATGGCGACTCTGCCCGGCACCGCCGATCACCGCGACATCGCTTCCGCCAACACCGCACATTGGAGCAGCACATGGCACGGGTGACCCGCGAACTGAGCGCAGCCTGGATGCGCGAGGCGATCCTGATCGTGGATGGTGCCGCCCCTTCGCGCCATTTCTGGTCGCGCTGGATGGACCGCGCGCTTGCGCCGCATGAAAGCGAGATGGCAATTCCGCGCGCGCCGATCCCTGCCAACGACATCGAGGCGGAGGAAGATCCGCTGCGGAATGGCGCGCCGGCCGCCCTCCTGCCGGCCTTGCGCTACGACTGATCCCGCCCCATTTCATTCCTGACAAGAACGGGCAGAACGCCAGCATCTCGGTGCTGGCGTTTCTCTTTTGTTCGCACTAGAGTCGCCCGGATTTCGAGGAACAGCCATGTCCAGCAAACCGCAATATTCCGATCCGGTGGTGGAAGAGCGCGCGGTCCAGCTTGCCGCCCCGCTGCCGGGCAAGCCGTTCGAGCTTGTGTCCGAATACCGTCCGGCGGGCGATCAGCCGACGGCGATCAAGGAACTGACCGAGGGATTGCTGCGGCGCGACCGCGACCAGGTGCTGCTGGGCGTCACCGGCTCGGGCAAGACCTACACCATGGCGCACGTGATCCAAAACGTGCAGCGCCCTGCCCTCATCCTTGCACCCAACAAGACGCTGGCGGCGCAGCTCTATGGCGAGATGAAGGGCTTCTTCCCGGAGAACTCGGTCGAGTATTTCGTCTCGTACTACGACTACTACCAGCCGGAAGCCTACGTTCCGCGCACCGACACCTATATCGAGAAGGAATCCTCGCTCAACGAGCAGATCGACCGCATGCGTCACTCGGCGACGCGGTCCTTGTTCGAGCGGCGCGACGTCATCATCGTCGCCTCGGTGTCGTGCATCTACGGCATCGGCTCGCCGGAAACCTATTCGACCATGACCATCACGCTGAAGGCGGGGCAGCGGCTCGATCTCAACACCCTGCTGCGGCGCCTGGTGGAGCTGCAATACAAGCGCAACGACGCCAATTTCTATCGCGGCATGTTCCGCGTTCGCGGCGACAGCTTCGAATTGTTCCCCGCCCACTTGGAGGACCGTGCCTGGCGCTTCTCCCTGTTCGGGGACGAGATCGAGGCGATCCACGAATTCGACCCGCTGACCGGCGAGAAGCAGGCCAACCTCGATGAAGTGAAGATCTACGCCAACAGCCACTATGTGACGCCGAAACCGACGCTGACCCAGGCCTCGGTGCAGATCAAGGATGACCTCAAGATCCGCCTCAAGGAATTCGAGGCCAGCGGCAAGCTGCTGGAAGCGCAGCGGCTGGAGCAGCGCACGCGCTTCGATCTGGAGATGATCGAGGCGACTGGCGCCTGCGCCGGGATCGAGAACTATTCCCGCTATCTTACGGGGCGCAAGCCGGGCGAGCCGCCGCCGACCTTGTTCGAATATTTGCCGAGCGATGCGCTGCTGATCGTGGATGAGAGTCACGTGACGGTGCCGCAGCTGGGCGCGATGTTCCGTGGCGACTGGCATCGCAAGTCTACGCTGGCCGAGTTCGGCTTCCGCCTGCCTTCCTGCTGCGACAACCGCCCGCTCAAGTTCGAGGAGTGGGAGCATATGCGGCCGCAGACCGTCTATGTCTCCGCGACGCCCGGCCCGTGGGAGCTGGAGCGCACCGGCGGCGTCTTCACCGAGCAGGTGATCCGCCCGACCGGCCTCATCGATCCGGTCACCATCATCCGCCCGACCGAGAGCCAGGTCGATGACGTGATCGCCGAATGCAAGGACGCGGCGGCGAAGGCACAGCGCGTCCTCATCACCACCCTCACCAAGCGCATGGCGGAGGACCTCACCGAATATCTGCACGAGGCAGGAATCCGCGTGCGCTACATCCACTCGGACGTCGAGACTCTGGAGCGCATCGAGATCATCCGCGATCTCCGCCTTGGCGCGTTCGATGTCCTGGTCGGCATCAATCTGCTGCGCGAAGGCCTGGACATTCCCGAATGCGCATTGGTCTGCATCCTCGATGCCGACAAGGAAGGATTCCTGCGCTCCAAGACCTCATTGGTGCAGACCATCGGCCGCGCCGCGCGCAACATCGACGGCCGCGTCATGCTCTATGCCGACAACATGACCGACTCGCTGCAATACGCGATCGACGAGACCGACAGAAGGCGCGAGAAGCAGCAGGCCTACAACGCCGCCAACGGCATCACGCCGGAATCCGTGCGCAAGCAGATCGGCGACATCCTGTCCTCGGTCTACGAGCAGGATCACGTCACGGTCGATACCGGCGTCGCGGGCGAAGCGCACCGCATCGGCCACAACCTCAAGGCCACCATCGCCGACCTCGAGAAGAAGATGCGCGAGGCGGCTGCCAACCTGGAGTTCGAAGACGCCGCCCGCATCCGCGACGAGATCAGGCGGCTGGAAGCGATGGACCTGGAGATCCCCGTCGGCGGCGGCGGCGCGATGACCGCGCGCGGCCTCTCCTCGCCCAAGTTCGGCTCCTACAAGCCCAACCCCAGCGTCGGGGTGCGCGGCCGCTCCAAAGCCGGGAGGCCGGGCGAAGCGCCGAAGTTCAAGGGACGCAGGAAGCCGCGTTAACTCGTGACCCGATCCGGCGCAGCCTTGTTTTGTTCAATCTAGCGCGCTTTCGCGCTTGCTTTCAGCAGATCGCCGTGCTGGACAAGTCCACCATCAGCTACCGATTGGCCTACGGCGGCCTCGATGATTTGACGCAATTGTGCGCTGGTTGCCTTAAATCCTAGTAGTCGCGACACTCCGTTGACGATTTCTTCCAGCGTGGCGCCGAAATGAGCTTCTGCGAACGTAATCGCTGCAAGTCTGATCTCTATCGGGGGGAGCATCTCCGGTTTTCGCAGTGTCAGCGATGCTACATTTGAGCGATCTCTCACCCTCAATTCCCCAGACGGAACAACAAGGAATTCATCCATTTCCAACAGGCGCTTTTCTTGAACCGCAGTTCGAATTCCACGCTCGACAGCTTGCTGGATACGATTTCCCGCACGCTGTAGGCCCCAAAGGCTCCGTATGCGCGCCACAACCTCGGACTCGTGCACTGGCCCTTCGATCTCCACGATCTGCCTCACGAGATTGGTCATCATGCCCGTCGGTAGCTCGTGAATCTCCGTTTGTGATGGCACTGCGATCGATGCCTCACGATAAGGAGCCGACAATTTCAGGGAGTCTTCCGCGACTTCCAAGCCGACCAAAGTGGCATCCTCGCGCTCGACAGTTACAACTTCTAAAGGCACAGCTCGGGAAAAGCCTGACGCCTTCTCGTCTTGTGACGCAAGCATAGCCTTTGCTGCTTCGATCGCAGCGACAGCTTTCATTAGCTGCTCCTGCGGACGATAAAACCAATCGGTGCTCCATATGCGATGAATGATCCATCCATGATCTTCTAGCACCGCCTGACGCAGGCGATCGCGATCTCGTGCCGATCGCGAACTGTGGTAGGGCGCACCGTCGCACTCGATACCAAGAATGAACCTGCCAGGCTTGTCATAGTCCGCGATGGCTAGGTCGATGAAAAAGCCAGCTAGACCTACCTGCGGGTGGACATCATAGCCAACGTCGCGCAATGCCTTTGCCACCTGTTCTTCGAAGACGCTGTCATGCTCCCTGTCGGTCTTTTGGCCAATGCCGAGCTTGCCGGTTCGCGCAAAATGCAGAAACAGTTTGAATGCAATTACGCCCTTGCCCCTACCGCGCTCTATGTCGATGTCTTCATCCGTGATCGAGGAGAACACTTCACAACGACGCTTCGCTCGGCTGATCAACACATTCAACCGCCGTTCGCCGCCGTCGCTACTCAGCGGGCCAAAGCGCATCGCCATGTAACCCTGTGGATTCCGGCCGTAACCTACCGAGATGAAGATGACGTCACGCTCATCGCCCTGCACGTTTTCAAGATTCTTGATAAAGAATGGCTCTGACGGGTGTGACGTGAAGTATCCCTCAGCGTCCGGATTTAGGCGGCGCAGACGCTCAAGCTCGTCCCAGACCGCTCCCCGCTGCTTGGTGGAGAACGTTGCGACGCCAAGCGATAGATTCGGATGCTCCCTCGCATGATGGATAATCGCCTTTGCCACCGCCTTTGCTTCCTCGACGTTGGTGGCCGTATTGCCGCTGTCGAATGTAGCGTGAGGCAAATGATGGAAGCGAAGCCCCATCCCAGCTTGCTGGGTGTAAGGACTCGGAACGATGAAGAGCTTGTTGTCGTAGAATTGACTGTTTGACACGGCAATTAGTGATTGATGCCGGCTGCGATAGTGCCAGCGCAGCATACGCTGAGGTAGTCCCTTAGAGACGCAAAGTCCGAGAATGCTCTCAATATCACCGACATTTGCGGCGCCATCGTCATCGTCGCTATCATCGCCGGCGATGACTTTGTCAAAGAACCTGGTCGGCGGAAGCTGACGGTCATCACCAACTACGACTACCTGTTTGCAGCGTGCAATCGCTCCCAAAGCATCCACCGGTTGGATCTGACTGGCTTCATCGACCATGAGCAGATCAAACTCAAGAGCGCCTGGTTCCAGGAACTGGGCAACGGAAAGCGGGCTCATCATGAATACCGGCTTCAGAGCTTGGATCGCTGGGCCGGCCCGCTTCATAAGTTGACGGATCGGCATATGACCTCTCCGGCGGGCGATCTCACCCTTGAGAATCCCCAGCGGCCCCGCTCCTCCCTCAGGGCGAGGCATGTGTTGATGATGCGCTGCCGCCACTTCTTGCCGCGCCAGGGCAATGCGCTTCCGATCGAGCTTGCGAAATTCCTCGACGAGGCTGCTATGCCCGTCTCCATCGAACTGGGCGAGTTCCGGGTCAGTTTTCGCCATCGTCGCGACAAGAACCTCGTAATAGGCCATCTCGAATGCCGGGATGACGGATTGCGCATCCAACTCTCCATCCACCAAGCAATTCACAAATTCGCCAAGCCCGGCCACGCGTGCTTGCGCTTCCTTGCTGGTATAGGCTGTCCACTTAAATAGATCTTCTGACCGCTCTATCCATTCAATCAGTCGTGCCGCAAGTGCGGTGAGGGACAGATGATCGATCGCCGTTTCCTGAAATGCTGCTTTGAGGTCCAGCTTGAGATCAGCAAAGATTCGACCAATATCTTCCTTCAATTTGCCTTCTGCAGAAGCCAGCCGATTCACACATGATCCGATTGCAGCGCGGTCAGTAGCCCCGGCCGCAATCTGCCGGATTTCGTCCACCAGTTCGCTGTCGCCGCTTCCCCTGACCCAATCAACAACTGTCTTGAGCCGTAGCCAATCGGATCGTTCGCGACGCCACTGGGAGCCGAAGGCTTCGCGGCCCAGGGCTTCATCGCGCGCCAAGGTGGCAGCAGCTTTCTGCGCTGACATGAGCTGATCAAGGAGCTTGATTCGTGCATCCAGGCCTTTTGGAGGCGGCTCAGTGAGTAGCGACGTCAGCAGACTGCTGGCACGCTTGTAGTCACCGTTTAGCCAACGCAGCCAGCTGGTGCCGTGGGTCGCAATATGCTGCCGGGCGGCTTTAACATCTGTGTCCCAGGCGAGGTCGACGAGCGTTCCCGAAAGGCTGTGACGCAACTGCGCATGGATCTCGCCAGCCATAACGAGGTCCGATATCTCATCACATCGGCTCGCCCAGCAATTTGCCGTGATCGCAGTTGGCTCGAGATCAGGTGCCACCGCCACCCTGCCGCCGATATTGGCAGGTCGGGCAGTTGTCGCGAGCGTATTCGCTACCTCCGTGCCGAGAGCAGTGCCGAGCCATTCAAGGTCATTGATATAGGCAATAAGCCGGTCCTGCAGCGCCTTAACCCGCGCGACCAGCCGTTCCAGCTCCATTGGCAAGATCAAAGAAATGCCAACGCCGCGCCAAGGATGTTGCGAAGGCAGGCCGATGGTATCAATGCGGCTTGCAATATCTCTTAATTGGAACTCACGATCCTGGCGATCGTGTCGGGACCAAGTCTCAGGAGCCTCAAGCTGAGCGGGCGGGGTTCCTTGTCCCGCCTGCCGCAATCTAACTAGGTGGCCGATCACTTGATAGGGCGTTAGCCCCGAAGGACTGTGAGGTTGGTGCAAGCGGGCTGCATGGGTATTTAGGGCATCGCGGCACTGCATTAACTGCCGAACAACCACACCATCGCCGCCACCGTATGGCCTGCCCAGTTCCCAAGTGCGGCGGAGCACCTCCAATACCGATCGTTTGTTGGCCTTATTGCTGTGAAGCTCGAGGCAGACGTCCCCGACGCCGGCTGCATCCAACCGGCGCTTAACAACTTCCAATGCTGCCATTTTCTCCGCCACGAATAGAACTCTTTTGCCGTCGACCACGGCGGAGGCGATGGCATTAGCGATGGTTTGGGATTTGCCTGTTCCAGGCGGACCCTGGATGACCAGATTTCGTTGTTGACGGACCTCATGAATCGCCAGCGTCTGTGAACTATCGGCATCAACGATATGCACCAGCTCTTCCGCGGAGATATGCTGATCGACTGACTCATCTTCGCCGATCAGGGGATCACCGGCTGGAAAACCTTCGCCAAGAAGTCCCGCGATGATCGGGTGCTCGGACAGGCCATGACTATCGGGCCAGATCTCCGGATCTAGATCGCGATACATCAAGAATTTTGCGAATGAAAAGAATCCGAGAACGATGTCGTTCTCGCATACCTCCCAGCGCGGTTGACTGGAGATTGCCTGGGCCACCCGCTCGAAATAGGTCGTCGGCGCAAACGTCTCGTCGCCTTCGACGAATTGCGGAAGTTCAAGTCCAAACTGGCGCTTCAATAGCGCGGACAGCGATAGATTCGGTGTAGGGTCTTCCGCAAGCCATCGAAGTTTGAATTTTTCGCTGGCGTTGCCGCGATCGAGAGCGACTGGAACCAGTATCAGTGGCGCGAAGCGCTCCTTGTCGGAGTTTTTGTCTTCAAACCATTTTAGCATGCCGAGGGCAAGAAAGAGGATATTGACGCCTTGCTCCTCTTGGAGCGTCTTCGCATCGAGGTGCATGGTCAGCAGACGTTTTTGGAGGCCCTCCGAGGTCAAGCGAGTCTGTAGCCGCGTGTCGCTGTGGCGCTGAGAGATTCCTCGATCGTCTACTGGACCGTCTTCTGGCTGGGCTAGCGTCGAAATCTCGTCGCTTGCAGCCTCCTCCGGTGTCGTTTCTCCCTGAGCTCTGCGCCCCGGAGCGAAAGAGAACGTCTTACTTTCTGTCACCAGCAACCGGAAAACTTCTGAAGTCAGTTCATCAATGACTTCGATGGTCTTAATTTTCGCGCCCCGCGGAGTGTGAATCAGACGGTTTCGCGTGGAGAGGTCAAGCAGTTCTGTCCGCCCTCGTTCCAACTTGGAAAACAGAGCATTGGGCAAATCGCCAGCCGCAGCAGGCTCACTTGGTGACGCGTTTGTCATTCTCAGGTCCCCCGACCCGAAGCCGCCAACAGGCTAAAGGCCCGTTGCACCACTATCGATTTTAGCATATGGCAAATATAACAACCTCCAGATATGTCACCAGAAATCGACGGTGCGCGTCAACTACGGAGATTCGGCGTCTTTCTTCGCTGACTCCGAGGCTCCTAGACTTTGGTCGCATCGACCATTGGAGGGCCCTTCACACCATGGACAGCCTCAAGCTCCAATGCTCTCCTACGGCATGTCCCAGAGCACGCTGATCCTCGGCCTGTCGCTGGCCTATCTCGGCCTGTTGTTCGTGGTCGCGCATTTCGGCGAACGGAGCGCCGGCCGCTGGTCGCGCAGCCGCGCGGGGCCGATCATCTACGCGCTGTCGCTCGCGATCTACTGCACGTCCTGGACCTTCTATGGCGCGGTCGGTCGTGCGGCCACGGTCGGGCTCGATTTCGCGTTGATCTATGTCGGGCCGGCTTTGGTCATCCTGTTCGGCTGGCCGGTGCTGGCCAAGATCATCCGTCTCGCCAAGCGGCACAACGTCACCTCGATCGCGGACTTCCTCGCCGCGCGCTACGGCAAGAGCCGCGCGGTCGCCGTCACGGTCACCTTGATCGCGACCATCGGTGTCCTGCCTTACGTCGCGCTGCAATTGCAGGCGGTCTCCACCACCTTCGCGGCGCTCGCGGGGCCGATCACCTTCGAGCCGGGAACGGGCCAGCCGGTCTGGTACGACACCGCCTTCATCGTCGCCTTGCTGATGGCGGTCTTCACCATCCTGTTCGGCGTGCGCCACGTGCAGGCGAGCGAACAGCATCGCGGCATGATGATGGCGATCGCCTTCGAATCCATGGTCAAGCTCGCGGCGCTGCTGACGGTCGGGCCGTTTGTCGTCTGGGGCTTGTTCGATGGCCCGGGCGACCTCGCCGCCGCCGTCGCGCGCAACGTTGACAATCCGGCGCTGACCGCACTGGCGCCCAACGGCAATTGGCTCGGCATCACGCTGCTCGCCGGCCTCGCGTTCCTCTGCCTCCCGCGCCAGTTCCACGTCGCGGTGGTGGAGCACGACCATCCGCGCAGCCTTTCCCGCGCCCGCTGGCTGTTCCCGCTTTATCTCTTGCTGATCAATATCTTCGTGGTGCCGATCGCGCTCGCCGGCCTTACCTTGCTGGGCCCGCAGCACAATCCCGATCTGTTCGTCCTGGCCTTGCCCCTGCTGGGCGGGAACGATTGGCTGTCCATCTTCGTTTTCATCGGTGGCCTGTCGGCGGCGACCAGCATGGTGGCGGTCGCCTGCATGGCGCTCTCCGGCATGGTCGGGAATGAGCTGGTGATGCCGCTCCTCCTCCGCAGCAATCAGGACATGACGGGCAATATCGGCCGGCGCGCGCTGCTGGTGCGGCGCCTCTCTGTCATCGCCATCCTGCTCGCGGCCTATGCCTACCACCGGACCGTCGCCGGGCTGCTGCCGCTCGCCACCATCGGCATGGTGTCGTTCTGCGCCGTTGCCAATTTCGCGCCGGCTTTGGTGCTCGGCCTCTATTGGAAGCGCATGCACCGCTATGGCGTGATCGCGGGCCTCGCGGCCGGGTTCTTCGTCTGGTTCGCTGCCGTCCTGTGGCCGACGCTGGAACGCGGCACGGCCTTGCTGGTCCTGCCCGCGGCCGGGCCGCTGGCCTGGTTCGATCCGCTGCCGCGCGGGTTCCTGGTCGGGCTGACGGTCAATGTCGCGTTGCTGGTCGGCGTCTCGCTGCTGACGCGGCCGCAGGGGCGCGACCAGCGGCAGGCCGCTGCCTTCGTCGGCGACACCGAACCCGATGCCTGGCTCGCCGAGCCGCGCGAACAGGCGCGCGACCTGGTCCAGCTTCAGGAGTTGGCCGCCCGTTTCATCGGCGAGGAGCGCGCGGCCGAGGCCTTCGCTGGCGTCACGCTCTCCGGCCCCGCCGCCTATGAGTTCGTGGAGCGGCTGCTGTCCGGCACCATCGGCGCCGCCTCCGCGCGCGTGGTGATGGGAACAGCGCGCCGCCGCGCGCTCTGGATGCCGGGTTCGGTACGCGAAGTGCTGCATGATGCGACCGCTGCCATCCGCTACAACGCCGACCTCCTGCGCAAGAGCCTGGACCATGTCGGCCTCGGCATCGCGGTGTTCGACGCCGAGGGCAAGCTCGAGATCTGGAACGAGCGGTTCGCCGCCCTGGTCGTCGCGCCGCGCGAACTGCTCGCGGCCGGCATCTCCGCAACGCAACTGGCCGACCAGGCGCCGATCCTCGCCGAGCTCACCGCCTGGAACGCCCCCCCGATGCGCGAGCTGCATTTGCCGGACGGCAGCATCACGGAGCTGCGCATCGATCCGCTGACGGGCGGCGGGATCGTGGTGACGGCCAGCGACGTGACCGAGCGCGTGCGTGCCGCCGAGGCCCTGCGCGACAGCGAGCGGCGCATCCGCATCGTCACCGACAATGTCCCGGTCCTCATCGCCTATGTCGATCGCGACCAGCGCTACCGCTTCACCAACCGCGCTTATCAGGCGACCATGCGGACAGCGCCGGCAGAGACGGAAGGGCGGCACGTCGCGGAAATCCTGGGCGACGCGCGCTACCGCAGCCTGTTGCCCTATATCGAGGCTGTCCTCGCCGGCATGCCGCAATATTTCGAGATCGACTTCCCGACCAATGATGCGCAGATCGAGGTGGCGAGCGGCACCTATCTGCCGCATTTCGACGCGCAAGGCCAGGTCGTCGGCTTCTTCCTGCTCTACGTCGATATCACCGAGCGCCGCCGCGCGGAGGCTGCCTTGCGCATCGCCAATGAATCGCTGGAGCGCCGCGTCGCCCAGCGCACGGCGGAGCTGGAAGCCGCCCGCGCCAAGGCGGAAGAGGCGAATATCGACAAGACCCGCTTCATCGCCGCCGCCAGCCACGATCTGCTGCAGCCCTTGCATGCCGCGCGCCTGTTCGTCGCCGCGATGGCCGAACGCCACCCGCGCGACGAGCTGGTGGAAAAAGTCGATCAAGGCCTGGGCGCGGTCGAATCCCTGCTCGATGCGCTGCTCGACATCGCCAAGCTCGATGCCGGCGCCGTGAAGCCGGAGGTGCGCGCGGTCCCGGTCGGGCCGCTGCTGGATTCGCTGATCGCCTCCTTCGCGCCGATCGCGGACAAGCAGGGCGTCGAATTGCGCTGCGTGCCGACCAATGCCGTCACCAAAAGCGACCCAGCCCTGCTTCGGCGCGTGCTGCAGAACTTCCTCTCCAACGCCATCCGCTACAGCCACCGCCCAGGCAGGCGTGCGCGCGTGCTGCTGGGCTGCCGGCGTGGCGCGGAGCTGACCATCGCCGTTGTCGATAACGGTCCCGGGATTGCGCCGGAGCAGCAGCAGATGGTGTTCCAGGAATTCACCCGTCTGCGCGCGCCCGCGCGCGATGGCGAACGCGGGCTCGGGCTCGGCCTTGCCATCGTTGATCGGATCGCGCGCGTGCTTGGCCATCGCGTCCAGCTCCGCTCGCAGCCGGGCAAGGGCTCGACCTTCGCCATCACCGTCCCGCTGGCGCCAGTCTCAGAAGTGCGCATGCCGGCCGGGATTCCCGTCCCCCCGCGTTCGCGCCGCTTCGCCCACGCGCCTCTGGTGGTTTGCATCGATGACGAGCTCCAGGTGCGCGAAGGCATGGCCGCCCTGCTCGGCTCCTGGGGCTGCGAGACGGCGCTGGGCGAGAGCGCGGAGCAGATCCTCGATGCGGTCGATGGCCGCGTGCCCGATCTGCTGTTGATCGATCTGCATCTCGGGAATGGCGAGAACGGATTCTCGATCATCGCGACGCTGCGGCAGCGCTGGGGCGCCGATCTGCCCGCAGCCCTGATCACCGCCAACCGCGACCCTGCCACGCTCGCGATCGCCCGCACCCAGCGCGTCGATGTGCTGCTGAAGCCGGTCAAGCCGGCCCAGCTGCGCGCCCTGATCGCGCAACGCGCGGCAAGCGCGGAGTAGCTACGCCTCGTCCGCGACCTGTGTCGGCACCGGCGCCGCCGCCGGATCGAGCGCCAGCCGCTGCGCCAGCACGATCGCCTGGGTGCGGGAATGGACGCCCATCTTGCGCAGGATCTCCGTCACGTGCGCTTTCACCGTGGCTTCGCCGATCTGCATGTCGTAGGCGATGATCTTGTTCGGCTTGCCTTCGGCCATGAGTGCGAACACGCGGTGCTGCTGCGGCGTCATGCGCGCCGCGCGGGTCGCAAGGTCGGCGTCGGAGGGCGAGAGCGCGCCGTCGCCGGCGCTGGGCGGCAGGATGATCTCGCCGCGCATGACAGCGCGGACCGAGGCGATGATCTCCTCCATCGGCGCAGACTTCGGGATGAAGCCGGCCGCGCCCATTTCCACCACCTGCCGCATCGCCGCGGCATTGCGCGTGGCCGATACGATCACCAGAGGCGCGGTCGCGAAGCTCGCGCGCAGCGACGCGACACCCGAAAGCCCCAGCATGCCGGGCATATCGAGATCGAGGATGACGAGGTCGACGTCCGGCCGCGCGGCAATGGCGGCGCTTGCCTCGTCCAGCGTGCCGGCCAGTGCAACCTCGGCCTTGGAGAAGGCGGCACGTAGCGCAAGCGCTAGCGCATCCCGCACCATGGGATGATCGTCCGCCACGATGAATGACACGTCCGGCAGGCCCCTGCCCTCCGCCAGCTTCGATCCCGCAACACTAGCACAGATCGCCGCGCCACTCAGGGCCCTTCGGACCCGCCCTTGATTCCCCGTGCCGCGGCAGCCAGGATGAAAATCTGCGCTCTTTTCAACGAATCGGGGCCTGATGCCCAGCCAGCAACCAGCCAATGAGAATCCTGCCAAGGTCGCTTTGGTGACCGGCGCAGCCAAGCGCATCGGCAAGTCGATTGCGCTACGCCTGGCAGAGAAGGGCTGGCACGTCGCGATCCACTATCGCAAGTCGGCAGCCAAGGCCGAAGCCGTGGCAGCCGAAGTGCGGTTGCGCGGCGGCAAGGCAATGACCGTGGAAGCCGATCTCTCGAACGAGCATGAGGTCGAGACCATCATCCCCAGAGTCACCGGCCATCTCGGCCCCTTGAGCCTGCTGGTCAACAACGCCTCGGTATTCGAGATGGACAAGGCAGAGACCGCGACCCGCGCCAGCTGGGACAAGCATATCGAGACCAACCTGCGCGCGCCCTTCGTCCTCTCCCAGGCCTTCGCGCGCCAATTCACGGCCGAGAGCGGCGGCAACATCGTCAACCTGCTGGACCAACGGGTGTGGAAGTTGACGCCCTATTTTGTCAGCTACACGATTGCGAAGATGGGACTCTGGACCCTGACCCGCACCCTCGCTTTGTCCTATGCGCCGCGCATCCGGGTGAACGGCATCGGCCCAGGCCCGACTCTGCCCTCGCCGCGCCAGAGCCCTGAGCAATTCGCCCAGCAATCCTCCGCCATGCCGCTCGGCCATGGTGCGACGCCGCGCGAGATCGCGCGGACCGTCCTCTTCATCCTGGAAACACCCTCCATGACGGGGCAGATGATCGCCCTCGATGGCGGCGAGCATCTGGGCTGGCAGGTGCCGGGCAGAGGCTATCAGCCGCGGGAATAGGCTCCGCAATTCCCACAAAAATGCCGGCAAATTGCTGGCCTGTTCGCGGCTTTTTTCTTCGCCTGTGGAATAGATTCGCGCCTCGCGGCTCCCTATATTAGGGTCTATCGAGTGGTCGCGATGCGGCCTGATTTTGCGAAAATCATCGGCGAGGGCCCCAGGGTGCGGCCCTCCTCACACAGCCCCAGAGTGCGGCGAGCGTCCGAGAGGATCGAAGCCATCATGTCGTCTCCCGCGGAGAGAGTGACCGTACTGCCGGCCGCCTTGCACGGCCGCACCATGAAAGTGTTCGTGCGCGACCTGATCCTGCCCTGCCGGATCGGGGTCTATAGCCATGAGAAGGATGGCGAGCAGCGCGTGCGCATCAACCTGGAACTGACTTGTGTCGAGCATCCCGCCATCAATGACGAGCACCACAACGTAGTCTGCTATGCCGAGGTGGTAGAGGGCATCCGCAAGCTGTTGGCTGAGGGCCATATCAACCTGGTCGAGACTCTGGCCGACCGGATTGCCGCCCAATGCCTGGAGGATCACCGGATCCTCGGCGCCAAAGTGCGGGTCGAGAAACTGGACGTCATGCTGGAAGCGAGCGCCGTCGGCGTGGAGATCGAGCGGCACCGCGTCAATCGTTAATTTCGGTCGTCTGGAATCGATAAGCAGGCCTGTGGGACAGGCGAGATTCTCGCGGAAATCCGCCGTTTTTTCCATCATGATAGTGCCAAAATGGCTGAGTTCTGCGGATTCCGAAACAAGTTGTGCACAGCGACCTTGCAGACTCTAGGTGTCCAGAAAGAGTCAAGTACTGAATCACTTCTGTGACTCCTCGGTGACGGCTTGATTCAGTGAAATCACATGATTTCAAGCAGATAATCTTTCGTGCCTAATTTTTGTGCAACTGGCACGGCCCGCGGGAATCCAAGTCTGACACATTTGTGAATCGGCTTTTTCGACAGACTTATCCACAGGATAAGTGGATATCTGGACTGGTTGGTCAAACGACGACTCCAATTGGTAAACGGAATCGCGGAATTGTGCGACTTGCACCTCGGAAACTTGTCGCTTTGCGACACATTCACAGGTGCGCCCAGTTTCCTGTCGGCGGTATTTGACCCGCGATCCGACGCGGCGTAATCGACGGACATGAACACGAAAGCCAACAAGCCCGACCCTGTCGAGGCAATTGACGACCAGCCTGAGCCGATCGAGGCGATCCCTGGGAGCCTCGCCGGTGGTCTCGGTCATGGGCTGGTGGTGATCCGCGACCGGGTGAAAACGCTGCCGAACCAGCCCGGCGTCTATCGCATGATCAATGCGCGCGGAGACGTGCTTTATGTCGGCAAGGCGCGCGACCTCAAGAAGCGCGTCTCCTCCTATACCCAGATCTACCGGCTGGACATGCGGTTGCAGCGCATGGTGGCGGAGACCGTCACCATGGAATTCGTCGCGACTCATACCGAGGTCGAGGCGCTGCTGCTGGAAGCCAACCTCATCAAGCGCTATCTGCCGCGCTACAATGTCCTGCTGCGCGACGACAAGAGCTTCCCCTACATCGCCATCACCGGCGACCATCCGGTCCCCCAGATCACCAAGCATCGCGGCGCGCGCAACCGGCCCGGCGAATATTTCGGGCCCTTTGCCTCCGCCGGCGCGGTCAACCGCACCATCGTCGCCTTGCAGCGCGCCTTCCTGCTGCGCAATTGCAGCGACAGCATGTTCGCGATGCGCACGCGGCCCTGCCTGCAATACCAGATCAAGCGCTGCTCCGCGCCCTGCGTGCAGCGCATCTCGGTCGGGGATTACGGCGAACTGGTGAAGGAAGCGCGCGATTTCCTGACCGGCCAGAGCCGCGAGATTCAGGACCGCCTGGTGCTGGAAATGCGCGGGGCCAGCGACGCGCTGGACTTCGAGCGCGCGGCGCGCCTGCGGGATCGCATCCAGGCCCTGACACAGATCCAATCACGCCAGGACATCAATCTTGCCGGCGTAGAAGAGGCCGACGTGATCGCCGCCTGGCAGCAGGCAGGTCAGACCTGCATCCAGGTCTTCTTCTTCCGCAATCACGGCAACTACGGCAACCGCGCCTACTTTCCATCGCACGACAAAAGCGCCGAGCTGCCCGAAGTGCTGGCCGCCTTCATGGGCCAGTTCTACGAGAACAAGCAGCCGCCGCGCCTCATCCTGGTCAGCGACACGCCGACTGAATGCGAGCTGCTGGCGGAAGCACTCACTGTGCGTGCCGGCGCCAAGGTCGAGATCCTCGCACCGCAGCGCGGCGACAAGCGCAAGGCCGTTGATCACGCTTTGCTCAATGCCAAGGAGGCGCTGGCACGCCGCGCCGCCGAATCCGGCACGCAGCAGAAATTGCTCCGCGGCATCGCCGATCTGTTCGGCCTCGACCATCCTCCGAAACGCATCGAGGTCTACGACAACAGCCACATCTCCGGCACCAATCCCTATGGCGCGATGATCGTGGCCGGGCCGGAAGGCTTCATCAAAAATCAGTATCGCAAGTTTGCGATCCGGCTGGTGGCGCAGAGCCCGGCACCATCCGAAGATCCAGCAGTGCTCGGTCCCGCCGGCGACGTGCGGACGGACGAGGCCGAAAGCGAAGTCGAGCGCGCCGCCGTCGCCATGGATGATGCGTCGATCAAGACCGAGATCCAACCCGGCGACGACTACGCCATGATGCGCCAGGTCCTGACGCGCCGCTTTTCGCGCGCAATCCGCGAAGATCCAGAGCGGCAGGGCGGCACTTGGCCCGATCTGGTCCTGATCGATGGCGGCCTCGGCCAGCTGTCCGCCGCGCTCGACGTATTCCGCGAGCTTGGGCTCGACGACGTGCCGGTCGCGGCGATCGCCAAGGGGCCCGACCGTAATGCCGGGCGCGAGCGTTTCTTCCTGCCCGGGCGCGAGCCGTTCCTGCTCGACCCCAAGAATCCCGTGCTGTATTTCCTGCAGCGGTTGCGCGACGAGGCGCACCGGTTCGTCATCGGCGCGCACCGTGCCAAGCGATCGTCCCTGATCGGCAAGTCGGAGCTGGACCAGATCGCCGGGATCGGCGCCAAGCGCAAGAAAGCCTTGCTGCTGCATTTCGGCTCGGCACGTGCTGTCGCGCGCGCGGGTCTTTCGGATCTCTGCACCGTCGAAGGCATCAACGAAACCGTCGCAAAGAAGATCTATGACCACTTCCACGGTGGTTGAAGCGGCCGCAGCGAATGCCAAGATTTAAGGCAAAGGCGGAAAATCACAGGATCGTGACGCCTATGGCACAACCACGGCAATTTGCTATTCTCCTCGCCCATCGGAGCCTGAACGACTTCCTATGCTGAACTTCGCCAACATCCTCACCATGTCGCGCATCGCGGCGATCCCCGCGATCGTCGCTTTCATGCTGCTGCAGGGGCCGTTCTGGCATTGGGTGGCGCTGGTCCTGTTCATCCTGGCCTGCATGACGGATTGGTTCGATGGCTATGTCGCGCGGCGGCTGGATCAGGTCTCGCCGCTCGGCCGCTTCCTCGATCCGATCGCCGACAAGCTGGTCGTGGCCGCTGTCCTGCTGATCCTGGTTTCGGTCCGCCACATCGATGGCTGGGCGATCCTGGCAGCCCTCATCATCCTGTGCCGCGAGATCCTGGTCTCCGGCCTGCGCGAGTTCCTGGCGGAGTTGCGCGTCGGCGTTCCCGTCAGCATCCTCGCGAAATGGAAGACGGCTGTGCAGATGATTGCGCTCGGATTCCTGATCGTCGCAAAGCCCGCCAGCGAAGTTCCGATCAACGCCATGCTGATCGGCGAGATCCTGCTCTGGATCGCGGCCGGCCTCACGCTCATCACCGGCTACGATTACATGACGATCGGCCTCAGGCACATGGCGGCGGAGCAGCCGGCGAAACCGCCGGCCCGCCGCTCGCATGACGCCTCCTAGCGCGCGGCGTCTGCCATGAAAATTCTCGGGCTAGGCGGATGGAGTGGCGCCGGCAAGACCACATTGCTGGCAAAGCTCATTCCTGAACTCACCCGCCGCGGCGTCGCCGTCTCGACCATGAAGCACGCGCATCACGGTTTCGACGTCGACCAGCCGGGCAAGGACTCCTACGTCCACCGACAGGCCGGCGCGACCGAAGTGCTGATCGCCTCGGAGAAGCGCTGGGCCTTGATGCATGAATTGCGGGATGCGAAGGAGCCAAGCGCCGCCGAGCTTGCCTGGCACATGACCCCGGTCGATCTGCTGCTGGTCGAAGGCTTCAAGCGCGAGCCGCACGACAAGCTGGAGATCTACCGGGCGGAGAACAACAAGCCGCTGCTTTCCACCGGCGATCTCAGCTATGTCGCGATCTTGTCTGACGGGCCGGTCGCCGGCACCGGCCTGCCGGTGCTCGATCTCAACAACGTCTCGGCGATCGCCGACTTCATCATCGTGCATTGCGCGCTGCGCATGCGCTAATCGGACAGGCAATCACGCGCCAAAGCGAGCGTCACGCGCCGCTGCTGTGCCAGTGCGGCGCGGTCGATGCGCCCGACCATATCGGCGGCCGTGGCGAAGGAGCGCTCCACGCGGCTCGCCACGTAGCGCAGCACGTCCTCGTTCACTTCGAGCCCGCGGTCGGCGAATTGCTTGGCCATGACCGCAACCAGCAGGTCGTCGTCCGGAGCAGCCAGCGCTACTGCCGGAATGCTGGCGAGGCGCGACGCGAGGTCGGGCAGCGCGACCGGCCAGCGCGCAGGCGGCGCTTCGCTGACGATCAGCAGATGCCCGCCAGCCTCGCGCAGCCGGTTATAAAGATGCAGCAGCGCTGCTTCCGGCCAATCCTGCGGCGCGTCCAGCACGATGGCTTGCGCCACTTCGCCGGCCGGCGCGCGATCGAGCAATTCCGCTTTGCTGCGCGCCTGCCAGACATGCGCCAGATGGGTCTTCCCCGATCCCTTGGGGCCGTGAATGGCCAGCGCGTGTGACGGCCAATCCGGCCAGCGGTCGATCCAGGCGACGGCATCACGGTTGCCGGGCGCGATGACGAAATCGGCCATGCCGAGGGCCGGCCGATACTCAAGATCGAGCGGAAGCTGCTGTGGCGCCATCAGTTGTGCGAATCGCCAGTGGTTGAATCGTCCGGCTCCACCAGCGAGATGTGCGGCGGCCGGCTGCCGAGATAGAGCCTGCTGGCGCGGTATTGCGCGATGCTGAAACGGACAAGCACGCCGATCACTGCTGCCACCGGCACTGCCAGCAGCAGGCCGACGAAGCCGAACAAAGCACCGCCCGCCAGCAGCGCGAAGATGATCCAGACCGGATGCAAGCCTACGCGGTCGCCCACGAGCTTGGGCGTCAGGAAATTGCCCTCCAGTGCCTGGCCGATCGCAAACACGATGGCCACCAGCGCGACCGGCCACCAGGAATCGAACTGCCCGATTGCGATCGCCATGGAGACGGCGAAGCCGGTCAGCGACCCCACATAGGGTATGAAGGTGAGGAGCCCGGCCAGCAGGCCGATCACGATCCCGAACGGCAGCCCGATGACCATCAGCGCGATCGAGTAATAGAGCGCCAGGATCAGGCATACCATCGACTGGCCGCGCGCAAACCCCGCGAGCGTCTGGTTGGTCAGAACGGCCTGCGCGCGGATCACCGCCGCATGATCGCGCGGAAGCAGATCATCGAGCCGCGCGACCAACCGGTCCCAGTCGCGCAGCAGATAGAACGTCACCACCGGCGTGATGAAGATCAACGACAGCAGGTTGGCGAGGGCCAGCCCCTGTCCGACCACACCCTCCAGCAGGCCGGCGAGCCAGCTAAGAGCCGTGCCGAGGCGGTTGCGCGCGACTTCGCCGAGCTGTGCCGAGTCCGACAGGTCGAGCCGCTGCTGCAGCTCCATGATGTAGGGCTGCAGCCGAGCCTGCGTGCGCGCAATGAAATCCGGCAGGCTGCCGAGGAAGGCAAGGACTTGCTGAACCGCCAGCGGGACGATCAGCAGCAGGAGCAGGATCACGGCGATCGCGAACACCGCCGTTACGATCGAGGTCGCCAGGGTGCGCGACGCCCCCATTGCTTCCAGCCGGTCGCACACCGGATCCAGCAGATAAGCGATCGCCATGCCGGCGACGAAGGGCAACAGGATGCTCTTCAGCAGCACCAGGATGACGATGAAGACGACAAGAACGACGCCCCAGACCTTGGATTGGGTGGTGAGTGTCATGCGCGTCTATTGCGGCACGGCCGGTTGGTTCGGCACCGCCGGCTCGTTGCTCGGTGTCGCCGGCTGATACGTGGTCGCCCCATCCAACGGCACGGGCAGCGGCGCAGGCGCGGGTGGCACGGTGGCGCTGGCATTGGCATCCTGGCGCAAGGTCCCCTTGCTGGGATCGCCGATTGCCATGGCGAGCGACAGGTCCTGCTGCGCGAGTGCGCGTTGGAATTGCGACAGGTCACCGAGGAAGTTGATGTCGAGGACAGCCAGCGTACGTGTCAGGCTGACCAGCCGCACCGATTTCAGCGAAGGCACGCCGCCCAGCTGCTTCTTGATATCGACCCATTGCTTGAGGTTGCTGACCGGGACCTCGATGGTCATGTTCGATTGCTTGCTAGCGTCGACCAGGTTGGCCTCTTTCCACTGGCCCTGGACCCAGGAGATGGTGCGGTCCGCGCTTTGGCCCAGCAGATCATCGATGGTGGCCGGATCGCCCGCCACATTGTCGGTGAAGCTCTTCGGCGCTTCGCGGCTGTAGCGCGTGGCGGCGATGGCGAAATTCTGCTTGCCGTCCGGGCCAACCGGCGAAGCGCGCACTTCCGTCACCAGGACGTCGCCCGCGCCATAACGCTGCGCCAGCGCGGTCAGGCGCGGCAGATCGCCCGCCAGCGCCTGCGTCGCCGTCAAGGTCGACGTATCGGAGACGTCACCCGTCGGCAGCACCATCGGCACCAGGCTGGAGTTCGGCGCCTTTTGGCTCCATTGCGCGACCCAGAGATTCGCCGGCCCCCACAGATTGCTGTTGCCGGTCTCGTCGGTATAGATCGGCAGCACCAGCAACTTCTTGGTCTGGGTCTGCGCGAACGCCACATTGTTGCCGGCGAGATATTGCTGCACGGGCTCGCCCATGAAGCGGAAGGTGAAGCGGCCGATGTAACGGGTGGCCGAAGTCTTCTCCTGCTCGATCTCGAAATCCTGCACCCAGGTGGAGATCACGTCATCGCTGGGTAGCGTGAGCGAGGCCGCCCGCTCGGGCGGCGCGATGTCGCTCAGCACCTTCTGCAGGGCCTTGCGTTGGCCCTCGATGAGCGCCTGATCGCGCAGGGTCGCGATGTCGCCGGTGATGTCGACGTCGATGCCGGTGGCGGTATAAACCTGCCCCGCCTGCGCCCACGCAATGCCGGCCGACAGTACGAGCAGAAGCATCGCCAGAAGCCCGCGGCAGTGCCGCCGGATGATCGTCAATTCCATTGCAACGGGCCTCGAAATCCTTATTGTCCGGACCGCACAGCTTATAGCCCATCGCCAGGGAGGATGCCATAACCCGCCCGCCGCAGGAGACCGGCAAATCCAATGCCGGCAATGGCTTGACCTATCGCGAGGCCGGTGTCGATATCGACGCTGGCGAGGCCCTGGTGGACGCGATCAAGCCGCTCGCCAAGGCGACGGCGCGCAGCGGATCAGATGCAGGGCTGGGCGGCTTCGGCGCCTTTTTCGACGTGAAGGCCGCGGGTTATCGCGATCCCCTGCTGGTCGCCACGACCGACGGCGTCGGCACCAAGCTGAAAGTCGCCATCGAAGCCAGCAAGCATGACGGTGTCGGCATCGACCTCGTCGCCATGTGCGTCAACGACCTGGTGGTGCAGGGCGCCGAGCCCCTGTTCTTCCTCGACTACTTCGCGACCGGAAAGCTGGAAGTCGCCGCCGCGCGCGCCATCATCGCTGGCATCGCCGACGGCTGCAAACAGGCGGGCTGCGCTTTGGTCGGTGGCGAGACCGCGGAAATGCCGGGCATGTATGCCAAGGGCGATTACGATCTCGCGGGTTTTGCAGTCGGCGCGGTCGAGCGCGACCAGGCTTTGACCGGCGCCAGCGTCAAGGAAGGCGACGTCATTCTCGGCCTCGCTTCCACCGGCGTGCATTCCAACGGCTTCTCCCTGGTGCGCAAGATCGTGGAGCAATCCGGCCTCGGCTGGACCGAGCCCTGCCCGTTCGAGTCCCGCAAATCGATGGGCGAAGCTCTGCTGGCGCCGACCCGCATCTACGTGAAGAGCGTGCTGGCCGCCATCAAGTCCGGCGGCGTAAAGGCGCTGGCGCATATCACTGGCGGCGGCCTGGTCGACAACGTACCGCGCGTCCTGCCCGATGCGTTGCAGGCCGATATCGACGGCGCAAGCTGGAAGCTGCCCAGCGCATTCGGTTGGCTGATGAAGACCGGTGGTGTCCCGCTCGAGGACATGATCCGCACTTTCAATTGCGGCATCGGCATGATCGCGGTGGTGGCGCCTGATGCGGAGGCGCGTGTGACGCAAGTGCTGAAGGATCAGGGCGAAACGGTGTATCGCATCGGCAGCATCGTGCCGCGCGCATCCGGCGCCGAAGGCTGCGTCGTGCGCAACACCGGACACTGGTAGGCACGGCCTTGAGTGCGCCGCTGAACGTGGCTGTGCTGATTTCCGGCCGCGGCTCCAACCTGCAAGCCTTGATCGATGCATTCCAGATGCCCGACAGTCCCGTGAAGATCGCGCTGGTTCTGTCCAACCGGCCCGATGCTTTGGGCCTGGAGCGCGCAGCCAAGGCCGGAATCAAGACCGAGATCGTCGATCACAAGGCCTTCACCACGCGCGAAGATTTCGATGTTGCGATGGACCGGGAGATCCGCGCCGCCGGCGCGGAGTTCGTGGCGCTGGCGGGCTTCATGCGCCTGCTGACGCCGCAATTCGTGACGACCTGGAAAGACCGGCTGATCAACATCCACCCTGCTTTGCTGCCGGCCTTTCCAGGCCTCGACACGCACAAGCGCGCGCTGGAAGCCGGCGTGCGCTTTCACGGCGCTACCGTCCACTTCGTGCGGCATGAGACCGATACCGGCCCCATCATCGCGCAAGCGGCCGTGCCGGTGCTGCCCGGCGACGACGAAAGCGCGCTCGCTGCCCGCGTGCTGCACGCCGAACATCGGCTCTATCCGCTCGCCCTGCGCCTGATCGCCGAAGGCAAGGCGCGCGTGGAAGGCGAGCGCGTCGTCATCGCCGATGCGTCCTTTGCCGCTGACACCTTGTTCAATCCGTTGGGGCTGGGGTGACGTGGCGGCGATGCGGCGCGGCGATCCTTGCCGTCTTGGCCGCGCTGCCGGCTGCCGCCAGTGACCCATCCCTATCCATCGACCATTACGTCCTGGCCCTGAGCTGGCAGCCCACTTTCTGCCGGTTCAACGCGGACAAGCCGGAATGCCGTGCGCTGGGCCAAGCGGATTTCGCCGCGACTCACCTTGCGATTCACGGCCTGTGGCCGGACCTGCGCGAGAGCAAGCGGCTGCGCTATTGCGGGGTCGATGAGCACATCGAGCTGATGGACCAGCGCAGCCGCTGGTGCGAGCTGCCCGCGCCGGAGATCAGCGACGAAACCCGCGCCGAACTTGGGCGCGCGATGCCGGGTGTCCATTCATGCCTCGACCGGCACGAATGGATCGAGCACGGGACCTGCGCAAAGATGAGCGCCGAAAGCTACTTTTCCATCACGCTCCGCCTGGCGGCTGCAGTGCGGGCATCGCCGCTGGGTGACATGCTGGCCGCCAATGTCAGCCGCGAGGTACCGCGGCGGAAACTGGTGGATGCATTCGAGGCGGGATTTGGACCCGGCGCCGGCAAGGCCCTGACCCTGCTCTGCAAGCCCTCCGGCGCTGCGAGCCTGCTGATTGAAATCCGGATCACGCTGGAACTATCCGCCATGGACGGCGATCTGGGTGCCGAGGATCTGCGCCCGACTACCGGCGGGACGGCCGGATCCTGCCCCGCCTTGATCCTGATTGATCCTGTCGGTCCCTAGTTGCGGAAGGCCGCCGGCTCAGCTAGAAAATCGGCCCAGTCGGAGCCACACTATTGGAGCTTGCCCCATGGCCAGTGAACAGGACCAATTGCTCGCCAGCCGTCAGGAAGGCTGGAGGGGTTTTTCGCGGTTCCTTTTCTGGGGCACCATCGATGCCGCCGTCGTCACGCTGATCGCGACCCTGTTCTATATCAACGGCCCGTCGGTCGGATTGACCGTGCTGTCCACCCTGTTGCTGGTAGGTGTGCTGGTGATCAATCTCACGGCCGCCCTGCGCTCCTAGGGGAGCGCCCGCGCGCAGCTGCGCTCTTAAGCCGCAGCAAGGCTGCAAACAAGAACGGCGCCGGATAATCCGGCGCCGTTTGTCGTTTCAGGCGACGCGGAGCTGATCAGCCGACCAGCTCGGTCCCGCTGAAGAAGAACCCGATCTCGACCTTGGCGTTGTCGACCGAATCCGAGCCGTGAACCGAATTGGCTTCGATCGATTCCGCGAAATCCTTGCGGATGGTGCCGGGCGCCGCATTGGCGGGGTTGGTCGCGCCCATCACTTCGCGGTATTTGGCGACGGCATTTTCACCCTCCAGCGCCTGCACCACTACCGGACCCGAGGTCATGAAGCTGCAGAGATCCTTGTAGAACGGCCGCTCCTTGTGCACCTCGTAGAACTTCTCGGCCTGGGCGCGGCTCAGCCACAGCCTCTTTTGCGCGATAATGCGCAGGCCCGATTCCTCGATCCGCGCATTGATCTTGCCGGTCAAATTGCGGCGCGTGGCGTCCGGCTTGATGATCGACAAGGTCCGTTCCTTGGACATTTCTGCTTGCTCCTGTTGGCGAAACTGGCGCGGGGTTATATACAGTCCGCCGCCCAGCCGCAACGCGCATCTTGCATCGCGAAAAGGCCCTGAAATCAAGTACGTGTGCCATGTTAACCATCACCGACCTGACTTGCCGCATCGCCGGGCGCCCGCTTATCGAAGGCGCGAGCCTCGCGTTGCCTGCCGGTCATAAGGCCGGCCTCATCGGCCGCAACGGCACCGGCAAGACCACCCTCTTGAAGCTCATCGCCGGCGATCTGCACGCCGATAGCGGCGAGATCCGCCTGCCCAACGGCACCCGTGTCGGGCGCATCGCACAGGAAGCGCCGAGCGGTCCACAAAGCCTGCTGGAAACCGTGCTGGCCGCCGATACCGAGCGGCAGAGCCTGCTGGAGGAAGCCGAACACGCGACCGATGGCCATCGCATCGCAGACATTCACGCGCGCCTGCATGAGCTGGAGGCGCATTCCGCGCCTGCCCGCGCTGGCGCGATCCTGCACGGCCTCGGCTTCGATGTCGAAGCGCAGCAGCGGCCATGCAGTGATTTCTCCGGCGGCTGGCGCATGCGTGTGGCACTGGCGGCCCTGCTGTTCCAAGCGCCCGATCTGCTGCTGCTGGACGAGCCGACCAACCATCTGGACCTCGAAGCGACCTTGTGGCTCGAGGATTTCCTGAAACGGTACCCGCACACCATCCTGCTGGTCAGCCATGACCGCGATCTGCTGAACCGTGCCGTCAACAAGATCATCCACCTGCACGACCGCAAGCTCACCTCCTATACCGGCGGCTACGACGATTTCGAGCATGCACGCAGCGAACGGCTCGCCTTGCAGGCGGCTGCCAAGGCCAAGCAGGACGTGCAGCGCAAGCACATGCAGGCCTTCATCGACCGCTTCCGCTACAAGGCCAGCAAGGCGCGCCAGGCCCAGTCGCGCCTGAAGGCGCTCGCGAAGATGGAGCCGATCGCGGCGGTGGTCGAGGAGCGCGGCATCGAGTTCCAGTTCCCCGAGCCGGAGGAACTGGCACCGCCGCTCATCGTGATGGACGATGTCGCCGTCGGCTATGAGGCCGGCAAGCCGGTGCTGAGCAAGGTCAATCTGCGCCTCGATCCCGACGAGCGAATCGCGCTGCTGGGCGCCAACGGCAACGGCAAGTCCACCATGGCGAAGCTGCTGGCGGGAAGGCTGGAGCCGATGAACGGTGAATTGCGCCGTTCGCGCAAGCTGAAGGTCGGTTATTTCGCGCAGCATCAGACCGACGAGCTGGATCTCGATGCGACGCCTCTGCTCTCGATGGAGCGCGTCGCGCCCAAGCTCACTGCGGAGAAATGCCGCGCGCACCTGGCGCAGTTCGGCCTCGACGTCATGCGTGCCAATACCAAGGTCGGCAGCCTGTCCGGCGGCGAGAAGGCGCGGCTGCTGCTCGCGCTGATGAGCCATGGTGCTCCCAACATCCTGCTGCTGGACGAGCCGTCGAACCACCTCGACATCGATTCGCGCCAGGCCCTGGTGCAGGCGATCAACGAATTCGCCGGCGCTGTCGTTCTCATCAGCCACGATCCGCATCTGATCGAGCTGACGGTCGACCGCTTCTGGCTGGTCAAGGACGGCCGGTGCCAGCAATTCGACGGCGACCTCGCCGATTATCGCGACCTGGTGCTGACGGAGGACCGCTCCGGTGCGGACCGCGGCTCGCGCTATCGGGATCGCGATCCGGAAGAGCGCAAATCCAATCGCCGCGCTGCGGAGGAACGCAAGGCCGAACGCCGCAACGTTGCGCCGGCCTCGCAGCCCACCGACCTCAGGCGGCAGCTCGATCAATCGGCGCTTGCGGTCGACAAACTGTCACAGGCCCTGGCGCTGATCGAAAGGAAGCTGGCCGATCCCGCGCTCTACAACGAGACGGTGGAGACCATCGGCGAGTGGCAGCGCAAGCATGCCGATGTCGCGCGCCGCCTAGCCGACGCGGAAGAAGCATGGCTGAAGGCGCAGGAAACCTTCGATAGGGCTAACGCCTAGAAATTGCGGTCTGTCGTCCCGGTTCCGAGCGTCGCGCGCGCGAGGTGTTTGAGGCGCGTGCCGCTAGGACAAGAGCTCGGCGTTGACCACTTCGGCATTGGTGAACACGGTGACAGTATCGACGCCGTTGGTGAACGTGTGGGCTGTCATGCCGGAGACGGAGATGCCAGCGGCGGTCCCGGTCGGGCCGAGTGTGGGATCCGATGCCGTGGCGGTCCAGCCGCCAGTGCGATCAATATTGAGCGTGTCCGGACTGCTGCTGCCGAGATCGGCAACGAATTGGTTGTCGGCGGTATCGGACAGCACGTCGTTGAGGCTGAGAGTCACCGTATCCTGGCCGCTGCCGGTCTGGATGCGCTCTACATTGACGAAGTCCGGTCCGCGCAAATCGATGGTGTTGGAACTGGAGAGATTGGCGTTGACAGTGTCAAAGCCGGTACCACCGTCGAGCACGTCCGAAGAATCCCATGTGAGGGTATCGGTGCCGGCATCACCAAAGAGCTGGTCGGACCCAGCGTTACCGGTCAGCGTGTCGTTGCCGTCTATGCCATGAAGGACGTCATTGCCGCTGCCGCCCAGCAGGACATTGGCAGCTGTATTGCCGCTGATGGTATCGGCGAACCCCGAGCCGGTGACGTTCTCGATGTTGAGCAGTGTGTCATTGCCTTCCCCGCTGGCCGTCCCGGTTGCGAGATTGACGGTGATGGGGCTGGCTGCCGCGCTGTAATCCACTTTGTCGTTGCTCGACCCGCCATCCACCACGTCGTTTCCCGAGCCACCGATCAGCACGTCGGCACTGCCGCCACCCAGCAGCGAATCGTTGCCGGTCCCACCATTCAGCGTGTCGGCGCTGCCGGCGCCGGTGAGCGTGTCGTTGCCGCTGCTTCCGAGCAGATTGTCGCGGCCGGCATCACCATTGATTTTGTCACCAAGAGTGCCGCCGGTGATCGTGTCATTGCCATCCCCGCCGTGGAAAGTCTGGGCGGGATCAAAGCCGGCATCGGCTGCAGCCGCCGCGTCGACCGGCAGCGTCACCGTATCAATCCCGGCCAGTGCATCGTATTGCGTGCCGGCCAGGTAGCTGCCGGCTGTCACGTTGCTGAAATCGACGACATCGTTCCCTGTCGTGAACAACGGCGGCTGGCTCGAGACGGGTGCCAACTGGAGCTCAAAGAGCCGCCCATCCATGACCTGATCCCTGCCATAGTCCGCAACCCACAGCGACATGATGCTCGGGTCGTCATTGGGATTGCTGCTGGGCGCGAGTGTCAGGCCCTTCGGATGGACGTTCGTGCCATTCACCGGGTTCCGATAGCCCTCGAGGACGGTGATAGTGTCGAGGATGGTCTTGCCGTCGCGCGATACCACGAAGATGTCGGGTGAGAAGCCGCCGGAGATGTAGAAGATCTGGCTGGTGGAGTCATATGCGATCGCCTCCGGATCGGAGATCGTTGACGGCAGCACCATGGACTTGATCACCGTGCCGGTGGTGGTCGTCTCGAAAATCGTGTGTGCCGCGCCTTCGACGATGAAGAGATGGTTGGTCGCAGGGTCGTAGCCGATATCCTCGGCATCCGAGGCATAGCTATTGGTCGAAAAGGAATTGAGCTTCACACCGGGATTGCTGGCGGCAACCTCGAACACTGCATTCTGGTCGTCGTCGCTGATGAAAAGATGCTGAGAGGCAGTGACATAGACGAGTCCTGTCGGCTCCTTGGTGAAACTCCTGAGGCTGCTGCTGTGGTCGAAGACGCCCGACGCCGATAGATAAAACAGATTGTCCTGCCTGTTGAATGGCGATTCGTCGACCTCGGAATCGGACATGAGCAAGGTACCGCTGCCGCCGGGAACCCAAGCCAGTCCAGCCGGGTCGGGACTCGGCTTTGCCCATTTGGTGGTGTCAATGATCTGAACCACCTGGGGAGTGGTTGAGGCGAGGGGCTCGACCAGAGGTGCGACAAGGGCGGCAGTCGTCGTGCTATCGCTGGTGTCGCCGGTCGAACCCGCAGATCGAGAGGCTCCGTGTCCCGCGCGATCTGCCACCGCCTGAGTAGCGGTGTCCTCCGAATCAGGCCACAACGATAACCGCGACTTGCTGGGCTTTGTCTTCGACACTGTCGCTCCCTTGTGGTGGGACCGATCCGATCCCCGGCGATCGATCGGCTCGAAAAATCACTTGGCTCCGTGCAATGCCCTCTCCGGAGCTATTTTCCCAGCATCAATTATGAATTGGCAGATCGCGCTGTCTATTCGACCGAAATGGGTGGATATTCGAGTCAAGATCGCCAAAAGGCTTACGTTGTGTCCGCGCCCTCCGATGCTGCTGGATAGCGCGCAACGGCGATCACTTGGCCGGCGAAACCAACGTTTTGCTGGCGATTTTCGAGCACGGTGAGCGGATAGGACGTATCGTCGCATCCGATAATCCATCGGCGACTTGAAAGCTCCGGCCCACACCACGAAATCATCATGACCGCCGCAGACTGCCAATAATGGGCGATGAACACGAACGCGGCTGACTTGTTGTCGTCGCTCTATTTGCAAGGATGTGCTGATGACAGAGACCACTGCCAATTCCTCGATCGGCCTGCTGTGCCCCGCCTGCAAGGTCGACCTCGTCATGACCGAGCGCAAGGACGTCGAGATCGACTACTGCCCGAAATGCCGCGGCGTCTGGCTCGATCGCGGCGAGCTCGACAAGATCATCGAGAAGAGCGCGGCACAGGAAGCGGAGCAGCAGCGAACCCCTGCGCCACAGCCGCATCCCCAGCAGCAGCCTGGCTATGCCGGCGACGGCGAGCGCGGTGAATATGGCGAGCGCGGTGAATACGGTGAGCGTGGCGAACGCGGCTATTACGGAAAGCCCTATCGCCGCAAGTCGTGGCTCGAAGAGATTTTCGACTAGGGTCGCAGCGGATTGCGCTTGGCTGTGAAACGGATCTCGACGCTGCGATTGGCGGCTTCGGCGACGCCATCTTCGGTCAAGACCATGGGGTCGTTCTCGCCATGCCAAGCGAGCTTGATCGAGGCGGCCACAATTCCACGCGCAACAAGATAGTTGCGGACGACCTGAGCCATCCTCTTGCTCATCTCGTCGGCGTGCTCTTCGGTGCCGCTGCGATCGTAATAGCCATCGATATACACAAGTTCCGCCCTATGAACTTTGTAGTCCCCTAGTAGACCGTCGAGCGCGTGCTTGGCAGATTCGTCCAGTTCGACGCAGTCCGGCGCGAAGAGCACGAGATACGCGTCTGGTAACGGAGGCGCCGGATCCACAATCGGCGTGTCTTGCATCCTGTGCTGCAGCGCTCGAGACACACAGCAGGAACCAGCATAGGCTGAGCACAACTAACGGCACGCTCAGTCGCTCCGCGCCTTCTCTTCCCACTTGCCGGCCGGCGATTGCTGGAAATAGACCAGCTTGTGGCCGGCTTCCTTGTAGGATTTCCAGCGATCGCGCGCGGCAGCCACAGCTAAGTCATCGTTGCCGTCGAACATCTCGCACACCAGCGGAAAGTCGGCGCAATCGGAACGCACCGCGCCGTCGCACAGGATGAGCAGCTTGGCTGCGTTGGGATTTTCTGTTTCCGCGGTGAGATAGATCGGCTGCTCTGCCGCCGCGCCGTCCTTGGCTGTCCCGTGCGGCAGGAAGCTGTCCGGCTTGTAGGTCCACAGATGCGCGGCCAGGGCTTCGACCCGCTCCACCGAGCCCACCATCACCAGAGTCCGGTCGCCGCGCCCGTAGGCGCGCTCGAGCATCACGGGCAAAGTGTCCTCGAGGCTCGCGCGCTGCAGATGGTAGAAGCGGATCTCGCTCATGCCTCTTCGTAGTTGCTCGCGACCAGATGATCGAGCAACCGCACGCCATAACCGGTGGCGCCGCGCGGGCTGGTCGGGCTGTCCTTGTCGGCCCAGGCCATGCCGGCGATGTCGAGGTGCGACCAGATGGTCCCCTTCTGCACGAAACGCTGCAGGAACTCGGCAGCGGTGATGCTGCCCGCATTGCGGCTGCCGCTGATGTTTTTCACGTCGGCGGCGGGCGAATCCATCATCTTGTTGTAGGCGGGCGCCAGCGGCATGCGCCACAGCAGCTCGCCCGTCGCCTTGCCGCTCGCCTCCAGCTGCTTCGCGAGGTCGTCATCATTGCTGTACATGCCGCCATAGATATTGCCGAGCGCGATCAGGATGGCGCCGGTCAGGGTGGCGAGGTCGATCATCACCTTGGGCTTGAAGGTCTCCTGGCAGTACCACAGGGCATCCGCCAGGACGAGGCGCCCTTCCGCATCGGTATTCAGCACTTCGATGGTCTGCCCCGACATGCTGGTGACGATATCGCCGGGCCGCTGCGCGGTCCCGGAGGGCATGTTCTCTACCAGTCCCACCACGCCGACCGCATTCACCTTGGCCTTGCGCGCGGCCAGCGCGCGCAAGGTGCCGATAACGGCAGCGGAGCCCGCCATGTCCCATTTCATGTCTTCCATGCCGGCGGCCGGCTTGATGGAAATTCCGCCGGTATCGAAGGTCACGCCCTTGCCGACAAAGGCGATCGGCTTTTCCTTATTGCCGGCACCGTTCCATTGCATGGTGACCAGCTGGCTTTCGCGGCTGCTGCCCTGGCCGACTCCAAGCAGGGCGCCCATGCCGAGCTTGGTCATTTCCTTGACGCCCAGCACCTTCACCTCGATGCCGAGCTCCGAGAGCGTGCGCGCTTCCTTTGCCAGCGTTTCCGGATAGATGACGTTGGCCGGTTCTGACACCAGGTCGCGCGTGAAATTGACCGCATCGACCACCTTGTCCATCGGATTGAACACGCGCTTGGCGCCGCTTACATCGCCCACCAGGACGTTGACGTGCTTCAGGCTCGGCTTCTGTTCCGGCCGCTCCTTGGTCTTGTATTTGTCGAACCGGTAGGAGCGCAGGCGCGCGCCATAGGCGACATTGGCGGCGAAATCAGCCTCCTCCAGCTTCATGTCGCCGATCGATTCGATCCAGACCGCGACATCCTTCTCGCCGGTCCCGTTGAGCGCGGCGACCAGCCGCCCGCCCAGCGATTGCGCCGCCAGCGCGTCATACTTCGCCGGCGTGCCGATGCCGGCCAGGATTATGCGCGTCACCTCGACCCCAGCCGGTGCCAGGATGGTCAGGAACTCTTCTGCTCCGCCTTTGAAACGGCTGGCTTCGAGCGCGCGCGCGAGGGCACCCTTGGTCGCCTTGTCGAGCTGATTGGCGAGCTTGCCCAGCTTGCGGCCGTCCGCGGCCAATGCGACCAGCGTCCCGGACGCCGGGATCTCGGGTTTTGCAAACGCGATTTTCATGAAAGACCTCTTGGACAGAAAGCACGGAGACTTGGGGGGCCGGACCGGCCGCGCGCAGGTCGGCAAAATAGCTTCGGGGCACGAGTCTTTACAGGCTTTCCAGGCTCTGTCCAGGGCTCAGCGGCGAGTCGCCGGATTTTCGCTAACGCCATGAAAAATGTAGACGATTGACGGCAACATGATAGTTTAGCGCTGCCTTCTCGGGGGCAAAACGGGGCTGGCGCAAGCCGGACGAGGGCCCAGCGAATGGGTCCCGGTCAGCAGGGCATCAGGTGTGGGTTCTGGCGTGGGTTCTGGGGGGAGTGTTCATTTCATCGTGGCGGCGAAGCGACGCGGACTGACCGACATTGTTAAGAGCGGCCTGGTGCCGGTGCTGTGCGCCGGCCTGATCGGCTGGTCGCTGCCTGCGGCCGCGAAGAACGATGATCAGTACAACAACTTCGGCCATGCAAACGAGAATCTTCGGCCTCCGCCCTCTCTCCCACCAGCTCCCGCGCATCCGGCCCCTGGTGTCCAACCAGCCGCACCCGCGCAAGGCACTGAGCAGGACCGGACCATCAACCTGATCGCCGACGAGGTCGGTCATGATGAGAATCTCGGCATCTTCGTCGCGCGCGGCCACGTTGAGATCCTGCGCGAGGGCAAGGTCGTCAAGGCCGACGTCGTCACCTACAATGAGCGCACCAAGCGTATCACCGCGGCCGGCAACGTGGTGCTGCTGGAGCCGGATGGCGATACCCAGTTCGCGACCTATGCCGACGTCACCGACGATGTGAAGGAAGGCATCCTTTACGATTTCCGGGAACTGCTGAAGGACAATGCGCGTTTAGCCGCGAACCGCGCTTATCGCGTCGACAACAACACCAAGGAGATCCTGCGCAAGGGTGTCTATACGCCGTGTGCGCCTTGCGCCGAGGATCCTTCGCGCGCACCCTTGTGGCAGGTGAAGGCCTATTCTGCGATCCGCGACAAAGTGAACAGGACCATCACCTATCACGATGCCTGGCTGGAGATGTTCGGCGTGCCGATCCTCTACACGCCGTGGTTCCGCCATCCGGATTTCGGCGTCGACCGGCAGAGCGGCCTGCTGTCGCCCGAGCTGCACTATTCCAGCGTATCGGGCCTGCAGATCAGCACGCCCTATTTCGCAACGCTGGGACCGGACAAGGATGTCACCTTCACGCCGATCTTCCGATTCGGCGGCGAAGATCAGGACCATCCGGGCGGCGTCGCCATGCTGGAATACCGCCAGCGCGTGACCAACGGCAGGTTCCGGATCGAGGGCTCGGGCACGGTCGAGAACCGGGAATCGGAAGGGCTGGTCGAATCCGAGCGCCACCTGCTGCACGATGATCCGCGCGGCCATATCGAAGGCGATGGCCTGTTCGACATCAATGATGACTGGCGCGCCGGCTTCGATTTCAAGGCAGCCTCCGATAAGCGGTATCTGAAACGGTGGCACCTCGGCTCCCACGATATCCTGACGGACGAGGCCTATGTTGAAGGTTTTTTCGGCCGGTCCTACGCCGAGGCCCGCGGTTACGCGTTCCAGACCACCAAGCTCAACGAGGACCAGGATCTGCTGCCGATCATCGCGCCGATGCTGGATTATCGCTTCATGGGCGAGCCGGGCATCGCCGGTGGCTATTGGGGCCTGGACGCCAATTTCATGAATCTGCGCCGCGTGGAGGGCCGCGAAGTGGTGCGCATCGCAGCCAATCCCTATTGGACGCTGCCATACACCAGCTCGATGGGCGACATCTATCGCCTGACGCTGGAGGTGCCAATGAGCATCCATACGGTCCATGACGTGGACCCCAACAGCGACGCCCGCGATCCGGCCGTCGGCGATGATGATTTCGACGGTACGGAGTTTCGCGCGCTGCCAAAGGCAAGCTTCGATTGGCGCTATCCGTTGGTACGGCCGAGCGAGACCTTTACCCAGGTGTTCGAGCCGCTCTTCCAAGTGGTGGCCTCGCCGGACTCCGGCAATACGGGAAAGATCCCCAACGAGGACAGCCGCGCGTTCGAGCTGGACGACACCAATGTCCTGCTGGGCGACCGGTTCCCGGGCCTGGACAAGATGGATACCGGCTCGCGCATGTCCTATGGCGCGCAATGGTCGGCCTATATGCCGCAGGGCTCCTATATCAATACTTTCCTGGGTCAGAGCTTTCAGCTCGACCACGATGACAATGACGAGTTCCGGACCGGAACCGGCATCGATGATGACCTGACCGATCTGGTCGGCCGGCTGCAGTTCCGCCCGACCGCCAGCGTCGATCTCAACTACCGCTTCCGGTTCGACGTGGAGGACGAGACGTTCCAGCGCCACGAGGTGCGCGCCAGCTACTACAACGAGAATTTTGCGGTCTCCGGCTCGTATGCGTTCATCAACTCCGATGGCATCGAGTTCGTCGATCGCGAACAAGTGAGCGGTTATTTCAGCGCTAACCTGTCGGACTACTGGTCTGCAAACCTCTCGTCGACCTATGATCTGGCGGAAGGCGAATTGCGGGCCGTTGGTGCGGGGTTCCGGTATCTGGACGAATGCTTTGACATGGGCTTCCAAGCGACCTACACGCCCGCTGGCGACACAGAAGAATCCGAAGGGGATTTCACCGCCCTCTTCCAGATAACCTTCCGGAACCTGGGCGGACTGGACATCCCGTACTAAGTGCTGAGACTGATGCTGATGCCGAAATCGAAGATCGTGAAGTCGCTGCGCCGCGTGGCGATCTGCCTTACCCTGGTGGCAGCTGCCGTCGCCGGCACCCTTGCGGTGCCCGCTCGTGCCCAGGATTCGCTGCGGATCGCAGCCGTGGTCAATGACGACATCATCAGCGAGCTCGACGTGTATATGCGCCTCCGCATGGCGATGCTGTCGGCCAAGCTCCAGGATAACGATGAGACCAGGAAGCGCCTGCTGCCGCAGGTCCTGCGCAACCTGATCGATGATCGGCTGAAGATGCAGGAGGCGAAGCGCGCCGGCATCAAGATCAACCCTGCCGACGTCGAGCAGCGGATCAACCGGCTCGCCGAGCGCAACAACTTGACGCGCGCGCAGCTGGAGGAATTTCTGAAAGGCAACGGCATCCTGGTGGATGCGGTCGCGGATCAGATCACCGCCGAGCTGAACTGGGCACGGCTCGTGCAGCGCACATTGCGGCCGCGCATCGTTATCACCGATCAGGAGATCGGCGACGAAACGGCGCGCATAAAAGCGACTCAGGGCCAGACCGAATATAAGATCTATCAGATATTCCTGGCAGTCGACGCGCCGGACCAAGAATCCGCCGTCCGCGATTCCGCCGAGCGGCTGCTCGAGCAGCTGCATAGCGGAGCCGATTTCGAGTCGCTGGCACAGGAATTCTCGCAGGACGAAGGCGCGCTCAAGGGCGGCAATTGGGGCTGGCTGCGGATCGACCAGATGGAGCCTGCCGTCGCCAAGGAGATCCAGCTGGCGCCAACCGGCGAGCTGGTCGGGCCGGTGCGCGGCACCGGCGGCTACTACATCGCTTTCGCCAGGGAGACCCGGGTGTCCGGCGCCGGCGATACCACGGGCGCCGGCAGTGTCACGGTCAAGCAGATCCTATGGTCCCTTCCGCCCAATGCGGCGGAGAAGGAAGTCAACCGTGCGATCTCGCAAGCCAGGACCATCGCGGGCAAGATCGAGAGCTGCGGGCAGATGTCGCAGGTCGCGCAGGAAGCGACCCCCGGGATCTATCGCGAGCTCGGCAGCGTGCCGGTCAATGATCTGCCGCAGCCGGTGCAGAGCCTCGCCATCAATCAGCCGGTCGATGTGCCATCCAATCCAATCCGTACCGATCAGGGCGTGGGCCTTTATGTCATCTGCGCGCGCCAGGGCAGCGACGAAGACAGCCAGTCGCGTACTGCGATCGCAGACCGGCTCGGGCAGCAGCGGCTGGAGACCCAGGCGCGCGGCTATCTTAGCGATCTGCGCCGCGCGGCCGTGATCGACATCCGGATGTAGGTGATGCCCGCGGATGACCTGCCGCCGCTGCGCGAGGTCATCGCGAAATACGATCTGGCGGCCCGCCGCGCACTTGGCCAGAACTTTCTGCTCGATCTCAATCTCACGGCCAAGATCGCGCGCGCAGCCGGCGATCTCACGACCGGCACCACCATCGAGATCGGCCCCGGTCCCGGCGGCCTCACGCGCGCGCTGCTGGGCCATGGTACGCGCGAATTGATCGCTATCGAACGTGATGCGCGCTGCCTTGGTGCGCTGGCGGAGATCGCGGCTGCCTACCCCGGCCGCCTCACCGTGATCGAAGGCGATGCGCTCGCCGTGGATTGCGCGAAGCTTGGCACCGCACCGCGCCGCATTGTCGCCAACCTGCCCTACAACATCGCGACGCCCCTGCTCATCAAGTGGCTGCAGCAAGGTCCGGCGTTCGCGTCGCTGACAGTCATGCTGCAGAAGGAAGTCGCGGACCGCTTGATCGCCAAGCCGCGCACCAAGGATTACGGCCGCCTCAGCGTCCTGACCCAGTTCCTGGCGAAGCCGCGCCGCCTGTTCGACCTGCCGCCGCGCGCCTTCGTCCCGCCGCCCAAGGTCACGTCGACGGTGATCGAGCTGCTGCCTCTGGCCGAGCCCGCCTTCCCCGCTCGCCTCGCCGACCTCGAGCGCGTGACCCAGGCCGCCTTCGGCCAACGGCGCAAGATGCTGCGCCAATCGCTGCGCACGCTGGGCGGTGATGCCGAGGCATTGCTGGCGGCAGCCGAGATCACGCCAACGGCGCGCGCAGAAGAGCTGACGATCGCGCAGTTCGCGGCGCTGGCACGGACGCTCGAGAAGCAGCGCACTTAGAGCGCCTCTACGTCCCCTCGCGCAGCCCTTTCACGAACTCCGCCAGCCCGATCTGGCGGTGGCGCTTCAGGCGCTCGGCCAGCAGGATGGCGCGCACGCGCTGGATGCTGGTCTCGAGATCGTCATTCACGATGATGTAGTCGTATTCCGCCCAGTGGCTCATTTCGTCGGCAGCCTTGGCCATGCGGCGCGCGACCACGTCGGCGCTGTCCTGGGCACGGGTCTTCAGCCGCTGCTCGAGCGCGCCGATGGTGGGCGGCAGGATGAAAACGCTGACCAGGTCCGCCCGCGCGCTCTGGGCGAGTTGCTGCGTCCCCTGCCAGTCGATGTCGAACAGTACATCGCGTCCCGCGGCCAGCGATTGCTCGACAGCGGCGCGCGGCGTTCCGTACTGATGATCGAATACCTTGGCGTGCTCCAGGAACGCGCCCTCTGCGACCATGCGGTCGAAGATGGCATGATCGACGAAATGATAATCGACGCCGTCCTGTTCGCCGGGCCGCATCGTGCGCGTGGTGGCGGAGATCGACAGCACCAGGTCCGGCTCGATCGTCAACAGGCGGCGCGAGATCGTGGTCTTGCCCGCGCCCGACGGCGAAGAGAGCACCAGCATCAGGCCGCGCCGCTGAATCTCGACCGGTCCCGATGGTCGTGCCGCCAGAGCCATGACGCGAAATCCCCCACCCTATTCGATATTCTGCGCCTGCTCGCGCAGCTGCTCGATGGCTGCCTTAAGCTCGATGCCGAGGTTGGTCAAGGCCAGATCATCCGCCTTGGAACACAGGGTATTGGCCTCGCGGTTGAATTCCTGGCACAAGAAATCGAGCCGCCGCCCTATTGCGCCGCCCTGGTCCAGCAGCCCGCGCACCGCTGCCACATGGGCAGTCAAGCGGTCCAGTTCCTCGCGCACATCCGCCTTGGCTGCCAGCATTGCCACTTCCTGCGCCAGGCGGTCATCCGGCACGGATACGTTCGGCGGCAACAGCTCCGCGATTTGCTTGGCGAGGCGCTCCCGCAAGGCGGCCGGCTGCGCCGCTGCGCTGCTCGCCGCGGCCCGACCCAGCCGCTCGATCTCGCCCAGATGCTGGCGCGTGATGCCGTCGAGCTTTTTGCCCTCCTCTGCACGCGCCTGCTGCAGGTCCTGGAGACAGGCGACGAAATCAGCCTGCATGGCCTGGATGCGCCGCTCCGCTGTTTCCGGCGCCACTTCCTGTTCCTCGATTTCGAGTACGCCCTTGAGGCCGATCAACCCATCGAGCCGCGGCGGCGCGGCATCGATCTTGCCTTTGAGCCCATCCAGCAGCCGGCCGATCTGCTCCAGCGCCGCCTCGTTGATGCGGAATGTCGGCGCCGTCTGCTTATCGTCGGCGGTGAGGGTGATGGAGATATTGCCGCGCTTCAGCCGTTCTGCGCAGGCAGCGCGAACGAACCCGTCCAGGCCCTCCAGGCCCGCCGGAAAACGGCAGCGCACCTCCAGATTGCGGCCATTGACGCATTTCAGTTCCCACGCCCACAGGAAATCATCGAGCGATCCCTGGCGGCGCGCGAATCCGGTCATGCTGGCAATGGTCACGTGTGTGCCCCTGTGGCGCGTTACGATAGCGGCATCTTCCGGCAAGCCGCCGCCTCTGGCAAGGTGAGGCGGGGGAAATCATGCCAAGCAACGGACCAGCCCATATCCTCATCACCGGCGCAAGCTCCGGCATCGGCGCGGCGCTGGCGCTCGCTTATGCGCGGCCGGGCGCGCATCTGTTGCTGGGCGGCCGCAATCAGGAGCGCCTGGCGGAGGTCGCATTGCACTGTGCAGAGCGCGGCGCAACCACGGCGACGGCTTCCATCGATGTGCGCGACCGCGATGCCGTCGCGGCCTGGGCGAGCGGCGACGACGATCGCGCGCCGCTTGACCTCATCATCGCCAATGCCGGCATTTCCGGCGGCACTCATGGCGGGCCGGAGACTGCCGACCAGACCCGCGCCATCTTCGCGGTGAATCTGGATGGCGTGCTCAATCTCGCGCTGCCGCTGATCCCGCGCATGATCGCGCGCGGGCGCGGCCAGATCGCGATCATCTCATCGCTCGCGGCCTATCGCGGCTTTCCTGGCGCGCCGGCCTATAGCGGCAGCAAGGCCGCGGTGAGAGTCTGGGGTGAGGCGTTGCGCGCCGACCTGGCGCCCCTGGGCGTCAAGGTGAACGTTGTGATGCCCGGCTTCATCAAGAGTCCGATGACCGATGCCAATGATTTCCCGATGCCATTCCTGATGCCGGCGGACAAGGCGGCCGCCATCATCCAGCGCGGCCTCGCCGCCAACCGCGCCCGCATCGCCTTTCCATTCCCGACCGCGTTCCTCGCCTGGGCCATGAGCGCGCTGTCGCCGCTGATCGCGGACCCGATCCTGCGCGTGCTGCCGAAGAAGGATTGAAAGGCACCGCCTTCCTGCTCCCACATCGTCATGGTCGTGGCCAATGGTTCAAGCGGGGCACGGCCATCCACGAGTTTCGTTGTGAAAGACCGCATCGCCGCTGACAAACTCGTGGGTCCTCGTGCCAAGCACGTTGATGACGAAAAGGGAACCGAAGAGGGATTAAGTGCGCGCACGGTGACGCCTACTGCGTCCGCTGCGCCTTCTGGATCTTGCGCCAGTTGGCGACGTTCTTGTTGTGCTCGTCGATGGTCGCGGCGAAGGCGTGGCCTCCGGAGCCGTCGGCGACGAAATAGAGGTCCTTGGTCGCCATCGGATGCATGACAGCCTGCAAGGCTGCAAGGCCGGGATTGGCGATCGGCCCTGGCGGCAGGCCCTTCACGAGATAGGTGTTGTAGGGACTGTCGATCTTG
>DASRRI010000109.1:0-42083 GCA_035695765.1 Dongiaceae bacterium
CGCATCAGCGCCGGTTCCTCTAGATTGCAGTCCGCCACGACCATCCGGGCCTGGGCGAGGGCTGAAGCGCGCGAACTGATCCGCTGGGGTGTCAACTCTTCCATCGCATCCATGGCTGAAATAGCGGCGGTCAGGTCACCACCGCGGTCGAGCAGCGCGACGTAGGTGCCCGTCGGCTTGGCGCTCATCAGGGTCATGGAGATATCGATGCCGGCGGCACGCGCCTCGCGCAGGATGCGCTCGCCGAACTCATCCTGTCCGACCACTGTGAACAAAGCCGTCGGCATGCCGAGCCGCGCCAGGTTGCGCGCGATGTTGCACCCGACCCCGCCCACTGTCGCCGCCATCCGCCCGGGATTGGAGGTGCGCAGCACCATCGGCGCCTTGGCCTGGCATTTGAAGTCCATGTTGGCGCCGCCGATGACGACCACCTGTCCTGCCGGCTTCAGCACATAGCCGCGGCCGATGATCTCCCCCTGCTGGCGCAAGGCACTCAAATGCACCGTGACCGCTGCTGCGCTGGTCTTCAGCCGCCGCGCTATCGCCGCCGCCGACAAGGTCGGATCGTCGCGCAGCAGGGTCAGGATCTGGCGCTCGCGCTCGGTCACTTTTATAATCCCAAAGAATGGTTTGGAATTATAAAGATCGTCGCGCGATAACACAAATCATCATCCCGGCCTCGAGCCGGGATCCATCGTGGGGCCGCACGTGCGTCGGAAAAATGGACCTCGGCTCAAGAGGCCGGGGCGACGGAATAAGATGCGCCAGGAACGAGCGCGTGATGAAGCAACGCTCTGCGCCCTCAGCTCTTGTTGCCGAAGAACGCGCTGTAGCGGCCGGAATCGGCTGGCTGCTGCTGGGCGGGCTCCTCGGGCGGCAACTCCGGCGGGACCAGCGGGTCGAGGGTCGCCGGCTTGCCGGCCGCCTTGCGGGCCTTAAGGATCGCAGCGTTGAGGTCGGTCTGGGTGCAGAGGCCGAGCAGCACAGGATCGCGCGGGCGCAGGTTCGCCGTGTTCCAGTGAGTGCGGTCCCGCACCTGGGCGATGGTCTGCTTGGTGGTGCCGATCAGCTTGGAAACCTGGGCATCGCTCAGCTCCGGATGGTGGCGGACCAGCCAGGCCACGGCGTCCGGCTTGTCCTGGCGCTTGCTGACCGGCGTATAGCGCGGGCCCTTGGTGCGGGTCTGCGGCAGTGGAATGCTAACCTTCGCGGCCTGCAGGCGCCCTGCCGGATCGCCCTCGCAGCGCTTGATCTCGTCGGCCGTCAGCTGGCCATTGGTGGTTGGGTCGGTGCCGATGATCCCGATCGCGACTTCACCGTCGGCGATACCCTGGACCTCGAGCGGATGCAGCCCGCAGAACGCGGCGATCTGCTCGAAGCTGAGGGTGGTGTTCTCCACCAGCCAGACCGCGGTTGCCTTGGGCATCAGAATTTGCGCCATAACATCTACCTCCTCGGCCAGCCGCGGGGCGACCCGCGGACAGGCGGCCAAGACCATGCTTGACCGATTTTTGATGAAGCATGCCCCTGCAGCGCCATCTGGGCAACCTCGCGGGGCAGCGAAACGTGGCGCTCCGATAGCATCTTTGGGAGCGTCCTGCCAAGGATATAAGCACCGTCAGGGAGGGGTTAAACCCCGGAAACGCCCCTAAATCGTCAGTATGATCTTGCCCAGGTGAGCGCTGCTTTCCATCAGCCGGTGGGCCTCGGCGGCCTGCTCCAGGGGGAAAGTCGCGTGGATCAACGGGCGCACCTGTCCGGCGGCAATAAGGGGCCAGACCTTGTCCTCCAGGGTCCGGGCGATGGCGCCTTTCTCGACGACCGAGCGGGGGCGGAGGGTGGAGCCGGTGATGATCTGGCGCTTGACCATCAGGCTGGCGAAGTTGATCTCTGCCTTCGCACCCTTGAGGAAGGCGATCTGGACCAGCCGTCCGTCGACCGCCAGGCACTGGAGATTGCGGTTGATATAGTCGCCACCCACCATGTCGAGGATAAGGTCGACACCCTTGCCGCCGGTCTCGCGCTCGACCACCTGGACGAAATCCTCGGCCTTATAGTCGATCGCAACGGAAGCGCCTAACTCCTTGCATTTAGAGCATTTATCGGGCGAACCGGCGGTTGCGAACACGCGGGCTCCGAAGCGGCTGGCAAGCTGGATGGCAGTGGTCCCGATCCCGCTCGACCCGCCATGGACCAGGAAGCTTTCGCCCTCCTTGAGCCGGCCTCGTTCGAACACGTTGGTCCAGACGGTGAAGAAGGTCTCGGGCAGGCCGGCCGCCTCGACCATACCGAGCTTGCCGGGAATTGGCAGGCACTGCAGGGCAGGGGCCACGCAATATTCGGCATAGCCCCCTCCGGCGACCAGCGCCGTAACCTTGTCCCCCGCTTTCCAACGCGGGGTCTCGGGGCCGGTCGCGACAATCTCGCCCGCTACCTCCAGGCCCGGCAGATCGGTTGTGCCGGGCGGCGGGGCATAGGCGCCCTGGCGCTGCAGCACGTCCGGGCGGTTGACGCCGGCGGCAGCGACCCGGATCAGTACTCCGTTCTTGCCGGGCTTGGGAACCGGGCGTCTGGTCGGCACCAGGACCTCCGGGCCGCCGGGCTGCTTGATCTCGATGGCGCGCATGTCTGTGGGGGTCTGCATGGCATTATCTTGCTGCGACAAAGATGCGACATAGCTAGCGGATATGGTGCTGCAATGGAATTGACCAAAGGCCGCCGCTAGACTGGCCGTCATGTCGGCGTAAGGAGGTGAATCATGGATCTTGAGGAACTGGAACCACGCAAGCAGAAACCCCAACCGCGCAACCTGGATGTACTTTCGATCGAGGAGCTTCACGCCTACATCGAAGAGATGCAGGCGGAGATCAAGCGGGTCGAGGAAAAGATCGCCGCCAAGAAGGCTCATATCAACGCCGCATCCGGACTGTTCAAATTGGCATAAAAGGAAATGGCAGGCATGCTCAAGGGCAAGAGTGCGATCGTCACCGGTTCAACCAGCGGCATCGGCAAGGGTGTCGCGGAAGCGTTGGCATCTGCCGGCGCGAACGTGATGCTGAACGGCTTCGGCGATGCGGCTGAGATCGAGCGCCAGCGGGCTGCACTCGCCGCCTCGGCCAAGGTCGAGGTCGCCTATCATCCGGCGGACATGTCGAAGCCCGCTGATATCCGCGACATGGTGGCGAGCACCCAGAAGAAGCTCGGCGGTGTCGACATCCTGGTGAATAACGCCGGCATTCAGTTCGTCGCGCCGGTGGAGCAGTTTCCCGACGACAAGTGGGACGCCATCATCGCGATCAATCTCTCGTCGGCCTTTCACGCTGCCAAGGCCGCGCTGCCGGCCATGCGCGCCAGGAAATGGGGCCGCATCATCAATATCGCCTCGACCCACGGGCAGGTCGCCTCGGCGGAGAAATCAGCCTACGTCTCGGCCAAGCATGGGATTATCGGCCTGACAAAAACCATTGGTCTCGAGACCGCCGGCAGCGGCATCACCTGTGTTGCCATCTGCCCGGGCTGGGTGCTGACGCTCTTGGTGCAGAAGCAGATCGATGCCAAAGCCGCCGCGGAGAAGCTGTCGCCCGAAGCCGCCAAGATGGCTCTGCTGGGCGAGAAGCAGCCATCCAAGGAATTCACCACGCCGGAACAGATCGGCCAGACGGTACTCTTCCTGTGCAGTCCTGCAGCAGAGCAGATCACTGGTTCGGCGATCGCTTTGGATGGCGGCTGGCTCGCGCAATAAGCGGAAAGGATAAGGAGAACCACTGTTTCTGGTTAACGGTTTGTTCATGGCTCGGCCGTAATATGAGACCCAGGAAGGTGGGCTTCCCATCTCTCCTCCTGGATCTTCGATCCAGTTTCATGCCTCCCTGTCTAACTTGCACCGCCGGTTATCCCGGCGGTGTTTTTTTGCGCGCTGAGATTGCGAGCGCATGATGACAATCAGGTGAATTTGTCAACGAGATTGTTCTCTTGACGGGAATTAGGGCCATTCATAGGCTGCACCCGCTGAACGACCTAGGCGCTAGCGCCAGGGGCAAGTTAGACAGGCAGAGGCTTACAAGAACGAGAGGGCCGCCACCGTAACGGTGCAGCGGCCCTCCGCTTTTTGAACGCAATTCTCATTGCACAAAAGAAAGCTGGCCGAGCTTTCGCTCGGCCAGTTGGGAAGGCGCAGATCGGATAAAGTCTGCGCGACCAGTCAGCCTGTGACTAGGCTGCCTGGCTCTCGATCACTTGCGGCTCGCCGGCGGGCGCGGTGTTGATCTTCACCTGCCGCGGCTTCATCGCTTCCGGCACTTCGCGCACGAGTTCGACATGCAGCAGGCCGTTGACCAGCGATGCGCCGTTGACGCGGATATGGTCGGCCAGCGTGAAGCGGCGCTCGAACGCGCGGCCGGCGATGCCGCGATAGAGGTACGATTGGTTGTCGTCTTCCTTGCCGATCTTGCCGGCGATCACAAGCTGATTGTCCTGGGTCGTGATGGTGAGATCGCTCTCGCCAAAGCCAGCGACCGCCATCGTGATGCGATAGGTGTCGTCGCCAGTCCGCTCGATATTGTACGGCGGATAGGAGAGGGCGCTGTCGTCGATCCGGTTTGCCGCATCCATCAGGCGCGACAGACGGTCAAAACCGACGGTGGAACGGAAAAGGGGAGAAAGGTCAAAGCTACGCATGGCATGTCCTCCAATGAGCAACATGGGTTGAAGATTTGAGTCGCCGAACTGTTGGCCGACCCGTTTTTTACCGAAGCCGCAGCGGGCCTTCGGTGATCAAGATGTAGGGCTGAAATCCGCGATTTCAAGCATGCGGACAGGTGGGTTGACCGCCCAGCTAAGCCCCTCTAAGTGTTTTGTTAACGGCTTTCCCCTATTCCAGCCTGATGGTCTGGAAGCGGTTACAGCCGCGGCCAATCCTTTGCGTTCCAAGCAAGAAGTGGGTCGGGATCGCGTCATGACGGCCACCGTAGAGTTCTTCGACCGGACCATGATGGAGGCGATGGCTCTGCTGGCTGAGACCCGCCGCTATCTCATCGACCGATCGGAGACCGAGCGCAAGGGCATGCCCGTCGAGCATGGTCTCGCCGCCAGCATGGAATCCATGCGGCTGGTCGCGCGCCTGACACAGGTGCTGGCGTGGCTGCTGACTCATCGCGCGGTCCATGCCGGCGAAATGAATCTGGTCGAAGCGACGCGACCGGACCGGCGCCTCGGCGGACGCGAGCTCTGCCTCAACACGCAAGGCGATGATGATCCGGGCATGCCGGAGGAATTGCGCAATCTGTTGAGCCGCTCGCTCTCGCTCTATCGGCGCATCGCGCGCCTCGATGAGCAGGCCGCACAACGCGCCTCCGATCAGCTGCGGCACAGCGAGCTTACGTTCCCCGGCAAGGGCCTGCTCGGCCCGAAGCTGGAAAAGTAGCGCAAACGAAAAGGCCGCCCAGTCGGGCGGCCTTGCCATTCAGCACTCCCGTATGCGGGACTACTTCTTCTTCATCGACATGCCCTGGAAGCGCTTGTTGAACTTGGCGAGCTGGCCGCCGCTGTCCAACAGGCGATGCACGCCGGTCCAGGCCGGATGCGACTTCGGGTCGATGTCGAGATGCATCGTGTCACCCGGCTTGCCATAGGTGGAGCGGGTGGTGAACTTGGTGCCGTCGGTCATCACGACATTGATCTCGTGATAGTCCGGATGAATCTTCGGCTTCATGACTAACTCCTTGAAAGTCGGGCGGGGTTATAACGAAGCCGTCCCGTGGTGGCAAGGGTGGCGGCAAGGAGAAGGGCGGGCTGCTCCATCACCTTGTTTTTGCGGCCGGAATTCGTTAATCCCAGGCAGCGCCAGCATTCCCGGCATCCAGCAACGGGCACTCTATATATGAATCAGGTTCAGTTTGAGCGCCGCGCCGCCGAAATCCTGGAATCCCTGTTCGAACAGATCGAGGACCAGCTGGGCGACTGGCTGGATGTCGAGATGACCGGCGGCATCCTTCAGCTCGAGCTGCCCGATGGCGGCGCCTATGTCATCAACAAGCACGGGCCTAACCAGGAGATCTGGCTGTCATCGCCCAAGAGCGGGGCCTGGCATTTCGGGTCGGATGACGGCGCGTTCTGGCGTTCGACCCGCGGCGCGGAGGAACTGCCCGCGCTGCTGGCTGGAGAGCTGGCTGCGGCATCGGGTCGCGCCGTGCAGTTCGACCTCTAGAACAGGCCGCGACTTCAACATGGCGCCACGCACCTCCAGCGACCGGGAAGTCTCGCGCGACTATCGCCTGCTGCTCCGCCTGGCGCGCTTCGCCATGCCCTATCGCTGGCAGATCGCCGGCGCGACCCTGGCGCTGCTGGTCTCCTCCGGTACCACGCTGGCGTTGGGGTCAGGATTGCGGCTGCTGATCGATCAGGGCTTCGGCGCCGGCAACAGCTCGCTGCTCGACCGCGCTGTGCTCATCCTGTTCGGCGTTGCCGTCCTGCTCGCCTTCGGCACCTTCACCCGTTTCTATCTGGTGTCGTGGGTCGGAGAGCGCGTGGTGGCCGACCTGCGCAAGGCGGTGTTCGATCACATCATCGGCCTCAGCCCCGGCTTTTTCGAGATCACGCGCACCGGCGAGGTGGTCTCGCGCCTCACCACCGACACCACGCTGCTGCAGGTGGTGGTTGGCTCGTCGGTCTCGATCGCGCTGCGCAACACGCTGCTGATCCTGGGCGGCGCCATCATGCTGTTCATCACCAGCCCGAAGCTGACCTTGCTGGTGCTGGCGGTCGTGCCGCTGGTGGTCGCGCCGATCGTACTGTTCGGGCGCAAGGTGCGCCGCCTCTCGCGCATCAGCCAGGACAAGGTTGCCGAGGTCGGCGCGGAGGCGAGCGAAGCGCTCTATGGCATCCGCACTGTCCAGGCCTTCGCGCACGAGGCGCATGACCGCGCACATTTCGCGGCGCGCACGGAGGAGGCCTTCTCCACAGCGCTGCTGCGCATCCGCTGGCGCGCGGTCCTGACCGGCATCGTCATCCTGCTGGTGTTCGGCTCGATCAGCGTCGTGTTGTGGGTAGGTGGCGCCGACGTGGTGGCTGGGCATATCAGCGCGGGGCAGCTCTCCGCCTTCGTGTTCTACGCCATCATCCTCGCCGGCGCTTTGGGCGCGGTCAGCGAAGTGGTCGGCGATCTGCAACGCGCAGCGGGCGCGATGGAACGGATCGGCGAATTGCTGGAGACAAAGCCGACCGTGGTCATCTCGCCAGATCCGCGGCCGCTGCCACAACCGGCGCGCGGCGCCGTCAATTTCGAGCGCGTGACCTTTCGCTATCCCTCGCGTCCGACCGTCGCGGCGCTGGACGACTTCACCCTCGCCATGAAGCCGGGCGAGCGCGTCGCGATCGTCGGCCCGTCCGGCGCGGGCAAGACCACGGTCATGCAATTGCTGCTGCGGTTCTACGATCCGGATTCCGGGACCATCCGGTTCGACGGCGCCGATATTCGCGACCTCGACCCGACCGAGCTGCGCCGTGCCATCGGCGCTGTGCCGCAGGATCCGACCGTCTTCGGCACCAGCGCGCGCGACAACATCCGCTATGCCAGGCCCGAAGCCAGCGATGCGGAGGTCCGGGCCGCCGCAGAAGCGGCTCATGCGCTCGACTTCCTGGAGCGTCTGCCGCAGGGGCTGGATACATTCCTCGGCGAACGCGGGGTGCGCCTGTCCGGCGGTCAGCGCCAGCGCATCGCGATCGCCCGCGCCATCCTGCGCGACCCCGCCTTGCTGCTGCTCGACGAAGCCACCAGTGCGCTCGATGCGGAATCCGAGCGCATCGTGCAGGAGGCCCTCGAAACGGTGATGAAAGGCCGCACGACGCTGGTTATCGCGCACCGCCTGGCGACGGTGCTGAAGGCCGACCGGATCGTGGTGATGGACAAAGGCCGTATCGATGCCATCGGCACCCATGCGGAATTGATGCGCCAGGGCGGGCTTTACGCGTACTTGGCGGCGCTGCAATTCGATCAACCAAGCGTTAAAGCTTCGTAAAAATTTCGATAAAATGCCAAGTAAAAATAATGGGTTAGATAAAATTGTAGAACGCTTAGTTCACCTGGGGTTCATGTTGGCGCCGATAGCATTCCGGCTCATCCGATTGACCGACGCGAGTGTGAGCCTCGATGTTCAAAGTTGCCGCACCGATCAAGCCACGTCAAAGAGCGTGTCCCGCGCGCGCCGGCTGGCTGAGCCGCATCGCGCGCGACGAAGGTGGCGCTACGGCGATCATAACCGCTCTCGCTTTGACCGTGCTGGTCGGATTCCTCAGCCTCGGGACCGAAGTCGGCATGTGGTACGCGGAACGGCGGGCAATGCAGAGTGCGTCCGATGCAGCGGCCATGGGCGCCGCCTTCGAGATCTACAAGAACGGCAAGAACGCCGAAGGGATCGAGGATGCGGGCCAAGCGGATTCGAGACTGAACGGCTTCACCGACGGCAGCGATAATGTCGCTGTGGAAGTCAACCATCCTCCGACGGCCGGCAAATTCGTCGATGAGATGACGGCCGTCGAAACGATCGTGAGCAAGAAGCGCTCGACCTTGCTGGCCTCGCTTTTCATGGGTAACGAGGTTGACATCAAGGTGCGCAGCGTCGCGACGGTGAACGTCACCAGCGTCTTTTGCATCCTGGCGTTGGCGGAGCACGAGGAAGGGGCGCTGCTCTTCACCGGCACGGCGGACGTGCTTCTGAAGAATTGCGGCATCAATGTGAACTCCGACGATAGCGACGGCGCGATGACGGCCAAAGGTGCATCAGTTGTCGGAGCAAGCTATGCCGAAATCGTCGGCGGCCTCAGCCAGAGCAACAACTCTGAACTCGACTTGGGTGACGTGACGACCGGCGCGGATGCGGTGCAGGATCCCTATGCGAGCCTGGATATCCCCGCCTACGACGAGACCTGCGATTTCAATAACATCAAGGTTAATCCCAGCAAGACCAAGACGCTCACGCCTGGCACATATTGCGGCGGTATCGACATACAAGGTACCGCCACTTTTCAGGCGGGCGACTACGTCATTAAGGGCGGCGTGCTGATCCAGGGTACCGCCAGTCTTGGGGCCGGCAATTATATAATCGTCGGCGGGAAGTTCGATGTTCGAGCGGGGGCCATTGTCACGAGCGATACGGTCGACGGCGTCACCATCTTCCTCACCGGCGGCGGCAGCGACTACGCCCAAGTCAACATTGACGGCACCGCGCACGTCAGCATCACGAGCTCGATGGCTGGCACTTACAAGGGGATCGCATTCTTCCAGGACCGGAACGCACCGGTCATCAATACCGGCTCGCCGAACACGTTCAATGGTGCTTCAAATCTGAACGTCGTAGGTGCGCTCTACTTTCCGGAGCAGCTTGTCGTGTTCAACGGCGGCAACGGCACAACCGGCACCTGCACGCGCATTGTCGCCTACATGATCAGCTTCAGCGGCACTTCCGGCCTGAACACTGACTGTGGCTACGGCTTCGGCACGCCCCAGATTTATCCGCCCGTGCTAGCGGAGTAGGCGCCATGCGGAAACCCATAGTCGCCCTCGAACGCCTCGCGAAACGCCTTCTCGTCGACGACGAGGGCGTGGTTGCGATCGAGTTCGGCGTGGTTGCAAGCGTTCTCATGGTGATGCTGATCGGGGCAACGGATCTCGGTTTCGCGATGCGCCACCGGAGCCAGATGGAAGGTGCGGTGCGCGCCGGCATCCAGGAAGCGATGAAAGGCGGCACGGCAACTGCGATAGAAGACGCAGTGCTTGCTTCGACGGACCTTCCATCCAGTTCCGAGCCGGCCGTGACGGCGACTAAGGTCTGCTATAACGAAACGGCTGAAACAACCGACTGCAGTGGCGGGTCTGTCAAATCGATCTATATGGAAATTACCCTGCAGCAGGATCACCAATGGCTGCTGGGATTTCCGGGCTTCAGCAATCCCGCGGTTCTCACGATCACCAAATCAGTGAGGACCGGATGATGCGCACCATTCGCAGCAGACTGTTTCGGCTTGGCCGCGATCAGCGCGGCGTCGCGGCCGTCGAGTTCAGCATGATCGCGCCGATCTTCTTCGGCTTGCTGGTCGGCATCATTGATGTCAGCCGCTACATGTGGACCCTCAACACGATGCAGTATGCGATCGACCAGGCAGTCCGCGCCGGTGTCGTCCAGGAGCTATCGGAGGAGGATGTCGAGGATCTGGTCAAGGCTTCGCTCCTCGGTCTGAAGGCCAGTGCGTTCACCGTCAACGCGGTCTCGGGCGCGTCGACGCTCGAGATAACGGCCGAGGCGACATACGCTTTCTTGTTTCCGCTCTCTTCAATCATGGACAGCACAAAAATCAGCGTACGGACCGAATCGCCGAAGTAGCGGCAGACATAATAGCCGGGGTTAACCAGACCTCGCTGCAATCCCGTTGAAGACGCACATCGCTGTGTAGCGATGTGCGCGTCCGCACGTACCCCAATTAATCCTTCCTTAAGAGTCGCGGCGCTGAAATAGGCGCACTAAACGGTTGCGAACAAAAAAGAATCTAAAATTTTAGATATCCAGGCCGAGTGTGCGTTCGGCTTTGGATCGACGGTATCTCATCGGCGGCTCGGGGATCAAAACGATGTGGAAGTACCGCACCAAAGGGCAAGAGTTCCCATCTCTCGCGCAACCGGCGCAAGTGCGGGCGCGGCGATGGACGTTGCATCGGTTGTGGCGCGACGAGCGCGGGACCACCGCGATCGAGTTCGCCTTCGTCGGCCTCGCCACCATTTACTTCATCGTCGGCATCATCGAGTTCGCGATGGCCATGACGGTCGGCAATTCGCTGGAAGCCGCCACCAACCTGTCATCGCGGCTCGGCAAGACCGGTTTCGTCGAGGAACACGAGACGCAAGAGGAGACCATCCGCGGCGAGATCAAGCGGCGCGTCGGCCCCCTGATCGATATGAGCAAGCTTACCATCGGAAATGAGGTCTACAACGACTTCGAGAGTCTCACGACGCCCGACATCTTCACCGACACCAATGGCGACGGTGACACCCTGGATGCCGGCGAATGGACCGACGTCGATCATGACGGTTTCAAAGACGGCACCTCCGGCGTCGGCAGCGCCGGAAATATTGTCGTCTACAAGATCAGCTACCCATGGCACGTCATGACGCCGTTGATCGGCAACGTGATCGGCAACGATGGGGTAATCAACCTGATGGCCTACTCGGTCGTCAAGAACGAGCCTTATTGAGGACGCGGCCATGCTGACTCGGCTTCGGAAGCTCTGGCAGGACAAAAGCGGCGTCGCGGCGATCGAGTTCGCAATCCTGGCGCCCATGCTGGTCACGCTGCTGATCGGCTGCCTGGAAGTTACGTTCAAGATATGGTCGACCCAGAAGGCCGAGAAACTGTCCGTGACTCTCTCGGATGTGGTTGCCCAGTCCCAGAGCGTAACCTCAAGCGATCTGACCCAGCTTACCGGTGCCGTGGACAAGATCATGGACCCCTTCCCATTCGGCAGCAAAGGTAAGGTCATCATCAGCTCGGTCTACGTCGCGCAGGACGACACCATAGCGAAGGTCAATTGGCAGTGCTCATATCCGGTCGACGGCACGTACGAGGCAGAGAGCAAGTTCGGCTTGGAAGGCGACGATGCTGCGCTGCCGACCGGCTTCACCTTGGCCCCGCGCGACAACGTGATCGTCGCGGAAGTCTTCTACCAGTACGACCCGATCGCGCCCGGGCTCATGTTCGACACTTCCACCATCTATCGGCGCGCCATGTTCAAGCCGCGCCTGGGCGCTCTCACAGTCGATCCGGGCTGCTGAACTCATGCCGATCGTAACCAACCTCATAGGCAAGCACATGAAAAAGCTCTCCATCATCTGCAAGCACATGAAGAAGCTCTGGTCGTCCGAGAGCGCTGCGGTCGCGCCACTGGTCGGCGTCTGCGCCATCGTGCTGGTCGGATCGGTCGCCGTGGCGGTCGACATCGGCCGCGGCCAGGTCGCGCAATCGAAGCTGCAAGGCGCGCTCGACGCGGCGGGCCTCGCGGCCGGCGCGATAGTCGGGCAGAATATCACCGAAGAAAAATTGAGACCGGAAGCGCGGAAGTATCTCGACGCCAATTTCGGAGGCACAACGATCGACGCGTCGGTAGTCGATTTCAAGCTGAAGCTGTCAGAAAACAAGAAGGTCGTAACGTTGAGAGCGCAAGCGAGCCTGCCGACGACTTTCATGAAAATTTTCGGCAAGAACATCATGAAGGTGGCGGCCCGGAGCGAAATTACCCGCGAGACTACCGGGCTCGAGGTTGCCCTGGTGCTGGACGTCACCGGATCGATGGAAGACCCGATCGGCGGCACCGGCTTGAATCCTGAGAAGCTGAAGATCGTGGCGCTGCGCGAGTCGGCCGTAAAGCTGGTCGATGCGCTGTTCGGCGAGCACGAAGAAGTTGAAGACCTGTGGGTTGGCGTCGTGCCGTTCTCACAGTCCGTCAATATCGGCACCAACCATGCAAACTGGCTGTCGGATCTTTCGACCTACACGAACCAGATCTATTGCTCAGGCCCGACCAGCGGCACCCCGAAGTGCACCACCAATGTGGTCAGCAGCGCCAAAGTCAGCACGCGCACCAATCCGGTGACGCTGGTCAATCAGTATATGGATGCAGACAATCCTGTTCCGCCAAAGGTCGTAGTCCCTACTGGGACATGGACCGGAACCTTGTCTCCCTGGTATTTCAGGGACCCCGTCACCGCCGCGCATCACGGATGGGGTGGCTGCGTGCTCGAGCGCTGGACAAATAGCCGCGACGTAACTGACGACCCACCGACGACCCAGAAATGGCAGACGTATTTCGTGCCGGACACGGCTTATAACGGCAACAACAATTGGCGCGGTCCGACCAATTCTACAGGCACCAAAAAGAACGGCGACTACCTGGTCGATACCGCCAACGACATCTCGGCCAACAAGGGCTGTCCGGAGCAGGCCATCACGACCTTCACCAACAAGAGAAGCGATCTGACAACCGCGAAGGCGGCGACTGAAGACGAGCCGGCAGTGCCGGGTACGACGGGTGCCATCGATGTACTGCTAAATCCGCGCGGCAACACTCACATCAATGTCGGGGCCGTCTGGGGCTGGCGATTGCTGTCGCCAGAGTGGCGCGACAAGTGGGGCGGTACCATGGACACCAATGACCTGCCGTTGGACTACGACGATCCGAAGTCGCACAAGGTCATGATCCTCATGACGGACGGCACCAACACCATGTCGGATACGATCTATACCGCCTATGGCTGGCTGTCCGACAATCACCTCGGCACGACGAACTCGACTACCGCCACGACCAAGCTCAACAACAGGACGGCGGCCGTCTGCACCGCGATGAAAGCCAAGGGCATTGTCATCTACACGATTGTCTTCGGAAACGATTCGAGCACCGGTGCGAAGAATCTGATGAAGGGCTGCGCCAGCCAGACCGACTATTATTTCGACTCCGACTCGCAGGCTAAGCTGGAAAATGCCTTTGCGACGATTGGCGATTCGCTCTCGAAACTGCGCGTCAGCCAGTAACTGCATTGGACGAACGGCGGTGGTCTTCGGGTCGCCGCCCTTTCCGCGGCGCGCCGCTCAGCGCTGATCGAACTTGATCTCGATGCGGCGGTTCTTGCGGCGGCCGGCGTCGCTGCCGCTGGTGTCGATCGGGCGGAATTCGCCGAAGCCGGCGGCGGCGAGGCGGTCGGCGGGGAGGCCACGGGTCGCCAGATACTTCACCACCGCCACCGCGCGCGCGGTCGAGAGTTCCCAGTTCGAGGGGAACTGTGATGAGCTGATCGGCCGGTCGTCGGTGTGGCCGTCGACGCGCAGCACCCAGTCGATGTCCTTCGGGATCTCCGGCACCAGCAGGATGAGGGTGGTCGCAAGCACGTCGAGCTGATCCTTGCCGTCCGGGCCTATCTCCGCCGAGCCGCTGTCGAACAGAACCTCGGACTGGAACACGAAGCGGTCGCCGACGATCTGGATATCCTCGCGGTTGCCCAGGATCTCCCGCAGCCGGCCGAAGAATTCCGAGCGGTATTTCGCCAGCTCCTGCACCTTGCTGGCGAGGGCGGTGTTGAGCCGCTTGCCGAGCTCGGCGATCTGGATTCCCTGATCCTTCGACTTGGTCTCGGAAATCTCCAGCGCCTTGCTGATGTCGGCCAGTTGCTGGCGCAGCGCCAGGATCTGCTGGTTCAGCAGCTCGACCCGCTTCTGCGCCTCGCTGCTCAGCTCTTCCTTCTCGGTCTCGAAATTGCCGATCTTTTTCATCAGCTCGTCGCGCAGGCTCTGCAACGCCGCGACGTCGGTCAGCAGCGCGTTGATCTTGCCCTTGTCGGCCTCGATCGATTTATAGGCTTCCTCGAGCTTCTTCTTGGTTTCTTCGGCCAGGGCGGCCTGCGCCGCTGCCTGGTCGGAGGCGGACTTGGCCTGCTTCTGCAGATCGCCGACCTGGGCCTGCAGGGCGTCCCGTTCGCCGATCACCACCACCAGCTGGTTGCGCAGCTCATCGCGCTCGGCGGTGGATCTGGTGAGCGCGCCGGACAGCTGCTCGACCTGCGACTTGAGTGCGCCCGTTTCCTTCTGGCTCAAGGAGAGGATGTCGGCCATCTCCGCGATCTGGCGGTTGAGCTTGGCGAGCGCTTCGTCACGGCCGCTCAAAGCCTGGCTCAGGAACAGCTGGCCGATGACGAAAATCATCAGCACGAACACGATCACCATCAGCAAGGTCGACAAGACGTCGACATAGCCGGGCCAGGCTTCGACCTGACGGTGGCGGCTTCTGAGAGCCATCCTTGCTCAGTTCCTCAACTGCGCTGCTGTTCCATGCCGGCGGCGACGGCGATGGTGCGGGTCAGCAGCTTGATCTCGCTGCGCAGCTCCTGCACGGCGTTGTGGCGGCCGGCCGCGATATCGTCGGCCATGCGCGCGAGCAGCGCGTCGATGTTGCGCAGATGCGTGCGGCTGTTGGGATCGATGCCGAAGCCGCCATGCTGCGCCACGTCCGCCAGCTTGGCGATCACGCTGCGCATGTCGGTCTGGGTTTCCATGAGGCGCTGCACCACCTGCTGCTGCGCGCGCAGCTGGTCGGTGAGGGCGATCATGTGATCCGCCAGCACCTTGAAATTGTTGCTGGCCGCCAGCCGGTCTGCCTCGGTGCGCGAGATCGTGCGCTGCAGGTTGTCGAGGCTTTCCGCCGTCTGCTCCAGCAGCGCCTGGATATAGGCGGGCACCGGCTGGTCGCCCTCCATCATGGCGCCGCCGCTGCCGAGGCGGGTCTGGCCGGAGAGCCAATCCTCCACCTCGCCGAAGAAGCGGTTGTGGGCCTGGCCGGCCTGCAGGTCGAGATAGCCCAGCAGCAGCGAGCCGGAGAGGCCGAACAAGGATGCGGAGAAAGCGGTGCCCATGCCCGCGAGCGGGCCCTGCAGGCTACGCTTGAGATCATCGAACAAAGCGGCCGGATCGTTGCCGCTGAGATCGAGACCCGTGATGGCCGCCGTCACCGCGTTGATGGTGCCAAGCAGTCCCCAGAAGGTGCCGAGCAGGCCGAGCAGGATGAGCAGCGTGATGAGATAGCGCGAGATCTCGCGATGCTCATCGAGCCGCGCCTGGATGCCGTCCAGGACAGAACGCAACGTGGTGGCGGAGAGGGACAGGCGGCTGTGCGCCTTGTCCTTGACCATCGCCGCCAGCGGCGCGAGCAGGCGCGGGTGATCGAAGGATCCGAGATGGCCGCCGCGCTGGAAATTCTCGATCCAGTTGATGTCGGTGGTGAGGCGCGCGACTTGGTAGAAGACGAAGATCGTGCCGACCAGCAGCACCAGGAGGATGCCAGTGTTGAGCGCGGGATTGTGCAGGAACGACGCGACGATACGGTCCCACAACAGGAACACCACGCCACCGGCCGCAATCAGGCCCACCACCATCCACATGAGTTGCGGCGTCGGGCGGCTCATGAGCGTGGATGCTCCGCGTATTGCATAAGAACTCGCTGAACTCCTTCCCCCCGAAACCGACGAATGTCGGCACCTGCCGACGGGCTGGGGGAAGGTAGGGATGGGGGGTGATGCAGTGAGGCACTCTCGCAGGACGCGCTCTGCCGAGCGCGCGCGCCTATCTGCGCGCTAACCCCCATCCAGCTTCGCCCTCGGGCTCTTCGACCCGGGGGTTCACTGCGTTCGCTAAGCCTTCGCATCCTTCCCCCGCAAGGGGGGAAGGGGACCCTCTTTGAAATTCGATTTGTCGAAGCGCCGCAGGTCACGAATTCGCCGGGACGATGTCGACGCGGTCCGCCGGCTGCCCTTCGGATTTCAGGCCGAGCGCGCGCACGTCCATGCGGGTCGTCCTGACGTCCTTTTTGAACAGGTACTGGCGGATGTTGATGCAGCGCGCCAGCGACTTGCGGCGCGCCTTGCTTTCCGTGTCCTCGGTGCCGCTGGCATAGCACATGATCTGGATGCGCATGTTCTCGTCGGCCTGCATCTGCGAGGCCAGGTCATCGAGCGCCGCATTGGCCTCGCTTGGCACCTCGTTTAGGTCGGTCGGGAACACGATGCGGATGCCGCCTTGCGGGATGGGCGGCGCCGGCTGGCTGTTGTCGGGTTCCGGTGGCGTCTCCGCGGTGGCTTCCTCTGCCGGCTTTTGCTCCGTCTCCTCCGTCTTGGCAGCTTCGCCCTCAGCAGGCGGTGGCGGCGTGGTGGCGGCCTGCTGCTCAGCAGCCGGCTCAGCTGGCTTTTCAGCGGCAGGCTGCTCCTGCGCGGCCGGTTGCTGCGCCGGTTGCTCCTGAGCTGGCTGCTCTTGCGCCGGCTGCTCCTGCGCGGGCATTGCGGCTTCAGCTGGCGGCGCGGGGGTTTCGACGGCGGGCGCGGCGGGCGGCGTTTCGGCAGTCGCGGCGGGCGGAGGTGCAGCGGGAGCCGGCTCGGGCATCGGGACCTGGGCCGGCATTTGCTCCGGTGCGGCGGGGGGCGTCGCGGCTGCGGCCTGGGTGTCGGATGGTGCCGCTGCGTCGGCCGCGTCCGGCGCGGGTTCCGCTGCCTGCGGCTTCTGAACCGGCGCCGCATATTCATTCTTTTTCGGCTTCTGCGCGTTCTGGGTACCGGAGCCCGGCTTCCTCAGCTTGATCGGCGTGATCGGCCGGCCGTCGGGGCCGAGCGTGGTCAGCACGCTGGACGGCTCACCCGTGGGTGGCGCGCCCAAGCCCGGGGCGGTACCCTGGGCGAGACCCGGAGCAACCGGTGCCGTCGTCTGCACGCCCGCCGGCGGCACTTGTCCATAGGGCGTGTAAGGCGGCAGGGTGGTCGAGACGCCGTAGGCGCCCGGGTTGTAGCCGCCAGGCAGGAACTGCGATTTCGGCTGCGTGCCTGCTTTCGCTCCCCCTGCACTTGCGCCGCCATAGGGCATCGGTTGGCCTGGCAAAGTGTTCAGCACATCGTAGTTTACGACGACCTCGTTGGACTGGCCCGAATAGGCCTGCGCCGCTGCGCTTGACCACATGCCGTCCCACATGAGGCCGCCCGCCGACAGCAGCGCCGCCGACAGAATCGGTAAGCGGCTCATGGCGCGCCTGTGCGAGCTCCGGTTCATCGTGTAACCCCTGGACATTTCTATTTAATTCAGCCTCACCCGAGCCGCGTCGCGGCAGCCGGCTGACTATAGCCGATCAGAAAACGCTCCCACAACCGGCTTTGGCCTTCGATACAGGGTCGTTCTCAGCCCGCAATGGGCAAGATCCGGGCGCTGGCAGCCGCTCAGTGCGGGGTCAGCAGGCCCTGGATCGGCGCGTGCAGCAGGCCATTGGTGGCCAGGATCGAGCCGCCATGCAGCGCGGTCTGCCCGCCCTTGAGGTCGGAGACGTAGCCGCCCGCCTCGCGCACCAGCAGCATGCCGGCAGCGACGTCCCAGGCCGCCAGTCCTTCTTCCCAGAAGGCGTCGTAGCGGCCCGCAGCCACATAAGCGAGATCGAGCGAGGCGGAGCCGAAGCGGCGTACGCCGGCGGTCTCGCGCATCGCGAATTGCAGCTGGCGGGCGAAGGCGACCGGATCGCCCTTGCCGCGGAACGGAATACCGGTTGCCATCAGGCTGTCGCCCAGCGACTTGCGGGCCGAGACCCGGAGCCGCCGGTCGTTCATGAAGGCCCCGGTGCCTTTTTCCGCCACGAACATCTCGTTCTTGATGGGATCGTAGATCACGCCGGCGACAACCTCGCCCGCCTTCTCCAGCGCGACCGAGATCGCGAAATGCGGCAGCCCATGCAGGAAGTTGGTGGTACCGTCCAGCGGATCGATCAGCCAGCGATGCTCGGCATCGCTGCCGGCCTGGACGCCGCTCTCCTCGGCCAGAAAGCCGAAAGCGGGCCGGGCCTTCGACAGCTCCTCGCGCAGGATGCGCTCAGACTTGATGTCGGCGTTGGAGACGAAGTCGGAGGGGCCCTTCTGCGAGACCTGCAGCTGCTCGACCTCGCCGAAATCGCGCTTCAGGGCGCGCGCCGCCTTATCGACGGCTTTGGTCATGACGTTGAGAAGGGCCGAGCGCGGCGGCATGCGATGATCCAGTTCAGTTGTTCAAACAGCAGAGGCAAAAGCGCGCGATCAGTCTTTCGCGCGCTCGACATAGGTGGAATCAGCGGTGTTCACCACGATGCGCGTGCCGGATTCGATGTGCGGCGGCACCATGACGCGCACGCCATTCTCCAGCTTGGCCGGCTTGTAGGAGGAAGAGGCGGTCTGGCCCTTCACCACGGCGTCGGCTTCGACGATCCGCATGGTGACAGTCTCCGGCAGCTCGACCGAGATGGGGGAGCCTTCATAGCTCTCCAGATTGATGATCATCCCTTCCTGCAGGAACACCGCCGGCTCGCCGATCAGGTCGGAATTGAGCGTGATCTGCTCGAACGTCTCCTGGTCCATGAAGGTGTATTCATCGCCGGCGGAGAACAGGAACTGGTAGGGATGCTCGTCCAGCCGGACGCGCTCCACCGTCTCGGACGAGCGGAACCGCTCGTTGAGCTTGGTGCCGTCGCGGATGTCTTTCAGCTCGACCTGCAGATATGCGCCGCCCTTGCCGGGCTGGGTGTGCTGGGTCTTGACCGCGCGCCACAGCCGTCCCTGGTGCTCGATGATGTTGCCAGGCTTAATGGAGTTGCCGTTGATTTTCATTGGATGAAGCCGTCGGAGGTGTCGGAAAAATCGGCGCGGAAGCTACCAAAGTGCCAGGGCGGAGTAAACCCGCGCCCTGAGTGGCTCAAAGTGCGCCGCAATCGCGATCCTGCCGTAACCCGCGGACGTAGTTGTATTGTAACTGGACAACCTCCGGCTGTCGGCTCAGAATTCCTGTTCCATGGGTGGTCATGAGGGAGGCTTCCATGCGTCACGGGAACATCGACGCCGACACGGCGGAATCTCTGAAACTCCTCACCAACACCATCAGTGAAGCGAACATCCCGTCCTCCAAGCTTGACGAGAGTCTGATCGTCGCGTCCTGGAACATCCGGGAATTCGGCAAGGAACGTCGGCCCAAGAAGGCGCTCCATCTGGTGGCCGAGGTCCTGGGCCAGTTCGATCTCATTGCAGTTGTGGAACTGCGGGAGGATCTGCGGGATCTCGCGGAGGTGCTGTCCTATCTCGGCCCGTACTGGTCGGCGGTCTATTCGGACACGGTCGATGATGCCGGCGGCAATGGCGAGCGCATCGGTTTCATCTTTGATACCCGCGCGGTGCAGTTCAACGGCTTCGCCGGCAACGTGCAGCCGATCCGCAAGAAGGAAGGCGAGGAGTACCTCTACGACAAGTCGTTCTGGCGGCCGCCTTACATGGCGTCCTTCAGCTCAGGCAATTTCGATTTCATCGCGATCGCCGCCCATATCCGCTGGGGCAAGAGCGGCGAGGCGCGGACGGCCGAAATCAGCCGGTTCGCGGATTGGGTCAAGAAAAAGACCGCGCGCGAGAATTTCGCGGACAAGGACGTGATCGTGTTCGGCGATTTCAACACCGAAGGCCAGGACATGGTCAAGGAACTGACCAAGTTCGACCTCCTGATCCCGACGCCGCTGATAGACGTCAAGACCAACGTGCATCAGACCGAGCATTACGATCACATCCTGTATCTGCCGAAATTCACCAGTTTCAAGTCCTTCACCGATCAGGGCGGCGTGCTGCAGGCATGGCGCGCGATCAGCGAACTGCTGTTCCCCGGCGTCTCGGACACAGGCGTCACGTATCTGCTGTCGGACCACTATCCGATCTGGATGAAGCTGAGGACCGATGTGGCGGAGGAGAAGCTCGATCAGTTAATCCGGCATCGGAGGCGCGGCGAATGATGGCGCCGTCGTCTATTGGAGTTCCTTGTAGAGGATGACGGTGTCCTCCAGCCGGTCCGCTTCCGGCGCGCGGGCGAAGTGCGGGATAACACCGGCGGCGTGATAGCCGATCGAACGATAGAGCGGCTCGGCGGCATCGCCCTCGCGCGTGTCGAGCACCAGGAGCTGGCGGCCTTCGCGGCGCGCGACGCGCTCGAGATCGATCATCAACCGCCGCGCGATGCCCTGTCGCCGCGCATCAGGATGAACGAGCAGCTTCGACACATCGGCCCGGCGGCGCTGATTGGGCGGCACATCGCAGCCAAGCTGCACGGCCCCGACCAGGCGGCCGGCCTGGCGCGCCGCCAGCAGATGCCGCGTGCCGGCGAGCAGGCCCGGCGCCACCTTGTCCCGCCAGAACGCCCGCGCCTCGTCGAGCGAGAAGGGCAGGATGAAGCTGATGCTCGCCCCCGCCAGCACGCAAGCATGAAGCAAGCTGGCCAGGGCGTCGATCTCTTGTGTCAGATCGGCGGGGGAGAATTCTTCGATTTGCATGGTCGAGTTCTCTTGGGCGTCACCGGAAGTTCGGATCGCGCTGGAGCGGCGGCGTCGATTCGGAAAGCGGCGCCTTGATGCCCATGAGCTGCGCGGGCTTGAGGCCTAGGCGCCGGCAGATGCCAAGCGTCAGGTCCGCGCGGTTCAGCGTATAGATGTGGAACTCGTTGACGCCGGAGGCCTGCAGCGACCGCATCTGCTCGGTCGTCACCATCGCCGCGACCAGGCGCCGCGTATCGGGATCCTCGTCCAGCCCTTCGAACAGGTCGGCCAGCCAGTCGGGCACGTTCGCTCCACACATCGCCGCGAAGCGCGTCATCTGCGCGAACTGAGTCACGGGCAGGATGCCGGGGACGATGGAGCCATGGACACCCGCTGCGGCGGCGCGGTCCAGGAAATCAAGATAGGTCTGGTTGTCGAAGAAGAACTGCGTGATGGCGCGGTCGGCGCCGGCATCGAACTTGCGCTTCAGGTTCTCGATATCGGATTGCGGCGAATTCGCCTGCGGATGGGTTTCGGGATAGCAGGCGACGCTGATCTCGAAATCCGCGACGCGCTTGATGCCCGCCACCAGCTCGGCCGCGTTGGCGAAGCCGTCTGGATGCTGCTGATAAGGGCCGCCCGCCGGCGGGTCCCCGCGCAGCGCGACGATGTGCCGGATGCCTGCCGTCCAATAGCGGCGCAGCAGATCCTCGATCTCGGCGCGGCTCTGGCCGACACAGGTCAGATGCGCTGCGGGCCGCAGATGCGTATCGGCGAAGATGCGCGTCACCGTCTCGAATGTCTTGTCGCGCGTGGTGCCGCCGGCGCCGTAGGTCACGGAGACGTAGTCCGGCAGCAGCGGCTCGAGCGCACGGATGGCCGCCCACAATTGCGCCTCCGCAGCAGGCGTCTTGGGCGGGAAGAACTCGAAACTGACGGCCGGCCTGGGAGCCCGCAGCGACGTCATACGGCGCAAACCTCCGGACAAGAGTCCTAGAAACGGCGTGTGCAAGAGAAAAACCGTCGCTTCCAGGCCGATTCCCTAGGTAATGGAATTGACCTGAGCTGACAACGCCTAAAGCGGCGGCGACACGAAGTCTGCGTAAGACTGCAAGCGCTCGGTCACAACCGGTCCATCCATCAGCGCCACGATCGGCGTGGTCATCATCTCGAACCACCAGGCCAGCAACTCTTCCGCCGCCTCCATATTCTCAGCAGTGACCCGCACTGCCACGTAATCGGCACCATCTTCCGCCGCTACCATGCAGGCGTGCCGCTGCAGCGGGCACTCTGCGCCGAGCACCAATCCGTCACCGAGCTTGGCGCGCACGGCCCGCACCCGCGAGGCATCGGTCAGATGCACGCCATCCGCCTGCAGCGCGCCGCGGCGATCCACGTCGTCGATGATGAGGGCGGGGCGATCGGCAGCCTGGATACGCTTGATGGCGGCGCGCGCGGTTTCGTCAGGCAGGCCCGCGGGCAGCAACAGGCTTACTGCTTCCGGATCCTTGAGCGCGCTAGTCAGCGCCTCATTGAACTCAGATCCCGCCGACAACCGCACGAACAAGCGGCAATGGTGAGGCTCGCTCACTCCTTGCTCTGATAGATCTTGATCAGGGCATCGAGCAGCTTCAGCGCGTCGGCGCGCGGACGCTGGAACGTGTTGCGCCCGATGATCGAGCCGTTGCCGCCGCCATCGCGGATGGCCCGCGCTTCCTCGAAGATGCCTTCCTCGCCTTTGGCCGCGCCGCCGGAGAACACGACGATGCGCCGTCCGTTGAAGCAGGATTGCACGACGTGGCGGATGCGCGCCGCGCCGCTGGAGATGTCGATCTTCTCCTTCTCATAGACCTTCTTGGCTTCGGCCAGCTCCAGGAAGTTGGTCGGCGGCTTCACCTTGATAATGTGGGCGCCGAGCAACGCCGCCATGTGCGCGGCATAGGCGCAGATGTCGATTGCCGTCTCGCCTTCCTTGGATAGCGCTTCGCCGCGCGGATAGGACCAGATCACGACAGCGAGGCCGACCGACTTCGCTTCCTCCGCCAGCTCGCGGATCTCCTGCATCATCTCGAACGCGTAATCGGAACCTGGATAGATGGTGAAGCCGATGGCGGAGCAGCCGAGGCGCAGCGCATCGCCGACCGAGCCGGTGATCGCCTGGTCCTTTTCCTTGGCGAGGGAGTTGGAGGAATTGACCTTGAGGATGGTCGGGATCTGCCCCGCATAGGTGTCGGCGCCGGCTTCGATCATGCCGAGGGGCGCAGCATAGGCGTTGAGGCCCGCCTCGAGCGCCAGTTCGAAATGGTAGTGCGGATCATACGCCGCCGGATTGGGCGCGAAGCTGCGTGCCGGCCCATGTTCGAACCCCTGGTCGACCGGCAGGATGACGAGCTTGCCGGTCCCGCCCAGGCGACCTTGCATCAGGATGCGGGCAAGGTTGGCCTTGGTGCCGGGATTGTCGCTCTCGTAGTTGGAGAGGATCGTCTGGACTGCGGGGGTGAGCTTCATGGAAGGAATCCTCGTGTGATCGGCGGCATATCAACGCCAGAAGCGCGGAAAGGGTTCATACCGCACCTGCGAAGGGCATTTCAATCTGGCCTTGCGATGCGGCAACGCTCTTGCGAGGATGCTGCGCGCCGTCGCTGATGGCGCGCAAAACATTGGGGCAAAAGGAAAATTCAATGCGAGCCACGACTCGTCAGGCGTTCGCGATCGCCTGCCTGCTTGTGACAATTGTGACATCGTTTGGTGTGCGCGCCGACGATGCAGTGCTCGTCCTGACCGGCAAGGTGCCGAACGGGCAAGTGACGCTGACTCGCGACGCGATCGCCAAGCTGCCGCAGCGCGAATTGTCGGAACAGCCGACCAGCTTTCCAGCCGCGGTCAATTTCAAGGGGCCGTTGCTGGCCGATGTGCTGAAGCTCGCCGGCGCGACCGGCACCGACATGACGCTGTCGGCGGCCGACGATTACAAGGTCGACATCCTCGGCGACGAGATGAAGAAATACGACCCGATCCTCGCCATCGAAAAGGATGGAGCCCGCATGGCGCCGGACGATTTCGGTCCGTTCTTCGTCATGTGGCCGTTCAAGGAGAAGCCGGAGATCGATAACGAGCTGTTCCAGGGGAAAGCAATCTGGACCGTGATGAAGATCGAGGTGAGATGACCGGACAACGCTGGCGTTGGATGGTGGTGGTGACTGACCTGGCCTGAGTAAGCCGCTCAGTGGAGAACTTCGAAAGCCAGGAACTGCGTGACCTGAGCCTGGTTGAAGTTGTTGTCCGAAACCAGGACCAGGCTGCGCTTGCCATCGGCGAGGACAGGACCCCAGGACAGGCCTTCGATGTTGTCGATGGAGCCAAGTCCTGGTGTATTGGCCAAGTCGATGACGAGGCGCTTCGAGACCGCCTGGTAGCTTGCACTGGCGAGCGATGGCAGCGCGCCGATATCGGTCGCGCCGGTCGTGTCGATCTCATAGATCCGGATGTACATTTTCCAGACGTCGTCGGCACCCTCGACGCCGGAGCGTTCGAGCATCAGGCCGTGGCGATCATCAAGCGCCAGGAACTCGCTGACACCATTGTCGCCGTTCTTGCCCGTCGGCACGGCCTGGATCGGATCCAGCGGATAAGCGAACTGCGCCAGCACCTTGCCGTCGCGATCGAGATGCGTGAGCCTCGCAACCGCACCGGCGCTGGTGGTCGCAATCGGGCCATCCTGATAGAGCGCGGATTCCATGGCGAGCCAGACTGATCCGCCGTCCGGCGCAATGCTCAGCCCCTCGAACGCGAGATTGTGGCGCGGGCCGGCCTCCTCATCCTTGCTCATGCGGAACATCTCCGGCGTTGGAACCGTCGCCACAGTCTTGCCGTCCGGTGCGGCGATCTTGAGGAACGGGGAGAGGCCAATCTTCCGATCGCCTTCGCTGGTCCACCAGAGATCGCCGGTCCGAGGATCGCGGCGGATCGATTCCGGATCGGGCACCTCGCCGCCGGTTTTGGCGTTCGGATAGGGCTTGCCGTCGGACTGGAGGAGCGTCACCGCATGCTGGATATCGACCGAGGACAAACCATCCTTGTCGAAGGCCAGCTTCGCCACATAGAAGCGCGCCGGATTCTTGTCTGACTTGTCGTCCGAGATCAGGTACCAGAGATCGGCCTTGGCGTCGTAGTCGATACCGGAGAGCCCGCCCACCAGCGTCCCGTCGACCATCTTGTCATTGGGCAGCGCGGCCGATCCGATGAAGCGCAAACCCTCGATCGTCGACTGCGCCGATACGGGAAACGCACCCGCGACGAGGAGGGTGATAGCGGCGAACCAGCGAAGTAGGCAACGAGCCAAGATGCGGCTCCCTATTGAATGGAGGTCCGACTATATCGGCCCCAGGTTACAACCTGATGTGCCTAGGCCAGATCGTTGAGACCCAGGACTTTCCTGACGGCGGGCCGCGCATTGATCCTCGCCACCACACGTCCGATATTCGGGCACCGCGCATAGAGCGCGTGGCGGCTTGGCGTGGTCCACAAGGTCACCATCATCAGATAGTGATCGACCGCCGAGATCGTTGCACCCAACATGAAGCCACCGCTTTCGTCCAGGTGACGCTCCACCACGTCGAAGAGACCGTCGACCTTCTGCCGAATCGCCTGCGCCAGGCTCCTGCGCGATGCCGCGTCACCGATCGTGTTCTCCTCGTTCTCCAGGAACTCGGCGGCGTTCATGGTGGAATAGACCTCGGCATTGAGCCAGGTCAGCCACGAGAGGTAGAGCGCGTGGTCCGGTGTGCCGGGCCTCGGCGCGAGGTCGCTGGGATGCGCATCGGTCAGATGCACGAAGATCGCGGAGCTTTCGAACACGATCCGTCCGTCTGCCATCTGCAGACTCGGCACCATGCCCAGCGGATTGATCTCGCGATAAGAACCGCGGCGATCCTCCGCAGACAGCCACACCATCTCATAAGGCGCACTCAGCTCCTCGAGAATGCATTGCGGCCCGATCGAACCCCACTTCTTCACACCATAAAGTTTGTACATGGATAATTCCTCCTGCCCTAGCCAACGATGCGGCCGGTTTCGGGCGCCGCGTCCCGGCCGAGATCCTCAAAGATACGCAGCAGATATCCGTCTGGATCCTGCACCAGGAACTGCCGATTGCCGCCATAGATATCGCCGATCTGATACCATGCGTCCTCGACCGGGCGGAACAAAGCAATGCCGGCCTCGTCGAGGCGCGCAAGGATCGGATCGAGCTTGTCCACTTCGATCTGCAGATTGATGCCGCGGCCATAGGGGGCGCTCGCGGGGCGCCGTCGTCCAGAAATCCGTCTCCCCTTCGATCATCAGTTCCGCACCGCGGAGATCGAGATAGGAGAATTTCTCAGCTGCCCGCTCATAGCGCACGCTGAACCCGATGATGCGCACATAGAAGTCGCGGCTTGCCGCGTGATCCGAGACCATTAGTTCGGGGACGAGCTTGGCGGAGGACATGGATACTCAGCTCTTCCTCTATTGCCGCAGCCAGCGGCCTGCCTGCCTGGCACAACTGTTGGTGACTTGACCTCTAGCAATGGGTTAAATGGGGCGCAAGGGTCGTTGAGTTTGTTTCCCGCAATGAATCCGATTTAGCAATCGCACTATTCCGTACGGGCTTCATGGGCCGTAGCACGTTCAGCCACAGCGGATGGATTGCGCCGATCGCCATCGGCGTGGCCGGGGTGCTGCTGTCCTGCTTTACCTTCTGGATGGCGAATCAAGCGGACGACCAGCGCGTCCAGACGATCTTGGAGTTTCGCTCCGAATGGCGTGCCCGTGATCTCGAAGCGAAAATCCGTCTGTCGGGCAATGCAGTCGAAAACATCGCGATCGCCATGGCTGCGAACAACGCGCTCGGCCCTGATCAGTTCGCCCAACTCGCAGCACGCGCCGCTCGCGGCCTCGAGCATGTGAATTCCCTGCAATGGGCCCCGCGCATCAAGCGCGATCAGATCGCCGCCTTCGAACAGACGGCGCGTTCGCTCGGACTCTCGGACTACCAGGTGTTCGACGTGACGCCGGATTTCCAGCGCACGAATTTGAGCGATCGGCCGGAATACTTCCCCGTGCTGTTCGACGAGCGCCTGCTGGGCGGGCGGCGCGTGCTGGGCTTGGCTCTCGGCAAGTATGACCCCCGTCGCATACCGATGGAGAAAGCGCGCGACGAGGGCGGGGCAATGGCGACGGTGCCGGTTCGTCCAGTGGGCCCCGCCGCGGCCGGATTGGTCTACCTGCTGTTCTGGCCGGTTTATGATACGATCGATGTGCCGGCGACAATCGACCAAAGACGCGCGCATCTGCGTGGTTATGCGATCGGCAACTACAATCTCACGGCTCTGATCGGGGCCGCTCTGCGCAACACGCCGGAACCGATCGAGACCCTGTATTTTTCTGTCGCCGGCGTGCACCAGGAGAATGTGGTCGAGAAAGCTGCCGCCTTCTACTCTCCCGCCAGCCGCAAGGTGGAATTGCGCGACGAAAAGGCCGGCCTGATTGACAAGCCAGCCGTGCGGGTCGCGCGCGATTTCACCGTGTTCGGCCAGCATTGGGATCTGACCTTCGACTACTCCGCTGCAGTGGTGGCCGCGCTGCGTTCCGATGCGCCGTGGGTCTGGCTTCTGGGAGGCATCCTCTCAACCGGCTTCCTTGTCCTCTATGTGTGGCGCGAAGCCGGCCGGACGCGGGCGATTGCGGCGCTGGTCGAAACCCGCACCGCGGAGCTGCAACGCACCAGCGAACAGCTTCATCAGGCCCAGAAGATGGAGGCGATCGGGAACCTGACCGGCGGGATGGCGCACGACTTCAATAACCTGCTCTCGGTGGTGATCGGCAATCTCGATCTGCTGCAGGACAGGGTCAGGCACGACCAGGAGGCGATGGCACTGTCGGAAGCGGCCCTGCAGGCCAGCATCCGCGGTGCGGAGCTGACGCGCCAGTTGCTCGCGTTCGCGCGGCGCCAGCCGCTCGCGCCCAGCGTCATCGATGTCAACGAGCTCGTGGTCGGAATGACAAGACTGCTGGAGCGGATTCTCGAGGAGAACATCGAGGTTGTGCTCATCACCGGACAAGAGGTATGGCCCGTCCTGATCGACGCGGCGCAGCTTAGTTCGGCGATCGCCAACCTCGCCACCAACGCCCGCGACGCGATGCTGCGCGGCGGTCGCCTGACGATCGAGACCAAGAACACGCATCTCGATGCGGACTACGCCGCGCTCAATCCGGGGGTCATTCCGGGCGACTACGTCCTTTTGGAAGTATCCGATACCGGGACCGGAATGGCGCCGGAGGTTCTGAACCAGGTATTCGAACCGTTCTTCACGACCAAGGAGGTCGGTCAAGGCACCGGCCTCGGCCTCAGCATGGTGTTCGGCTTCGTGAAACAGTCGAAGGGTCATATCAAGATCTACAGCGAGCTGGGCCACGGTACCATCGTCAGGATCTATCTGCCCCGAGCCGAAAAGGCGCCGGACACTATCGCTGCCGCAGCAGAAGTCAGCAGACCCCAGGCGGCTCACGAATCGATCCTGGTGGTCGAGGATGATCCCCATGTCCGCAGTGTGGTCACCCGCCAGATCATGGAGCTCGGCTATCCGGTCATCGAGGCCACGAATGCCAAAGAGGCATTGGCGCTGGTGAAAGATCCGCAGACCAGGATCGATCTGCTCTTCACCGACCTCGTGATGCCCGGCGACGTAAACGGCTACGAGCTGGCGCGCACCGCGATCGCGGAACGGCCCGGCCTGACAGTGCTATTCACGTCCGGTTATTCCAGCAGCACCCTGCGTGGTGAGGAGTGGCTCACGGAAGCTGATCACTTCCTCAGCAAGCCCTATCGCAAACAGGATCTGGCGCGGAAGCTGCAGGAGATTTTCGGTAACTGACGCTCAATCGCGGGGAGGCAGGGCTTCGGCGTCCAGCTGCGCCGCGATGTCCTCCAGAGCGTGCCGCGCCTCCGGATGGCCGCTGAAGCGGATGCGCTTGATGCCTTCGACCAAGGCAGCGTGCGCTAAATCCGCGCGATCGCCGCAATCGAGCGTCAAGGAGAAGGGGATACCTGGAAACTCCGCCAACAGAGCTCGGTTCAATTCCGCGAACCAGAGCACGCCGTAAATGCTTGCGGCGTCGGGCGGGCTTTCCAGCTCCGCGGCGACGCCGCTTGATTGTGCTGCCTGTAAGGCAGCGCGCGCTTGGGGCAGGGATGCGATGACGATGGCCGCCATCACATCCCCGTCTCTTATCCCAGCTTGCCCATCGCGACGGCCGTGTCGGCCATGCGGTTGGAGAAGCCCCATTCGTTGTCGTACCACGACATCACGCGCACGAAGCTGCCCTCGATCACCTGGGTCTGCAGCAAGTCGAAAGTCGAGCTGGCGGCATTGTGGTTGAAGTCGCTGGAAACCAGCGGCTGGTCGTTGGTGGCGAGGATGCCTTTGAGCGGACCGTTCGCCGCATCGATGATCGCGGCGTTGATGGCTTCCTTGGTCACAGTCTTCTTGGGCACGAACTTGAAATCGACCAGCGAGACGTTGGGCGTCGGCACGCGGATGGAGGTGCCGTCCAGCTTGCCCTTGAGGTCGGGCAGGACGAGGCCGACCGCCTTAGCCGCGCCGGTAGTGGTCGGAATGAGGTTCTGTGCCGCGGCGCGAGCGCGATAGAGATCCTTGTGCAGCGTGTCGAGCGTCGGCTGGTCGCCGGTGTAGGAATGGATCGTCGTCATGTAACCGCGCTCGATCCCGAAGGCGCTGTGCAGCACATAGGCGACTGGCGCCAGGCAATTGGTGGTGCAGGAGGCGTTGGAGACTACGGTGTGGCTCTTCTCCAGCTTCTGATGATTGACGCCATAGACGACGGTCAGGTCGACATCGGTGCCGGGTGCGGAGATCAGCACGCGCTTGGCGCCGGCAGTCAGGTGCGCCCCGGCCTTGTCCTTGCTCGTGAAAAGACCGGTGCATTCCAGCGCGATGTCGACGCCAAGGTCACGCCAAGGCAGTTTCGAGGGATCGCGCTCCGCCGTCACCTTCATGAAGCCGCGGCCGACATCCATCTGGTCGCCCTTGGTCTGCACGGTGCCCGGGAAGCGGCCATGGATCGTGTCATACCGGAACAGATGCGCGTTGGTCTCGACCGGGCCGAGATCGTTGATGCCCACCACGTCGATGTCCTTGCGGCCGCTTTCGATGATCGCGCGCAGGACCAGGCGGCCGATCCGGCCGAACCCATTGATGGCGACTTTGACTGTCATGTTGTCCTCTTGGTCTTAGAGCTTTGCTTTCACGTGATCGACAATCGCAGCAGCGGTAATGCCGAAATGCTTGTAGAGTTCCGGGGCCGGCGCCGAAGCGCCGAAGCCTTTCATGCCGATGAAAACACCGTCGGTGCCGAGATATCGCTCCCAGCCGAAACCGCCGGCAGCCTCCACGGCCACGCGCAAGCCATCGCCCAGCACTTCGCGGCGATAGCTCTCCGGCTGCTCATCGAACAATTCCCAGCAGGGCAGGGAGACGACGGCCGTCCCGATGCCTTGCGACTCCAACGCCTCGCGCGCCTCGACCGCGAGCGAGACCTCGGAGCCGGTGGCGATCAGCGTCGCCTTGCGGGCATTCTTGGCCGGGCGGATGACATAGCCGCCGCGCGCCGAATGATTGGCGACCGCCGCGTCGGCCCGCAGATGCGGCAATGCCTGGCGCGTAAGCGCGAGGATCGAGGGCCGGTTCTTCTGGCTCAGCGCCAGCGCCCAGCATTCCGCCGTCTCCATCGTATCGGCCGGGCGGAACACCAACAGGTTCGGAATCGCTCGCAAAGCGGCGAGGTGCTCGACCGGCTGGTGTGTCGGTCCGTCTTCGCCGAGGCCGATGGAATCATGTGTCATCACATAGATGACGCGCTGATGCATCAGGGCCGACAAACGGACAGACGGCCGGCAGTAATCGGTGAAGACCAGGAACGTGCCGCCGAACGGGATCACGCCGCCGTGCAGCGCGAGGCCGTTCATGGCCGAGGCCATCTCATGCTCGCGGATGCCGTAATAGATGTAGCTGCCGCCATAGGCGCCGGCCTTGATCGGCGCCGCGCTTTTGGCCTTGGTGTTGTTGGAACCGGTCAAGTCTGCCGAGCCACCGATCAGCTCCGGCATGATCGGCACCAGCGCCTCGATCACCTTCTGCGAGGATTGGCGGGTCGCGATCTTCGGCGCTTCGCTGGCGATGGCGGTCTTCAGCTCATTCACTGCGCTCGCGAAGTTCGCCGGCAGCTCGCCCGCGATCACGCGGTCATGCTCCGCGCGCTGCGCATGCGCATCGTGCCGCTTGGTCCAAGCCGCGAAATCGGCGCCGCCGCGCTGGCCGGCTTTGGCCCAGGCCGCGCGGATCGCATCCGGCACCACAAAGGCCTCATGCGCCCAGCCCAGCTTCTGGCGCGCGCCCGCGACCTCATCTTTGCCGAGCGGCGAGCCATGGGTCGCCGCGGTGCCGGCCTTGGTCGGCGCGCCGTATCCGATGGTCGTCTTGCAGGCAATCAGGGTCGGGCGGTCGTGAGTCTTGGCCTTGGTGAGCGCCGCCGCGACCGCATCCGTGTCGTGGCCATCCACCTGCAGCGTCGCCCAATTCGCAGCCTGGAACCGCGCAATGTGATTCTCCGATGTGGAAAGCGACGTCGGCCCGTCGATCGAGATCGAATTGTCGTCCCACAGCACGATCAACTTGTGGAGCTTCAGGTGCCCGGCGAGGGAGATCGCTTCCTGGCTGATGCCTTCCATCAGGCAACCGTCGCCCGCCAGCACATACGTGTAGTGGCTGACGAGATCGTCGCTGAAGCGGGCATTCAGGATCCGCTCCGCCAGCGCGAAGCCGACCGAGTTGCCGAGGCCCTGGCCAAGCGGTCCGGTGGTCGTCTCGATGCCCGTGGCATGGCCGTATTCCGGATGGCCGGCGGTCTTGCTGCCGAGCTGGCGAAAGCGTTTCAGCTCGTCCAGCGTCATGTCGGCATAGCCGGTCAGATGCAGCAGCGAATAAAGCAGCATCGAGCCGTGACCGGCGGACAGGATGAACCGGTCGCGGTCCGGCCAGTGCGGGTGCTGCGGATCGAACTTCAGGAACTGCGTGAAAAGGACGGTCGCCACGTCCGCCATGCCCATCGGCATACCGGGATGGCCCGAGGCGGCCTTTTCCACCGCGTCCATGGAAAGGGCGCGGATGGCGTTCGCCATGTCCCGCAGCGATACCTCGGAATGCGCCGATTTCTGGGCGGTGGCAGCGTCCATTTTGGGTCCTAAAAGCTGGCGAAAAGTGCGGCGCACCATGCCGCCCTGCTGCCCCCTGGTCAACAGCAGAAACCCGCGGTTGTCCTGGTTGCGCCGACTTGCCGCGAATCCAAGGATTTGCCGGCTTCCATTGACGTTCTGCGTGATCACGGGTTTAATTTCGCCAGGGAAGCCTGTCAGTCGGCCCGAGTCTGCCGCGGCCGGTATTCCACACAGGGACATGAAAGAGGCCAGCACGATGAGCCAGCTCGATTTAGCGATCAACCGCCTGGATGCCGCCATGGCGCGGCTGGATGCCGCGGTGGCCGAAAGCGCTGACCGCGGCGCCAAGGACAAGGAACTGCTGCAGCAGGAACTCGCCATTCTGCGCCAGACCTACGATCTGCTGCAGACCGAGGCGCGCATCGTCGCCGACCAGCTGGACGACGTGATCGACCGGCTGGGTGACGTCGCCCAGCCTGAAGCCGTCGCGCAGCGCTGAGCAGTTCGAGGATCCGACCATGCCCACCGTCACAATCCCTCTGAACGGCCGAAACTATGATATCGCCTGCGGGCCCGGCGAAGAGGCGCGGGTGCAGGAAGTGGCCGCTCGCCTGCGCGAGCGGATGGAGGGGATCGCCCATTCCCTCGGCAACGCACAGGAGCATTTCCTGTTCGCCGTCACCTCCCTGCTGCTGGCCGACGAGCTGGAGCAGCGCGAGAAGGAACTCAACCAGGCTCGCGGCCAGCTCCGGGAATCCGCCCAACATCGCGAAGTCAACCTAGCCAGCACCCTTGAGCGCCTGGCCGGCCGGATTGAGGCTATTGCCGCCCGGCTGGAAGCTGCCTAAATAAGCGCCGGGCGGATTGCTGCTGGGTGCGACAGGACGAGTATCCCTGGGGCCATACGTCACCTCTAGGGAGCTGTCCCTACCGAGATCTTGGTCTCGGCACATGGCGCCCACCTGCTGAGTGCAGGCCTTAGAGGATCATGCGTGCCACCGGCCCATGTGGCGCCGCCCACTTTCGATCGAGCGAGCGAGGACATTCCAGCTAGATGAACCATGCGGAGACCCAGGCGCTGAAGGCCAGCCTCCGGCGCGAGGCCGCCGCGCGCCGCCGCCACGCGCACGCCGCGCATCCGCAAGCTGGCCTTGCCTTGATGCAGCATTTCAAGAATTCCATCGAGGTGCAGGCTGGCGCCGCGATCTCCGGTTTCTGGCCGATGGGCGAGGAGATCGACGTGAAACCGCTGCTCGCGCAGCTGCATGCTTCGGGTCATCCGATCGGCCTGCCCGTCATTGTCAAGAAGGGTGAGCCGCTGATGTTCCGCCAATGGCATCCGGGCATGGATCTGGTTGCCGGCGGATTTGGCACCGAAGTTCCGCCGCCGAGCGCGCCAGAGCTGGAGCCTGACGTGCTGATCGTGCCGCTGCTCGCCTTCGATGCCGAAGGCTATCGCCTCGGCTATGGCGGCGGCTTCTATGACCGCACGCTCGACAAGCTGCGCACCGGCGGCGCGGACGATCCGCTGGCCGTGGGCGTTGCATTCTCGGCACAGCACGTGTCGCGTGTTCCGCGCGATGAGTTCGACCAGCCGCTGGACTGGATCGTGACCGAAAAGGCTGCGCATCACTTCGCAACCGTGCCAGCCGAGGTGATCGCAGCCATGAACCAGGTTTGGTAGCGCCATGCGTTTGTTGTTTTGCGGCGACATCGTGGGAAGGCCCGGGCGCGACGCGGTGGTGGAGCGCCTGCCAGGCCTGAAGCGCGATCACCGGATCGATTTCGTGGTCGCGAATGGCGAGAACGCCGCTGGCGGCTTCGGCATCACCAAGAAGATCTGCGACGACCTCTACGCCGCCGGAGTTGATTGCGTCACGACCGGCAATCACGTCTGGGACCAGAAGGAGACGATCGGCTATATCGGCAGCGATCCGCGCCTGCTGCGGCCGTTCAATTTCCCCGCCGGCACGCCAGGAAAGGGTGCCGGCATCTATCCGACGGCGAAGGGCAAGAAGGTCGGCGTCATCAATTTGATGGGACGGCTGTTCATGGACCCGCTGGACGATCCGTTCCAGCAGATCGAGCAGCTTCTGAATGCGCATCGCCTGGGCGGCAATTGCGATGCCATCATCCTCGATTTCCACGGCGAGGCGACCAGCGAGAAGATGGCGATGGGCCATATCGTCGATGGCCGCGTCTCGCTCTGCGTCGGCACGCACACCCACGTGCCGACCGCCGACCACGTGATCCTCGGCAAGGGCACCGCCTACCAGACCGACGCCGGCATGTGCGGCGACTACGATTCCGTCATCGGCATGGAGAAGTCCATGCCGATCGCCCGCTTCACCCGCAAGATGCCGACCGAACGCCTCTCAGCCGCCAATGGGCCGGGCACGCTGTGCGCAGTGTTGGTGGAGACTGACGATGCGACCGGCTTGGCGAAGTCGGTGCAGCCGGTGCGACTGGGTGGAAAGCTCAGTCAGAGCAGTCCAAACACATAGCGCTCAGCACCGCTTCTACCTCGCTACAGGTGGAATTTCTCTCGGCTCTCGCCTGCCATCATTGGCAACATCGCCAGCCAAAGCTTCGCGGCAGAGCCATCTCTTGCATGGCGACAGCCGGATAGGACAAGCATCGCACACTGGAAGCCTCGGTTGGCTATCAGAGCAACACTGCGATTGCTCACCGGTTAACCAACGAGAATTCAATGGTAGGCCCAAGGGAGGCGAATATGAAAGTAAGTCAAGCCATGACGGCAAATGTGCGGGTTGCCACTCCTAGCCAGACAATCCGTGAGGCTGCGCAGGCTATGGCCGATCTGGATGCCGGCGTTCTGCCAGTCGGCGAAGGCGACAAGCTCGTCGGCATGATTACAGACCGCGATATCGCAGTCCGAGGCATTGCCCAGGGGAAGGGGCCAGATACAAGCGTCCGAGATGTCATGAGTCGTGAGGTCAAATACTGCTTCGATGATCAGGAAATCGAAGAGGTTGCTCGGAATATGGGCGATATCCAGGTCCGCCGTTTGCCGGTCGTCGACCGTAACAAGCGGCTCGTCGGCATTATCTCATTGGGTGACATTGCTAACACAAGGGAGCCCACAGCGGATGACGCGCTGAGCGGCATCTCTCGACCTGGAGGCGAACACTCTCAGACCTAGCGCATGCCTGCGTGTTGCTGGGGCGATGCATTTCCTTAGTCGGCTGAGGTAACGCAGCCGACTTTTTTTGTCGGTGGGCTGCCACGGTTCAAACCATCGCATAGGCCCCGGCCCCTCGGCCGGGGTGACAGTAAAGTGAGCGTCAGGCTCTGTGCCTCGTGCGCGAATCCTTCGGCGCTTCCGCCCTCTCGTCCATCCCGTAATCGCGCACCACGCTTGCGATGCGTAGCCGATAGTTGCGGAAGACGCCGCCGCGGCCCTTGGCCTGCGCCGCGCGGTGCTGTTCCAGGTTACGCCACTGCGCGACCGCGTCTTCATCGCGCCAGAAGGAGAGGGAGAGGATCTTGCCTTTTTCGGTCAAGCTCTCGAACCGCTCGACCGAGATGAAGCCGTCGATCTTTTCGAGCAACGGACGCAGTTCAGCTGCCAGGTCGAAATAGTCGCCGCGATGATCGGCCTCCGGCCAGACCTCGAAAATGACTGCGATCATGATGAGCCTCCGAACAAGGGAACGCGGCTGTTGATCGAGCGGCGATATTGCACCGATCGCGCGAGAGACGCGACATCGAGGCCGTGCTCGATCAGCGCCTGGATTCCTGCAGCCGCGATACTGGCCGCGATCGCCGGCCCGGCGCAAGCGTGCCGCCCGGCACCGAAGGTGAAGCTGCGGCGATCGGCGCGGTCGGGATCAAACAGATGCGGCTGGGCATGCAACGCCGGGTCGCGATTGGCGGCCGCGAGCACGACCAGGATCTGATCGCCTTGCTTCATCGCCTCGCCTGCGATGATGCAATCCTGTGCGACGAAGCGCCTGGTATTGTGGACCGGCGGGTCGTGGCGCGCGACCTCCTCGATCACGCGCTCGAGCAGCGCATCATCGCCGGCAACGCGGCGGCGGATGGCGGCGTTCCGCGCCAAAGCCAGCAGCGTGTTGCCGATAAGCCCGGCCGTCGCTTCATAAGTCTGCGACATGAAGCCGATCAGGTTGGCGAGTACCGCGTCGATCTCGTCGATCCCCAGGCTCTGCAGCCGCTCGGCATTCATGGCAAGTCCGCCGTGGTGCGGTTGGCGCAGTTCCTCGCGCAGAATCTCCAGCAAGGCCGAAGCGGCCTCGTTGCTGCGCGCGATATCAGATGGCCCGCTGAGCGGCGATAGGCAGCGCACGAAATCGCCGATCAGCACCGCGCATCTGATGGCCGCGCGCTCGGGCAGGCCGATCATCTCGGCGATCACCTGTACCGGCAGCGTGAAACTGAACGCATCGATATCCCGCGGCTCGATCAATCCGCTGGCCAGGGTTGCCGCGTTTCGGCGCGCAATCGCGGTCAGCTGTGCGGGATCGACTGCCGCGAGGCACGCGCCGATGGCCGACTTCGCCTGCGCGTGGCGCGGACCGTCGTTCATCCGCACCACGCGCTGGAAGATGCCGCCGGCCGGCGCGCCGGCGATGGAGGCTGGGACAGGTTCCGCTGCCGGCCGTACGCGGCAGAGCTCGCTGCACAGGATTTCCGAGAGAGAATCGGCGCCGAGCGCGACCCACAGATTGAGACGATGCTCGCGATAGATCGGGCGATATGCCAGGAGCGCGGCATAATAAGGATAGGGATCCGGATGGCTGGCGGCCTCGAGCACGCTCTCGGGAAACAGCACCACCTCTTCGGAGCTGGCAATCGACATGACGCGACCTCGGCGGACAATCAGGCATGGATTGTCGCCGCATATCGCGCTGCAGTCACCCATCGACAGTTTGGTCCGGAATAAACTGTTAGTAGGGTGTCGGAACTGACTTGAGATCGTCCGGCGTAAAGCCGGCTTCTTGAAGCTGGTTGACCGTCTGCCAGCCCTCGCCAAAATCGACCACGCAGCTCATGCCTTCCGGTGTCGTCTTGATCACCGTGAAAGTGCCCGAGGAGGATTGAAAGATCTCCACCAGCGTCCCATCGCCGGAGACGCCGTGACCCAGCACCTTTTCACCGAACTGCTTGCGCAATTGATCATCCGCCCCGTCATGCGGCATGCAGGTCCGTTGCGCGGAACCTTGTTCGGCCGGCCGCTGTGTTATCTGCTGCTGGCTTATCTGCGGTGGATCGGCAAACGCCGCTCCGGCGAACGCGCAGAGGAGGGCAGGCGCGGCGGCCGCGCCGACGATCCTCGCTGCAATGTTGGCCATGCGAACCTCCACACTGCACGGGCTCCATGGAGAAGAACCTCGCGCTCTTGAAAGAGTTCCGGCCGCGCCAGGGCGTGCGACTACGGCAGTTCTGCAAAAGACGCATGCCTTCCGGTCACATGTTCCTCACGCTCCTGTCACAGTTTGACGGAGAGCAAACTATGATCTCTTGCCGCACACTTGGCGGCTTCGTAGGATTTGATCATGACAAGACCTGAGCTGGGCGAGGCGAACCTCGAAAGCTTCGCGAAAATCCTCGGCGATGCGACCCGCATCCGCATGCTGCAGCTGCTGATGGAGGGCCGGGCCTTGACGGCCAAGGAGCTGGCCTATGGGGCGCGGGTCGAACCCGCGACGGCGACGCAGCATCTGCGCCGGTTGCAGGAAGGCGGGCTGGTGTCGGTGAAGGCGCAGGGCAGGCACAAATACTTCAAGCCGGCATCGCCCCTGGTCGCGGAGCTGATGGAACTGCTGATGGTGCTCGCGCCCGGCGACAAGGCGAGGGCGGTCGGACCACGCGCAGAGGAGCCACTGCGCCGCGGCCGCATGTGCTACGACCATCTGGCGGGCGAACTCGGCATCGGCATCACCGAGGCGCTGGTGAAGCAGGGCATCCTGCGCAAGGAAGCGGATGCCTTCGCCGTCACCAAACGCGGCGGCGCGTGGTTCGAATGCGTCGGCATCGATCTCGAAACCGCCCGCAAGCTGCGCCGCAAATTCGCCGCCTCCTGCCTCGACTGGACCGAACGGCGCGATCACCTGGGTGGCGCGCTCGGCGCCGCCCTGGCCGAGCGCCTGGTCGATCTCGGCTGGATCGCCCGCAAACGCAACAGCCGCGCGGTGATGGTGACGGAAGCGGGGCGGCGCAGGCTGGCGGAGGAGTTCAGTTTGGACTTGGCAGGCTAATCCAGCCTGAAGGCTGGTATTATCCTTGCACGGGGCGTTCACCGGGCGCGAAATGATCGCCCCCAGCGGAGGCCGTCATGACCAAGCATGAAAAGCCCAGCTTCGTCTATGTCACGTACATCGCCGCCACGCCGGCGGAAGTCTGGCGCGCTCTGACCGACGGCTCGATGACGCAGCAATATTGGTACGGCCGGCGCGTTGAATCCGACTGGAAGGTCGGCTCGTCTGTGACGTTCTGGTATAAGACGGCAGACGGCGAGGCCGCGAGCGATCGCGGCATCGTGCTTGAAAGCGAGCCGCCGCGGCATGTCTCTTACACCTTCCATGTCGAGTTCATCGACGAATTGCGCGATGAGCATCCTTCGCGCGTGACCTTCGATCTCGAGCCGGTCGGTGAGGAGACCAAGCTCACGCTGAACCACGACGAGTTCGAACGGAAGAGCAAGGTGCTGGAGGGCTGCCGCTCGGGCTGGCCTGCCATTCTCAGCAGCCTCAAGAGCCTGCTGGAGACGGGCGAGCCGCTCAGGGTGACCTCGCCGCAAGCCACCATCGCTGAAGCCGCCGCATAGATTGCCGGCAGTCCCGGCCAGGTCGGATGGGGCGATGCGCCGCCCACCGACTCGGCAAACAAAAAGCCCGCCCAAAACCCGGGCGGGCCAGCTGCAGGAAGTAAACTTGGCTCTAGTGGCGCTGACCGCGGGCAACCGCCATGAAGCGGTCGATTTCGCCCTGCATGATGCTGGCGCGGGCCAGGACCTGATTAGCGACGTCGCGGACCCGGTCAGGGGTGTCTAGCGTCCGGTCGGCCGCGATCGAGAGGGCAGAGCCGATCCCGTCCAGCGCCGCCTGGCGCGTCGCCTCGCACACCATGTCGGCCATGCGGGCCACCTCGGCTTGCAGCTCGGCGACGTCGTGGTTGCGCTCTAACTTCAATGCCTCGGACATGACCGCTCCCCAAAAGCTCTAACCTGTTGGCACCCGGCTAGCCTGCGCCGGGAGCTGTAAACGAACGGTTAATCGGAACCTGCTATGTCGCTGGCAAGTGCTTGGCGGGGCTGGGATTTGTGCTATATGGCGTCAAATTCCTGCCATATTCGGGGCCTAGCTTGGTTAACTGGTCCTGGCCGGACCCGCTAGATATGGTAGGTTTTCCCGCAACGTCTTCAAAGATTTGGGTCCCGGAGTTTGGGTCATGGCCGGTCATTCGCAATTCAAGAACATCATGTATCGCAAGGGCGCGCAGGACGCGAAGCGCGCCAAGGTATTCACCAAGATCATCCGCGAGCTGACGGTCGCGGCCAAGACTGGCCTCGCGGATCCGAACGCCAATCCGCGCCTCCGGGCCGCCATGATCGCCGCGCGCAACGCCAACATGCCCAAGGACACCATGGAGCGCGCCATCAAGCGCGGGGCGGGCGGTGGCGATGACACGGCCTATGAAGAGGTGCGCTACGAAGGCTACGGCCCGGGCGGCGTCGCCCTCATCATCGAGGCGCTGACCGACAACCGCAACCGGACAGCCGGCGAGATCCGTACCGCGCTGACCAAGGCGGGCGGCAATCTCGGTGAAACCAATTCCGTATCCTTCATGTTCGAGCGCAAGGGCGTGGTGATCTATCCGTCCAAGGCGGCGAGCGGCGATGCGATCTTCGACGTCGCGCTTGAAGCGGGCGCGGACAACGTGGAGAGCAGCGCAGAGGCGCACGAGATCACCACGGCGCAGACGGATTTCTCGGCAGTGCGCGACGCGCTCGAGGAGAAGTTCGGCCCGGCCCGCGAAGCGAAGCTGCAATGGCGGCCGCTCAACACCGTGCCGGTGGAAGGCGATGCAGCGGATTCGCTGCTGAAGCTGATCGATGTCTTGGAAGACAATGACGACGTTCAGCTCGTCAGCGCGAATTTCGAGATGTCCGACGACACCCTCGCCAAGTTGACGGCGTGATCCTCAATGAGACTGCTGGGCCTCGATCCCGGACTGCAACATACCGGATGGGGTGTGATCGACGCGGAGGGCTCGCGCCTCAGCTTCGTCGCAGCAGGCACGATCCATTCGACCGCGACCCGATCGCTGGCGGAGCGGCTGGTGGAGATCCACGACGGTCTGCGCGACGTGATCGACCAGTATCAGCCGGCGGAGGCCGCGGTCGAGGAGACCTTCGTCAACAAGAACCCGACCTCGACCTTGAAGCTCGGCCTGGCGCGCGGCGTGGTGCTGCTGACGCCGGCCTTGTTCGGACTGAAAGTCGCGGAATATCCCGCCAACCTCGTCAAGAAGTCGGTGGTGGGGGCGGGACATGCCGCCAAGGAACAGGTTCAGATGATGGTGCGCGTGCTGCTGCCTGCTTCGAGCGCGGGGACCGCGGATGCCGCCGATGCGCTCGCGGTCGCGATCTGCCACGCCCATCACCGCGCCTCGCTCGAGAAGTGGGGCGCCAAGGATTTCCGCGAGGTGCTGCGGTGATCGGCAAGCTGACCGGCACGCTCGACTCGGTCTCAGGCGATGCGGCTCTGATCGACGTCAATGGCGTCGGCTATGTGGTGCATGCCGCCAGCCGCACATTGGCGCGGCTGGGCCCCAACGGCGGGCCCGTCAGCCTGCTGATCGAAACTCACGTGCGCGAGGATGCGATCAATCTCTACGGCTTCTGGGATGCGACCGAGCGCGACTGGTTCCGCCTGCTGACGACCGTGCAGGGCGTCGGCGCGAAGGTCGCGCTGGCGATCCTTGGCATTCTGGCGCCGGACGATCTATCGCTCGCGATCGCCGCGCAGGACAAGGCGATCGTCAGCCGCGCGCCTGGCGTCGGGCCGAAGCTGGCGCAGCGCATCGTCTCCGAGCTCAAGGACAAGGCCGGGAACATCGCGCTCGGCTCCGGCGCGGTCGCGCCTGCCGTTGCGGTCAATGGCAGCAAGTCCTCGGGCGGAGCGGCGGAGGATGCGATCTCCGCTTTGGTCAATCTCGGTTACCGGCGCGCCGAAGCCTATGGCGCGGTCGCCAAAGCGGCGCGCGATCTGGGCGAACGCGCCAGCCTCGATGCGCTGATCCGCGCGGGGCTTAAGGAGCTGAGCCAGTGAATCAGCAGCCATTCGATCCAGCGCAGCGCGTGACCGATGCCGCGCGCCAGCCCGATGACGCCAGCGAGCAGTCGCTGCGTCCGCTGGTGCTCGGCGATTTCATCGGCCAGCAGAAGCTGCGCGAGAATCTCGCGATCTTCATCGAGGCCGCGCGCGGACGCGACGAGGCGATGGACCATGTGCTGTTCTATGGTCCGCCCGGCCTCGGCAAGACGACGCTGGCGCAGATCATGGCGCGCGAACTCGGCGTCAACTTCCGCTCGACCTCAGGACCGGTGATTGCCAAAGCCGGGGACCTGGCGGCACTGCTCACCAATCTCGAAGACCGTGACGTGCTGTTCATCGACGAGGTGCATCGCCTGAACCCCGCCGTCGAAGAAATCCTCTATCCGGCGATGGAGGATTTCCAGCTCGACCTGATCATCGGCGAGGGACCGGCGGCGCGTTCGGTCAAGATCGACCTAGCCCGCTTCACGCTGGTTGCTGCCACCACGCGGCTCGGCCTGCTCACCAATCCGCTGCGCGACCGCTTCGGCATCCCGGTACGGCTCAATTTCTACTCGGAGGCCGAGCTGGAAGAGATCGTTAACCGCGGGGCGCGCGTGCTCGGCATCGGCTTGACGCCGGACGGC
>DASRRI010000110.1:0-73464 GCA_035695765.1 Dongiaceae bacterium
GAAATCCGCCGCGCCTGATCGGAACCAGCATGGCTGGTCGAGGGTTTCCCCCCTACGCCGGGGTGTCGCCGCCCCTTAACGGCTCTTTAAGGCCGTATGGCATAAACTTTGCACCATAGGGAGGTGTAGCTAACGCGTTGCTTCGACGGTCGCTGGCTCGGCGACTGGAGGTTCGACATGGTTCGATGCGTACGACTCGCCTTCCTTGCTCTCTGCGGCACGCTGAGTTGCTTTGGCGCCGCTGCCGACGAACTGAGCACTGATGCCAATATTATCACCGGCCTCGATGTCTCGAGTTCGATCAACGCCCAAGAAACAATGCTCCAGATTGACGGCATGGCCCAGGCCATCAAGGCGCCTGAGATCCTGTCCGCCATCCAGCATGGACGCCATGGCCGCATCGGTTTCGCGGTCTTTGTGTGGGCAGACGGGGAATATCCCGAGCTCGTGTCCTGGCGGATGATCAGCTCATCGCAGGATGCCGAGGCCGCATCGCAAGAAATCAGCTCACGGCTGGAAACCATCCTCGAAACCGCTTCGCGCAATGTTGGCACGCTGACCAACCTGTCGGCGGCGATCGATCACGCCTCGGTGATGCTCCAGCAGGCGCCCTATGCCACCAATCGCGCCATCGTCAACATCATCGGCAACGGCGAAGACAATGTGGGCGAGGATCCCCAGCGCGCCCGGGCCGAATTGCTGGCGCGTGGTGCGACCATCAACGGCGTGGTCGTCGGCGGCGATCCGGCGGTGCTCGATTACTATCGGCACCAGGTGATCGGCGGGCGCACGGCGTTCGTCCTGTCCGCCGACAAGGCGGAGACCCTGGTACAGGTCTTCGCGCTCAAGTTCGTGTCGGAGATCGCGCTCCACGTCGCACCGGCGGTCCAGCCAGACCGGCTGTAGCACTGGCCCACAATCGGCTTGACGCCATCGAACGGCGCGGCGAATGCTATGAGCCGTGCACCGTCTTTTTGCTATCCTGCTATTCGGCTGCGTTCTCTGCGCTGGTCGCGTCGGATTCGCGGACAGTGTGTGGACGGATGTCAACATCGTCACGGGGCTTGACCTTTCCGGCTCGATCGAGGCGCGGGATGCCGAGATCCAGATCGACGGCATCGCCATGGCGATCCGTTCCCCGGAGATCATGGCTGCGATCCAGCGCGGGAATTTCGGGCGCATCGGTTTCGCGGTTTTCGTGTGGGCGGATGGCAACTATCCGGTCCTGCTGTCCTGGCGCCTGATCGGCTCGCCGAAGGATGCCTTGGCAGTGTCCCTGGAAATCTCGGCCCGCCTGCATGCCATCGTCGGCTCCGACGTGCTGCGTCAGCTCGGCGCCCTGACCGATGTGTCCGGCGCGATCGATTATGGCGGAGAGATGCTGCGAAGCGCGCCCTTCCCGACCAATCATCGGATCGTCAATATCATCGGCAACGGCATCGACAATGTGGGCGACGGCGCGCCGCCATCGCGCGACCGTGTGGTGGCGCAAGGCATCACGATCAATGGCGTCACGCTCGGCCATGACCGCAGCGTCTTTGAATATTTCCGGCGCGAGGTAATTGGCGGCCCGACTGCCTTTGTCCTGTCCGCCAACGATCCGGATCAGCTGGTGGCGGTGCTGGCGCGCAAATTCGTGACCGAGATCGTCTCGAACGCCGGCGCGGCCAGTCAAGCCTTGAGGTAGCTCGCCGCCAGCTCCGCATAATGCTCGGCCGAATAGCCGAAATATTTGAGCTCCGCTTCGGACAGTATGCGCATCAGCTTGGCCGGACTGCCGGCCCACAGCTCGCCGCGCTTCACCCGCTTGCCGGGCGTCACCAAGGCGCCGGCAGCCACCATCGCGCCTGTCTCGACCACCACGCCATCCATGACGCAGGCCTTCATGCCAATGAAGCAGCCGTCTTCCAAGGTGCAGGCGTGGAGCAGCGCCGCATGCCCGACCGTGATGTCGGCGCCGATCGTGGTCCTGGTGCCGGCGGCCCCTTCCCGCTCGTGATTGACGTGGATGATGGTGCCATCCTGGATATTCGTGCGCGCGCCGATGCGGATGGAATTGCTGTCGCCGCGCAGCACGCAGCCGTACCAGACCGAGGCCTGCTCGCCGATCACCACGTCCCCGATCACCACCGCCGTCTCCGCGATGAAGGCACTGGTGGCGATGGTTGGCTCGATGCCGTGATGGGCGCGGATGAGGGCCGGCATGGGCTTACGGAAACAGTGGCAGCTGCTCGAGCGCGGTCTCTTCCGGGAAGCCAGCCATCACGTTCATGTTCTGGACGGCCTGGCCCGAAGCACCCTTCACAAGATTGTCCTCCACCGCCATCAGGATGGCGCGGTTCGGCACGCGGTCGGCATGGACCGACATCAGGCAGAAATTGCTGCCGCGCACGTGGCGGGTTGCCGGCGCGCTGCCGTTCGGAAGCACGCGCACGAAATAGTCGTCGGCATAGCGCTGGGTCAGGGTGGCACGCAGCTGATCGACGGTGACGCCAGGCTTCATCTTCACATAGATGGTCGCGAGGATGCCGCGGCTCATCGGCATCAGATGCGGCGTGAAATTGACGATGATCGGCCGGCCGGCGGCCTCCGACAGGCCCTGCTCGATCTCCGGCGCATGGCGGTGGCTGGCGATGCCGTAGGCATGGACACCTTCCGTCACTTCCGAATAGAGGCTGCCGAGCTTCGCATCGCGCCCGGCGCCGGTCACACCCGACTTGGCATCGATGATGATGTCGTCGGCATCGATCAGCTTGTCCGCAAGCAGCGGGATCAGCGGCAACTGCGCCGCGGTCGGATAGCAGCCCGGGTTGGCAACCAGCCGCGCCTTGCGCACGGCATCGCGGTTGATTTCCGTCAGGCCATACACCGCTTCCTTCTGCAGATCGGGCGCGTGATGCTCATGCCCGTACCAGGTCGCGTAAGTATCGACATTGAACAGCCGGAAATCAGCGGACAGATCGACGATCTTGAGATGGCGCGGCAGCTTGGCGATGACCTCCTGGGTCAAGCCATGCGGCAGGCAGCAGAAGGCAAAATCAACACCGCTCCAATCGACCTCGTCGATCTTGGAGAGGGTGGGCAGCTTGCTCAATTGCAGCTGCGGAAACACTTCGGAGGCGGGCTTGCCGGCCTGGCGGTCGGCCGTCAGCGCGACGATCGCGACATGCGGATGGCGCGTGAGCAAGCGCACCAGCTCGGCGCCCGTGTAACCGCTGGCGCCCAGGATCGCGACCCGAAGCTTGTTGCTCGCCATTGCCGACCTCAGACAGGGATATGCCGTTCCGCTGGAGTGCTAGCGAAAGCGGGGGGCTCCGACAACAGAAATCATTCTTGCAGGCCCGGTTGGCAAGTGGCCCCACCCGCCCTACTCTGCCTGCAACTATTCCAATAAGAGGGTGGATCGTGGCGCTGCTGATCGTGGGCCTTATCCTGTTTTTCGGCATCCACGTGGTGCCGGGCTTTGCCGGACTGCGCGCCGCCCTGGCCGCCAGGCTGGGCGAGAACGGCTATAAGCTGCTGTTCTCCGTAGTATCGGCGGCAGGGCTAATCCTCGCCGGCATCGGATATGGCCGGGCACCACATGAGCAGATATTCGAGCCCTCGCAGACAGCGCGCACCTTACTGCCAGTCGCCATGGCGATCGCCTTCGTGCTCATCGCCATCGCCACTGTGCCGGGACGTGTCCGGCGGCTCGTGCGCCATCCCATGCTGGCGGGCGTGCTGATCTGGTCGGCGCTGCACTTTCTGGCCAATGGCGATCTGGCGTCGAACGTTCTGTTCGGCGCTTTCGCCCTGTGGGCGGTGTTCACGATCCTATCAGCGGAATATCGCGGCAAGCGCTTGAGCAGCGGTCCCGTCAGCCTCAAGGCGGACCTGCTCGGCGCGCTCATCGGGTTGGCGGTGTTTGCGATTGTCTTCTATTTCCACGCCGATCTGTTCGGCGTTTCGCCGGTATGAACTAGGTCGTCGCCACCAACAGCTCCTCTGCGTTCCTTGACGGGCGAAGCCCATCTGGCCTGCCTGCGAAATAGCGCTCGGCAAGCGCGGCGGCTGACACGTGCCGGACTTCCCTAAAGCCGGCTTCGCGGGCCAGCGCGAGCATCTCGGTCGGCGTGAAGAAACTGATGAACGGAGTCCCGCTCGCGCGCGCCCCCTTCTCCGCCATCTGCAGCCCCGGACGCACCTCGGGCTCAGCGAGCTCCAACGGGAGCAGGAACGTCATGGCGAGCGTGGATCCCCGGGCGAGCGCTACCACCTGGCGCAATGTAGCCGCGATCGCGTCCTTCGTGAGGTACATGCTGACGCCAGTGGAGGCCACGACTGCAGGCTGGCCTGCGTCGAAGCCGCTGGTCTTGAGCCGCTCCCACCATGATCCGCCCGCCTCGAAGTCAACCGGCACGAGCCGCAGCCACTCTGGAATGCCGAAGCCGAGCTCTCTCAGACGCTGGCGCTTCCAGGCCTGGGGACCCGGCTGGTCGACCTCGAAGAGCTGCAGGCGGGAGGCGATCTCCGGTCTGCGCTGAGCGAAGGTGTCCAGGCCGGCCCCGAGGATGACGTACTGGCTGACGCCGCGGCCAGCCTGTTCCACGACCAGATCCTCGATGAAACGAGCACGGGCGACGATGGCGGCGCGGAAGGGGCTCGTGCCGTGCGGGTCCATGTCCGGACGGCAGCGCCAGCCTTCGTCCGGCGCCGCCAGCTTGAGGCCGATCTCGTCTTCGAGCACATGCGGCGGCGGATCGACCAGGACGTGCATGGCGCGCCACAAGGCGACCCGCACTGCCGTGCTATCCGGCGCTGCGCTTCCCTTGTCATGCATGACGTTCTCTCTTCTTTCCGTTGAGGCGAAGACCAAAAGCGTTGCTGGCAGAATCGGCTGCTGAATCCCATTGCATATGATTCGAGGGGAACGGCGTCATCGCAAGCGATTCAATAGGCTCTGAGCCTAGGCGAGGCGCCGCCAGGCCTGTTTTTCCAGCGCTTCGTTGAACGTCTCCGCCGGCCAATTCTCACTCAGCGCTTTCAGCATCAGCTGTGCTTGGGTTTCCGGCGCGAGCCCGTGGAGCGGCGGGTCGCGGTCGAGGTTGGTGGGGAACGAATATCCTTCTGCGCAGGCCGCGACGGCGTTGGCGCATTCCTGCGGACCAAGCTCCGCACCGAGCTCCAGCAGCGCCGGATAGAGCGCCCTGCTCATGCGCGTCCGGTCCACGCTTTCCATCGCGCGCCCATAGGCGGAGGAGATCTGCAGCAGGTTCGCCATGCGCTTCACGTCGCTCGTGCGGTTGCTGCCCGCGGCGTGAAACAAGGCGGGACTGAAAAACACCGCATCGCCCTTGGCCAACGGCAGCTGGATGCGATGTTTGTCGAAATAGGCGATGAAGTGCGGCTGTCGCCAGGCGAGATAGCCGAGCTCGTAGGTCTGCGAGAACGGCAGATAGAGCGTCGGACCGGTCTCCACCGGCATGTCGCAATGCGCCACCGCCCCCTGCAGAGTCAGCACTGGCGAGACGCGATGCGCATGCGCTGGGAACCGCGCCAGCACCTCTGCGGTCTGAAAGCCCATGTGATAGTCGCGGTGCGGCGATTGCGCCTCGCCGCCCGGATTGACGACGTTGATCTGCGACGTGACCTGATAGCACGGACCGAGCCAGGCCTCGCTGACCAGCGCGATCGCGATGCTGCCGTAATAACGCGCGAAGAGCTTCGGATCGCGCAGGCACAGTTTCTCGAGCGCGTTCCAGATCCGGTCGTTGGCGCCGGGCTTGGCGAAATGGTCGCCGGCATCGCTGTTGCCGGCGCGCTGCTCCTCGATCATGGCGAAGAACCGGTCGCTCGCGGCATCGATCACGCCAAGATCAGGAAACGCGTTCTTGAACAGCAGGATGCCGGGGCCATCCATCAGCGCCCTCGCCCATTCGGCGAGCAGGGACTTGCGGCTCTCCGGATCGGCGGCAATGCGGCGGATGTCATCGCCTTCGTAGCTGAGGACGTTCGAATGGACGGCGCTGGCCAACGGATAGTCGGCAAGCCGCGTGTGGCGTTCCACCAGACGCCGGAAATCCTCCAGCCGGCAATCGACGTCGCTGATCCAGATGCGTTGCGTGGGTTCCATGCCGCAACTGTGCCGCAAATGCTCGGAAATGACAAAGGCCGGGACGATGCCCGGCCTTTGCTGGTTGCTCGCTCTGAAGCGTTTAGCGCTTCGAGAACTGGAAGCTGCGGCGCGCCTTGTGGCGGCCATACTTCTTACGCTCGACCGTGCGCGGGTCGCGGGTCAGGAACCCGCCCTGCTTCAGCGCGGGCCGGAGGTCCGGCTCGAACAGGGTCAGCGCGCGGCTGATGCCGTGACGGACCGCGCCGGCCTGGCCGGAAAGGCCGCCGCCGGCCACGGTGCAGACGATGTCGAACTGGCCCGCGCGATTCACCACGCTGAAGGGCTGGTTGATCATCATGCGCAGCACGGGACGGGCGAAATAGATCGTGCTGTCGCGGCCATTGACCGTGATCTTGCCGCTGCCGGGCTTCAGCCAGACGCGGGCGATCGCGTCCTTGCGCTTGCCGGTAGCATAGGAGCGGCCCTGGGCGTCGACCTTGCGCTCGTACCTGGGCGCGGCGGCCGCCTGCTGCGTCGTCCGGGCGACGGTGCCGAGGTCCCGCAAGTCCTTCAGGTCCGTGACGCGGCTCGTTTCGTTGCTCATGTTACGCGCTCCGCTTGTTCTTTGGGTTCATGGCGCCGACATCCAGCGTCTCGGGCTGCTGGGCGGCATGCGGATGATCGGCACCGGCGAACACGCGCAGGTTCTTCATCTGCTGGCGGCCCAGGGGACCGCGCGGCACCATGCGTTCCACCGCCTTCACCAGCGCGCGCTCCGGGAAACGGCCACCCAGGGTCTTGCCCATGGTGATTTCCTTGATGCCGCCGGGATGACCGGTGTGCCAGTGAAAGACCTTGTCATTCAGCTTGTTGCCCGTGACCTTCACCTTGGCCGCGTTGATGATGATGACGTTGTCGCCGCAATCGACATGCGGGGTGAAGGTCGTCTTATGCTTACCGCGCAGGCGGTTCGCCACGATCGAGGCAAGGCGGCCCAGCACGACGCCGTCGGCGTCGATCAGGATCCACTTCTTGACCACCTCGCTCGGCTTGGCGGAATAGGTCTTCATGATGTCTGCTCCTGTTGGCCGGTCAGGGAAATCAACCCTTCCGGCAGCCGGCGGATCGTATAGTGGAGCAGATCGATATCGTCAACGCTACATAATCGATGAAATTCAATAGGTTATGATTTTGGTATCATAATACCACACGATTGGCCTTCGCTGTTCTCGACTTTTCCTGGGGGTTTGGGAATCATGGCTCAGATGGACGACCATGTCGCCCGACCCTGACTACGCCCTGTTCACCGACCAGGACCTGTCCCGGCAGATGATGCCGCGGATTGCGGTGCCGAACCACGAGCATTGGCTGGCGGGCGATCTGGCGCTATCCGGCGCGCTCAAAGAGCGCATTTCCCTCATTCGCGACCAACGCTATGGCGACGGCCCGCGGCAGGTCGCGGACCTGTTTCCCGCAGCAAGGCCGGGCGCGCCGATCGTCCTCTTCTTCCATGGCGGCTACTGGCGCGCCTTGTCCAAGGACCATCTAGGCTTCGTGGCGGGACCGCTGGTCCAGGCGGGCGCGGCCTGCGTCGTGCCCGGCTATGACCTTTGCCCCAGCGTGTCCTTGCGGACAGTGGTCACACAGGCCAAGCAGGCGCTGCTCTGGACGCGCCAGCAGGCGGCACGGTTGAACGGCGACCCGGACCGGATCTATGTCGCTGGCAATTCGGCAGGCGCGCACATCGCGGCCATGATGATGGCGGAGGACTGGACCAGCCACGGCCTCACGCGCTCCCCGATCGCGGGCGCCATCCTGGTCACTGGCGTCTATGATTTGCGCGCTATCCTGCGCATTCAAGTGAACGAAGAGGTGCGCCTTGCGGCGGAGGATGTGCCCGCCTTGTCTCCGCAATTCCTGCCACTGCATTGCCGCGTGCCGACCATCGTCGCAGTCGGCGCCGCGGAACCGCCGCTCTGGATCGAGCAATCGCGCCGCTTCGCCGCCAAGCTGTCCGCTGCCGGAGCGGACGTCCGATTGATGGAGATTCCGGGGCTGCATCATTTTTCGATCACGCAGTCGCTGTCCGATTCAACAACGCCGCTGACGCGCGCCGTACTGGACCTGATTCACTGATGACCACCATGAGCAGCCTCGCCATCCAACCGTTGTACGACAAGATCGGCGCGACCTATGACGCAACCAGGCGCGCCGAGCCCGCCATCCTCGATGCGTTGGCGGAGCTGCTCGATCTGCAGCAAGGCACCGATGTGCTGGATATCGGCTGCGGCACCGGCAACTACACGACGGCATTGGGCGACCAGCGCGGCTATCAGATGCTGGGGCTCGACCGCTCCGGCCTGATGCTCCGTACCGCACGTGCGAAGGCACCGGGATTGCGGCTGATTGGCGCCGATGCCGCCAATTTGCCCTTTCCCAATCGGAGTTTCGACGGCGCGATCTGCACGCTTGCGATCCATCATTTCGACGATCTGGAAGCGTCGTTCGCGGAAGCAGCACGCGTGCTCGACCGCGGGCGGCTGGTGATCCTCACCGCGCTGCCGGAGCAGATCAAACGCTATTGGCTCAGCGCCTATTTCCCGCGCATGATGTCGCGGTCCGCCGAGCAGATGCCGGATTGGGGCACAATCGAGATTTCTTTGCGCCGCGCGGGTTTCCGTACCTGGACCCAGAAGCTCTATTGGATGCCGGAGCAACCGTTCGACATGTTCCTTTACAGCGGCAAGCACCAACCCCATCTATATCTTGACCAGCGGGTGCGGGCGAACATTTCGGCCTTCGCCAATCTGGCGGACCCGGATGAATTGGGCGAAGGGCTGGAGCGGTTGCGGCACGATCTGGCACAAGGCCGGTTCGAGCATACGACGGCCGAATATGAGGATGTCGGCGGAGATTATTTATTCATTGCCGCACAGGTCTGATCATCGGGAGAGAACGTCATGGACATCGCATTGACATCATTCGGCGACGATAAACAGCCGAGGGTATGCCCGGACACCGACCTGGTCCTGCGGGACGAGCTGGATAACGGGATCGTGCGCCTGACGCTCAATCGGCCGGAACAGCGCAACGCCTTGTCGCTGGAGCTGATCCGGCAATTGATGACCCAGATCGAATCCATGGCGCACGACGACCAGGTGCGCGCGGTCATCCTCGCGGGGGCCGGGCCTGCGTTCTGCGCCGGACATGACCTCAAGGAATTGCGCGCCAATCCGACTGTCGACTTCTATCAGAAGGTCTTCGGGCTGTGCGGGCGGTTGATGTTGAGCATCACCGACTTCCAGCGTCCAGTAATCGCCGAAGTCCAAGGCATCGCAACAGCGGCTGGATGCCAGCTGGTCGCGACGGCGGACCTTGCGATCGCGGCCGATGACGCGCGCTTCTCGACGCCGGGCGTCAATATCGGGCTGTTCTGCTCGACGCCGATGGTCGCGCTGAGCCGCGCCGTCGCGCCGAAGCATGCGATGGAAATGCTGCTGACCGGAGAGATGATCGGTGCGGCGGAGGCGCAGCGCATCGGCCTCATCAACCGCGCTGTCCCGGCGAGCGAACTGACCAACGCCACCATGGACCTCGCCAGCAAGATCGCGAGCAAATCCGTGCAGACCTTGAAGATCGGCAAGGGCGCGTTCTACCGCCAGATCGATATGGATCTGAAACGGGCCTATGACTACGCATCGCATATCATGACGGAGAACATGCAGGCGCTCGATGCCGCGGAAGGGATCGATGCCTTCCTGCAAAAGCGCAAGCCCGTCTGGCAGGACTGCTAAACAAGGGGCGTTTGCCCGACTCGCCAGCGCGTCTCTAGTGTCGGAGCCTTGCTTCGGCCTGAGAGTACCTGCGCAATCCCATGAGCAGCCGATATCCACGTTGGACGAATCTTGATTTCCTCGATTTCTGCCATCCGCGCATCCGCGAGATCTATGAGTATTGGAACGGCAAGCGTGCCGGCCGCCGGATGCCGCGCCGCGCCGACATCGATCCGATGGACCTGCCGAGCTTCCTGCCAGGCATCGTCATGGTCGATATCGGATACGAGCCTTATACCCTCACCTATCGTCTAGTCGGCACGCGCGAAGCGGAAGCGCGCGGGCACAATCCCACCGGCAAGAGCGTGTTCGACAATTGGGACGGCCGCTCGGCGGAAGATGTCCTGGAGAACTACCGGCTGGTGATCGAGAAGAAGTGCCCGCTCTACGATGCCGACCGCAGCATGGACCCGGAGCGCGACTGGCTGGAAGCCGGCACCGTGTTCCTGCCGCTGTCCGATGACGGCGAGATTGTGAACAAGGTGCTCATCTACACCGAATACAAGGATCGCGCCGGCTGAGGCCGTCTGAGGTCATCGCCGTTTGGCGAATTCGCGATAGAGCGCTTCGGGTGTCACGCCGATCTCCGACGCCACGTGACGCCAGCGCCCTCTTGGCGGAAATGTCCCGCCATTGAGAGCGGTCCAGGCATCCACCCGCTCGGAAACCAGCTTCAAGGAGAGTATCTCCGCGTGCGTCCGCGCGCGCTGCACCTCGCTGGACAGATGCTGTGTCCAGGCACGCGCGAACTCGGAGTGCTCCTTGAGCGCCATCTCGACCCGCCGCAGCGGAACTATTGCGAGAAGCGTGCGCTCCGCCGCCACGGCTTCACAATGATAGCGGCCAGCGAACAGCGACGCTTCGGCAAGAATGGCGCCGGCGCCCGCGCGCTGCAGCGTCAACTGGACGCCATGCGGCAGGGCGCGGACCAGCCGCACGTCGCCGTCGATCACCAGGAACAGCGAACGAACCGGATCGCCCGCGCGAAACAGCACCTTGCCGGCGGCGAGTTCTCGCTTGCGCTGAGCCAGCTTCAGGAGTCCGTCAATGAGACCTGTCGACATGATCGCGATCATGCTCGGCGCGACCGTCGTGTGGCAAGACAGGGATGTGCAGGAGGTGGGAGGTCGAAATGAAACTGGCACGGTCCATAGTGATTTCAATGATGCTGACGCTTACCGCCGTTTCGGCGGGGGCCGAGGATGACGGCACGGCCATGCCGGGTCATTCGCCCTATGCCGGCTTGGAAAAGCGCAGTGTCAAAGCGCTCTCCGATCAGGACCTGGCCGATCTCCGGGCCGGGCGCGGAATGGGGCTGGCTTTGACGGCGGAGCTCAACGGCTATCCAGGTCCGCGCCACGTGCTCGACCTCGCTGATCAACTCCAGCTCACCGCCCGACAACGGGCGAAGACACAGGGTCTCTTCAATGCCATGAAGGCCGAAACGATTCCGATCGGCGGGCGCATTATGGCGGACGAAATGACGCTCGATCGCTTGTTCGCGGACCATCGGATAACGCCAGAGACCCTTCACGATTTGACCGCGCGGATTGGCGCAGCGCAAGGTGAACTGCGCGCGGCACATCTGCGCTACCACCTCAGCATGATGAAGGTGCTGTCGCCCGCCCAGGTCGCGCACTACGTGGCATTGCGCGGCTACGGCGCGGGAAGCCATCCCACCGAAACGATGCACTGATCATCGAATGGACCTAACGCGACAGTACCTTCAGCGGGTCAACTGCGGCAGTTTTCTTACTGTTCAGCGGTGGACGGTTTCGGCGGTGCCAGGACAAGCCCATAGCGCGTCATCACCTCAACCATTTTCACCGGATTGGGGCCGCCTGGCGCGCTGACGACCTCCGCGATATCGCGAAAATATTGCAAGCCGATGTCCGGCGTCAGGATGATGAGCGCACGCGCGGGGCCGTCATGCGGATTGCTGAAGGCGTGGACGGAACCACGCGGCGTGTACATACGCTCGCCCGCCTTCAGATCACGCGTCTCGCCGTCGACCGTGTAGCGCAACACGCCGTCGAGAACATAGGCAATCTCCTCATTCTCACGATGGCTGTGCGCGGGCGGAACGCGAGCGCCCGCTGGTATGGTCAATTCGAACATGCCCATTCCAGCGCCGCTGATCGTTCCGTCAATCAGATAGCGAATTTCAAGTTGCCCGATTTTCAAGACCGGTTGTTCTTGCGGTTGCATCCTTGCCTCCCTCGCACGTGCGCTTGCTCTGAGCTTCGCAGACCGATTAACGTGTCAGCACCTTCAGCGGATCAACCGCCTTGGTGCCCTTGCGCAGCTCGAAATGCAGCTGCGGGGAATCGACGTTGCCGCTGCTGCCGACGCGCGCGATAGTCTGGCCCTGGCGGACCTTGTCGCCTTTCTTGACGAGCAAGGATGAATTGTGCGCATAGGCCGTGACCCAGCCGTCAGCGTGGCGCAGCAGCACCATGTTGCCGAAACCGCGGAGCTCATTGCCGGCATAGGCAACGACGCCATTGGCGGAGGCCTTCACCGGCGCGCCGACCGGCGCAGCGATGTTGATGCCGTCATTGCGCAGATTGTCCTTAGCCGGGCCGAACTTCGAAATGACCTTGCCGTCGACCGGCCAGATCAGCGCGCTGCCAGGCTTGAGCACCGGCAGCGGATCGCCTGAGGGCGCTGGCTCCGCTGGAGGCGGCGGTTGAATCTGCGCCTGCTGTTCCGGTGCGGGACCAATCGGCGTTGGCGCCGGCGTGGGTGTTTGCACCGGTGCCGGAGCAACCGTGGTACCCTGCAGCGGTGGCAAGCCGTTGGACGTGATGCCGCCGCCAGGTTGAGGCGTCGAGGCCGGACTCCCAGCCTGCGTTGTCACAGCGCTGGATCCTTGCGGCACATAGGGCTTGGGCTGCTGACCGGTCGAGATTGCGACGGCTTGCGGCGCGCTCGCCACCGTGCTGGGGGCATCGACGCTGGTGGGCAACACGAGGGCCTGCCCGATCTGCAAGGTGTACGGAGCGCGCAGATTGTTGAGCTGGATGAGCGCGCTGATCGAGACGCCCTGGCGCGCAGCGATTGCGGAGACGGTATCGCCCTTCTGGACCACATAGCTGCCGCGCGGCGCGAGATTGAGAAGCTGCCCTGCCTTCAGCGCATAAGGCGGCGTCAGGCGGTTGAGATCGATCAGGGTGCGGATCGGCGTGTTGGTGCGCTCGGCGACGATGGCGACGGTATCGCCCGGCGCCACCACATACTGGCCGTCCCGCACTTCGCCGAAAGGCTGGCCCGCCGGAACAGCCGGATCGGGCGCGGGGGGTGATGCGAGCATGGTATCGAGATTGCAGCCCTCCAATGCCAGGACCGCGATTGCGACGACAAGCAGATGTCGGGGATCGGGGAATCCGCGCATGGCGCTCAGCCGTTCTGCGCCGTCCGCGGCAGACGGCCCTCCTCTTCGGGCAGCGACCCGCCGACCAGCGGCACGAAGCGCACGTCGGCGAGGATTTCCTGCTTGACGCCTTCCGGCGTTTTGGTGAGGCGCAGCAGCACCTGGTCGCCGCGCTCCGCGCCGACCGGCACCACCATGATGCCGCCCTCCGCCAGCTGATCGACCAGCACTTGCGGCACGCCGTCGGCGGCGGCGGTCACGATGATGCGGTCGAACGGCGCCTGTTCCTTCCAGCCCTTCGCGCCGTCGGCGACCTTCGACGTGATGTTGTGGACGCGCATTTCCTGGAACCGCGTTTCCGCTTCCTTGAGCAGTGAAGCAAAGCGTTCGATCGTGTAGACACGCCGCGCCAGCCGAGACAGCACCGCCGCCTGGTAGCCCGAGCCGGTGCCGATCTCCAGCACCTTGTGAATCTTCTCGACCTGCAACGCCTCCGTCATCAGGGCGACGATCTGCGGCTGGCTGATGGTCTGGCCCTGCGCGATGGGGAGCGCCTGGTCCTCATAGGCCTGGTCGTGGAAATGCGGCAGCACGAATTTCTCGCGCGGAATGCGCTCGAGCGCCGCCAGCACGCGCGTATCGGTGATGCCCGCACGCCGCAGGTTCATGATCAGACGGATCTTACGCGCCTGCAGGCTCATCCCGCTGCCCGCTTGCGCGCCAGCTTGGCGCGCGCGTGCGGATCGGGGAACCGATCGCTGATCAGCCGCAAGGTCGCGGCGTCGGTGGAATCGCAATGCAACGGCGTCACCGACACCATCTTCTCGATAATCGCGCCGAGATCCGTCTTCGGGTCCTTGGGATCATCGGTCGGAAAGTCGCCAACCCAGAGCACGTCACGACCATAGGGATCCTTGGCCATCTTCACTTGCGTGTGCTCCAGGCGGCGGCCCTGCGGCGCGACCTTGATGCCCGTCACTTCGTCCGGCGCAACCGGCGGGAAGTTGACGTTCATCAGGACCGATTGCGGCCAGACTCCGGCATAGAGCGCGCGGATCACCTCTGGGGCGAATTCCTCGGCGGTCTTCCAATGGAGCGTATCGCCCTTGCGCACCTGGCTGAACGCGAAGGCCGGAATGCCGAGCAGCGCCGCTTCGCGCGCAGCCGCGACTGTCCCGGAATAGAACACGTCTTCGCCCAGGTTGGCGCCCCGATTGACGCCGGAGAGCACCAGGTCCGGCGCACGATCCATGATGATGTGCTTGACCGCCATCAGCACGCAGTCGCTGGGCGTGCCTCCGACCGCGAAGCGGCGCGGCCCGATCTTGTGGACCGGCAACGGCCGGCGCAGCGTCAGGCCGTGGCTGGCACCGCTCTGCTCGGCTTCGGGCGCAATCACCCAGACATCTTTCGACAGCGAACGCGCGACGCGCTCCAGCACCTTCAAACCCGGTGCGTGGATGCCATCGTCGTTGGAAACCAGGATACGGGCATTGGACAGATCTTTGAGCGATGCCTTAGGCATTTGTTTTCGCGATTCTTTCACGGCCGTTCATATAGGGGCGCAGCGCGGCGGGAATGGCGACCGATCCGTCCTGCTGCTGATAGTTTTCGAGGATGGCAACCAAGGTGCGCCCGACCGCGAGGCCGGAGCCGTTCAGCGTGTGGACGAACCGCGTGCCTTTCTCGCCCGCCTTGCGGCAGCGCGCCTTCATGCGCCGCGCCTGGAACTCGCCGCAATTGGAGCAGCTCGAGATCTCGCGGTAGGCATTCTGGCCCGGCAGCCAGACCTCGATGTCGTAGGTCTTCTGCGCGGAAAAGCCCATGTCGCCGGTACAGAGCGTGATCACGCGGTACGGCAGACCGAGGCGCTTCAACACCTCCTCGGCGCAATTGGTCATGCGGCGATGTTCCTCATCCGAATGATCCGGATGGGCGATCGAGACCAACTCTACTTTCAGGAACTGATGCTGGCGGATCATGCCGCGCGTATCCTTGCCCGCCGCGCCGGCTTCGGAGCGGAAGCATGGCGTCAGGGCGGTGAAGCGCCAGGGCAAAGCCGTCTCGTCGATGATCTCGTCCGCTGCCAGGTTGGTCAGCGGCACTTCCGATGTCGGGATCAGCCACAAGCCCTGCTCGGTGCGGAACTGGTCCTCCGCGAATTTCGGCAGCTGGCCGGTGCCGAACAGGGCCGTGTCGCGCACCAGGAACGGCGGCGAGACTTCGGTATACCCCAGCTCTTCCGTATGCAGGTCCAGCATGAATTGCGCGATCGCGCGCTCCAGCCGCGCCAGCATGCCTTTCAGCACCACAAATCGCGTGCCGGAGAGCTTGGCCGCATCCTCGAAGCTCATCAGGCCAAGCGCTTCGCCGATCTCGAAATGCTGCTTGGGCGGGAAGGCGAAGTTCGGCTTGCCGCCGACCACGCGCTCCTCGCGGTTGCTCTTTTCATCGAGGCCTTCTGGAACGTCCGCCGCCGGCAGGTTGGGGATGCTGGCGAGGATCGCATCCAGCTCCTTCGCCACCGCCTGCTCCGCCGCTTCGGCTTCGGCCATCTTGTCTTTGAGGGCGGCGACTTCCGCCATCACGGCGCTGGCGTCCTGACCCTTCGACTTCAGCTGGCCGATCTGCTTGGAGAGCTCGTTGCGGCGCGCCTGCATCTCCTGCCAGCTGGTCTGCGCGGCGCGGCGCTTGGCATCCAGCACGACAATCTCGCCCGCCAAGGGCGGCAGGTTGCGGCGCGCGCGGCCACGGTCAAAAGCTTCGGGATTGTCCCGAATCCACTTCGCGTCAAACATGTGCGCACGCTGTCGAATTCATGTTCAATGATTGATCCGGGTTATAGGGACCCGCGCTGATTCCGTAAAGCTGACATGGCTCACCTGCCGGAGACCGGCAGCGCGCCGTCCGACTTAATGGTACGGATCGCGAAATTGCTGCGGATATCGCGTACCATAGGCATGGTCAGAAGGGTCCGTGAGAGGAACGCGTCGTAAGCCGCTAAATCTGCAACAACCACTTCCAGCAAGAAGTCCGCCTCGCCCGATACCATGTGACACGCGACGACCTCCGGCAACTTGCGAACAGCTTCCTGGAAGGCATTAGCGTTGGCATCGCGGTGGCCGTCCACCTTCACCCCCACGAAGATAGTCATCCCGAGGCCCAGGCGCCGCCGGTCGACCTTCGCCTTGTAGCCAGCGATGTAGCCTTCCTCCTCCAGGCGCTTCACCCGGCGCAGGCAGGGCGACGGCGACAGGCCGACCCGTTCCGCCAGCTCGACATTGCTCAGCCGGCCGTCCTGCTGCAATGCCGCCAGGATCCTGCTGTCCAGCGCGTCGAGGCTGATCGTGGCATTTTCGACCATCAAGCCCGCTATCTCCGCTATTTTGTTGCTGAAAATTTAGCATATATGGGCATCTTTGCAATGATTTTCACTCAATATCCGCCATATCTTCTCCAGCAGGAGCGAAACATTGGCAGGAACGTGCGCAGTGCGGGCGAATGCGAGCATATCAGCGAGGCCGGCCATCGGAGCCTTGGCCGCCCTGGCCTCCGTGCTGATCTGGAGCGGCTGGATCGTGTTCACCCGGCATGGCGTGACTACCGACATGCCGCCAGTCACCCTGGGCCTGCTGCGTTATTCGATCCCAGCCCTGATCATGCTGCCGCTCCTGCTGCGCAGCATCGCCGCCTACCGGCGTGCGGGGTGGCTGAAGTGCGCGATCATGGTCTGCGGGTCCGGTGCGCCGTTTTTCCTCATCTGCTCGAAGGCCATGACCATGGCGCCAGCCGCCCACGTGGGGGTGATGCTGCCGGGCGTGATGCCGATGTTTGTCGCCCTGTTCGCGTTCACCTTGTTTGGCGAGCGCTTCTCCGGCCCGCGGCTGCTAGGCTACGGATTGGTGCTGGCAGGTGTCGTCGCTTTGGGCGGTGCCAGCCTGATCGAAGCTGGCGCGGCCGATTGGCGTGGGCATGCTTTGCTGTTGCTCTCAGCGGCTTCCTGGGCCTGTTTCACCTTGGCTTTCAAGGGCTCCGGCCTTGCCGGCTGGCAGGCGGCCGCGCTCATCAACGCCGTCTCGGTCGTCATCATGGCCACCATCGATGCGGTGCACGGCGGCCCGCGCCTCTGGTCCATCCCCTGGCAGACCCTGGCGCTCCAGGGTTTCGCCCAGGGCATCCTGTCGGGCCTGCTTGCCCTGGCTTCCTACAGCTATGCGGTGGCGGTACTGGGCGCCGCGAGGGCATCGGCCTTCGTCTCCCTGACCCCTGCCCTCACAGCGCTCATCGCGGCCGTGACTCTGGGCGAATGGCCCGATGGCATCGCGGTCGCTGCGGTTCTGCTGGTCGGTGCGGGAGTGGCGCTGGCGAGTGGCGTTGCATCCGCAATTTCCTTCAAACGCAGAATCTTACCCCAAAAGACTTAAGCTCGGGATGAGGCCGCCTCGAGCGGATGGCTGCCTTGCGCCGGCCACGCTTGCGCCGGGGCGGGTTTCGCGATACGACCGCCCGCAAATTCGGGCGGCAGCGGGCCGCCTTGCTGCTTTCAGGTCCTGATGAAACAGAGTGCGTCCAAGGCCGCCCCCAAGGTCGGCATCGTCAGCCTCGGCTGTCCGAAGGCTTTGGTGGATTCCGAGCGGATCCTGACCAAGCTGCGGTCGGAGGGCTATGTCGTCTCGGATTCCTACGACGGCGCCGACGTGGTGATCGTGAACACCTGCGGCTTCCTCAACAGCGCCAAGCAGGAATCGCTCGACGCGATCGGCGAGGCCCTGAAGGAGAACGGCAAGGTCATCGTGACGGGCTGCATGGGCGGCAATGAGCAGGCGATCCGCTCGGTGCATCCGGGCGTGCTGTCGGTGACAGGACCGCAGCAATACGAATCCGTTGTCAGCGCGGTGCACAAGGCGGTGCCGCCGAAGCACGATCCGTTCGTCGACCTGGTGCCGCCGCAGGGCCTGCGCCTGACGCCGCGGCACTACGCCTATCTCAAAATTTCAGAGGGCTGCAACAACCGCTGCACCTTCTGCATCATTCCCAGCCTGCGCGGCGACCTGGTCAGCCGGCCGGCGCGCGAGGTGCTGGTCGAGGCGGAGAACCTAGCGAAAGCCGGCGTCAAGGAACTGCTGGTGATCTCGCAGGACACCAGCGCCTATGGCGTCGATCTGAAGTATGCCGAGAGCAAATGGCGCGGCGAGATGGTCAAGGCACGCATGACGGAGCTGTGCGAAGCGCTGGCGCAGCTCGGCATCTGGGTGCGGCTGCACTACGTCTATCCCTATCCGCATGTTGACGAGGTCCTGCCGCTGATGGCGGAGGGCAAGATCCTCCCCTATCTCGACATCCCGTTTCAGCATGCCAGCCCGCGCGTCCTCAAGGCGATGCGCCGACCGGCCAACCAGGAGAAGGTGCTGGGCCGGATCGCCAAGTGGCGCGAGATCTGCCCCGACCTCACCATCCGCTCCACCTTCATCGTCGGCTTCCCCGGCGAGACTGAGGCCGAGTTCGACGAGATGCTGGACTGGCTGCACGAGGCGGAGCTGGACCGGGTCGGCTGCTTCAAATACGAGCCGGTCGATGGCGCCAAGGCGAACGGGATCGCCGAGCACGTGGATGAGGACGAGAAGCAGGACCGCTTCGACCGCTTCATGGAAGCGCAGCGCCAGATCAGCGAGCGCCGCATGGCGAAGAAGGTCGGGCGCACCGTCCCGGTCCTGATCGACGAGGTTGACGAGGATGGCGCCACGGGCCGCTCTCCCGCCGACGCGCCGGAAATCGACGGCAACGTCTATCTCGACGGCGAGGCCAAGCTGAAGGCCGGTGACCTGGTCCAGGCGAAGATCATCCAGGCTGACGAATACGACCTCTGGGGTACGATCGTCCGCTGACGGAGCGCTCTGTCAGCGAGGGGTGAGGTTGGAATAAGCCTTGGCGATCCGTTTCGTTATCGGCCCAATCGCGAAATGACCCTCATCGAAACGCCGGACCGGCATAACCTCCAATAGCGAGTTGGTGACGAAGATCTCCGCGGCGGTTTGTAGTTCCGCGCGGGTCATGGCGCCTTCCCGCACCTCGATACCTTCGCCCTTGCAAAGCGCGAGAACTGCGTGGCGCGTAATGCCAGGCAGCGCCCCCTCCTCGATCGCCGGCGTGGTCAGCGCACCATCCATCATCGCAAACACGTTGCTGCGCCCGCCGCAAGCGACGGCGTCCCGATTGTTCAGCATGATCGCTTCATCCGCCCCGGCAGCGGCCGCGTCAGATTGGGCGATGACGTTGTCGAGGTAACCGAGGGTCTTGAGCCGGGTTGTGATGGATTTCTCATTGCGCCTCGCCCGCTTCGCCGTGACGGCCACGAAGCCGTCCACATTCGATGGCGCATGATAGGCAGCCGCCGAGATGATGAGGGTCGGCAGCGGATCGTCCGGCGGCAACAGGCCGCGTTGCCCAGGGCCGCGCGTCAATGTGATGCGCAAGGCGGCATCACTTGCCGATAGCTGGTTGGCAGCGAGCGTCTCGCGGACGGCTTCTGCGATGCTCGGCGGATCAAGCGGCAATGGAATGCCGAGCTCCATGGCGCCGTCCGCCAGGCGCTGCAGATGATCCTCCAGCTTGAAGACGTGTCCGCGATAGGCGCGCAGCGTCTCGAACAGGCCATCCGCCAGCAGCAATCCGCGATCCGCAGGGTCGATATGGGCCTGCTCACGCGTGACCAGCCGGCCATTGAGCCAGATCATGCCGCCGATCCATGCGCTGACTGGATACCGCCCTGCGCCAGCACTTCAATGAGGGCTTTCGCCTTGTCGAGGCTTTCTTCGTATTCAGCCTGCGGGTCGGAATCGGCGACGATGCCGCCGCCGACCTGGAAGGTCAGGTCCTGCCCTTGGATGCAATAGGTGCGAATGACGATGTTGCTGTCCATCGCGCCATCGGCGCTCAGATAGCCGATCGCCCCGCAATAAGGCCCGCGCGAGGTCGGCTCCAGTTCCGCGATGATTTCCATGGCGCGGATCTTCGGCGCGCCGGTGACCGAGCCGCCGGGGAAACAGGCGCGCAACAGGTCGACCGCGCTTCGCCCCTCTGCCAGCTCGCCCGCGACCACCGAGACGAGATGATGCACCGTGGCGTAGCTCTCCAGCCCGAACAAAGTCGGCGCGCTCACCGAGCCGATCTTGCAGACGCGGCTGATATCGTTGCGCAAAAGGTCGACAATCATGAGGTTTTCCGCGCGATCCTTGGCACTCGCCAGCAGCTCTGCAGCGAGCGCCTTATCCTCGGCGGGGCCGCGGCCGCGTGGGCGCGTGCCTTTGATCGGCCGGGTCTCCACCTTGCCGTCCGCGACTTTCAGGAACCGCTCCGGCGAAGAGGAGAGGATGCCAGTGGGGCCGAAATCGAGATAAGCGCCGAAGGTCGCCGGATTGCGCGTGCGCAAGGCCTGATAGAGCGACAGCCGGTCAAAATCCGATGACAGCTTGGCGCGGAAGCGCTGGGTGATGTTGGCCTGGTAGATATCGCCCGCCTCGATGTAGTCGATCGTCCGCCGCACGGCGTTCTTGAACTCGGTCTGCGAAAGGTCCGGCGTGGCGGAGATCGTCCACGAAGCGGCCGGCGACGTCCGCGGCGCACGAAGCAGCCGCTCACGCGCCCACGCGATGCGCGCCTCCGCCCGCTCGCGCCGCGAAGCTGGCGAGGTTTCCGGATATCCGCTCGCCAGCAGCCATGCTCGGTTCTCAACATGATCGACGGCCAGCACGAGGTCGTAGAGCCCGAGAATAAGATCGGGCCAGCCGATATCGGCGCGGGCATGAGCCGGAACCTGCTCCACATGATGGCGCAAGCCATAGCCCAAATAGCCGGCAAGACCGGTCTGGAACGGCGGCAGGCCGGTGCGCGGCTCGACCCGGTATTGCTCGGACAAGGCGGCGATCGCGTCGAACGGGTTCCTGCCCAACTCCGCCTTGTTGAGGCGCACGCCGGTCCGATCGGCTTCGAGCCGCGCAAACGGATCGATCCCGAGGAAGGAAAAGCGGCCGAGGCGCTGGTCCTTCAGCGCGCTGTCGAACAGGGCAGAACCTGGCCGGTCCGCGAAGGCGCGGCACCAGGCCACCGGATCGGCGGGCAATTCATCGAGCGATAGTTCCTGGGTCAGGAGGTCGGTCTCCATGTGGCGAAGCTAGCATGCGGCCCTGGGCTCGTCATTCCGGGAGCGTCCTGGTGCGCGGCACCGGCGTCGTCGGCAGGCCAGAATACTATCTCTTCTCAAGAGGTAAGACCCGCCCCCGCCCTGCTCCGGCCTACCGCTCCGGCGCGCATTTGCTGTTGCCAGCCGGGATGTGGGACTGAATGATGAGCCGATTGGCCGATTGTGGCCGGCAAAGGGCGCAAAAGCGTGGCGACGCAGACAGAAATCGGCAGAAGCAGCTGGCGTGTTCCGGTGAGCGCAAGCCTGTTAGGTGAAGGCGCCCTGATCGCCGCCGGCTACGTGCTGTGCTTCGCGGTCGGCGTGGCGTTCATCCTCGACACCGGCGTTTCGGTCGTCTGGCCACCGAGCGGTTTTACGCTTGCTGTCCTGCTGCGCTATGGAACGCGGGGCATCATTCCGATCTGGATCGGAGCTGCCGCCGTCAATCTGTTCTGGGTCGGAACAACGCCGATCACTGCCCTGCTGCTGCCTGCCCTGACGGTGGCGGAGCCGCTTATCGGAATTGTGCTGTTGCGGCTGGCCAGCTTCGACAGCTCACTGCGGCGATTGCGCGATATTGCGGCGCTCGTCGTGGTCGGCGCGCCGATCAGCACGCTGCTCGACGCCTTCGCCGGCACCTACGTCCTGAGCGCCCTGGGCGTCACGAACTGGGCCGATTACTGGCACAACGTCCTGGTCTTCTGGGGCGGCGATGCGGGCGGCGTCCTGACGGTCGCGCCTGCGATTCTCATTCTGACGAATCGCGGCGAGCAAGCCATCGCGACCGGGAACTGGATCGAAGCAGGTTTGCTCACGCTGCTCGCCTTCGGTGCTTTGCAGCTGCCGGTGATCTGGCCGGATACGACCCACTGGGGCGCTGCCGCTTTCATCGTGTTCCCGATCGTGGCGTGGATCGCGTTGCGTGCGCCGCGGCGCGTCTCCATCGCGGTCGTGCTGTGCATTTCCGCAGTGGCGCTCGCGACCGCCAAACTGGGCGGCGTGGGCTTCGTCGGAGCCAATAGTTCGCTTTCGGAACTGGTCAGCCTGCATAGCTTCATTGCCTGCCTGACGCTGACCTGCCTGCTGCTGGCGGCGCTCAATCTCGACAAGGCGCAGATCGAGGCGCGGTTGCGCGAGCGGGAGCAGTTCCTCAGCCTTGCCATCCTGGGCAGCAATGACGGCATCTGGGACTGGCGGCCGAACGAACACCGCTTGTGGCTTTCGCCGCGCTGGAAGGAGCAGCTGGGCTATGCCGAGAACGAGCTGCCGGATTCACTCTCAACCTGGTCGGCGCTGGTCCATCGCGAGGACCGCGACCGGGTGGCCCAGCGCTTCAGCGACTTCCTCGAAGACCGGACAGGCACCTTCGAGATGGTGCAGCGGTTCCGCCACAAGCTGGGGCACGATGTCCATATCCTGACGCGCGGCATCAAGATGAAGGATGAGGAAGGCCGCGTGACGCGCGTGGTCGGCGTCCATACCGACGTGACCGAATTGCTGAACGCGCAGGAGGAGCTGCGGCATCAGGCCGCTTCGCTGGCCGCCCTTGCGCGCGACCTGGAGGAACAGCGGCGCACGGCCGACGCCGCCAACACCGCCAAGTCGCAATTCCTGGCGACCATGAGCCATGAAATCCGCACGCCGATGAACGGCATCATCGGCATGCTGTCGCTCATGCTGGATTCCAGGCTCGATGCCGGCCAGAAACGGTGGGCCCAGACTGCACTGGATTCAGCGGAAACGCTGCTCACCATCATCAATGACATCCTGGACCTGTCGAAGCTAGACGCCGGCAAGACCGAGACCGACCTGCTGGATTTCGACGTGGGCGGGCTGATCGAAGGCGTGACCGCGCTGCTCAAGGTGCGCGCCAATGCCAAGGGCATCGCGCTGCGCACCGACATCGCGCCGAACATGCCGAGGTGGCTCAAATCCGATCCCACGCGCCTGCGCCAGATCCTGTTCAACCTGGTCGGCAATGCCGTCAAGTTCACCCAGCGCGGCGACGTCGTGGTGCGCGCGTCCGCCACCGCGATGCGGGCGGATGGCTGCGAGCTCAGGATCGACGTCAGCGATACTGGCATTGGCATCAACCGCGACCAGATGGCGAGCCTGTTCGAACCGTTCCGGCAGGGCGATAGCGGCATGGCGCGGCGGTTCGGCGGCACCGGCCTTGGCCTTGCTATCGTCAAACGGTTGGTCAAGCTGCTGGGCGGCAGCGTCACGGTCCAGAGCACGATCAATGCCGGCAGCACCTTCACCGTCATCCTGCCGTGCACGATCGTCGCGTCGCCGCTTGACCGGCCATTGCCGCGGCCGCGCGATCCGGCATCGGGTAGGCACCGCCAGGCATCGATTCTGATCGCCGAGGACAACGACATCAATCGCGAGCTCGTCATCCAGATGCTGGCCCGCCTAGGCCATGAATCGACGACAGTCAGCAACGGCCGCGACGCGCTGGCGGCCGCGCAGAAGGGCGTGTTCGACCTGATCCTGATGGACATCCAGATGCCGGAAATGGACGGCCTCAGCGCGGCTGCCGCCATCCGGGCCCTGCCCGGCATGCATGGCGGGACGCCTATCATCGCCGTCACGGCGAACGCAATGGTCGGGGACCGGGAGCGATATCTAGCCGCCGGGTTCGACGACTACCTCGCCAAGCCGCTGCATCTTGACCAGCTGCAGGAGGTCGTCGCGCGCTGGACCGACGGGCCATCCTGGCAGACGAATGATCGCCCGGCGCACGCGATCCCGCTCGATCGCCACCGCGTGGCCGAGCTCAAGGCGAAAATGCCGGAGGCAAACTTCGCGGCCCTTGCCAGGCGCCTGCCGAAGGAGATCGAGGCGCAGGTCGACCGGGCCGAACATGCGATCCGCGGGAACGACATCGACGGCATGCGGGCCGCCTTTCGCGCCGTGCACGACGCCGCGGCTGGCTTCGGCTTGCGCGAGCTGGCCGCTTTGTCCGCAGAGCTTGCGGACAATACGTCCGGCCTCGACCGCGCCGTCGAGCATGGCGCCGTCATCCAGGCCGCCATCGCGCGGGCGAAGTCAGCGATCGATGCATTCCTGGCGGCTTCGCGAGACGCGAAAAAATGACCAGCACGGGTACGGCAGGGCTGGCGATCCGCATCGGAGCCATTGTCGCACTGATTGCGCTTGGGCTTGCGATTGCGCTGATCGGCTGGCAGGAGCGCCTCGCCAGCGAGACGCTTAGCTCCGGCGCGGATCCTTCGATCCTTGTTGCGATCAGCAGTCATCTCCGCATTGCCATCCTGCTGATGCTAGTCAGCGCGGCCGCATTGGTGCTGGTCGCCATCTTGCTGGCGCGCGCTGTGCCCACGGCAGGCGAGCGGGCCGCGAGTGCCGAGCAAGCCGCTGATGACCACCCGATCGATGACGGCGCAGCAGATCTGACGCCTACCTCCGGCTTGCCGGTGCCGCTGGCACGGATCGGGCACCTGATGTCAGTGGGCAGCCTGATCCGCGGCTTCTGCCATGAACTGAACAACGAGCTGGGGCCGGTCCAGGGCTATGCCGAACTGCTGTGCGGCGATCCGCGGTTGAGCGAGCTGCATCGCCGCCAGGTCGCGCGCATCCGGGATGCGACCGAGAGTGCCCTAGCCGACATCCGGAGCTTTGGCGCCGCACTGGGCTGGTCAAGCGATCCCAGCCACATCACGCGCCTCGGCGACATGGCAACGGACGCCGCACGATCTGCGCAGGCGGCCATCACCACCAGGATCGAGCTGGATGTTCCGACCGGCGCCGATGTGGAAGTGACAGCAACTGAATCGGAAGTCGGCCAGGCAATTCTGCATCTGTGCGCGGCGGCGGTCCCGCTGCTCGACCGGCAGGATGCCCGTATCCGGATCAAGGTCGATTCCGTGGTCGGCGCCACGTCGGCGGCGGCCGAGGATGTTGCAGTGAGCGGCCACCGGCTCGAAATCTGGTCCGACCCGGTCGACCCACAGCGCACCAAGGTGCAGTTTGGCGCGCTGCGTGCGAGTTGGCGCTATGGGCGGGTGCGGATCGAGTTCGAAGGGCACGGCTGGACGCGCGAGCTGGTGGGAAAGATGTTCGATCTCGCCCATTCGGACGAGGCTGCTGCGGAGATCGCAGCGATGGCCCTGCTCGGCACGCTGATGATCGAGACCGGCGGCGCGATCATGGTCGATACCTGCCCCAACAAACAGACGACGGCGATCTTGCTGTGGCCAACACGCATCGCGCCGGAGGTCGGCGCGCCACTGGAGCTCGACGCGCACGAGGATGAGCTCGATGCCCTGATCATCCATGCTTCCGAAGTGACGGCGGAGCAGCTCTCCCGCCGCCTCAGCAGCCTGGGACTGCGCGTCGCCTCCACGACCAGCACCGATGCTGCGCTGGAGCTGGTCGCGGAGATGGGCGCAAAATGCCATGCCATCGTGCTGGCGCAGCCCAGCGATGGTGACTTCGCCGCGAAGCTGCGGTCCGGGACGGCCAAACCACGCGTCTTTCGGTTTGAGGGCGTGCCGGAGGCGGCGGAGCTGGAACGGCTGGCTGCGGAATTGCGGCGGCCCGAGCCCGTTACGTGAATTGGCCGAGCTGTGCCAGGCGCACAGCGATCTGGGTGCGGTTCTTGGTCTCGAGCTTGCGGCAGAGATTGCGCACGTGCAGCTTGACCGTCACTTCCTGCAAGTCGAGTGCGCGCGCGATCTCCTTGTTCGAGGCCCCCTTGACCAGCATCGCTGCTACTTCCAGCTCGCGCGGCGTCAGGACTTCGGCGCCAATGATCTTCAATCCTTCGATCGCGCCGGACGGCCGCATCAGGTCCATCGGTGCATAGACCTCACCGGCCGCTATCAGCTCCAACGCGGACATCAGCTTGGCGCCGGAAAGCGTCTTGGGGATGAAGCCCTTGGCGCCCGCGGTGAGCGCCGATGTCGCTACCGATTTGGTGACCATGCCGGTAATGATGGCGACGGCGGAATTCGGGCAATGCGCGACCATGCGCTTCAGCCCGTCGAGGCCCTGCATGCCCGGCATATTGAGGTCGAGCAGGGTCACGTCATAGCAGCCGTTGGCGAGGACCAGCGCGAAGGCTTCGTCGAAGCTGCGCGCCGTCACCACTTCGGCTTCCGGAGCATGCCGCTCGATCACCGCCTTGAAACCGTCACAGACCAACTCGTGATCATCAGCCAAAAGAATTCGCACGCCTGTTCTCGATAAATGTGAAGCGAGGCAATTGTGACATTACGACCGGAGAGTGCTTAACGAAAGCTGAATGCTTGGTACCAGCGCTCAATCATAGCGCGCGCAATGGCAGATCTGGCCCGCGGACCAGCCAATTGTCGAGAGGATAGCAGCATTCCCCGTCGATCACGTGCAGCGTATAGGCATGGCGGGATCTGTCGGAAGTATTAGGCCCGCTATAGTGCGGCAGCAAGCCATGGAGGACGATCAGCGTGCCCTTGGCCGTCTCCAGCCCGACTCGCGGGCCGTCCGGCCACGGCGTTTCATCGAGCACCTCAGTCACCAGCTTGCCGTCCCTGCGCAGGAAGCGCGACTTCAGCGGCAGGCGATGGGCGCCGGGCAGGCACCACATGGCGCCATTCTCCATGGTCGCATCCTCGAGCGCAAACCAGAACCCGATGCAGCTCAGGGGCTCGGTATAGAGATAGGTGGAATCGACGTGCCAGACCACCTCGCCGCCGATATGCGGCTGTTTGAAGATATACATCGATTGAACTAGCTGCGGGGCACGAAAGCCGAGGCCCTTCGCCAGCGCATGCAGCTTCTCGGTGCGCGAGAAGGCATCGAAAGCCGAGTCGAGATCGTGCATGGCATGGCCGATCTTGTTGATCGACAGCGCCTTGGGCTGCTTCAATTCGCCGCGCCCGTCGAACGCGCCCTCTTCGAAGAAGAAGCGGATCTTGTCGCCGGAGCTCTCGAAATACTCGGCCGCTGCATGCGAGCGGCTGGTGGTGGAAAAGACCGTGCGATGCTCCGCTGGATCGAAGGTTTCGATCAATTCCAGTGCTCGCGCCCGCAGCCGGTCGCACTCCGCCGGCGGCACGAAGTTCTCCAGGAACAGATAGCCGTCAGCCTCGAACGCCGCTTGCATTTCGGGCGACAGGCGGCCGTCTTCGCTGCGGAAGCGTCGAGGTGCAAGGTCAGTCATGTGAAGCAGGCGCGCCCATGCGCCAAGGACGCCAGCTCCAGGTGCCGGGCGATGGTCTGCCCCATATCAGCGAAACTAAGCCGCTTGCCGAGCGAGCCGGCCGGCAGGCCGGGACCGAAGAACAGCACCGGCACATGCTCGCGCGTATGATCAGTGCCTGGCCGCGTCGGATCGCAGCCGTGATCGGCGGTCGCCAGCACCAGATCGCCGGGCCGCAAGCGCGCCTCCAACTCCGGCAGCCGCCGATCGAAGGTTTCGAGCGCGGCGGCGTAGCCCACGACGTCGCGGCGATGGCCATAGAGCATGTCGAAATCGACGAAATTGGCGAAGACCAACGAATGGTTCTTGGCCTCTGCCATGGCATCGAGGGTACGGTCGAACAAGCTATTATTGTCGTCTGCCTTCAATTTTCTCGAGATGCCACGATGGGCGAAGATGTCGGCGATCTTGCCGATGCTCCAGACCTCCGCGCCAGAGGCTGAGACACGGTCGAGCAATGTCTCCTCGGGCGGCGGCGTGGTGTAGTCGCGGCGGTGCGCCGTGCGGCGGAAATCGGCGGGGCTTTCTCCCACGAAAGGCCGCGCGATCACGCGGCCGATATTGAGCGGTTCGAGCAGCGCTTTCGCGCGCTCGCAGAAGCGATACAGCCGATCCAACCCGAAATGCTGCTCGTGTGCGGCGACCTGGAACACGCTGTCGGCGGAAGTGTAGCAGATCGGCTTACCGGTCTTGATGTGCTCGACGCCGAGTTCTGCGATGATCTCGGTGCCTGATGCGTGACAATCACCGAGGATACCCGGCAGGTTGAACTCCGCCACCAGTTGGTCGATGAGCGCCGGCGGGAAGCACGGCAATACGCGCGGGAAATAGCCCCAGTCGAATGGCACGGGACATCCGGCCATTTCCCAATGCCCGCTCGGCGTGTCCTTGCCCTTGCTCTCTTCGGCGGCGCAGCCATAGGCACCGTCGACCCGATCGATCTCGAGGCCGGTGGGGACTGCACCCGTCGAAATCTCCGCCGCGCGGCCGAGGCCCCAGCGCGCCAGATTCGGGATGCGCAGGCGGCCGGACCGAACACCGCTCTTGTCCGCACGACCCTCGGCGCAGGCCTCTGCGATATGGCCGAGAGTATCGGCGCCAACATCGCCGAACTGCGCGGCATCCGCCGAGGCGCCGATGCCGAAGGAGTCCAGGACCAGGATGATGGCACGCCGTTGCATGGGGCTAGTCTACAGCAATCCGCTGGTGAATGGGCGATGGAACGGTAACCGCCTTGCCCATCAACCGCACCGCCGCGCGGATGGAATCGGCGGCCCGCGACCAGGATGCTCCATCAACCGCGTGAACAAAGCAGATCGGCTGATGTGGCCCGACTTCTTCGCCAAGGCTCCGGAATTCCGAGAAGCCAACCCGGTGATCGATTTTGTCCTGGGGGTGGGTGCGGCCGCCGCCAAGCTCGATCAGCGCCACGCCCACAGCACGTGTGTCGATGGCCGCAATGCGTCCCGTCCGGGCAGGCTCGCAGGGTTTGATCACCGGTGCGGCAGCCAGATAGGTGCCGGGACGGTCCAGCAGGTCGGCCGGACCACCGAGGGCGGCAACCATGCGGCCGAGGATTTCAGCAGCACGGCCCGAGGCTAGTGCCGTCTCGATCTTGGACATGGCTTCTGACGTGGTCTCACAAAGACTGCCGACGACCAGCATCTCCGCCACCAGAGCCCGCGTAACCTGATCCAGCCGCCCATCGCGGCGCTTGCCGGTCAGATACTCGATCGCCTCCATCATTTCGGTTGCATGGCCGGCGGAATGGCCGAGCACCTGGTTCATGTCAGTGATGAGCGCGGTCGTCCTGACCGCTGCCCCACTCGCGACGCGCACGATGCTGTCGGCCAATTCGCGTGCGGATTCCAGCGTGGACATGAAGGCCCCATTGCCGGTCTTCACGTCCATCACCAATCCTTGCAGGCCGGCGGCGAGTTTCTTGGAGAGGATCGAGGCAGTGATCAGCGGGATGGATTCGACCGTCGCCGTCACGTCGCGGATGGCGTAGAGGCGGCGGTCGGCGGGCGCCAAATTCGCGGTCTGGCCGATGATAGCGCAGCCGACGTCGCGCACCACGCGGCGGAACAATTCAGTGTCGGGCTGGGTCTGATAGCCGGGAATGGCGTCGAACTTGTCGAGCGTGCCGCCGGTGTGGCCAAGGCCGCGGCCCGAAATCATCGGCACGAAGCAGCCGCACGCCGCCGCGATCGGCCCCAGCATCAGTGAGACCTTGTCGCCGACACCGCCGGTGGAGTGCTTGTCGACGACAGGTCCCGACAGGCCATCGTGCGACCAATCGAGGACAGTGCCGGATTCCATCATCGCCCGCGTCAGGGCAATCCGCTCCGGCATTTCCATGCCGCGGAAGAACACGGTCATCGCAAAGGCAGCCACCTGCCCTTCGGTGATGGAGCCGTCCGTCAGACCATTCACGAAATGCCGGATCTCGCTATCGCTCAGCGCGGCGCCATCGCGCTTCTTGCGGATGATCTCCTGCGGCAGCATCAACTGGCCCAGCCGGAGATCATGCGATTGAGCAGCCGGCGCAGATCCACGGCGGCACCGGCGGCCACTTTCATGGTTTGCTCGTGACTGAGAGGCGCATCGCTCATCCCCGCGCCGAGATTGGTGATGATGGAAAAACCCGCGACCTTCATGCCGGCCTGCCGCGCCAGGATCACTTCGGGGACAGTCGACATGCCGACGGCAGAGCCACCTATCAGGCGCGCGAACCGCACCTCCGCTGGCGTTTCGAAATGCGGACCGGAGAACCAGACATAGACGCCTTCGTGCAATGCGACGCCCTCTGCCTGCGCGGCGTCGCGCGCGCGTTTCTGCAGGCCGGCATCATAGGCGCCGACCATGTCGACAAAGCGGCTGTTGCCGGCTTCGTCATAGAGCGGCGAGGATTGAACCAGATTGATGTGGTCGGTAATCATCATGACCGAACCGGGGCCTATCGCGGGATCGAGGCTGCCGCCGGCATTGGTGAGGATGAGGCATTCGCACCCGATCGCATGCAAGGTGCGAACCGGCACTTTCATCGCGTCGGCGCGGCCGTGCTCGTAGTGGTGCGAGCGGCCATGCAGAACGGCGACAGGTGTTTCGCCGATCTTGCCCAGCGACAGGCGGCCGGCATGGCCCTCGACGCTCGGCTGCGGAAAGCCTGGCAGATCGCGATAGTCGAGCACTGTGACGTCAGTGACGTCCTCCGCCATCGGACCAAGGCCCGAACCCAGGATCACGCCGACCTTCGGTTTGAAGCCGGGCCTCGCCGCGGCGATGATGCTGGCCGCGTCGCTCATGCGAGATTTTCCGGGCCGAATGAATCCGGCAGCAATTCATCGCGCGTATAGGTCCGGCGCAACCCTTCCGGTCCGCAGACATGCACCTTGGTTTCTGATGCGGCGAACTCGCGGATGCGCTGGCGGCAACCGCCGCAGGGCGTGCACAGCTTGTCGCCGTGACCGATGACGACGATCTCCCGGATCTGCAGCGCACCGTCACGGATCATGGCAGAAATCGCCCCTGCCTCCGCGCAGGTGCCGACCGGATAGGCCGCGTTCTCGACATTGCAGCCGCTATAGATCCGGCCGTTCTCGGCCAAGATCGCGGCGCCGACCTGGAATTTCGAATAGGGCGCGTAGGCGCGCTCCATGGCGGCGCTCGCCGCCGCAAACAGATGCTGGTCCATCAGCTCAACGCTCCTTGACGTAGGGTTGCCCCAGCGTGTGGGGGGCCATCGCCCGCCCGACAAATCCCGCCAGCAGCACCACAGTCAGGATATAGGGCAAGGCCTGGATGAACTCCACCGGCACCTCGCCGATGCCCGGAAATTTCGTGCCTTGCAGGCGGATCGCGATCGCGTCCAGCAGGCCGAACAGCAGGCAGGCAAACATCGCAGGCCAGGGCCGCCATTTGCCGAACACCATGGCTGCCAACGCGATGAAGCCGCGGCCCGCCGTCATCTGCGGGCTGAATCCGGCGTTCTGCGCGATTGCCAGATAGGCGCCGGCGAACCCGCAGAGCGTGCCGGCAATGATGACGGCGCGGTAGCGCAGCCAGGCGACCGAGATGCCGGCGGTGTCGACCACCTTCGGGTCCTCGCCGACCGCGCGCAGGCGAAGGCCAAAGCGCGTGTGATACAGCACCCACCAGGCGATCGGCACCGTGATGAAAGCCATATAGACCAGAAGATTGTGACCTCCGATCACGTTGCTATAGACCGGCCCGACGACGGGGATACCGAACGCGTTGTCCGCACCCGGTATCTTCAGTGGCATGAAGCGCGCCGCGGGCGCCAGGTCCGGCGTCTGGCCGCCCCGGCCGAACCAGGCATTTCCCAGAACGACCGTCAGGCCCGCGGCCATGATGTTGATCGCGACACCGCTCACCACTTGGTTGCCGCGATAGGTGATGCAGGCGAGCCCATGCAGCAGCGCCATCAGGATGCCGACGATAATGGCGCCGAGCAGCGCGACCCAGGCTGAGCCGGTCACCACGGCAACGCAGGCTGCCGCAAATGCTGCCGCCAGCATCTTGCCTTCCAGCCCGATATCGATGGTGCCGGAGCGCTCCGAGAACATGCCGGCCATGGCAGCGAACACCAGCGGCGTTGCCATCCGCAAGGTGGCCGACAGGATCGAGACCAGCTGGAGCCAAAGGTCTTCCATCGCTCAGGTCGCCTCCGCCAGGACAGCGCGCCGGTCGAACATCAGATAGAGCCGCGCGATCCAGGGCCGATTCATGTAAGCGAGCGCACCGGAGAACAGGATGATGAGACCCTGCATCGCCACCACCATGTCGCGATTGATGGTCGGGATCTCGAACGAAAGTTCCGCGCCGCCTTGGTAGAGCGCACCAAACAGGATCGCCGCCAGCACGATGCCGATCGGGTGGTTGCGACCCATCAGCGCCACGGCGATCCCGGTAAAGCCGGCACCGGCCACGAAGTCCAGCAGCATGTGATGGTGATAGCCGATGATCTGGTTCAGTGCGACGCCAGACGCCAGGGCGCCCGACAGGCACATCGCGATCATGATGACGCGCTTGGGCGAGATGCCGGCGTAGATTGCCGCCTTAGGCGAAAGGCCGACCGCGCGGATCGCATAGCCCCAACGCGTGCGCCAGATGAACACCCACACGAAGACGCAGCACACCGCCGCCCACAGGATCGACAGATTGAGCGGCGTGCTCGGCATTTCGATGCCGAGCCAGGCCGCAATATCGTGCACATGCGGCAGATAGGCGGCCGGCGCAAATTCGCGGCTGCTGGGCACCATCTCTCCCGGCGGCCGCAGGATGTCAGAGCCGATATAGACCATCAGCGACGCTGCGATGAAATTGAACATGATCGTCGTGATCACGATGTGGCTGCCGCGATAGGCCTGCAGGTACGCCGGGACCAGCGCCCAGCCTGCGCCGAAAATGGTGGCAGCGATGAGGCCGATCGGGATCAGCAGAAAGCCGGGGAGATACGCATCGAAGGCGAGCATTGCGAGAGTCGCGCCAAGGCCGGCGATATAAGCCTGCCCCTCCCCGCCGATATTGAACAAGCCGGCATGGAAGGCGACGGCGACCGCGAGGCCAGTGAAGACGAAATCGGTGGCGTAATAGAGCGTGTAGCTGATGGAAACGGAATCCTGCACCACGCCCCAGGCCATGATGCGCATCGCCTCCAGCGGATTGACACCGATGATGAGGACAACCAGCCCCGCGACCAGCAGCGCCTGCACCAGGTTGATGATCGGCAGAAGCCCGATGTCGACCCAGCGCGGCAGGGCAACCTGCGGTGTCCCGCTCATGCCGCCTCGTCCGCCTGGGTGTGGGCGTTGGCCATCATGAGGCCGAGCGTGCGCTCTTCCGCTTCGTCTCCACTTACCTCGCCCACGATCCGGCCCTGGAACATCACCAGGATTCGGTCGCTCAGGGACATGACCTCGTCCAGTTCGACGGAGACCAGCAGGATGGCGCAACCGGCATCGCGCAAGGCGATCAGCTGCCGGTGAATGAATTCGATGGCGCCGATATCGACGCCGCGGGTCGGCTGGCCAACCACCAGCACTTTCGGCTGGCGCGCAATCTCCCGCGCCAGGATCAGCTTTTGCTGGTTGCCGCCGGAGAAACTGCCGCATCTCAGCGCCGGGTCGCGCGGCCGCACGTCGAAGCGCTCCATCAGCTTGCCGCACGCGTTGGTCATGGCGTCGCGGTCCATGAGGACGCGGCCGTTATATTCCTCGTTCTCGTGGTAGCCGAGGGCGAAGGATTCCCAGGCCGGAAACGCCGTCACGACGCCGAGGCGCAAGCGATCCTCCGGCACGTGCGCCAGTCCATGCTCGCGCACAATGGCAGGCCCGTGGGGCGTGTCGGAGGAAATCTCCAGATCGCACAGATTGATGCCGCCGGCCGATAGCGGGCGGATGCCCGACAAAGCCTCCAGCAGCTCGCTCTGCCCGTTGCCGGAGACGCCGGCGATGCCGAGGATCTCGCCCGCGCGCAGATCAAACCCGACATTGTCGACGCGCGTCACGCCCTTGCCGTCGACAACCGACAGGTTCCGTACCGACAGGCGCACTTCGCCTGGCTTCGCCCTGGTCTTGTCCAGCTCCAGGCGGACCTTGCGCCCGACCATCAACTCCGCCAGCTGCTCGCGCGTCGCCTGCCTGGTCGGCAAGGTCGCGACCATCTCGCCCTGCCGCATCACGGAAACGGTATCGGTAATCGCCAGGATCTCACGCAGCTTATGCGTGATGAGCACGATCGTGACGCCGCGTGCATTGAGAGCGCGCAGGATCTGGAACAGTTGGTCCGTTTCCTGCGGCGTCAAGACGCCGGTTGGTTCGTCCAGGATCAGGATGTCGCAATGGCGGAAGAGAGCCTTCAGGATCTCCACCCGCTGCTGCTCGCCGACCGGCAGCTCGGAAATATGGGTGTCGGGATTGACGTTGAGCCCGTAGTCGCGCGCGAGCCGCTCCAGCTCGGTCCGCGCCTTGGCCGCGCCGCCGCTCAGCAGCGCGCCGCCTTCGGCGCCCAGCATGACGTTCTCGAGGACGGTGAACGGCTCCACCAGCATGAAATGCTGGTGCACCATGCCGATGCCGGCGGCGATCGCATCGTGCGAGCTGTGGATGCGGACGGGCTTGCCGTTGATCAGGATCTCGCCCGCATCGGCGCTGTAGAACCCGTAGAGGATGCTCATCAGGGTCGACTTGCCGGCACCATTCTCGCCGATGATGCCGTGGATCGTGCCCTTCGCGATGGTCAGGTCGACATTCTTGTTGGCATGGACGGCGCCGAAGGATTTATCGATGCCGCGCAACTCGATCGCCGCCGGCCGGATTGCGGCCGACGGCGATGATGCAATGCCAACCTGTTCAGTTGCCATGCCGGACGCGAACCCGGTCAGTTCGGGCAGGCATTGTCAGTCATGTAATCGTGCACCTGGACCTTGCCGGAGACGATATCGGCACGCGCAGCCTCCACCTTCGCCTTCATATCGTCGGTGACCAGCGACTTGTTATTGTCGTCGAGCGCCCAATCGACGCCCTTCTCGGCCAGGCCAAGAACGGTGACGCCAGCCTTCCAGGTGCCTTCCTTCGCGGCCTTGGAGCTGTCATAGACCGCCACGTCGACCCGCTTCATCATCGAGGTCAACATGGTGCCGGGCTGCATATAGTTCTGATTGGAATCGACGCCGATCGCGAGCTTGCCGGAATCTTTCGCTGCTTGATAAACGCCAGCACCGGTACCACCCGCGGCCGCAAAGACAACGTCAACACCGCGATCGAACTGGCCCTTTGCGAGTTCACCGCCGCGGGTTGGGTCGTTCCATGCCGCGGGCGTAGTGCCGGTCATGTTGGCCAGCACTTCGACATTCGGATTGGCCGCCTTCGCGCCCTGCGCGTAGCCGCATTCGAACCGGCTGATCAGCGGGATGTCCATGCCGCCGACGAAGCCGACCTTGCCCGACTTGCTGGCGAGCGCCGCCAGGACGCCGACCAGGTAGGAGCCTTCCTGCTCCTTGAACACGATCGATTGCACGTTCGGCAGATCGACGACGGAATCGATGATCACGAAGCGAATCTTGGGGAATTCCGGCGCCACCTTCTTGATCGCCGATTCCTGGCTGAAGCCGATGCCGATGATCGGGTCGGCGCCGCGCTGCGCCATCTTGCGGAACGCCTGCTCGCGCTGCGCGTCGGCCTGCACCTCGAACTCGAGATAGCTGGTCCCGGTATCCTTCTTGAACTTTTCCATGCCGTTATAGGCAGCTTCGTTGAAGGACTTATCGAACTTGCCGCCGGAATCGTAGACCACCGCAGGATCGGCCATCGCTGCCGACGCGGCCAAACAGAATGCGCCAGCGGCAAAAGCCGCCTGCATCAACGTCTTCATGAATAGTCTCCCGTTTTTGCCTCGGGCCGGACTGACCGCCGGTCCCCACCCTATCAGGCCCATTGTCGTTACCCAGAATTCAGGCCTGTTGCCATCATTTCGGCGCGCCCGGCGAAAATCAAGCGCATATTGACCAATTGGACAGAATATTAACGCAATCAGTCAATTAACGGTGGCAGGTCGCGCGCTATGATTGATCGATGCGACGGAGGTGACCATGAGCATCGATGTCAATTGGCTGGCGGTCCTGATCGCCGCCATCGCCACCTTCATGTTGGGTGGTCTCTGGTATGGCCCGCTGTTCGGGCACATCTGGCGCGCGGCGGAGGGCCAAGCCGAGCCGATGCCCCAAAGGGCAAAGCATCCCGCCTTCGTCTATGGCTCCTCGTTTGTCTTGATGTTGATTGCTGCGGCGATCCTCGCCATCGCGCTTGAACCCGATCCGACTGTGCCAAGATCCGTCTGCACTGGCTTCGTGATCGGTGCCGGCTGGGTCGCGACGTCGTTCGGCGTCAACTACCTGTTCGCGGACAGACGCTTCGCGTTATTGGCCGTCGATGCCAGCTACAATATTCTGCTGTTTTCCGTGATGCGGCTGATCATCGGACTATTCGGTCAAGGGGCGCCCGCGCAGGAGCGCCCCCATCCCATGCGAACTTACTTCGCGCCAGGCTTCAACGTGATCTGGCCGAAACCAGCGGCCACGTTCAGGCCCGTCATGCCTTCAATGCTGACCGGCTGCAACGCAACCTGGTTGCTGTTGCCGCCGACCAGGACGTTGGCGCCGAGGCCGAGACCGGCCGCGACATCGGCAGTTGCGCCGGCATATTTGCCGGCCAGCGCACCCTTCGCGACCTGGCCGGGCGCGAACACTGCCCAGACCATGTAGCCCTCGCTGGTGAAGCCGATATCGACGCCATACTTGTCGATGTCGCCATGATAACGCTCAGCCGTTCCGTCCGGCTTGGTGAAGACGCAGCTGATGTTCTTCGACGAACCGAAGATAAAGCCAACGCCGCCTGAGACGTTGCAGTTCAGCGAGCCGACATTGACGCCGGATGCGGCATCAGCTTCGGTCGCAGCGAACTGCGGGACAGCAATGACCGCCGCGAGCGCCGCGGCGGCTAGGATACGCTTTAACATGTGTAAGCTCCCTCGGGATGAATCGCAGACTAGGATAACGAGAGGAAGTTAGCACAGTTTTGCAACCGCTCCCAAGTGCGCGCCGTCACATGCCCTCGCGGCGTCGCTTCCAAGCTAGCCAAAGCCGGAAAAGTCGTTAAGACAGGCGCAACATGGTGATTCCTATAAAAGAGACACTGCTTGGACGTCAGAAGCCGCTTTGACACAGTGGACATGCGGGCCTTCCGCCAGGAGGTCCGGAATTTTGTCCGTGCCAATCTGCCGGAAGACATCCGGCGCAGGGTCGCGCAGGAGCGCATGGACCTGCCGCGCGAGGATCAGCAGCGCTGGCACAAGATCCTGCACGCCAAAGGATGGGCCTGCCCCGGCTGGCCGAAGGAATTTGGCGGCCCCGGCTTTTCCGACGATCAGCGCTATGTGTTCGAGCGTGAGCTAGCACTGGGCGATGCACCGCGCCCGATGATCTACGGCGAAGGCATGCTTGGCCCGACCGTCATGGCCCATGGCACCGAGGCGCAGAAGCGCCAGATCCTGCCGGGCATCCTCGAAGGTGACGTGTTCTGGTGCCAGGGCTTTTCCGAGCCCAATGCCGGATCGGACCTCGCGGCCCTGCAATGCAAGGCGGAGCGTGTCGGCGATCATTACGTGCTGAACGGCTCCAAGATGTGGACCAGCGAAGGCCACATCGCCGATTGGATGTTCGGCCTGTTCCGCACCGACAATACGGGACGCAAGCAGGAAGGCATCACGTTCCTCACACTCGATCTCAAGTCGGCGGGCGTCACCGTGCGGCCGATCCTGCTGTTCGAAGGCACGCATGAGGTGAACCAGGTGTTCTTCGACAATGTGCACGTGCCGATCGAACAGCGCCTGGGCGATGAGCACAAGGGCTGGACCATCGCGAAATACCTCCTGAGCCTGGAGCGGTTCGGTACAGCCGAAGTCTCGCGTTCCCTAGCCAGCCTCGCGCGACTGAAGTCGTTCTTCAAAGATCAGGATCCTTTCCGCCATGCGCCCGACCAGAAGGACGCGGTCGAGCGGCGGGTTGCGGAGCTGGAGATGGAACTTGACGCGCTGGAGATCACGGAAGTGCGGTTCCTCTTCAAGCAGGACGGCGCGAACGAGGTCGGGCCTGAGGCCTCCATGCTGAAGGTGCGCGGCACCGAGATTCAGCAGGACATTTTCGAGCTCGCCATGACGTGCGCAGGCGGCTATGCGCTTGGCGCGCGGCGAGATGAAAGCGCGGCGGATTTCGCGCCGACCGAGCGCGGGCAGGACAGCGCCTATCCCTACTTCAATTTCCGCAAGACGGCGATCTATGCCGGCTCCAATGAGATCCAGCGCAACATCATCGCCAAAGCCGTGCTCGGCCTCTGACCATCATGCTTCCAACGCTCACCGAAGAACAACGGTTGTTGAAGGAAAGCCTCGAGCGCTTTCGTCAGCAGGATTATGCATTCGAGAAGCGCAAGGGCTTGCTCGCAAGGCTTGGCGCCAAAGACGATCCGGTCTGGGCAAAGCTCGCGGAGCTTGGTTGGTTGGCCGCGACCTTGCCCGAGGAGCATGGCGGGCTCGGCGGGTCGCACGCCGATCTGGCTTTGCTGATGGAGCAGTTCGGGCGCGGGCTCGTGACGTCTCCGTTCGTGCCGACGATTGTCGCGGGCGCAGCGGCGCTGCGGCGCGCCGGCAGCGAGGCGCAGAAGTCGGCGATTCTCCTTGGTGTCGCCGAGGGGCGGATCAAGCTCGCCCTCGCCTACCTCGAGCCGCCGGCGCAGCCGGATCCCGCCATCGTTGCGACGCGCGCGCACCGCGATCGTAGTGATTTTGTCATCACCGGCAGCAAGCTTGCCGTGCTCTACGGGAACCTCGCCGACTATCTGCTGGTTAGTGCGCGAACCTCCGGCGACACGACCGACCGCCACGGTATTTCGCTATTCCTCGTCCCGGCGGAAACGCGCGGACTGACGATCGCCGCCTATCGTTCGCATGATGACGGATGGGCGGCCGATATCAATTTCGACCAGGTGCGCGTGGCGGCCGATACTCTGATCGGCCCCACTGATGCAGCCCTTGCGACGCTTGAATCGGCCCTGGATGCCGGCACCGCGGCGATCTGCGCGGAGGCGGTGGGCGCGATGTGGGCCCTGCACGACATGACGCTGGACTATATCAAGGTGCGCAAGCAATTCGGTGCGGCGATCGGCTCTTTCCAGGTGATCCAGCATCGCATGGTGAACATGTATATGAAATGCCAGCTGGCGCAATCGATGGCCCTCGCGGGGATGGCGGCGCTGGATTCAGCCGATCCGGTGGCAAGAAGCCGCGCGGTGTCCGCTGCCAAGGTGCTGGTCGGCCGCGCCGCGCGCCATGTCGGCGAGGAAGCAATCCAACTACATGGCGGCATCGCCATGACCGACGAATATGCCGCTGGCCATTATTTCAAGCGCCTCACCATGATTCGCCTGATGTTTGGCGATGAGGAGTATCATCTGCGGCGCTATCGGACGCTCAGCCGCTAGACGCCCCAGCGCAGCGCGGCGGTGTGAATGGGCGAATCCCACAGAGCGGTCAGTTCGCTGTCCAGCGCAGAGACGGTGAGCGAGCAGCCGGCCATTTCCAGCGACGTGACGTAGGACCCGACCAGCGAGCGCGCGATCTTGATCCCCTTTCCGTCAAGGATGCGCCTGGCGGCGTTGCACATCAGATAGAGCTCCATTGCCGGCGTGCCGCCGAAGCCGTTGACCAGCAGCAACACCTCGCTGCCGGACTTGGGCGACAGGTCGCCCAAGATGGCGCCCATCATCTCGTCGGCGATGGCGTCGGCGCTCGCCAGCTTGACGCGGCGGCGGCCCGGTTCCCCATGGATGCCGACGCCCATCTCCATTTCGTCCTCGCCGAGTTGGAAGGTCGGCTTGCCGGCCGCCGGCACCGTGCAGCTGGTCAAGGCGACGCCCATGGAGCGGGTCTGCGCATTCACGCGCTGACCGAGATGCTGCAAGGTCGCCAGCTCTGCCCCCTTCTCCGCAGCCGCGCCGACCATGCGCTCGACGATCAGGGTCCCCGCAACGCCGCGGCGGCCGGTCGAGTAGGTCGAGGTCTCGACTGCCACATCGTCGTCGGTGATGATGGTCGAGACGTTGCCATTCGCCATCTCGGCTGCCATGGCGAAGTTCATCACGTCGCCTTCGTAGTTCTTCACGATAAAGAGGACCCCGCCGCCGGCCTCCACCGCTTCCGCGGCCGCCAGCATCTGGTCAGGCGTCGGCGAGGTGAAGACCTGGCCGGGGCACGCCGCGTCCAGCATGCCGAGCCCGACAAAGCCCGCGTGGAGCGGCTCGTGGCCGGATCCGCCGCCGGAGATGAGGCCAACCTTGCCGCGCTTCAGATCGCGCCGGCGCACGAACTTGCCTTCAGCGCCGAGTGACACGATATCAGAATGCGCGGCGGCGAAGCCTGCGAGGCTCTCGGTCAGCAACGTATCGACCTTGTTGATCAGCTTTTTCATGTTTTTCCTCCCCTATTCCTTGTCATCCTCACCGCCGGTCTGGCCGGAGACCAAGGCGGCCACGCGCGCGGCCATGTCGCTCAGCATCTTGTCCAGTTCCGCGTTCTTCACGGGATCGTTGAGGTCGGGCACATAGAGCGTGACGTGGCGCAGGTGCGGGCTTGGTCGATGCGGCTGCTGCAGGCGGCCGGGATGCGCGCGCTCATAGGCTTCGAGGAAGGCGCGCCGGTCCGCGTCGGGGAAGCGGCAAGCATCAAAGATAATCTCCACATGGCGCGGCGGGATCGGGACCGGATAGGCCGGATTGGTGATCTGCGAAACGAAGCTGCGATTGGCGCCGAGTGCATCGGCCAGGCGCTGGCGCATGCCAGAGGGACGCAAGTCGAGGACGCGCAGCAGGATGCGCTTATACTCGGCTACCCAGTTGACTTCGTTGCGATCGCCGTCGTCGGCCATGTTCCATCACCCAACGAGCGCGCCTGCGATCGCCGCCTTCACCAATCCAACTGATGATGCCGATACCGACAAAGAGCGCAAGCCCGCAGCGAGCAGGTGGGGAACAATCGTTGGATCGGAGGCCGCATCGCCGCACAAGCTCACCTCGCGCCCGGTGCGCTTGCCGTGCTCGACAGTCCGTGTGATCAGGCTGAGCACTGCCGGGTCGATCGGGTTGGCGTAATCGGAGAGCGATGCGATATCGCGGGCTGCGGCCATCACATATTGCGTGAGGTCGTTTGAGCCGATGGAATAGAAATCGGCATCGAACCGGTCGATGGCAATCGCCGCCGCAGGCACCTCAACCATGATGCCGAGCGGCGGCACTGCATAGGGCACTTTCTGCGCCGCGAGATCGGAAACGACGGCGTCCAGATGAGCCCTGCCCTGCGCCAGATCGCGCGGCATCGCCACCATCGGCAGCATGACCTTCAGGTTTCCATGCAGCGCGGCGCGGCACAGGGCGCGCAACTGCACGCGGAACACGTCCGGCTTCTGCAGCGAGAGGCGGATGCCGCGCGTACCGAGGAAGGGATTGCCCTCGTCATCGATGGTGAGGCCAGGGATCGGCTTGTCACCGCCGGCATCGAGGGTGCGGATGGTGACCGGCCGCGCACCGGCCCAACGCAGGATGCGGCGATAGGCCTGGTACTGTGTCTCCTCATCAGGCAGCGTCGCGCCGTGGAACAGGAACTCCGACCGCACCAGCCCGATACCGTCGCAAATGGCCGGGTCGAGCAGCGACAGCTCGTCCGGTCCTGCCGTGTTGATCATGATCGTGACGGGTTCGCCGCTGGGTAGCGTCGCGCGCGCATGCTGGAATTTCTCAGCGATGGCGCGGCGCTGATTGATCTCCATCTCTCGCGACTTCGCGGATGCGCGTGTCGCGTCATCGGGTGCGACCACCAAGGTGCCGCGTTCGCCATCCACCATCGCTTCCAGACCGCTGGGCACCGTCATGACGTCCGCGCCGAGGCCGACGATCATGGGGACGCCGCGTGCCCGCGCCAGCAAAGCCACGTGGCTGGTCGGGCTTCCGCCAGCCAAAGCGATGGCCGAGCCCAGCTGCCAGTCGATGCCGAGAAAGCGCGATGGCGGCAGGTCGCGCGCGACCAGCACCGTCCCGGCCGGCACGCTCTGCTGCTCGCCGCCAGAGAGGATGCCTGAGACACGGTCGCGCAGGTCCTCGAGGTCGGCGGCACGGGCGCGGAAATACTCGTCGCCGGCGTTGACGTAATCTTCCAACTGCACGTTCAACGCCGCGCGCCAAGCGGCATCGGCATTCTCACCGCCGGCGATCGCAGCAAAGGCGCCTTCCGCCAAGGCTTCGTCGCCCAGCATGGCCACCTGGAATTCGAGGATCTCCTGCGCGTCCGCAGCTGTGGTGCCGGATACTTCTTCCAGCTGTTGGATCGCTGCTTCGATCGCGGCGCGCAGGCGGACCGCCTCTTGGTCCGGATCACCAGCGGGGCGCGTACCCGTCCTCGCTGCGTCGTCGCCCAGCACGAACAGCCGGCTGAGCGCGAGGCCCGGCGACGCGGGCCGGCCAGTCAGGCGCAGCTCAGCCATTGCCGTGGCTTTCGTCGAAATCGCGGCGCACCAAATCGACGAGCGCGGCCACCGCTGCGTTCGCGTCGCCGCCATTGGCGCGAAAATGCAGGGTCTTGCCCTTGGCCGCCTTGAAGGCCATCACCTTGACGATGCTCTTGGCGTCGATCCAGGGGCCTTCCTCGCTGAGGCCAAGCTCGATCCTGCTGGCAAACGTCTTGGCGAGCTTGGTGAGCTTGACCGACGGGCGCGCATGCAGGCCGACCTCATGCTCGATGAGGATGGACCCGGTGGCGGCGGTTTCCGTGGCGGTCCCGTTATTCATCGCGCCGAATATTCCTCTGCCGTTTGCCGCACAATATCGACGCTTGCCCCGCCGGCCGCTTCGGTCGCCGCCACCACCGCGCCTTCCACCACCGGCGCGTTGCAGATCAGCACTTTGCCGCGCTTCTCATCGGGCAACATCTCGATCGCCATCTCGCTATTGGTCTCTGCCCCGCCCAGATCGACCAGTACAACTACGCCGGCTTTGGACCAGGCGCGATCGATGGCGGCCATGATCTGTCCCACATCGGTGCCGAGCCCGCCAGACGGATTGCCGCCGGTCCAGGCCAAGGGCACCTCTTCGCCCACCATCTGGCGCACCATGTCGGCGGCGCCCTCAGCGACCTTGGGCGAATGCGAGACGATGACGACTCCGACGCTCTCCATCACGCTTTCTCCAGGACTTTGCCGATGGCTTCGATCATGAGCGCGGACGACCTCGCACCGGGATCCATGTGCCCGATCGACCGATCGCCGAGGAATGACGCACGGCCCCGAACCGCTTTCACCGGAATGGTGGCATCGGCTGCGGCGTGCGCCGCGAGGGTAATCGCGCCAATCTCGGTGATGCCCTTCTCCAGGGTTTCGGCCACCGGGATCAGCACGTCGAGCATGGTCTTCTGCCCGCGCTCCGACTTGCCGCGCGCCTGCACCGCCGCGATGGCGCTCCGGAAGGCGCGGACCAGATCAGCGTGACCAGGTTCGGCGGGAAGATCCTTGCCGAGCCCCATGAAGAGCGTGCCGTAGAGCGGGCCCGATGCACCGCCGACCTTCATCACCAGCATGGTGCCGACGCCCTTCAGGAACTCGGGCCACGGCTTTGCGCTGAGGTTGCCGACGTCGGCCAGCACGGCATCGAAGCCACGCTTCATGTTGATGCCATGGTCGCCATCGCCGATCGCCTGATCAAGCGTGGTGAGCTCTTCGGCGTGGCGCTCAATCGTCGCCGCCACCGCTTTCACCAGCTCCGCGCGCAAGTCCGCATCCAAATTCATTTCTACTCAACCCCTAAGCTCTGATCCGTTCGCCATCCGCCCCGAAATAGAGCGGCTGGCGCAGCGCAATATCAACAGCATCGCCGACCGACAATTCCACTGCCGGGTCGACCAGGGTCACCAGCCTGTGCTCGCCGATCGCGAGATGGAGGTGATTCTGGTCGCCCAGATGCTCGATCCACTCGACCTTGGCATGAGCGCCGCCATTAGCGCGCGCGATACCGACGTGCTCCGTACGCGCACCGATCACCTTGGTGCCGGCGGGCGCCGGATGCGCCGGAAAGGCGGCGGGCGGCAGCAGGTTGATCGATGGCATGCCGAGCCGAGTGGCCACATAGATATTGCGCGGTGATTCATAGATCTCACGCGGCGACCCGATCTGCACCAGGCGCCCGTGATCCAGCACACCGATCCGGTTCGCCATGGTCATGGCCTCGGTCTGGTCATGCGTCACATAGAGAACAGTGGCGCCAAGGTCGTGCTGGATATGCTTCAATTCCAGCCGCATCTCGGATCGCAGCTTGGCGTCGAGCGAGGAAAGCGGCTCATCCATCAGATAGATCGAGGGCGAACGCACCAAGGCGCGGCCGATCGCGACGCGCTGCATCTCCCCGCCAGACAGGCGCGTAGCGCGATTCTGCAGCTTCTGCTCGATGCGCAGCAGCTTCGCAACGCGCTCGACCATGTGTCGCACCGTAGGCTCGTCCACCCGCCGCGAAGGTGATCGCAATGGAAAAGCCAGGTTGTCGTAAACACTGAGGTGCGGGTAGAGCGAATATTGCTGGAACACGAAAGCGACGTTGCGTTCCATCGGCGAGAGCGGGGTCGCGTCTCTGCCACCGATGGAAATGCGCCCCTGATCGGGCTTCTCGAGCCCAGCGATCAGGCGCAGGGTCGTGGTCTTGCCGGCGCCCGTCGGGCCGAGCAGCGCAACGAATTCACCGTCATGGACAGTGAGATCGATGCCGGTGACGGCAGTGACTTCGCCGAACCTCTTTTCGACCTGTTCGAGGCGGACTTCAGCCATGGGCGACCCCCTCGAACAAAGCGGAGCGGACGGCGCGGCCACTTTGCTTATCGAACAAGGAGAGCCGGTCGGCAGCAAAGCGCAAGCCGACATTGTCGCCCGGCCTCACCTCGCCGCTGGATTTGGTGCGGGCCTTCACTTGACCGAACGGCGTGTTGATGGTGACGATCTGTGTCGTCCCCAGATACTCGCTGCCATAGACAGAACCGCGCAGGGCGGAGTCGTCGTCGAATGCGATGTGCTCTGGCCGAACGCCCAGCGCGAGATCGCGTGGTGCCACATCCTCGTGCAGCACAGGCATACGGATGAGCGCGTCGCCGAGGTGCGCTTCGCCCGCTCCGCGCTGAATGCCGGAATGAAAGTGCAGGAAGTTCATGGGCGGTGAGCCGATGAAATCCGCGACGAACATGCTGGCGGGCCTGGCATAGATCTCCTGCGGCGGTCCGAATTGCTCGATCACGCCCCGATTCATCACCGCGATCTTGTCCGCCATGGACATGGCTTCGACCTGGTCGTGGGTGACATACACCGTCGTCGCTTTCAGCCGGTTGTGCAGGCCGCGCAATTCGCCGCACATCAGATGCCGAAACTCGGAATCGAGGGCGCCCAGTGGCTCATCCATCAGGAAGCACATCGGCTCCCGTACGATGGCGCGGCCGAGGGCCACGCGTTGGCGGTCGCCGCCGGAGAGGCCGGAGACCGACTTGTTGAGGATGTGCTCGATCCGCAGGATGCGCGCGGCCTCCTGTACGCGCCGGTTGATCTCCGCCTGCGCCATGCCTTGGCACTTGAGGGAAAAGCCGATGTTTTTGCGCACGTTCATGTGGGGATAGAGCGCGAATAGCTGGAATACGAAGGCGATGTCCCGCTCCGCCGCGCGCTTGAACGTGACGTCATCGCCGCCAAGCAGGATGCGGCCCGATGTCGGCAGCTCCAGCCCGGCGATCATGCGCAAGGTCGTAGTCTTGCCGCAGCCCGATGGGCCAAGCAGGACAAAGAACTCGCCGTTCTCCACAAGGAAGTTGGAATCCTTGACCGCGGCGAAATCGCCGAAGCTCTTCTGGAGGTTTTCGACCCGGATCTCGGCCATCGCCTACTCCGGGAACTTGCTGACGATGGTGAACATCAATGTACCCGCAAGTACGACGGTAAAGGACCACCCATAGAGCACGATGGAGAACGGCTGCACCAGCATGAAGACGCCGAGGATGATCAGCCCGACGGCGACATTTTCCATGAGGCCGCGTCTGGCCCAGCGCGGCCAGCGCTTTGTGGTCGCGGTCGAATGAGCTTGGTCGGTCATTTGCGCACCGCGCCGAAGGTGATGCCGCGCAACAGGTGTTTCCGCAGCAGCACTGTGAAGACCACGATCGGTATCAGGAACAAGGTGGTGCCCGCCCCGACGGCGGGCCAATCCATGCCGCCTTCACCGATGATGGTCGGGATGAACGGCGGCGCGGTCTGCGCCTTGCCCGAGGTCAGCAGCACCGCAAACGCATATTCGTTCCAGGCGAAGATCAGGCAGAAGATCGCGGTGGCGGCGATGCCGGTCGAGGCCTGCGGCAGCACCACCTTGAAGAAGGCATGCAGGCGCGAATAGCCGTCGATCATCGCGGCTTCCTCGTATTCCCGCGGGATCTCGTCAATGAAGCCCTTGAGCAGCCAAACTGCGAGCGACACGTTCACTGCGGTATAGAGCAGGATCATGCCCAACGCGGAATCCGACAAGCCGAGTGCGCGGTACATCAGGTAGATCGGGATCGCCACCGCGATCGGCGGCATCATGCGCGTCGAGAGGATGAAGAACAGCAGGTCGTCGGCGAGCGGAATCTTGAAGCGCGAGAACGCATAGGCCGAAAACACGCCAAGCGAAACCGCGAGGAACGTCGATCCAAAGGCGATGATCAGCGAGTTGATGAAGCGCGGCACATAATTTGATGGGCCGGCAATCACCATTTCGCGCTTTCTCGTCACCGTATCGCACGTGCCCTGCGGTGGCCCGAGCGCCTCGATAAAATCGGCTGTCTGCCTGGTGCGGGTGGTGAAGAGGTTACAGAATCCTTCGAGAGACGGATCGAACACGACCTTCGGCGGATAAGAGATGGAATCGGGCGGCGTCTTCCAGCCAGTAGCGAAGATCCAGGCCAGCGGCACCATGGTGATGAGCGCATAGAGAATCACAAGGAAGCCGGCAATCCGCTTCGAATTCGCGGAGGGCTCCACGACGGAATGGGCAGTGCTGGCAGCGGCGCTCATCGCTGCTTCACCTTGTTCAGGGCTTTGACGTAGATGTTCGCGAGGCCGAACACCACAACGAACAGGATGATCGCGAATGCAGAGGAATAGCCGGTGCGGTACGCTTCGAACGCCTGGCGCTTCAGCGTGATGGAGGCAAGCTCGGTGGTTGAGCCGGGGCCGCCACCGGTCAACAGCATTACCATGTCGAACATCTTGAAATTCTCGATGCCGCGGAACAGGACCGCCAGCATGATGAAAGGCAGCGCCATGGGCAGCGTGATGGACCAGAACTGCCGCCACTTGGATGCGCGGTCGACCTCCGCCGCTTCATAGATGTAGTCCGGGATCGAGCGCAGGCCAGCGAGACAGATCAGCATCACGTAAGGCGTCCACATCCAGGTATCGACGATCACGATGGCCCAGGGTGCGAGCGTTACCGAGCCCAGCATCTCGAACGACGACGGTGGGATGCCGGTAAAGAAAGAGACGACGTAGTTGAACAGCCCGATCTGCGGCTGATAGAGGAACTTCCAGAAATTGCCGACCACGGCCGGCGACAGCATCATCGGAATGAGGATGATGGTCGTCCAGAACGCGTGGCCGCGGAACTTGCGATCGATGAGGTAGGCGAGGCTGAAGCCGATCAGGGTCTGGAACAGGATGGTCCAGAACACGAAGTGCGCCGTCGCCTGCATCGCGCCCCACACTTCAGGCGAGCTCAGGATGTCGCGGTACCACTTCAATCCGACATTGATGACCGGCCGGTTGGGCCGGTTCGACGCGTAGTTGGTGAAGCTGAGATAGACCGTCCAGATCAGCGGAAAGATGTTGATCGCCAGCAGCAGGATCATTGTCGGAGCGATGAACATCCAGGCAATGGTCCGGTCGGAGAGGCCGCGTACCGCCCGGCCGAATGTCGGTGGCGTCGCTGTGGCGGCCCGGGCGGCTATGACGTCGATATCAGGCATGCGAAATCCCTGGCTCCTGCGGCATCCCCGGCTCTACACCGGGGATGCCGTCGCGGGAGAAATGGCGGACCTAGAGTATTAAATCTTGCCTTCTTCCTGGAAGATAGCTGTCCAGTCCTGAATAAGACCGTCGAGCGCCTCTTTCGCCGTGCCCTTGTCGGCCACGACATAGTCGTGCAGCCGCTTCTGCATAGCCTGCAGCAGCGAGGCATAGGCGGGTTCCTGCCAGAAATCCTGCACGCCGCCCATGGCCTCGAGGAACTGCGCGGCAAAGGGCTGCGAGTCCTTGAAGCTGGGATCATTCAGCACGGCGTTGTGGCAGGCATAGCCACCCAGCGACCACCACTTCTTCTGCACGTCGGGCTGGGCGAACCATTTGATATAGTTGAGGGCCGCATCCATGTGGTCGGTGTTGGCGACCACCGAGATACCCTGGCCGCCGAGCGTGGAGGCCGCGACCTTCTCGCCCGGATTGACGAAGAAGCCGGTCTTGGATCCGACATTCTCGTCCTTCGCCATGCCCGGCATGAAGGCGAACCAGTTCATCATCATGGCGACCTGGCCCGATTTGAACGCATCGAGGCCTTCGCCCATGTAGCTGTCGGTGTAGCCCGGAGGCGTGCAGCACTTGTAGATGGCCTTGTACATCTCAAGGCCCTTCACGGCGTCCGCGGAATTCACGGCGCCTTCCATGTCGTATTTGCCGGGCGTGTTCTCGTATTTGAAGCCGTAGGGATAGAGCGCTGAGGTCGCGCCCATGGTGATGCCTTCGGAGGCGCGCTCGGTGAAGATCGCGGCGCCATAGACCTTCTTGCCGTCGATCTCGCGGTTCTGGAAGAACTCGGCCGTATCCTTCAACTCGTCCCAGGTCTTGGGCGGGGCAAGGTCGCGGCCATATTTCTTCTTGTACTCGGCCTGCAGCTCCGGCTTCGCGAACCAGTCCTTGCGATAGAACCAGCCATTGGCATCACCCATTGCCGGCAGCGCCCAATAGTTCGGCGTACCCTTGGGCCAGGTGGAATAGGCGTAGACGGTGGCGGGCGCGAAGTCCGACATCTTGATTCCTTCCTTGTCGAAGAAATCGTTCAGCTTCACGTAATAGCCGTTCTCGGCAGAGCCGCCGATCCACTGCGAATCACCGATCAGCAGATCGCACAGCTTGCCGCCGGAATTGAGTTCGTTGAGCATACGGTCAGCGAAGTTCGGCCATGGCACGAACTCGAACTTCATGTCGACGCCGGATTGCTTGGTGAAGTCCTTCGACAGTTCGACCAGTGCATTGGCCGGGTCCCATGCCGCCCAGCAAAGCGTGATCGTCTCGGCCTTCGCCTGGTCCATCGGGCCAAACGCGACAGCAGCAGCCAGCGCGGCTGCGCTCGCCAATAACTTCCTCATTGGTTTTCCTCCCACTGTTGAGATCCCACTCCCGAGCGCCCTGCCGCCGGGAGATCCCAACCCCGTCCACTTGGCCGTGGCTGGGCTTGTTATGCTTGTTGATGCCGCCGTTGCCGCGTCCCTGACTTTACTCAAGCGGCCTCGTCGTGATGTTTAGTATTACACGAAGATACTAAACATTGCAATGAACATTCGGCAGCGTGTGTCAAACCGCATTGAAATTTTCGCGTTGCAGCGCAGCATTTTAGGGATTCACCTTGCTCATGCGCGCTCCACGGGCAGTGCTCGGCACTAAACAGAGTGCATTGCAACTCAACACTCCATCATTGCCTCTGAGGTGTTCACCTCAAAAATGAGTTGCGCACGTCAGGTGCTCGGAGCAATCTGCGCCGCATGTCCAATCGTCATCGGCGCACCACCCTGGTCGACGTGGCCGAAGCAGCGGGGGTCAGTCTCGCGACGGTCGACCGCGTGCTCAATCACCGCCCCGGCGTCAGCCCGCGGACCATGGAGCGCGTCGAGCAATCGCTGGTGCGTCTCGGCTACCGTCCTGATCCCGCAGCGGTGCGACTGGCGCGCGGCATCCAGTATCAGTTCTGCTTCGTGCTGCCGACCGGCACCAACACCTTCATGAGCCTGCTGGCATCACAGGTCGACCGTACTCTGATCTCGCTGGCGGAGCAGCAGGCCTATGGTGATGTGGTGCGCGTCGACGTGTTCGATCCGCAGGTGCTGGCCGATACGCTGCGCGGCCTGATCGGCAAGTATCACGGCGTCGCGACGGTTGCGCTCGATCATCCCGTGGTGCGCGATGCCATCAACGCGATGGTGGATGCCGGCATGGTGGTCGTCACGTTGGTGTCCGACGTGCCGAATTCGCGCCGGCACCGCTATGTCGGGATCGATAATTCCGCGGCAGGACGGACGGTCGCGACCTTGATGGGGCGCTTTGCGGGGCAGCGTCCCGGGCCAGTGGGTTTGATCGCCGGCAGTCTGGCCTTGCGCGATCATGCGGAACGCATGTTCGGTTTCCAGCAGGTGATCGCTTCGGAATTTCCGCATCTGCGCACCCTGCCCGCGCTCGAGGGGCGTGATGATACGCAACGCTGCCGCCAAGTCGCGGAAAAGCTGCTGGCCGAACAGCCAGACCTGGTCGGCATCTACTCCGTCGGCGCGGGCAACCGTGGCATCGGCGAGGCGCTGGAAACGGTGGGCCGCGCGCGCGAGGTGCTTTTCATCGCCCATGAATTGACGGACTTCTCGCGCCGTTATTTGATCAACGGCACCATGGCTGCGATCATCAACCAGGACCCGGGACATGAGGCGCGGTCGGCCGCCCGCATCCTTCTGGCGCGCTGCACGAATCAGCTCGTGATCGACGACCAGGAGCGGATCCGGATCGATATCTTCCTGCGCGACAACCTTCCCTGATCAAGGCGTGCTGGCATGTTCATTGGCATCGATCTCGGTACGTCTTCGATCAAGAGCATCTTGATCGACGAAGACGGCCGCCTCATTGCGACCGCCTCGGAGCCCTTGCAGGTCAGTCGCCCTGCCCCGGGCTTTTCCGAGCAGGATCCCGAAAGCTGGTATCGCGCGACCATCGCCAGCCTCGACAAGATTGCCAAGCAGGCGCCGCGCGAGATGGCGGCGGTGCGCGGCATCGGTCTTTCCGGCCAGCAGCACGGCGCCACGTTGCTGGACAAATCCGGCGCTGTCCTGCGTCCCTGCATCCTGTGGAACGACGTGCGATCGGCGCAGGAATGCCAGGAGCTGGAAGAACGCCTGCCCGATCTCCGCCGCATCACCGGCAACCCGACTCTCCCGGGATTTACCGCGCCCAAGCTGGTGTGGGTCAAGAAGCATGAGCCGGAGATCTTCCGGCGCATCGGCAAGGTGCTGCTGCCCAAGGCCTATCTTCGCTATCGGCTGAGCGGCGAGTTCATCGAGGACATGTCGGATGCTTCCGGCACAGCCTGGCTCGAAGTGGGCAAGCGCGCCTGGTCGAAGGCGGCGCTGGAGGCGACGGACCTATCGCTCGATCACATGCCGGCGCTTGTCGAAGGCACCGCGCCGTCCGGCTGCCTGCATGCAGAGTTGGCGAAGCGCTGGGGCATGGCAAGCGCGCCGGTGATCGCGGGGAGCGCTGGCGACAATGCGGCCGGAGCGGTGGCGCTGGGCGCGATTCATCCGGGCGACGCCTTCGTCTCGCTCGGCACATCCGGCGTGCTGTGGGCGACGACAGCCGGCTTCGCGCCGAATACGACGGCAGCCGTTCATGCCTTCTGCCATTGCGTCCCGAGCACCTGGCACCAGATGGGCGTGATCCTGTCAGCTGCGTCCTGCTTGTCGTGGCTGTCGGGCGTGGTCGGCGTTGCCGAGGGCGAGCTGCTGAAAGAACTGGGCGACACGCTCGACCGTCCGAGCTCAGTCGTGTTCCTTCCCTATCTCTCCGGCGAACGCACGCCGCACAATGATGCCAACATTCGCGGTGCGTTTGCGGGCATGTCCCATGATAGCTCGCGCCTCACCCTCGCCCAATCCGTCATGGAAGGCGTCGCCTTTGCCATGCGCGACTGCCTCGAGGCCTTGCGCGCGGCAGGCACGCACCTCAAGTCTGTCGATGCAATCGGCGGCGGCGCGCGCTCGCGATTGTGGCTGGCGATCATTGCCAACGTGCTCGACCTGCCGATCAACCGGCTGGCGGATAGCGAAGTCAGCGGCGCCATGGGCGGCGCCCTGCTGGGCCGCATGGCAGCGACGGGCGAAGCGCCAACCGCCGTCTGCAAACCGCCGCGCCGGATCGAAACGCTGGAACCACGCGCGGCGTTGCGCGATGCCTACGCGGAATCCTATGCCCGCTACCGCAAGCTTTACCCCGCCATCAAGGAGGCAACCCGATGAGCAAGTTCTTCGGACCGGAGCAGCCGATCCCCTATGAGGGGCCTAGCTCCAAGAACCCCCTCGCCTTCAAATACTACGACCCTGACAAGAAAGTGCTGGGCAGGCGCATGGAGGATCATCTGCGCTTCGCCGTCTGCTATTGGCACAGCTTCGTCTGGCCGGGCACGGACCCGTTTGGCGGCGACAGCTTCCAGCGCCCCTGGATGCAGGCTGGCGACCCGATGCAGCTGGCGCGGCAGAAAGCCGACGTGGCGTTCGAGATGTTCCGCCTGCTGCGCGCGCGTTTCTTTACATTCCATGATCGTGACGTCGCGCCGGAAGGATCAACGATCTCCGAATCCAATCGCAACGTGCACCAGATCGCGGACCTCTTCGCGCGCAAAATGGAGGAGACCAAGGTCGGCCTGCTCTGGGGCACTGCCAACCTCTTCTCCAACCGACGCTACATGGCGGGCGCCGCCACCAACCCCGATCCCGATGTGTTCGCCTACGCGGCCGCTCAGGTGAAGAACGTGCTCGAGGTCACGCACGAGCTGGGTGGGATGAATTATGTACTGTGGGGCGGGCGCGAAGGCTACGAGACCCTGCTCAACACCGACCTCAAGCGCGAGATGGACCAGTACGGCCGCTTCCTCTCCCTGGTCGTCGAACACAAGAAGAAGATCGGATTCAAGGGCACCATCCTGATCGAGCCCAAGCCGCGCGAGCCAACCAAGCACCAGTATGATTTCGACGTTGCTTCGGTCTATGGGTTCCTGAAACGCTATGGGCTCGAAAACGAAGTGAAGGTCAATATCGAGGCCAACCACGCCACGCTCGCCGGTCACTCCTTCGAGCATGAGATTGCGCTGGCGGTCGCACTGGGCATTTTCGGCTCGATCGACCTCAATCGCGGCGATGCGCAGCTGGGCTGGGATACGGACCAGTTCCCGAGCAATATCCCCGAGATTGCGTACGCGATGTACCATATTGTCCAAGGCGGTGGCTTCACGACCGGCGGGCTCAATTTCGATGCCAAGATCCGGCGGCAATCGCTGGATCCGGACGATCTGCTCCACGGCCATATCGGCGGCATGGACGTGGGCGCGCGCGGTCTGCTGATCGCCGCCAAGATGGTCGAGGATGGCGCCCTCGCCCGCCACGTGAAAGAGCGGTACGCGGCCTGGGATAGTCCGGAAGGAAAGGCTATTCTGTCGGGCGAGCGCTCGCTGGCGGATCTGGCGGCACGAGTCGAAGCGAAGAATACCGAGCCGCAGCCGCGGTCGGGCAAGCAGGAGTATCTCGAGAACCTGGTGAACAGCTACGTGTGATTATTCATTCGGCCGACGCGGCGCGAGACCGCGCGGCCGCTTCCACGGGAGGAACATTCCATGGCGATGACGACCATCAAGGGGCCGGCGATTTTCCTGGCCCAGTATGCCGGTGACAAGCCGCCGTTCAATTCGCTGGACTCGATCTGCGCCTGGGCGGCCAAGCTCGGCTTCAAGGGCGTGCAGATGCCGAGCTGGGACGCGCGGCTGTTCGATCTCAACAAGGCCGCCGAATCGCGCAGCTACTGCGACGACGTGAAGGGGACGGCAGCCAAGCACGGCATCCAGATCACCGAGCTGTCGACCCACCTGCAGGGCCAGCTGGTGGCGGTGCATCCGGCCTATGACGAGGCATTCGACGGCTTCGCTGCGCCCCAGGTGCGTGGCAATCCGAAGGCGCGGCAGGAATGGGCTGTGCAGCAATTGATGCTGGCCGCGAAGGCGTCCAAGAGTCTCGGCCTGACGGAGCACGCGACCTTCTCCGGCGCGCTGGCCTGGCCCTATTTCTATCCCTGGCCGCAGCGTCCGGCCGGTTTGGTCGAGACCGCGTTCGATGAATTGGCGAAGCGCTGGAAGCCGATCCTGGATGCCTTCGACGACGTCGGCGTCAACGTCTGCTACGAAGTCCATCCCGGCGAGGATCTGCATGACGGCGTGACGTTCGAGATGTTCCTGGAGCGGGTGAAGAACCATCCGCGCTGCAACATCCTCTACGACCCGTCGCACTTCGTTCTGCAGGCGCTCGACTACCTGGACTACATCGACATCTATCACGACCGCATCAAGATGTTCCACGTGAAGGATGCGGAGCTGAACCCGAACGGCCGCACCGGCGTCTATGGCGGGTATCAGAAATGGGTGGACCGCGCCGGGCGCTTCCGCTCGCTGGGCGATGGCCAGGTGGATTTCCGCGCCATTTTCTCCAAGTTTGCGCAGTACGGCTTCCAGGGCTGGGCTGTCCTTGAATGGGAATGCTGCATCAAGGATGCCGAGCAAGGTGCCCGCGAAGGCGCCATCTTCATCCGCGATCACATTATCCAGGTGGCGGATAGGGCGTTCGACGATTTCGCGTCGGGTGGCGCGGACCTCGCCGCCAATCGGCGCATGCTGGGTATCCGATAAGACAAGGGGGGAAACGACATGCCGATTGAAGGCCGCACCCGCGAGACGGCGGACGCACGCGTTCGTCTGGGAATGGTCGGTGGCGGCGAAGGCGCCTTCATCGGCGCCGTCCATCGCCTCGCCGCGCGCATGGATGACCAGTACGTGCTCGTCGCCGGCGCATTGTCATCGACGCCGGAAAAGGCGCGCCGTTCGGGCGAAGCGCTCGGCCTCGCGCCGGACCGCATCTACGACGACTACGAGACCATGGCGAAGCAAGAGGCCAAGCGGCCGGACGGCATCGAGGCCGTGGCGATCGTCACGCCCAACGACATGCACGCGCCGGTGTCGAAGGCGTTCCTGAAAGCCGGCATCCATGTGATCTGCGACAAGCCGCTGACGGTCAATCTCAAGGAGGCCGTGTCGCTCGAGAAGGCGGTGAAGCAGAGCGGCCGCATCTTTGCCCTGACGCACAACTACACCGGCTATCCCATGGTCCGTCACGCGCGGACGATGGTGGCGGCCGGTGAGCTCGGTCAGCTGCGTGTCGTGCAGGCGGAATATCCGCAGGACTGGCTGACGGAGAAGATCGAGGATACCGGCCAGAAGCAGGCCGTGTGGCGCAACGATCCAAAGCGCGCGGGCGCCGGCGGTTGTCTCGGCGATATCGGCACGCACGCCTATAATATCGCGTGTTTCGTCAGCGGCCTTGAGCTCGACGCGGTCAGCGCCGACCTCACCAGCTTCGTGAAGGGCCGCAAGCTCGACGACAACGTGCATGTCATGATGCGCTTCAAGGGCGGCGCGAAAGGCATGCTATGGGCCAGCCAGGTCGCGCCGGGGAACGAGAATAACCTGAAGCTCCGCGTCTATGGCACCAAGGGCGGGATCGAATGGTGGCAGGAGCATCCCAACCAGCTGATCTGGTCGCCTTTCAACAAGCCGCCGCAGATCATCTCCCGCGGCACGCCGGCCGTCGGCGTTGCCGGCGCGCGAATGACCCGCGTCCCGCCCGGCCATCCCGAAGGCTATCTGGAAGGTTTCGCAAACATCTATTCCGAGGTCGCCGCTGCCATCCGCGCGGTGCGGTCGAAGAAGAAACCTGACTCCGCCGTCATGTTCCCGACGGTCGAGGATGGCGTGCGCGGCGTCGCCTTCATCGAAGCCGCCGTGAAGTCGTCGGCCAAGGATGGCAAATGGGTGAAGGTGTGAAGCGCTAGGCGTCATCCTTTTCGGCCTCATACGGCACCGCCTGCTCGGCCGCTTCCCAGATCGCGCGCATCACGGGCTTCTGGTGCTCTTCGTAGAGGTGGCCGACCAGGCCGGCGCAACGCGCGATCAGGCCGAAGCCGCGGGCGATTTCCGATGGGACACCGCAATCGCAGAGGATGGCCGCGATCGCGCCGGTGGCGTTGATCGTGATGTGGCGGCCATAGACCGCGTCGATTGCGCTGCTGAGGGCTTCGATCGCTGCGACGTGCCGGCCCGCGACTTTGCGGGTGCGCGTGAGCTCCAATAGGCGTTGCGCGCGCGGATCGTCTGGCTTGTGCGTCGGATGGCCAAAGCCGGGCAGCGGTGTCCGAGCGGCGCGGTGCTCGACGGCGATGCGGTTTGCTTCGGCGGCTCCATCTTCAGCGCCCACGATCCTTTGCAGCAGCGCTGCGCAGCCCTCCATGCTGCCGACAAACCGACTGCCGACACCCAGCAGGCCGGCGGCGACTGCGCCCTGCACCGCCTCCGGTGCGCTCGAATACGTGAGGCGCGCGGCCAGAACGCTCGGCGTCAAGCCATGCTCCATCAGTGCGACCAGGCAGGCATCGATCAACGCCGCCTGGTCTGCTGTGGGCATGCGGCCGAGGATCTGGAAATAGACCACCTCCGTGAAGCTGCGCTGGCCGATCAGTTCCTTGCACAGGCTCTTGCCGCGGATGAAAACATCCTCTGCGCTGTGGCTGGCAATGCTGGTTGTCATGACGTGCCTTTCAGTCTTTCAATCGGCGTTCCAATTCGTGGCGCTGGATCTTGCCCGAGGCGCTGCGCGGGAACGCCTCGAACGGGATGAAGTGGATCGCCTTCGGCTGCTTGAAGCCGGCGAGCTGCTTGCGGCAGAGTTGGCGCAGCTCCTCTTCCGTCAACGCATCGTCTCGGCGCGCGACGAATGCGACCGGCACTTCGCCCCATTTCGGATCTGGTTGCCGGACTACAGCGGCATCGGCCACACGCGCATTGGATAGCAGAACACGCTCGATCTCGGCCGGATAGACGTTCTCCCCACCTGACTTGATGAGGTACTTCACGCGGTCGACGAAGTCGAGCGTGCCATCCGGGTTGCGGACGAACACGTCACCCATGTGGAACCAGCCGCCGCGGAAGTCCTTGGCGTTGGTGTCCGGCGCGCGCCAATAGCCGCTGAACAAAGTCGGCCCGCGCATGCACAGCTCGCCGGGCGTGCCCGTCGGCACGTCGCGATCCTCGGCATCGACCAGGCATACTTCGCAGAACGGGCTCTGCTGTTTCGACAGACTGGTTGGCGCGACACCGATGGGGATGAGATTGGACGAGCAAGGCGGACAGCCCGTCTCCGTCGCGCCGAAGGTGTTCGCGTAGGGCGCGCCCAGCAGGGTCGTCACCTCAGCGATCTCGGCCGGCGGCACCAGATCAGCCATCACGCCGCACACTTTGACGCTCTTGGCGCGGATGGCAGCGCGCTTCAGCTCCGCCGCGAAGCGTCCGACCATGCCGGGCATAAGCAGCAGCCACCCCAGCTGCTCCATGGCGACGATCTCGGCCAGCCGCGCAACGTCGAAGCCGTCGACCACAAAAACGGTGCCGCCCGCCATCAAGGTACCGAGCGAGAACTCTGCGGCACCCATGTGATAGAGCGGCGACCATGCAACGAACGCGTCTTCGGCAGCGATGCCGAACTCGGCGCGCAGCACCATGTTGCGCGCGATCTCCGCGCGGTGGCTGATCACCGCGCCCTTGGGCAGACCCGTCGTGCCGCTGGTGTAGAGGATCAGCAATGGGGATTCAGGATCGAGCTCGTCAGGCGATCCAGCCGCACCGGTCGAATTCACCACGGCATCGTAGTCCGGCCCTAATGTCAGCACGGTCGGAATGCGGACTGAAAGCCGGCCGGCATGGCGCGGCGAAACCAGGATGGCCTCCGGCTCCACCAGTGTCAGGCAGTGCACCAGTTCCGGCGCCGCCAAGCGCCAGTTCTGGCAGGCGACGATCGCGCCGATCCAGGCAGCGGCCAGGAAAAGCTCCAGATATTCGAGACGGTTCTCGGACAGGATCGCGATCCGTGCGCCCTGCCCCACGGAGCGCTGCCGGAGCCAAGCGGCAAGCGCGCCTACGCGATGGCCGAGCTCGCCATAGGTCAGCCGGCGATCGCCCTCGACCAGCGCAATACGATCGGGATAAGTCCGCGCCTGCATCAGGAACAGGCCGGCGACGCTGCTCGCAGCAGCGCGGCGTACCAGCTTGTCCATTTCGGCGGCGCTCACGGATTCACCATCGCCCACTGCCCCGGCCCGTCCCTCAGGATTGGCATTTTGCAACGCCTGCATACTATCCGCGCGCGACGAAGGGGTGTAGGCTTATTGCAACGGCGCCGGTAACAATAGCGCCGATGCAGAACTTCGGTTTGGGAGGAGAATCATGAAGCTTTACATGCATCCGGTGTCGATGACGAGCCGCCCGGTACGCCTGTTCATCGCGGAAACCGGCATCAATGTCGATGAGCAGGTCGTCGACCTCTTCACTGGCGAGCACTACAAGGAGCCGTATCAATCCATCAATCCGAACCACATGGTGCCGCTCTTGGAAGACGGCGACTTTCGGCTGACCGAAAGCTCGGCGATCCTCAAATATCTGGCTGACAAGTTTGATTCCCCGGCCTATCCCAAGGATCTGAAGAAGCGCGCCAAGGTCAACGAGGTGATGGACTGGATCAACAGCAATTTCTACCGCGACTGGGCCTATGGCTTCATCTATCCGCAGGTCTTCCCGCACCATAAGCGGCAGACGGACGAGATTCATGCCGCGACCATCGAATGGGGCAAGGAACGCGCGCAGGGCTGGCTCAGCCTGCTCGACCAGCATTGGATCGGTCCCAACAAGCCCTATCTCACCGGCGATCAGATCACGATCGCGGACTATTTCGGGGCCGGGCTGGTGACCTTGGGCGAAGTCATCAAGTGCGACTTCACCAAGTATCCCAACGTCCAGCGCTGGCTGAACAACATGAAGAAGCTGAAGAGCTGGCCGAAGGTCAACGAGGTCTTCTACGGCCTGTGTGAATCGGTCAAGGAACAGAAGTTCAACGCCATCTAAGCGCCATGCGCGCATCGCGGTGGAGTAGAGCATGATCAAAGGTTTGCATCACAACGCGTATCGCTGCCGGGATTCGGAAGAGACGCGGCGCTTCTATGAGGATTTCCTGGGTCTCCCGCTCTGCAACGTGCTGGAGATCAAGGAAACCAAGAGCGGCCGCAAGACCAGCACGCTCCATACGTTCTACAAGATGGATGATGGATCGTGCCTCGCCTTCTTCGAAGCGCCGGACATGGCGTTCGAGTTCAAGAAGCAGCACGATTATGACCTGCACATCGCGCTGGAGGTGCCGCGCGACGTGCTGGAAAAGATGATGGCGAAAGGCAAGGCGGCGGGCATCGAGACCCGCGGCATCTCCGATCACCAGTTCATCGATTCGATCTATTTCCGCGATCCGAATGGCTATGTCATCGAGCTGACTGCCAAGCGGCCCGGCCACGACGAAGCGATGGACCCGGCGAAGAACGACGCGCGCAGCAAGCTCGATTCCTGGCAAGCGACCAAGCGGCAGGCAAAGGCGAGCTGACGCGCAGGCAAGCGCGGCGAAGGCTCACAGCAAGCGTCGATCGAGCTCGGTATAGTGGGACGCCCAGGCGTCGAAAGCCTCCGCGGCACTCGAGTCCAGCGTGGTGATGAGCTGGACCACGAGCACCATCGAGACCGTCTCGTCGTCCTCCGAAAGCGGCAGGAACAGCACACGTGAGCGTCGGGCTACACGCTCCGCATCGGACATGCGGAACGTGTTCTCAATATAAATCGGGCGACACTCGCGCACACACTCGTCATAGACCGGGATCACATGATCGGCGAGGTGCGGCGGTAGAGCCTCGTGGACGAAGCGGCCCGCGAACTTGAGCCCACCGTGGAACTGCTCGAGCTCGGTGCCGACGACACGGTAGCGATATTGTCCCGGCCCGTGCACGTCGACCAGCCGAATAAAGGGCAGCAAGCCCGGCATGTCGACCGGATCGAAGTCGGCGCGGCGTGGCATATGCCGCTCGCCGCGCTTGTGTTGCCAATAGGCAAAGGCGCTCCCCAGGCGAGCGTCGGGCAACGAGGGACGCGAGGATCGATCATCGATCGGCATTGCAAGGCCGCCGCCTGTGCCGAAAGATTAATGATGACTCTCTGCCCTGCGATCGTCAAACCAGAACGTCGCGCCGCCCTAGCTCGCGCGGCGCAGCACGGCGACCAGATACCGGCACGGTGTCCCGCCTGGATTCTCGAACCGGCACTTGGCCGGTGGGCCGAGGCGTAGGCAATCCCCCGCGCGCAAGTCGTACTCTTGCGCTCCCTGCGTGAAGGAAAGCCGGCCGGCGATCACGACGATCTGCTGGTCCTCGATGAAACTGAAGGCGTTTGCCGGATAGTCTAAGCGGGCCTTCGGCGGCAGCTCACCCCACACCAGCTCCAGCGGGCTCGGCGAGCCCGGTGGCGTCAAGGCGTGCCGCTCGAAACCGGTTTCCGGGTCGCGCCAGTGTTCCTGCTCCGCCTGGCGATTGAGCAGACGCTCCGCCCCCTGCTCCGCGCGCGCCAGCAATTGCGACAATGTCAGCCCGAAGGCGGATGACAATCTGCCCAATAGCGAAGCGGTCGGGCTGCTTTCGCCGCGCTCCACCTTGCTGATCATGGCCCGGGAAACGCCGGATCGCTCGGCCACCTCATCAAGGCTCCAGCCACGGCCGGTCCGCTCGGCATGGATCCGGGCGGCGATCCGCTGATCGAGCGTGTCATCTAATATCGTAGACATATAGGTCTTATAGTGGAATCATGGAAATGTGGCAAGCGCCGGAGCAACCATGGATACAATCATTCGAGATGCACGCGAAAGCGATCTCACGGAGATGCTCGCGATCTATAACGATGCAGTGCTGACGACAACGGCGGTCTACGATTACACCGCGCGCTCGGCCGATCAGCAGGCCGCCTGGTTTCGGGTCAAGCAGGAGCAGCGCCTGCCGGTTCTGGTCGCCGAGACCGAGAGGGCGGTCGTCGGGTTCGCCAGCTACGGGCCCTTCCGCCCCTGGCCGGCCTATCTCCATTCGATCGAGAATTCGCTCTATGTCGCAGCCGATTGGCGGGGACGTGGGATCGGATCGCTGTTGCTGCCGGCGCTGATCCGGCGCGCCACCGAGCACGGCTCGCACACCATGATCGCGGGCATAGATGCGACCAACGAAGCGAGCCTCAGGCTGCATGCGAAATTCGGCTTCGAGCCGGTGGCGCGGTTCCGCGAGGTCGGCTGGAAGTTCGATCGCTGGCTTGACCTCACCTTCCTGCAGAAGATGCTGGAAGCCTAGGCGCGACGGCGACCGATATAGACCAGGAATCCGCCTGCCACGATGGCTGCGATGCCCGCAATGTCGGGGATCGCGATGTCGTGCTCCTTCTGGGCGGTCGCCTGCAGCGGACCCAGATCGATGACCTTTTCCGTCGTCGTATAGCTGAAGCGTCCCATCACCAGGCCGGCGATGCCGAGAACGATCAACACCACGCCGAGCATTGCCAAAGGTCTCATGCGCCCATCCCTCCATTGCCGGAATGACCAGCAATAGCGCGAGCGGGCGGAAAATTCCACTCCCGACGCGATCAACTCAAAGATCGGCGTAGATCTCCATCACGTTGCCGGTGGTCCCGGGCCCGATCGGTCGACTGAAGATCGTGGGCAGCCTGCTGTCCGGAATCGTTGCGTTGAGCGCAACACCAGCCATGTCGCCCTCCCGGCTGTGACAAGCAGACCTTAGCCCGATAGAATGGAACGACAAGCAATGTAGTCGAGGCGCGGCCATGAGCGCTTACGTCGTTTCGGATGTCGAGATCCTCGATCCTGTGCTGATGGGCCAGTACCGCCTGTTGGCCCAGGAAACCATCGCCAAATATGGCGGGCGCTATCTGGCGCGCGGCGGTGCAATCGAATCCATCGAGGGCGGATGGGCACCCAAGGGCCTCATCATCGTCGAATTCCCGGACATGGAGCGGGCGCGCGCCTGGTATCATTCGCCGGAATATGGCGAGGCCCTGAAGATTCGCGCGCGTGCGCTGAACCGCAGGCTGATCTTTGTCGAGGGCCTGCCGCCGCAACACGAGGGGGAAGTGTGACGTTTCGCATCGCTGATCTGGAGGGCAAGGTCTTCCTGGTGACAGGCGCCTCCACCGGCATCGGCGCGGCGGTGGCCAAGACGCTCGCTGCGGAAGGCGTCCGTGTCGCCGTGCATTACAACGAAAGCGAAGGCGCCGCGCATGAGGTGGCCGATGCGATCGGAGCCAAGGGTTGTGAGGCGTTCCTGGTGCAAGGTGACCTTGCCGATCCGTCCGCGGCACAGCAGATCGTCACGCGCGCGGCCGAGCATTTCGGCCACCTCGATGGCCTGATCAACAATGGCGGTAGCATGCTGGGGCGCATCCCGGTGATGGAAGCCAGCGATGATCATGTCCGGAAGGTGTTCGAACTCAACGCTCTTTCGCTCGTCGCTGCATCGCGCGCTGCGGTTCCGTGGCTGCGGCGGCAGGGCGGGACGATCATCAACACCACCTCGATCGCCGCCCGCAACGGCGGCGGCAATGGCGCCGTCCTCTATGCCGCCGCCAAGGCGTTTGTCAGCAGTTTCACCCGCGGTTTTGCCAAGGAGGTCGTCGCGGACCGGATCCGCGTGAATGCTGTGGCGCCAGGCACCATCCTGACGCCGTTCCATGAGCGGTTCTCGAATGAAGAGCAGATGAAGGCGATGGTCGCGACCATCCCGATGGGACGCGCGGGCACCGCGGAAGACTGCGTCGGCGCCTACCTCTATCTCGCCTCCGAAACGCTGAGCGGCTACGTGACGGGCCAAGTCATCGAGGTGAACGGCGGGCAGCTTATGCCCTGAGCTGATCTATTCTGATCGCATTTCCTACGCCGAACCGGCAACCACTTCGGCGGAAAATGCTCTATGTCTGCTTGCGCTGGCGGCCGTAGATCAACAGCATCCCGATGATCACCGCGCCATAGATCAGCTGCCGGCCAGCCTCTTCGATCTGCATCACCGAGAGGATGGATTGCAGCAAGGTGATCAGGATGACACCGGCAATCGTTCCGACATAGGAGCCGCGGCCGCCGAGGATGTTGGTGCCGCCAAGCACGACCGACGCCACGGCCGGCAGCAGATAGGGATCGCCCATCGATTGATAGGCCTTGGTCGAATAGCCGGCCAGCAGCACCCCTGCGGACGCCGAGAGCCCGCCCGATGCAGCGAAGGCCAGCAACATGATCCGCTGAGTTGCGATGCCCGATAGATAGGCGGCTCGTTCGCGATTGCCGATGGCGTACACGGCGCGACCGAAGGTCGTGCGCATCAGCACGAAGATCGTGGCCGCGCCCACCGCCACCCACACGAACAAGGCATTGGGGATATTGAGGATGAGCCGCCCTGTCGCCAGCTCATGCATCGTGTCGGTTGCGTGGTCCTGCGGCGCGAACCCGCCGGTGCGCAACACCATCAGCCCCTGCGCCACTGCGTTCATGCCAAGCGTGAAGATCATGGACGGCACGCGCAGATAGGCGATGCCGATGCCGTTCGCGAACCCCATCACAAACCCGCAAAAGATTCCGAAGGGGATCGCCAGATTGTTCCAGGGTGCATCCCAGCCCGCAGCAGCCGTCGACATCATGCCCCCGACGGTCAGGACCCACGGCACGGAGAGATCGATCTGGCCAAGCAGGACGACCAGCATCATGCCGGTGGCGATGAGTCCGAGGAACGAGGCGACCTGCAACTGCTGCAGGAGATATTCCGGCGACAGGAAGCTGCTGGAATAGAGGCTGCCGACCAGCAACAGCGCAATGATACACGCAAACGCCGCCAGGACCGCCCGGTCCATCCGATTGAAGAACCCGATGAGCGCTGCTCCCATGGCGGTCTATCCGAACAGGTCGAGGCGGTTCTTGATGCGCAGCAGCCGCAGCGAGCCGAGCGTGACCGCTACCAGCAAGATTACGCCCTGGAACAAGGGCTGCCAGAACGGCTCCATGTCGAACACGAACAAGAGATCGCCGATGGTGCGCAACACGAAAGCGCCGAAGATCGCGCCGATGGCGCTGCCCGATCCGCCGAACAGCGAAACGCCGCCCAGGACCACGGCGGCGATGGAATTCAGCGTGTAGGTGCCGCCGATCGCGGCCGAAGCCTCGCCCGAATAGGTAATGAAGGTCAGCATCAATCCACCGCACGAGGCGAGAAAGCCCGACAGCACATAGGCCAGCATGCGGCCCTTCTCGATCGGGACACCGGACATGTAGGCCGCGGGTTCCGACGAGCCGATGGCATAGGCCGCACGGCCAAGCATGGACCTGCGGAATGGCACCCAGACTACCAGCACGATGCCCAGCAGCACGACCAGCGCTGTCGGAATGCCGCCCGGCAGCTGCCCGGTCAAAGCATCGGCCAGATCGGAATTGATGTCGCCGCCCGGCACGGGGCGCAGCCAGAGCGAGATACCGAAAAACACCGCGCCGGTGGCAAGCGTCGTCACGATCGGTTGCAGCCTGCCATAGATCACGATCACGCCGTTGAGCGCGCCGCACGCGATGCCGGTTGCCAGCACGCCGACAATGCCAAGCGCGGTCTCGAACGCCGTGCCGATCACGATAGTCGAGGCGAGGCAGTTCGCCAGCACGAACATCATGCCGACCGACAGATCGATGCCGGCGGTCAGCACGACCATGGTCTGCGCCATCGCGACCAGGGCCAGAAGGACGCCCTTGTTCGACGCCGTCATGATCACGTTCGCAGAGAAGCCGGCGCTGTGGTTGCCGGTATAGACCGCGAACATGATGACGAAGACGACAAGGGCCAGGAGGGTGCCAAGGTTCTCGGAGAACCAGTAGCGGAAATCACGCACTGCGCACCTCGTCCGTGGACTGGATGTTGAGCGCGCTGCTGATCAAGGTGTGCTCATTGATGTCGGCGCCGGCCAATGTGCGAATGATCGCGCCGTCATACATGACCAGGACCCGGTCGCAGCAGCCGATCAGCTCGTCATAGTCGGTCGAATAGAACAGGATCGTCGCCCCATTGTCGGCGAGCCGGCGCAGCAGCTGATAGATCTCCTGCTTGGTCCCGACGTCGATGCCACGGGTCGGGTCGTTGAGCAGGATGATGCGCGGCGCGATCATCAGCCATTTGGCGATGACCACCTTCTGCTGATTGCCGCCAGACAAGGCACCGACCGATATCCCCGTCCCGGCGGTCCGGATCGCCAGCAAGGATACCATCTCCTCGACGGCCTTGGCCTCCTTGGATTGATCGATGATGCCGAAGCGCGACACGTTATCGAGCGCGGCGAGGGAGAGATTGTCCCGCACCGACATCGGCAGCATCAGTCCTTCAGTCTTTCGATCTTCTGGAATCAGGGCCATGCCGGCGCGGTTTCCCTTCGCGCCCCTGGGGCTGCGGATGCGAACGGGCCGCCCATCGATCAGGACTTCGCCCGACGATCCCTTCAGCACGCCAAAAAGCGCCAGCAGCAATTCCCGCTGACCCTGCCCGTCCAGGCCGCCCAGTCCCACGATCTCGCCCGGGCTGGCGCGGAAGGAGATGTCGCTCAGCCGGTTGGTCCAGCTGAGGTTGCGCACCTCGAGCGCGCTTTTCGCCTGGCCGCTGCGGCCGGCTGGCTTGGGCGGGAAGACGTGGGAGTATTCCCGGCCGATCATCAACTCGACCACTTCCTTGCTGCCCTTGGTGCCAGCCTTGTAGGTCGCGACGTTGCGGCCGTTGCGGAACACGGTGCAATCGTCCGCCAGCTCGTCGATCTCCTGCATGCGGTGTGAGATGTAAAGCAGTGCCAGCCCTTCGGTGCGCAGGCGCTTCAGCACTGCGAAGACCTTCGCCACGTCGCCGGCGGTCAAAGCGGAGGTCGCCTCGTCCAGGATGAGGATGCGTGGGCGGCGTGCCAGCGCCTTCGCGATCTCCACCATCTGCCGGCGCGACAAAGGCAGGTCCTTCACCGGCGCCATTGGATGGATATCTTCCGCGCCGGCCCGCGCCAGCGCCTCTTCCGCCAGCCGACGCTGCGCCCTGCGATCTATCAGGCCGAGCCTGGTCGGTGGATCGCTAATGCCGATGTTGTCCGCCACCGACAGATCGGGGATGAGCGACAGCTCCTGGAAGATGCAGACGATGCCCGCCTGGTTGGCGGCTTTCGGTCCAGGAAACGCGACCTTGTGCCCTTCCAGCTCCAGCACGCCCTGGTCTGGCTGGACCACGCCGGCCATGATCTTGATGAGCGTGGATTTGCCGGCGCCATTTTCGCCGAGCACAGCGTGGATCTTGCCGGCCTCGACCAGCAGGCTCGCTTCTTCCAGCGCACGGACGCCGCCATAGCGCTTCGAGACGCCTTCCATGCGAAACAGGGGAGCGGCCATCGCATTCATGATGGGACTTTCGCAGACAGCAGCGGCGCTGCCAATTGGCAGCGCCGCTGGCTCGAATGCAATGTTACTGGTTCTGCTCCGACTGACCCATGATCTCCTGGGCCGTGAAGTTGATGCCGCAGGTCGGGAAGGCATTGCCGACGAAGAAGTTGTCGGACTGGTCGGCGTAGAAGTTCTCGCCATCCTTGAAGTTCGGGTCCTCGACCTCTGCCAGCGGCAGCTTGATCGATTGCGGGACCACCTGCCCTTCCAGCGCCGCGATCGCGGTCTTGATTGCGACTGCAACTTGAGCCGGACCGGTGCCGCCGGACGCGCATTTCAGGCCGTCGCCCGTATGCTCGCCGCACAGCTTGCGGAAGCCATTCTCTGTCTCGCCGCCGACCGGCACGAACGGATGCTTCGCATCCATCATGGCGCGGACGGTTCCGGTTGATCCGCCCTGCACCGTCACGCCGACGAAGCTCTTGTGGACGGCGATCGCGTCGGCCACCACCTTCTGCGCTGTCCCGTCGTCCCACTTGCCGACGACTTCCACGGTCTCCCACGGCTTGCCGGAGGCCTTCAAAGTTTCCTGGATGCCTTCGTGACGGTCGCGGTCGACGGAGGTACCTTCGACGCCGCGCACTTCGAGCACCTTGCCGCCACTCGGGATGTTTTTGATCAGCCAGTCAGCCCAATAGACGCCAAGGCCCTTCTGGTCGACGTTGACGTTGATCGCCTGGTCGGTGTCGAGAATGTTGTCGAACGCGACCAGCACCACGCCGGCTTTCTTCGCGCGCTTGATCACCGGCCCAAAGGCCGCCGGATTCTGGGCGTTGACCACGATGGCGTCGTAACCGGAATCGATGAAGTTATCGACTGCAGCCAGCTGCGCGGCCAGATCCTCGCCGGTCGAGACGACCTTGAATTCCTTGAGCTTGGCCTTGACCTCCGGCTGGTCGGCATAGGCCTTTGCCGTCTTGATCATCTGGATGCGCCAGGTGTTGCCGATGAACCCGTTGGCGAGCGCGATTCGGTACGGCCCTTCCTTTTTCGGAAACTGGAAAAACTTGGTATCCTTGGTCCAGGGCACGAAGCATTCCGGTTCAGCCGCTGGGCCGGATACGACCTCCTGAGCCTTGGCACCAGGTGCATGCATGAAAAGCGCGGTGACCGACGCTGCCGCAAGCAGCGTCATCGCCCGCCGAAGCGTGGTCGACGTAGACATCCGAATTCCTCCCTAAAGAACGTTCTTCGTTGATTGCCGGGCGGGAATATTTGTTGTTCGCCCCTGACTGCTCTTGCCTTTCCCGCCAGGGTGTTCCAATGAATAGGAGCAAATGAAAGCGCTGTCAATTGGCAATGAAAGCGCTTTCTCGTAGAATTGACAAGCCTTCCCACTGAAATCAAAACATCTCAAAGCTGGCGCGGAGGGAGCCATTCGCAGAAAACGCAGTACCCTGGCCGATGTGGCGAAGCTCGCCGGCGTCAGCGCGGTGACGGTCTCGCGCGCGTTGCGCCAGCCGGGCATGGTGTCGGCCGCGTTGCGCGACCGCGTCGATGCTGCTGTGAGCGAGCTGGCTTACGTGCCCGACGTGGCCGCGAGCCGCCTCGCCTCAGCGCGTACGCATTCGATCGGCGTCATCGTGTCGTCGCTCACCAACGGTGTGTTCGCCGACTATCTGCGCGCGCTGCATGACACGCTCCTGCCGGCGGGCTTCCAGGTCGTGGTGTTTTCCAGCCGTTATTCCTCGACCGAGGAAGAGAAGGCGATCGCGACCCTGATCGGGCAGCATCCAGAAGCGATCATCATCGCGGGCATCGACCAGACGCCGCATGCGCGCCGGTTGCTGGAGCGATCGGGCGTTCCTGTCATCCAGACCTTCGAGCTGACCGACGATCCGATCGACATCAATGTCGGACTGTCGCAACGCCAGGCAGGATACAGCGCGACCCGCTTCCTGATCGACCAGGGCCATCGCAAGATCGGCTATATCGCCGCGCGCCTGGATGCACGCGCCCATGCGCGCATGGCCGGCTATAACCGCGCGATGGAGGAGGCGCACCTCGACGTGGGCGGGTTGGTCGCCACCACGCCGCGGCCATCGAGCGTGAGCGTGGGCGGTGAACTGCTCGGAGACATTCTCGATCGGCGCGCCGATCTCGAGGCCTTGTTCTGTTGCGACGACAACCTCGCGCTCGGCGCGCTCTTCGAATGCCAGCGCCGCAACATCCCGGTGCCGGGTCAGATTTCCATCATCGGCTTCAACGATCTCGAATTCGCGGCCTGCGCTCATCCGCCGATTTCCTCGGTCGCGACGCCACGCTATGAGATGGGCCGGCTGGCATCGGAGATCGTGATGAGGATCATCGAGAGCGGCGAGCGCCCCGCCAACCGCCGCATCGATGTCGGCTTCGCGATCCGCGAACGCGGCAGCACCCTCCGCAGAGATCGTCCGCAGCCGCTCCGAGCCCTGTCCGAATAGCGCGCCCCGCGCGCGGATCCCCGCCAGGAGCCGAGTCGGATTCAGCCGGAAAAGCGCCAAAAGCAGCCTAAATACCGGGTCCAAATCCTCGCACGCCGGGCTGCCTCACCGCGCTGGTAGACTCTATTTTAACGATTGTCGGCGAATCCTACCGGGACCGCACCCTACAGCCAGACGGGGTCTTTCCGGTATTCGCGCATGCTTCGGATTTTCGCCGCATTCCTGATGGTCGCCTTCGCCAGCGCCGCGCACGCCGCGGAGCCGCGCACCATGATGGATTGCTTCAACGAAGCCGGCCAGACCTACAAGGTTCCGCCGCTGCTGCTGCAGGCGATCGCCTGGGTTGAAAGCCGGTATGACAAGAATGCGAACAACTACAATACCAACGGCTCGACAGATATGGGCGTGATGCAGATCAATTCGCTCTGGCTCGAGCCGCTGTCCGAATACGGCATCAAGAAAAAGCACCTCTACAACGCCTGCTTCAACATCAACGTCGCCGCCTGGATCCTGCGCAAGCAGATCAACGAGGTCGGCTACAACTGGCAGGCAGTTGCTCACTACCACTCCCGCAATGCCGACCGCGGTGACAGCTATGCCCGCAAGGTCGCGCGCATCTATTTCGCGCTGAAGCGGCAGCAGACCGCTCTCGACCAACAAATCGCGCGGCGGTAGCGAGCGAGCCGAACTTCTGGCGCGGCCAAGTCCTTTATTTCCTCCAGAACATCAATTAGCCGGGGCGCTGTCCGTCGCCAGGCCAGCCTGGTTGGTCGCCTTCGATTTCGCCAGCAGCTTCAGCATTTCAAGGTTTCCGGCGGCTCGCTCGTGGTATGTCGGGCTGATCTCCAACGCCTGCGAAAAGTATTGCTGGGCAGCCTTTTGGTCGCCACGCAGCATCGCGACATAGCCCACGTTGTTGAGAGCGTCCGCCCGGCCGCCGGCGTGGATACCGACCAGCGCCTCGTCATATTGCCCCTGCCAGGCGAGTGCGATCCGCAAGTTGGCGCGGGTCATCTCCATGGCCGGATCGATCGCCAGGGCACTCTGGAACTTCTGCACCGCCTCCGCATAGCGATGCTGCATCATCAGCGACATGCCCATGTTGTTGATGACGATCGCGGAGTCCGGCTTGGCTGCCAGCGCCTTCTCGTAAGCCGCCTGCGCATCCGTCCAGTTCTTGCTGGCGTCGTGGACCCGGCCGAGGGCCATCCATGACCGCCAGAGAGTGGGATCGGCGGCCACCGCCCGATCAAGCTGGGGCTGGGCCACGCTGAAGTCGCCCAGAGCGACCAGGGACAGGCCCATGCCCTGATAGGCGCGCGCGCCATAGGTCGCGTCGGACTGGATTGATTCGAACTGAGCCAGCGCCTGCTTCGGATCGGTCAAGCCGAGGAACACTTCGCCCGCGACCAGCTTTGCGCGAGGCGTCGCAAGCGCCGCCTGATCGAGGCGTGTCAGGCGCTGATAGGCAAGCTGAAACCTCCGTGCCTCGATATCGGCCTCTGCCGCGGTCAGCAGGTCATCACTGGATACCGTGGGGGCTGTGGCAACGACGTCCTTCTGCTCGGGCGCGGCGGCGCATCCCGTTACCACCAGCAGGCCGATCAACAGGCACCAGGCCATCGGACGAACTCCATACCGGCGATGCCCCTGAACTAGTTCGCTGTGGTTGAATTCTTTCATCATCACGACCCCCAATATCCTGCTAACCGCAATCCCGGCAGCATTGCCGCCTGCCGGGAACCCGCGGCGGACCCCATGTCCGCCTGCACACTGAAATTGTCGACATCGGAAACGAGCGAGAATGGGAGCGGATCGAGTAGGCGCTGAAGCGCGGCCAGATTCCGCATCCTGAGATCATCGCCATGATGCTCCGGCTGCGCCGCGATATAGGGCAACGGCGCGATCTGCCCGCCCCGCAGCGCAATCGGCTCGGTGGGCTCCTGCGCCGATGCGCCATTCGTCACGAGCAATTGCACGCTCGGCGCGATCCGGATCACTTTTCCCTTTCGACGCACGATGATGACATGATCGCCAATTGGAATATCGCCAGTCTCGCTGTCGAGGGTTGCGCTCTGCGAGGCGTCCACAGGCTGGCCCGGCTGCTCTCCGGCCGCCAGCGTCAGGTTGGCCAGGACAACAGGCTGACTCCCCTCGATCGCTTTGGCACGCTCCAGCAGCGCGATCGCGTGGGTCTTGTCGCCCCGCACCAGATAGGAGAAGCCCCAGTTGTTCAGTGCCGCGACCGAATTGGGATCGATCTCGAGCGCCTCGCCGTGGTAGCGATCCGCCAGGTCAAACCGGCGCAGGCGCGCATAAGCCTCGGCAATTAGGTTAAGGGCATGGACGTTCCTCGGATCGTCATGCACCACGCGCGACAATGCGTCGATCGCCAAGCCGTACTGGCCCGTCACCAATAACGCGCGTCCGTTGGCGACCGGATCCTGCACCTCCATCCGATCTCCATCAATCGCGATCATTGGCCGCACATCATCACGCATGATGCTGCAGCCACCGAGACTTGCCGCTGCGATGGTGATTGCGACCAGGACGCTTTGCCGGCTTGAACTCATCTCCCCCTCCTCCCCACTTCCGGCTACCGGTAAAGAATCTGACGATAGATGCGGATCATCACCGGCAGCAGAATCACGATCAGCATGGTCGGGAATACGAAAAAGCCCAGCGGCAAGGCCAGCTTCACCGGCAATGCTTGCGCCTTGGTCTCCGCGCGCAGCATCCGCATCGTCCGCATGTCGTCGGCGTAGAGCCGCAGCGCGTCCGCGACGCTCGTGCCGAGTTCCTCGGACTGAAGCAGCAGCGTGACCATTGATCGCACTTCATCGATGCCCATGCGTTCGGCCAGGTTGCGCAGCACATCGGCGCGCGTTCCACCTGCCCGCAGCTCCAGCGACATCATCGCGAAATTCTCCGCGATCGCCGGATGGGCGTGCCCCACCTCCTGGCCGACGCGATTGATGCCGGCATCGAGACTGAGGCCGGCCTCCACGCAGACCACCAGCAGATCGAGCGCATCGGGGAATCCATCGCGATACTGGCGCTGCAAGGACCGGGTGCGCATTCCGATCCAGAGATCCGGGAAGTAGAACGCGACCGCCGCCCCGGCAAGACCGAAGATCGGGAGCGTCTGCTCGGCGACTCGCGTCGACAGCACAGGAGCGGCGATCGCAAACAAGACAACGAACAGCACCGCCAAGCCAATGCGGGCGGCATAGTACATCCCTATCGCGGATGGGCGATGAAAGCCTGCACACACCAACCGCCGGCGCAGCGAAGAGATCTTGGTCATGTTGGTCGGCACGAAGTGCCGCATGAGCGGTGAGATTAGCGGCGCCTTGACCGCTTCATCGACATAGCTGAGTGACTCGGGGCGGACTCCGGATCGCAGCAGAACCGCTGCGTCCGCGCCCATCCGCCGCCGCATCGTGGTGCTGCTGGATGCCAAAGCGCTAACGCCATAGACCGCCAACACGACAGCAACGAACACCAGAGCGAGAACTGCCAGCCGCGCCGCATCCCCAGGCGCCATCCCAATCAGGTTCAGAAGACCATTCATGTGCGGCTCCGACTAGACACGGAAGTTCACCATTCGGTACATGACGATGATGCCGAGAAACATGAGTCCGCACCCGGATCCGAGGATCGGCCAGAAGACCGGATCATTGGACACCGCCGCATAGAATGTCGGCGCGACTAGGTTGACCACCCCCGCGAGCGCGAACGGCAGGATCGAGAGCAGGATGGCCGAGAACCTGCCTTCCGCAGACAACGCCCTGATCTTTGCGCGCATCTTGGCGCGCTCCCGGATCACGCGGGAGAGACTGTTCAGAATCTCCGCAAGGTTGCCACCGACCTGTGTCTGGATCATGACCGCGACGACGAGGAAACGCAGATCGCTAAGGCCGACACGGCGAGCCAGGTTGGACATTGCAGTGTCGAGATTCAGTCCGTACGTCATTTCGTCGACGACCAAGCCGAATTCGGTCGCGATCGGATCGCGCATCTCGCGCGCGACCATCGCGATCGAGGTCGGTACCGGGTGGCCGGCCCGCAGACTTCTCACCACGATATCGATCGAATCCGGCAGCTGCGCCGTCATCTTCTTCCATCGCGCACGACGTTTCAAGATCAGGACCAGCAGCGGCACGATGAGCCCGAAAAAGACGGCCGCCAGGCCTGCCGTCAGCCCGGCCCTGGATAT
>DASRRI010000111.1:0-98688 GCA_035695765.1 Dongiaceae bacterium
GAGCCCGCGGTCGCGCGCGATCGCATCCATCACCTCCTCGATGCCCATCATGCCCTGCGGCCCACCGAAGCCGCGGAACGCGGTGTTGGAGACGGTATTGGTCTTGCAGCGCTGCGAGCGGATCTGCACCGCCTCGAAGAAATAGCCGTTGTCTGCGTGGAACATGGCGCGGTCGGCGATGGCGCCAGAGAGGTCCGCGGAATAGCCGCAGCGCGCCGCGTGATCGACGCTGATGCCGAGGATGCGGCCCTCATCGTCGAAGCCGACTTCGTAGCCGATGCGGAAATCGTGACGCTTGCCGGTCGCGATCATGTCGTCGTCGCGGTCGAGGCGGCATTTGACCGGGCGCTTCAATTTGACAGCCGCGAGCGCCGCGATGGCGGCCCATTGCGAGCCCTGCGTTTCCTTGCCGCCGAATCCGCCGCCCATGCGCCGGCACTCCACCGTGACGGCATTGTTCGGGCGGCCCAGCACATGGGCAACATTGTGCTGTACTTCGGTCGGATGCTGGGTCGAGCAATGGACCGTGACATCGCCATCCTCCATCGGGATCGCCAGCGAGACCTGTCCTTCGAGATAGAAATGCTCCTGCCCGCCATGACGGAACTCACCTTTGAGGCGATGCGGCGCATGTGCGATCGCCGCCGCTGCCTCGCCGCGCTTCATGACGTGCTCGGGCAGTACGAAGCATTCCGCCCGCAGCGCCTCCTCGACCGTCAGGATTGCCGGCAGGTCCTCGTACTCCACCTTGGCCAGTTGGGCCGCGCGCCGCGCCGCCTCATGGCTTTCAGCAATCACCGCGAACAGCACCTGGCCGTGGAACTCGACCTTGTCGCTTGCGAAGACCGGATCGTCGCCCTTTCCGATCGGCGAAACATCGTTCGTGCCGGGAATGTCCGTCGCGGTCAGCACCAGAACGACGCCCGGCGCCGCGCGCACCTTGGCAAGGTCCATGCTCCGGATCCGGGCATGCGCGCGCGCCGACAAACCAGGCGCCGCGTGCAAGGTGCCGGCGGGTTCCGGAATATCATCGACATAGATCGCACTGCCCGCGGCGTGCTTGGCGGCGCTGTCATGGGCAATGGCGTTCCGCACGCCGCCGCGGATGGCAGCCATCGATGGGGCCAGGGTCGAGCTATGCCCGTGCATGAGCCGCCCTCCGTTCCGCCAGGATCCGTGTCTTGGCCTGCGGCTGGGTGGTCTCGATGAAGAACTTGTGCAGGAGGTTCTGCGCGACGCGGAGGCGATAGCGTGCGCTTGCCCGCATGTCGCTGATCGGCGTGTAATCTTCCGACAACACCCAGCAAGCGGCTTCAACATTCTCCTGGGACCATGGCTTACCCTTGAGCGCCGCCTCCGCCTGGCGTGCACGTTTCGGAACCGGCGCCATCCCGCCGAAGCAGATGCGGATATCCTCCACCTCGTTGCCCGCGAGCGTGAGTGCGAAGGCGCCGAGCGAAGCCGTGATGTCCTGATCGAAGCGCTTGGAAATCTTGTAGCAGCGCAGGATCCGCTTGGGATCGGCGAGCGGCACCTTCACGGCAACGATGAACTCGCCCGGCTGGCGATCCTGCTTGCCGTAATCCAGGAAGAAATCCTCCAGCGCCAGTTCGCGGTAGCGGTCGCCGCGCTGCAACACCAGCCGGCTGCCGAGCGCGATCAGTGGCGGCGGTGAATCCCCGATCGGCGAACCGTTGGCGATATTGCCGCCGATCGTGCCGGCATTCCTGATCTGCTCGGAACCCAGGCGCCGCATCATGTCGGCAATATCGGGATAGTGCGCTTCGATGGTCGCCAGCGCGTCCGAATAGGTGACGGCGGCGCCGATCTCGATCCAGCGCTCGTTGATCGCGATCCGCTTCAGCTCCACAACTTCGCCAATGTAAATGATGGGGCCTAACCGCCGAAGCTGCTTGGTAACCCAGAGGCCCACATCGGTCCCCCCGGCGAGGATGGTGGCGCCGGGACAATCCAGCAGCAGCTGTGCCAGCGCATCCGCAGAGCGCGGCGCGAAATAGCGGCGCCCATCGGCCTCGAGCCTCGCTATCGCGCCGTCATCCAGCGCCTTCAGCGCCGCAATCGCCTCAGGCGCCTGGCGCGCGAAACGATCGGGCTGGCCGTTTGCCTTCATCGCCTTGGCGGCCGCGGCAATCGGCCCATAGCCGGTGCAGCGGCAGAGATTGCCGGCGAGCGCATCATCGATCCGGCTGCGATCCGGCGTGCCATTCTCCTGGTAAAGCGCAAATAGCGACATCACGAATCCGGGTGTGCAGAAGCCGCATTGCGATCCGTGGCAATCCACCATCGCCTGCTGGCAGGGATGCAAGGTGCCGTCAGGCGCCGCCAGATCCTCGACGGTCAGCAGCTGCTTGCCGTCGAGCGCGCCGACGAACTGGATGCAGGAATTGACTGTGCGATAGATCAGGCGGTCGCCGTCAAGTTCGCCCAGCACCACCGTGCAGGCGCCGCAATCGCCTTCGCCACAACCTTCCTTGGTGCCGACCCGCCGTTCCACCCGCCGCAGATAATTGAGCACGGTCATGTTGGGGTCGATACCGGAAAGCTCCCGCCGCTCATCGCCCAACAAGAACCGCACCGGCCTGCTCTGCTCGATCATCGCTAGCTTCCCCGGTAGGTGGAGTAGGCATAAGGCGAGAGCAGCAGGGGCACGTGGTAATGCTGCTCGGGCGTAGCGATCCCGAAGCGGATGGTCACCTCGTCCAGGAATTTCGGGTCAGGCAGCGTGAGTCCCGTCCGATCGAAATAAGCGCCAGCCGCGAACACCAGCTCGTAGGTGCCGGCAGTGAAGCTCGCGCCTTCGAGCAGCGGCTGGTCGCAGCGGCCGTCGGCATTGGTCGTGAAGTCGCCCAGCTTCTCGCGCCCGCCGGACGATGACATCCGGTAGAGAGCGATGTCGATTCCCGCCCCCGGGCGTCCGAGCGCGGTATTGAGCACGTGTGTCGTGAGCCGTCCCATCCGTCCCTGCCTCCTATAAATGGGCAGTTCCCGCAGGGCCGAAGCTCGCCAGCGCGCCTCCTGCAGATGCAAAAACCATAACGCGATTCTGCGGCGTCGTGACGCGGATTATTCAGAAATCCGATCAAAACACTATAAAGCAGAGCTTGAAGGCGCAATCTCCGACATCGCCGCCCCTCCATATCTTATGCTTCGTTATGAAATGCTTATACGCCGAATTTGAGCTAGTGCAGCAGTTCGGGTCGGCACGTTTCGATCGCTCACCCAGCCTTCTCATGGCTGTGCCATCGGCGAGCTGTCATCGCATCAAGATCGTCCCACCACTCCGCCTTTCCATGGGCGCCATCTCCAATCATTGTTCAGATCAGACCCTGCACACAAAGGATCACAGATGCCCAACCTGCTCTTTCGCCAAGCAATCCGAGACGACCTGCCCGCCATCTTGGCGATGATCGCGGACGACCAGCTCGGCCAGGCGCGGGAGGATGCCAGCCTGCCGCTCGACCAGCGTTACCTTGACGCCTTTGCGGCAATCGAGCGCGATCCCAATCAGATGCTGATAGCGGTGGAGCAGCAAGGCGCAGTGATCGGGTGCTTCCAGATCACCTTCATTCCCGGCATCTCGCGGCGTGGCGCCTGGCGCGGCCAGATCGAATCGGCCCGGGTCGCGCGTTCCAAGCGCGGCAGCGGAATCGGAACGGCGATGTTCGAATGGGCGATCGGGGAATGCCGGCGCCGCGGCTGCAGCCTTGTCCAGCTCTATACCGACAAGAGCCGCAAGGATGCCCACCGCTTCTATGAACGGCTCGGCTTCAAGGCCAGCCACGAAGGCATGAAGCTGTCCTTATAGCACTACTTGTTGGTGCAAGCTTTCGTAAGGCAGGCCCCGTCCTCCACAGGGGTGTTCTTGTACAAGAGACGTCGGCGATTGGGGCTCATCTCCCCTTGATCGGACTCATCCGAGGATCCGTTCAAGCGTGGCCGAAGGACAGGATTGCTGTCGTCATCGTCATCCCTGTTCAAAATTGCCTGCCGATGCTGTTGGAGCGGGGTCATTCGCTGAGGGTCATCGTCGCCGTTGCGCTGATCCGATAAGCGGCGGGCGGGCGAAACCTCTTTGGAAGAGAAGTCTGCCCCCTTGCGGTTCGAGCAGTCATCCGTGCGCCGATCGCAGGTGACGCCGGGACTTGGGGAAAACAGGAAGACCCTGTCGCCATATTTCTTGTAGGAGCGATTGGCGTCCCTCTCGCCGAAGTAGCGCTTGGTGGCCTGGTAGCTCGGCCCGTAGCGGTCGTAACAAATGTCGCGCGCCCGGTCGCACGTCACGTTGTGGGCGGGATGGACGTAGCGGTCGTCGTCGGAATCGTAGTCGTCGTATCCGTAGCCGTAGCCGCTACCATAGTACGGATAGTACGGGCCCTCGTAATAGGAACCGCCATAGGAACCGCCGTCGTAGTAGGTTTCGCCCGGATATTGGCTGTAATAGCCGTCACTGGCACAACCAGCGAGCGCCAGCGCCATAGTCGCCATCGCACATAATCGAAGGGAGATCATCGCAGCACCTTTGCCAACTCAGTGACGATGCCTGTCCGTCAACAGCATGGCCTGCTTCCCATCACGGCCAACCGGCATCACGTCGTCGTGACGCGCTACCCAGATGAAACTACCACGGCCCGCAAGAGCCGCCGCCGAACTTTCCGTGAGGTCGATCACATGATCGCGAGGCGCGGCTGAGGGCGTTCCTTGGCAGCCTTGTCCTTTGCCACTTCGGCCAGTACCCAATCGCGGAAGGCCTTGATCTTGGCGACGTTCTGGCGCTCTTCGCGATAGACCAGCCAATATTCCAGATCATTGTGGGTGCAGACGATCGGCAGCACCTGGATCAGCCGTCCGGCCTCGAGATCTGCATCGAACAAAGCCGGTGTAACGAGGGCGATGCCCTGCCCAGCCATCGCCGCGCTGCCGAGCATCTGCTGGGTCGGCATCTCGACGCCCGCGCCTTTGAGCGGTGGAGGGTTTGTAATTCCAGCCGCGGCGAACCAGCGGTCCCAGCATTCATCCCTGCCATCGAGCAATGGCAATTCGAACAGGTCTTCGGCTCTCTTGATGGGGGCAAAGCGCTTCAAAAGTGCGGGACTGCCGACCGCGGTCAGGTGGACCGGGAACAGCATGTGCGCTTTCAATCCCGGCCATTTGCCCTTGCCGCCGCGGATGCCGATGTCGAATTCCTCCTGCCCGAGATCGACCATGCGCTGCGAGGCTTCCAGCCGCACTGCGATGTTGGGATGCGCCATCTGGAAGGTGCCGAGCCGCGGCACCAGCCAATTGGTGCAGACTGTATTCACCGCAGTCACCGACAGCACGTTTTCATTGGTCTCGTGCAAGGTGGCGAAGGCGGCGTTCAGTCGCTGGAACGCCTCGGCGATGGCGGGCGCCAGGCGCTTGCCAACTTCAGACAGAACCACGCGCCGTGGCTGGCGCAGGAACAAGGGGGCACCGACCCGGTCCTCCAGCAGCTTCACCTGATAGGAAACGGCGGCCTGGGTCATGCCCAGCTCCTCCGCCGCCTTGGTGAAACTGCCATGGCGGGCGGCGGCCTCGAAGGCGCGGATGGCAGACAAAGGCGGCAGGCGCGACATGCTCTGATCCATAAGGTGGCCTTATGCTCTTCCCCTGAGGATCGGTTTGAACGGCCGCAATGTCGAGCGCAAATTCATCGCCGAGGCATAAGCCAGTTTTGGCCTCAAGCAGCGATGAACAGGTTCATATGATGACACAAGCGATTGAAATTCCGAGAGTTCCACGATGCGAGGCGCCGGCGTCCTGGCTCAGCCGCCTGCGCGCCAAGCTGTTCGGACCGCGCGCATCCAGCCGCGCCGTTCGACTCCACGACCTCTCTACCCACGTGCTGCGCGACATCGGGATGCTGGACGGACCGCGGGCCAATCACCTGCTCCGGGATGACCGCCTGTTCCGCCGCTAGACACGGCGAGCGCATGCTCTTGGCAGCTAGGCGCCGCTCCGGCATGCCTCGCCTGGGAGGAGAAGCCTCTATCTCACGTACATCGCCCATGAGCGAAGGCAACTTGCGCAGACACGCGCGCTATGCGCCGGGCGGCTGGGGCGGCCGCCGCCGTCGACTTGGCTTTGGCACACTCTGCGGCTTCAACCGAACACGCACTCGCCGACCCTCGGACTGGTCGATCTCGAACGCGCCGGTCTTGCGCACCAGGTCGCTGAGCTTCGCGACGCCATAGTTGCGGGGGTCGAAATCAGCCGCGAGGTTGGCGAGGCGCGTACCGAGCAAGCCAAGGCCGACCCAGCCATCCTCGCTGTCCATCTGGGCGATGGCAGTCTTCAGGAGCGGCACCGCGGCGCTCGGCGTCTGATCCTTCGCGTGCGCCGCCGCGTCCGCCTGGACCTGCGCGCCCATGAGCAGGTTCTCCGTATAGATGAAACGCCGGCACGCCTGCCGAAAACTTTCGGGCGTCTTGCGCTCGCCGAACCCGAAGACATCCAGCCCCTCTTCGCGGATGCGGGCAGCAAGGCGCGTGAAATCGCTGTCGGATGATACCAGGCAGAAGCCGTCGAACCGCCCGCTATGCATCAGGTCCATCGCATCGATCACCAGCGCGATGTCCGACGCGTTCTTGCCCGTCACATAGGCGAATTGCTGATGCGCGATGATGGCATGCTTGGCAAGAATGTCGGTCCAGCCGCGCAGGCCTGCCCGCGTGAAATCGCCATAGATGCGCCTGACGCTGGCTTCGCCCAATTGCGCGATCTCCTCGAACAGCCGGTCGGCGATCTTGGCCGAGGTGTTGTCGGCGTCGATCAGGACGGCGAGGCGCGGCGAGCGAGGTTCGAGAGCCATACGGAATCTCCATCAGGGAACCGAACGTGACCTCAGGTCTTAGCATCTTAGATCCAGAGAATACATGGAGGGACCGATGATACCCCGGCTCAAGCTCGATCATTGCGTGATCCATGTCTCGGATTGGGAGCGATCGAATGCGTTCTATCGCGACGTATTGGGCGCGGAACTCATCAGGCAAGGCAATGGCTGGGCCTATCGCTTCGGCGACACGCAGCTGAACTGCCATGGTCCGGGCGTCGACCCCAACCCCGTGGCAAGGCTGCCGGTCCAGCCCGGCAACAGCGATCTTTGCTTCGAATGTGCGGGATCCATCGGGCTGGCCAGGGAGCATCTGGAACGCCACGGGATCGTCGTCGAGCTCGGCCCCGTGCCACGCAAGGCAGCACGCGGCGATGGCGTCAGCATCTATTTCCGCGACCCGGACGGATCGCTGCTGGAATTCATCTCCTACGCGGCCTCTTCGGCTTAGCTCTTCGACGCTTCGTCACTCAGCCATTTGATGAAGGCCCGGATGCGGGCTTCCCGCGCGCGGTCAGCGCGGCACAGGATCCAATAAGCGTTCGGATCCTTGATACTGGTCGCGAACAGGCGCACCAGGCGGCCGTTCGCGATATCCCGATCCACCAGGATCTTCGGCGCCAGCGCGATTCCCTTGCCGCTGACAGCCGCTTCAATGGCGAGCTGGCTGGCATTGAAATACGGGCCCTCCAGCGCCTTCCGAATCCTGTCAGTGACCTCCACACCCGCAGCTGCGAACCACGCCAGCCAATCGGAGGTCGGCCGCGCGCGCTTCGCCTGGATCCGGTAGCCAGGGCTGTCGGTGCGGATCAACATGTGCTGCGCCAGGCCGGCCGGCGACCGGAGCGAGTGGTCCCTCGCCAGCTCCGGCGCGCAGACCGCAATGATCTCGCCATGCGGCCACAAGCGCTTGGCATGGAGCCCGCTGCCATGGGGACCAGGCCCGTAGCGCACCGCGAGGTCGAACACCCGATCGCGGCGCAGGTCGACCAGGGTCTCGTCCGCGACGATCCGCAGGCCGATCTTCGGATGAGCGAACTGGAAATCATGCAGCCGCGGCGCCAGCCATTTCGTTGCGAAGGACGGCACGACGCTGACGGTCAAGGTGTGGGGACCAGCCACCCTGCCCTCGAGCCTGAGGTTGTCGAGCGTGCGGCCGAGCCGCAGGAAAGAACCTTGCGCCTCCTCCGCGAGCGCTTCGCCGGCCAGCGTCAATTGCAGGGAGCGATGCAGCCGGTCGAACAAGGCGAGGCCGAGATAAGTCTCCAGCCGCCTGATCTGATGGCTGATCGCTGTCGGCGTCACCGACAACTCACGCGCCGCCTCCTTGAAGCTGCCGAGGCGGGACGCTGCCTCGAAGGCTCGCAGGGACGTCCAGGGAAGCGCGGTGAGTGCGGTCATGCTCAGCAGATGAATTGAATTCATCCGAGCGTCAAGTGATCTCATTTGTGCAATGCGCCGGTATGCAGTTCTGTAGCGCTCCCGCATTGCGATGGAGACGACCTTGGCTGCCGACCTGCAACGCCCCGGACCGCGCCGCTTCACTTTCCTGCTGGCCAGCGCACGACGGGATGGCAACACGGAACTCCTCGCACGCAAGGCGGCCGAGCATCTGCCCTCGGAGCACGACCAGCAATGGCTGCGGCTGATGGACCTGCCGCTCCCGCCGTTCGTGGACATCCGGCATTCGGTCGGTGTCTATCCGCAGCCGGAAGGCAATGAGCGCGTGCTGTTCGATGCGACGCTCGATGCCACGGACCTGGTCTTCGCCGTCCCGCTCTATTGGTACAGCGTGCCCGCCTCCGCGAAGACCTATCTCGATTACTGGAGCGGCTGGCTGCGTGTCCCCGGCGCCGAGTTCAAGGCGCGGATGGCCGGAAAGAAATTGTGGGGTGTTTCGGCCCTGAGCGACGAGAATTTCAGCGTCGCCGATCCCCTCATCGGCACGCTCAAGCTGACCGCCGATTACCTCAGCATGGAGTTCGGCGGCGTCTTGCTCAGCTACGGCAACAAGCCGGGCGAAATCCTGGCCGACGCGGCGGCGCTGGAAAGGGCCGCGACATTCTTTGCGCAGTCACGCCAGCACGCAGCGCAGTGATCCGGTAGTCTACTCTGCCGCCCGCGTGCCGCACGGCGCGTCGCGCAGATAGCGCTCGGTCGAAGCTGGGTAGTTCACCAGCATCGCCGCCGGCCGTATCGGCCGCGCCACCAGATCACCGCCGCAATTCGGGCAGATGCCGCCGAACACGCCCTCCGCGCATATGGCGCAGAACGTGCACTCGAACGTGCAGATGCGCGCCTCCGCGCTCTCCGGCGGCAGGTCGCGGTCACAGCATTCGCAATTGGGTTTTAGTTTGAGCATGGATTCCATCCCCATTCAGTGCGGATAGCCATGGTGCCCGCGGCCGGACTCGAACCGGCACGGCCCTTTCGGGCCGAGGGATTTTAAGTCCCTTGTGTCTACCAATTCCACCACGCGGGCAGCGGCGCATGGGTAACACGGCTGCTGCGCTATCGACAATGGCGTGGCCCCATCTAAGGCGCCGGCTGCATCAGGATCGGGAACCGGGCCGCCAGCCCGCCCAGCATGAACTCGATGGCGATCGAGGCGATGATGAGGCCCATGACGCGGTTGAAGATGGTCATGGCGGTCGGGCTCATGTAGGTGCCCGCCTTTGCGGAGAGCCGCAGCGCCACATAGACCACGATCGCGACCAGCAGGACCACGATGCTCACTGCGATCTTGTGCGCGAAGCCCGGCAGTGCGGTCGCATCGACGATGGTGGTCACGATCGCGCCTGGCCCCGCCAACAGCGGGATGCCGAGCGGGACTATGCCGATGGAGGTGATGTTGACCTCGGTATCTTCGCCGCCGGCCCGCGCACCTGCCTTCGCCCGCATCATCTCCAGCGCGGTCAACAACAAGAGGATGCCGCCGGCGATGCGGAAGGAATCAATCGTGATGGCGAAGAGGCCGAGCAAGGCGCCGCCGAAATAGGTGAAGATCAGCAGCGTCACGAGCACGGTGATGGAGGCGACGCTCGAGATGTGGCGCTTTTCAGATTCAGCGCGGCCTTGCACCAGGCCGAGGAAAATCGGCAGGACCGTGAGCGGATTGATCAGCGCCAGCAATCCGACCAGCAGGCGCACATATTCATTCCACTCGCGCAGCTCGACGCCGTTGAACATGTGCAGCTCCCCCCACTTGCGGCGGCTCGCTATTCCTGCAGCTCGCCCTCGATCGGCTCGGCGCCCAAAGTGCGGATGAGCGCGCGCAACTCTTCGGCCGCGGCCTTGAGCGCGTCGGCGTCGGTTCCGCGCAGCACGAAGCTGGCGCCGAACCTGCCCTGTCGAAAGAACGGATAGGAACCGATCTCCAGCATCGCGAAACGTTCCTGCAGCTGGCCAAGGCCCTTGGCGATCACGCCCTCGCCGACGTTTGCGGAAATGGTGATGGCGAGCACCTTGTCGCCGGTCTTCAGCTGGCTCTTCAGTCCGTCGAACATGGCGCGGCAGATGGCGGGCACGCCCGCCAGCACGAACACGTTGCCGATCCGGAAGCCCGGCGCGATCGAGACCGGATTGTCGATCAAGGCCGCGCCCTCGGGCACCTGCGCCATGCGCAGCCGCGCTTCGGTCAGGTTCGCTTCGCCATAATGGTTGGTGAGCAGCCGGACAGCGCGCGGGTCCCTGATCAGCGGAACGCCGAAAGCCCTGGCGACGCATTCCGACGTGATGTCGTCGTGGGTCGGCCCGATCCCGCCCGTGGTGAAGACGTAGTCATAGGCGGCACGCAACTCGTTCACCGCCTTGATGATCGCCTCCGGCACGTCGGCAACAACGCGCGCTTCCGTGAGGCGCACGCCGATCGCGTTCAGCTCGACCGCGAGGTAGTTGAGGTTCGCATCCTTGGTGCGGCCCGACAGGATCTCGTTGCCGATGACAAGGACCGCGGCAGTGACGATCTTGGTGCTCATCTAATCCGCCGGCGCGTAGCCCATCTGGCGCATGCAATCATCGACGATGCCGCCGAAGCGCTTGCCGGAACGCTGGCTGGACATGTTCTGCGACAGCTCGTCATCGACGGCGCCCTGGCCGTTGCCGTTCATGGTGGCCGACGTGTCCTGGTCGATCTTGGCGTCGGTGTCCTGTTCGGACCAGGCAATCTGCTTGCAGGTATCAAGATCGGCCTCCGCCTGCTCCGGCGTCGTGCCGGGCTTGCTCCAGGACGTTGTGCTGGAAAACAGCGAGCAGCCGCCGAGCAGCGCGGCCACGGCTATCGAGATGACAAACCGCATATAGTCCAGTCCTGTCAGGTGGAGATTCGGCGCTACCTTGCCGGGATCGCAGTGAAGTTGCAACAATGAGCGATTGCGTGTTCTTGGGGGATGCGATGCGGCGATTCCTGTCATTCTCGGGGCTCTCCATCCTGCGCTCGGTTCGGCGGTTGCATGACCGCGATCGGCATGGCGCGTGGTTCCTGCTGAACTTTCTTCCGGTCGTCGGGGGCATGTGGCTGCTGCTCGAGTGCGGCATCTTGCCCGGGACCAAGGGGCCCAATAAATACGACGCGCCGAGTGCGCCGGGCGCCGCTCCGAAGGTCGCGCCAGCGCCCTGAACCATGCGATACGCTCAACCACTGATCCCAGCGACGCTGCTGCGGCGCTACAAGCGCTTCCTCGCCGACATGGCAATGGCGGATGGTCAGCAGATCACGGTCCATTGCGCCAATCCGGGATCGATGCTGAGCCTGGCCGTGGCGGGCCGGCGCTGCTGGCTCAGTCATCATCCGGGAACAGGGCGCAAGCTGGAATATTCCTGGGAGCTGGAAGAGGCGGCGACCGGCTGCATCGGGATCAACACCGCACGCGCCAATACCGTCGTTGCCGAGGCGCTGGCCGCCGGCGCCATTCCGGAACTGGCTGGCTGGCCGATCGTGCGGCGCGAGGTGCCGGATGGCGACGCCTCACGCCTCGACTTCCATCTCTCGGGTGGCAATGGCCCCGATTGCTGGCTGGAAGTGAAGAGCGTGACGATGAGCCGGAAACCCGGCCTCGCCGAATGGCCGGATGCCAGGAGCAGCCGGGGCGCAAGGCACCTGGAAGCCCTATCACGGCTGGCCAATGGGGGCGCTAAAGCGGCTCTTCTGTTGCTGGTCCAGCGGCCGGATTGTACGGCTTTCCGGGTCGCAGGCGACATCGACCCGGTCTATGCCGCCGCCTTTGCGGCCGTGGACCGCGCCAAAGTACGGATTCTCGCCTTTGACTGCTCGGTGTCGCCGGATGGCATCGCCTTGCGCAAGCCCCTGACAATATTGCGGAATTAGGCGACCACCCGACGGCACGGCCAGACCGCTTGCTAACGCGCAGGTTCAACCGTATCTATCCCACAAGGAGACGAGAGGAAGATGCGCGAAGTTCCAGGCACCGAGATGCAGAAGAAAGACGTCGCTGACGAGTGGGATTACGAAGATCGCAAGATCAAGATCCACGACGCGGCGGGCTTCAAGGGCATGCGCGCGGCCGGCAAGCTGGCAGCCGAAACGCTGGACTTCATCACGCCCCATGTCGTTCCGGGGGTGACAACCGACGAGCTGGATCGCCTGTGCCATAGCTTCATCACCGGTCATGGCGCCATCCCCGCCCCTTTGAACTACCGCGGTTTCCCGCGCTCGATCTGCACCTCCATCAACCACGTGGTCTGCCACGGCATCCCGGGCCCGAAGAAACTGTTGGACGGCGACATCGTCAATATCGACATCACCACCATCGTCGATGGCTGGCATGGCGACACCAGCCGCATGTTCCTGGTCGGCAAGGTGGGTGTTCAGGCCGCCAAGCTGGTCGACGTCACCTACGAATGCATGATGCGCGGGATCGAGATCGTGCGGCCGGGCATCCGCCTCGGCGACATCGGGCACGCGATCCAGTCCTATGCGGAGAAGCACCGCTATTCCGTGGTGCGCGATTTCTGCGGCCACGGCATCGGGCGCGTGTTCCATGATTCGCCTTCCGTGCTGCATTTCGGCCGCCCGGGCAGCGGCCCGGCCTTGAAGGCCGGCATGTTCTTCACGGTCGAGCCGATGATCAACGCCGGCCGCCACGAAGTGAAGATCCTCGACGACGGCTGGACTGCCGTCACGCGCGACAAGAAGCTGAGCGCGCAGTTCGAGCATACCGTCGCCGTCACCGACGACGGCTACGAGATCTTCACCCTGTCGCCCAAAGGCTGGGATCGCCCACCCTATTCCGCGTGACGCCGTGGACGAGGAAGCGCCGGATAAGCCGCATTATCTGGGCCATCGCGAACGCCTGCGCGACAAGTTCCTGGAGCAAGGGCCTGATGCCCTCGCCGACTACGAGATCATCGAGCTCTTGCTGACACTGGCGCGCCCACGCATCGACTGCAAGCCGATCGCCAAGGCCCTGCTGAAGCAATTCGGAACCTTGCCCGCGCTGATGGCAGCGAGCCCCGACACGATGAAATCAGTCGATGGCGTGACCACGCATGGTTATCGCCATCTCCTGAACTCATAACGATCTCTGGCTCTTCACGCGCAGAGAGTCGGCGCCGGGCTTAGCGCCCGCGCGTCTTTGACGCGCGCCGGGCTCTCGTGAACCGAGCTCCGCTTCGCGGATCTCGGCCGTTTGGCTTCGATCCCTGGCGCATCGCCCGCTTCTAAGCGGGCTCGTCGGTCATCGCTGCGCGATGTGGGTGTTTGTTGGCTTTCCCCAGAAGCGGGGTGGGCGCCGCTCCCTTGTAGGCCCGCTGCGGCGGTCCGCAACTCTCCGGCTCCGCCTCCGAGTCCTTCACTCTGTTCCGGCCCTTCGGGTGCGGTCCGCCTGATGGCGGGCCTGTCGGTCGCTCTTCGCCGCCCACCCCGCTTCCGGGGAAAGGCGCGCGGATTTTGAGGAGCGGAGGATGGGCATGCGTCAGGATGGGCAAGCATCGAACGGCGGAGAAAGGCGAGAAAAAGGAAACCTCTATGAGGAGGTGACGGCGCGCGTCGTCGCAGAACTTGAGCAGGGGCGCGTGCCGTGGGTGCAGCCTTGGGGTGCTGGCAAGGCGGCACTTGGATTGCCGCGGAATGGTCTGAGCGGGCAGCGATACTCTGGGATCAATATTCTGATCCTCTGGGGTGCCGTCATCGATGGCGGTTATCCGAGCCAGTTCTGGCTGACCTACCGGCAGGCGCTGGCGCTGGACGGACATGTCCGCAAGGGCGAGCGGGGCGTGACGGTCTATTACGCGGACCGGTTCACGCCGGCTGCCGAGATCGAGCGGGCCGAGGCGGACGGCGACGAGCCGCACTCCATCCCGTTCGTGAAGCGCTTCACGGTCTTTAATGCGGCGCAGTGCGAGGGATTGCCGCCCTCGCTGACTGTGGCTGCTGCGCCCCTGCCGGAACGGATGGTGCATGAGTATGCAGAGAAGCTGATCGCGGCGACTAACGCGGATTTCCGGGTTGGGGGCGATCGGGCTTGCTATGTGCCAGCGGCGGATTACATCCAGGTTCCGCCACAGCCCGCCTTCTTCGAGCAGATCAATTACTACCGGACCTGCTTTCATGAGCTTGGGCACTGGACGGGCCATGAGACGCGGCTGGCGCGCGACCTGTCGGGCGGACATGGCAGCAAGCTCTATGCGCGGGAGGAATTGGTCGCGGAGATGACCAGCGCCTTCATCTGCGCGGCGCTCGGCATCGTTCCGACCGTCCGGCACGCCGACTATATCGTATCCTGGCTGGAGGTTCTGCGCGAGGACAGCCGCGCGATCTTCCGGGCCGCTAGCCAGGCCAGCAAAGCGGCGGACTTCATCCGCGCCTTCGCCCGCATCGAGAACGGAGACGCGTCATGAGCGCCTCCGATCTGCCCGTCGCCACCGAAACCACCGACCAGGGCGAGCAGGTGCTCGTTCCCGGTGTCGCGCCTGTCACGCTGCGGGAGCGCCTCGAGCGCTTGCTGGGAGCGCCTCTGTGACCATCGAAGCCGCAGAAGCCGCTCAATATCGGGCTGTTCGACGAGGACGCCCGCAATCAGCTCGACCTCTTCTGACCACCACCGCCGGACAGTCCCGGACGGCGGCTGGTCCGGCGTTCCCTTGCGCCGTCCCTATCAAGGAGAACGTCATGCAGTTGGGTCATATCGAGATCGGCAAGCTCAAAATCTCGCCCGCCAACATGCGCCACGGGCGCAAGGCGCCGGATGTCTCCGACATCCCGCGAATCCTTCTGCTCGGAAGGCCTCTGCGATGTCGCGAATCGTACGCGGATGAGGTGGCAGGTTTTGTTCGTCCCACTTTATGCCCAACTCGAGACAGAGTTCGCTCGCCAACTTCTGGCGAGCCGCCGCTTCTGAGATGTTTGCAATCGCCACGCGGATGGGATCCAGGTACTTGGCGAAGCCGTCTGGCAACTGCTGTACCAGTTGCTCGAGCGCATCTTTCAGACTACCGGTGCGTCGTTGGATCAGTACCGGAAGAACATGCTTGAGCTGCCCAGTCTCAATTTCATGATCGTAGCGCAGCTTGATCCAGTTGATGAGATGGGACTTTCCGGTTCCAGGCGCTCCGTGAATGTACACGACGCTTTCGCGGGCCCTGAGCCTGGAAATTCGCTCAAAAACTTGCCCGTCTGTGATCGTTTCCTCGCTCGTACCAACCTTGACATGCGCAATGGGCGAGTGACTCGCTAGGAATCGAGCGCTGCTCTCCGTCCCCATGGATGCAATCGTACGGATCGTGTCCTCAAGACTTTGGTCCGTCCAACAGGGTTCACCAAGTTTGTGCGGTAGTTGGCTGTGATTAGCCATTCTGGCGGCTCCCGAGTGCCTTGGGCAAGGAAACCGTCGAGATCTTATCTGACTTGAGTTGCTTTCCGTCATTTGGTGGCGCGGCAGCCGCAATACTCCACCCATCGCTGTCGAGAGGACAGTTCAATTCGATGACACCCGCCAAGTGCAGGTCGATCAGGGCATGACTGAGGCCAGTCGTGCATTTTCGGATCGACGCATCATAGTCAGCGTTGGCCTTCAGAAAGATGGCACCACCGTCTAACTCTGGACAGACTGCCGCAAGATTCTGCATGAATTCGACGCTTGTCATGCTCCGCTTCTTGCCAAAGATCTGCGCGAGGGCCCGTCTTACCCGGTCGTAGGGGTTTGCGATGAACGCGTCGGCGCTATCATGCCAACCGAGCCCGGCGTATCGCATCCAACGTCGAAACCCGGCATATTTGGTCTTGTTAAAACGGTCGGGCATCTTCTCGTCACCGAATAGGTCCTTATTGAAAGCAATCTCGAATGCCGAACCGTCATTCGGGCATGCGGGCAAGTTTCGTCCCAACAAATAAGCATAGAAAAGCGCAAACCACGGCTCCACAGCCTCACTCGACAGTACCTTGTCATCGAGTGTCTCACGCAAAATCTCTGCTGCTGGTCGTGCGTCTCGCGCCTGCACGAGCTTGATCTGACCGTCTGCTTCATCCGAAATGAGGCCGAGTAAGCGCGCGGCCGAGAGAACCTCCTGTGCCTGCTTGCTTTGCTCCGTCAAAGCCGGAAGGCCGGGAGGTTGCAGCAACTCTCTCACAGTTTGCTGCGTCAGTTTGCGGCCCGCCATCGCTCGCACGACATCAATCAGAAGTTCAACGCGGGTCGGTGTTGCTGATGTATCCGTGAACAATTAGATCTCCGCGATCCACTGGCCATACGAGGTAAAGTGGGTCGCCCCTTGTTGCGTAAGAACGACACGCCCGTTCGTATCTTCAATTCGCGCGTTTGCGGGAAAGAGATGTGACATCCTCGCCCCTAGGCAACTTGTCAGCATCTGTCTGTCCGGCTCGGTACTATGTATGCACACCACGCCCTCAGCCGGCGAACCCATGACTCGGTACGCCTCTCTGGCATCATCCAGACGATAAATGTGCGACGCCGTCGCAGCAGCGAGTTGGCTCAGTTCCTTCCGCAGCGGTTCGACCAATGTCGCGGTGCAAACAAAGTGTCGGATGCCGTAGTCTTGCCAGAGATCGCGCAGTCGGCTGGCTAGTTCACGAAGACCGCGAGCAGAATCGAAGGCGGTCTCCGTCATCACGATGTCCCGGCGCGGCGACGGTACCTGATGCGCCTCGAACTGAAGTGGCGGGACAGCGGTCGGATCGGTCTCACTATCGCGGCAGGCGGGGCAGCTTCCACAGGTAACTTGTGTCTCCTCGCCATACTCGCGGCGAAGAAGCCGGCAAATGCGTTGCTCTCCAAGGAGATATGCGTCCAACCGCCGAATTCCCTCTTTGGATTTCGCAAACTCTTGCTGTCGTTGAGGAGCAAGGCGCTCTGCCAGCGTGGATTCTCGAGGGGGAAACTTGCAAGCCAAGGCCACCCATTCAACGAACTCCCCTAGTTCGTCAGGATCCTCCTCCAAGGTGAGATCGATGAGATCAACAAGATTAGCCCGAGCCATCATGAGCAACAGCCGCTTGTTCCAGCGGATATTCTCGCCGTAGCTGCGACTGCCAAGGAGTTGGACGTGCTTCGCGTTCATTGGCACGGCATTGGGCGCACCGTCGATATGCCGCGCTCCACTCAGCATTGTCGTCCAGCGCAATTGAATCTTCTCATTTCCCAGCATGGTCGGCAGCAGCGTATCAGCCGTTTGTCGGTCATCTTCAGTCGGTACAAGAAGGCAGATCGAGCTAGCACCATCTCGCCCGCCACGACCGACCTCCTGATAGTACCGATGCATGGTCTCCGGAAAGCATGCGTGCACAACCGCTCGGACATCCGGTTTGTCCACGCCTAAACCGAATGCCGACGTCGCCACCATCACTTCCAATTCGTCCCCGCGCCACGCCTGTAGAAGCTGTCGACGCGCCTGGCTTCGCGTATCGCCGTGGAAGCAACCGACCGCTTCAAATCCATTCTCGACGAGCAGCGACCGGAAGCGTTCCGCCTCTGCGCGCTCGGTGACGTATAGAATGAGTGGCCGCGGCAGGTTTTTCAGAGCCTCCAACACACACGCGTCTTGTTGATTGGACGAGGACAATTGCTGGCGAGCATAGTTCATCTCAGGTCGGAGTCGCTGGCACGCAAACTCTCTCCAATCGGCACCGCCAAACATCTGCTTGAGCATTGCCTGACATTCGGGCGTAAAGGTCGCCGATAGCAAGATGGTACGGAGGCGTTTGTGGGTCATCTCGAGCCATTGGCGCCGCCGAATGGAAAGCAGTTGAAACTCGACGCGAAAGTGGCCACCCCAAGAGTCGATGATATGCGCTTCGTCGACCACAAGATTGTCCAAACGCCCCTGCTTCGCCAGTTCAGTTATGACATGCCGGAGTCGGCCCGAAACGCATGCTTCCGGCGACGTAAACAGCAATCGACACTTGCCCTCCCTTAGTGCCAAGCACACCGACTCTGGGTCATTTGCGCGATCATCTGCGGCATAGTATCGGGGCGCAATGTGCGGAAACGCTCGAAGCATCTGGCATGCCGCGGTCCATTGATCAATCGCCAGCGCCACGGTCGGCACTACCACCACTGTCACGCCAGCACTAAATCGTGCGGCAAGTTGAAAGATCAGGCTCTTGCCCGCCCCGGTTGGCAAGCCGATCAATGTCGTTGAACCTGGATGAGCTGTGAGCACCTGCCAGCAAGCTTCCTTTTGGGCTGCCGAATGCCAGGATCGCAGGCCATCTTGCTGGCCCATACTCCACATCCAGGGCTCCGCCGGCACCTCCTCATCTGGAAGCCGCTGCGATGGCGCATCATCTAGACCATGCCCGGCCGGCCATTGATCGCCCACGAGCCAAGCGGGGCCGTACGGCATTGTTCTTAGTTCACCACCAGCGCTCAACGTTATTCCACATTTTCGCGCCACTATCTCAAGACTTGGCGCCCAGGTACCCACGAAAAGGCGATCGCCCGACCAACGCACGGCCTGGCGCAACAGAACGCCATGATCCAGGGTGAGGTGCGGTCTCAGGCGGAGCAAGTTGATAAACCGCCAATAAGCATAAGAAGCTTTCCACGTACAAGCGGGCTTGGCGGCGGTGCCGATGTGCAGCCCGGCAACCTGTGCTGCGGTGACCATACCGTCCCAGGGACGCACTCGCCGGCCGAGAAAATAGGAAAACAGAATCGCTTTCCCATGTCCCGGTGTGAGAGCATGCACCATGCCGAGGACGAATGCGACCCCGGCCGCTCGCAAGAACGCGCCGCCGTCACTGTTGAGAGTTCGCAGTGCTATCGACAGCTCCTGGTGGATCTGCCGGTGCAAGTCAAGCACCTGCTGTGCGATCCAGGCGATGAGATCCATAGCGAGCGCCTAATGCGTGTGCCGGTGATGTAGATCCGGATAGTGCAGATGCCGGTGTAGCAGCCGTGCGTGCTGGTGGACATGGACGTGTGGCTCTGGAGGGGTGCCGGGCGCGTGGCTGTGTTGATGGTGTGCGTCATGCACGTGGACGTGCTCATGTATCATCGGCTCATGTTCGTGCTCGTGCTGGTGCCGCTCCGTCAGGTGCAGCCAGAGGCCGATCGCCATGAGAGCTCCACCGGCCAGGAAGGTGGCCGTTAGCGGGTCGTCCAGGAAGAGAATCGCCGTCGCAGCGCCTATGAATGGCGCCAGCGAATAGTAAGCGCCTGTCCGAGCTGTCCCGAGGTGCCGCAAGGCCAGCACAAAAAGCGTCAGAGAGACGCCATAGCTGAAGAACCCGAGCAATCCGGCCTGCCCAACCGCGGTAGCGGACGGTAGGGGCGCTCCGAGGACCAGCGCGATCGTGACATTGGCGAAGCCCGCCACCAGTCCTTTTACCATGGCGATCTGCATTGGATCGGCTGCCGAGACCTTGCGGGTCAGGTTGTTGTCTATGGCCCACGCCAAGCAGGCGCCGGCGATTAGCAAAGGCCCCCAACTAAGGCCCAGGTCGGCATCCTCCGGCCAAGACAGGACGACTGCGCCGGCAACGATGGAAACGGCACCGATCATCAGTCGCCGGTCGACGTTCTCCTTGAATACGACCCAGGCGATGACCAGGGTCAGCACGCTCTCCAGATTCAGCAGGAGCGACGCTTCCGAGGCCGAGCTTTGCGCCAGTCCGAACAGCAGCAGCACTGGTCCAATCACGCCGCCCGAGAGCACTGCGGCGCCGAGCCAAGACAGGTCTCGCCTGCTGAGGCCAGCTTCCTTCGATCGCCAGACCAGACGCGCGACCGCGAGGCCCAGGCCCGAACCGAGGTAAAGCAGTCCGGCCAGCAGCCATGGCGAGACTTGGCCGAGCAGCAGCTTGGCGAATGGCGCGCTCACGCCAAACAGCGCGGCCGAAAGCAGCGCGTATGTGATTCCAACCATTCAATGACTATAGTTACATTGCTGACTGGCGCAAACAGTGCCCTCTTTGACGGCGCTCGTGAATCGAGCATGATTGCGCTCCGCAGCGCGACAATTGAAGTTGGAATCAGCACATGTCGGCGCTTGATCGAAAGTCTGGACAAGATTGGCTTGATAGTTGGGAACGTCAACAATCCATCCTCGTAGAAGCGAGAGAAGCCCGCTTCGAGGCTATGCTGGCGCTAATTGACGCGCACCGAAGTCTTGAACTGCCCAACTCCACTCAGTATCGCGTGCTCGATCTAGGGTGCGGGCCTGGTTCAATGGCTCGTCGACTTGTCGATCGCATCGCTGGCCTGCTCGTCACTGCGGTCGACGCTGACCCGGTTCTTCTGGCGTTAGGACGCTCGGCTCTCGGGGGCAAACCGGCGATAACGTTCGTTGATGCGGATCTGCGTGATCCAAATTGGACCGCTGCGATCGGACGTTCGACAGCTCAATTTGACGCGGTGGTAAGCACAACTGCTCTTCATTGGCTTAGTCCAGCTGACCTCGCACGGCTTTATGGCGAGATCCGGACTATGCTGGTCGACGGTGGTTTGTTTCTCAATGGAGACTATTTTGTGCTGCGACAGTCGCCCCGCCTTAGACGGATCGGCGATCGAGCGGGCGAACTTGCATTGACGGCAGCAAGGCATAGCGACGCTGGAGCGCTGGATTGGGAAGGCTGGTGGTCCGCACTGGCTGCGACAGTCCCGGCACTTAGTGAACAGCTGCTGGAAAGGTCCCGCCGCTTCAACAACTATGGCACTGGCGATCGAGATACCCTCAGTGAGTTCCACATCGGAACCCTTCTCGAAGCCGGCTTTGCCGAGGTAGACGTCCTCTGGCGCAGCCACACAAGCTCAATCATCGGAGCTATAGCCGCAAGTAAATAGCGCTCACTTGGTAGGTCTCTTCGATCGACTACTAAAGGACCTGCCGTGCAAAATCAGCGGGCGCCGACACTACTCAGGCATAGTGACACGCTACCACGCGATCCGCCGACGATGAATGCAGTGCTGGGTCGTTGATAGCGCAGTCCGCCTTGGATATTGGGCAGCGCGTGCGAAAACGGCAACCGCTCGGGGGGTTGGCCGGGCTCGGCAACTCGCCTTCGAGGACGATCCGCTGGCGCGTGCGTTCGACGCGAGGATCCGGATTTGGAACCGCGCTCAGCAAAGCCTTCGTGTAGGGATGTGCTGGAAAATGGTACAAGGAGTCGCTCTCGCCCGCTTCGACAATGCGGCCGAGATACATCACCAAAGTACGGTGCGCCGCCTGTCGGACGAGGGCAAGGTCATGGGCGATGAAGAGACACGCCATGCCCAACTCCTGTTGTAGATTCAGGAAGACGTTCATGATCTGCGCTCGGATGGATAGATCGAGCGCGCTGACGGGCTCATCGCAGATCAATAACTTTGGCTCAACTGTCAGGGCCCGCGCGATGGAGACGCGCTGGCGCTGTCCGCCTGAGAGTTCTCGGGGATACCTAGTCTCCGCATCCTTCTGCAATCCGACCAGATCCAGCAGCTTTCTGGCGCGGCGTGTTCGCTCCGATTGGTCGGCAATGCCGAAAATCGACAGACCTTCCCAAAGGGCCTCGCCGATCGTTTGCCGGGGATTTAGCGTGGCATAGGGATCCTGGAAGATGTACTGGATGGCCCGCCGGAACGAACGGAGTTCGGCGCCGCGCAAGGTCGCGAGATCCACGCCGTCGAACACCACTCGACCGGCGCTCGGCTTCTCAAGGCCAACAATAGTTCGGCCTAGAGTGGACTTGCCGCAGCCAGATTCTCCGACCAGGCCGATGAACTCGCCCTCATGGATGACCAGATCGATGCCGTCGCAGGCACGGATGCGAGTCCCCGGAACAGTTCCAGCGAACGTCGTCGTCAGCTTCTCGACCTGAAGGATGACTTTCATGATGCAGCCCTCAGCACGGCTTGCCCCAGCTTCGGCGGACAGGCGGACATGTGCCCGGCGGACCCGTCTTTGACGAGCGCCAGTGGCGGCCGCGCACTGCGGCAGGTATCCATTGCGAACTCGCAGCGCGGCGCAAACGGACAACCCTTGGGCCGGCTCCCCAGATCGGGGGGCGCGCTCGGGAGACCGTTGAAGCGAGATCCGACGCGTGACGCGGGATCCGGAATCGAATTCAGCAGCGCCTGTGTGTATGGGTGCCGTGGCGCCGTCAACACGGCTTCCACATTGCCGACCTCGGCCATCCGTCCGGCATACATCACGAGCACATCGTCCGCCATGCCAGCCACCACGCCGATATCATGGGTGATCAGGATGATGCCCATGCCCAGCCTGCGCTGGAGATCTTTCAGCAGATCCAGGATCTGAGCCTGGATGGTAACGTCGAGGGCGGTGGTTGGTTCGTCCGCGATCAGGAGCTTTGGCTCCGCGGCGATGGCGATCGCAATCATCGCGCGCTGTCGCATGCCGCCCGACAACTCGTGCGGAAACTGACGAAGCCTCTCGCTGGCGTCGGGTATCCCAACCAAGCGCATCAGATCCAGTGCGTGCGCCGTCGCGGCGCGCGCGGTTAGATCAGCATGATGCTCGCTCACTTCGGCGATCTGGGTTCCGATGCGCCTCATCGGGTTGAGCGCGCTCAATGGGTCCTGGAAGATGACCCCCACTTCGCGTCCCCTGACCGCCTGCATCTCCCCTTCCGGCAGGCCGACAATCTCCCTGCCATTGAGCTTGATCGAACCGGTGACGTCGCACGCCACGCCGGCCGGCATCAACCCCAGCGGCGCCAGATTGAGCACCGTCTTCCCGCTTCCACTTTCGCCCACGATCGCGAGCGTCCTGCCGGCAGAGACGCTGTAGCTCACCTTGTCGACTGGGAACACGGTCGCGGTCGGGGTGAACAGCGTGATCGAGACGTCACGTGCGCTGATGAGCGGTGCGAGTGCAGAGCTCATTGATCCCTCATTGATATGATTCGATAGCTGCTTGCAGCCGCCGACGACGTAGCAGCAGCTTCGAAATGCTGCGAGGCGTGCGCTTTAAGGTGATCGACTCACCAAGGAGGTTGAAGCCGATGACAACGAGAGTCAGCGCAAGGCCCGGCAGGATGACCTGCCGCGGCGTATCCGCCATATAAGGCAGCGCATCCACCAGCATCTGGCCCCATTCTGGCGTGGGCGGTTGGATCCCGAGGCCGAGAAAACTCAAAGTGGCGATCGCAAGCGCCACAACACCAGCCTCAGCGCTGGCATAGACCATGACGGCGCCCAGCGCAGAGGGGAGCAGATGCAAGATCATGATGCGCGCCGGGCTCGCACCCAGAACACGCAACGCCTCGATGTAGGGTTGCGACATGATAGATATCACGACTGCGCGGCTCAGTCGTGCATAGCCAGGCCACCAAGCGAGCGCCAGAGCGAAGATCATGATCCAGAAGCCGGTTCCGAATACGCCGATCACTGCAAGCGCGACGATGAGGCTCGGAAGGCTCAGGCCAACGTCGATGACGCGGCTCACCAACTCGTCAACAACGCCACGCATGTAGCCAGCAATCGCGCCAAGCGTGACACCGATGAACAAGGCGAGACCGATGACCGTCGCGATGGCGACCGTAGACGTCCGCGCCGCCATGATGAGACGGCTCAGGGTATCGCGCCCCAAATGGTCGGTACCAAGCCAATGCTCCGCGCTGAAGTCCTGGCTCGCATTCAGCAGGTTTTGTGCGATCGGATCCTTCGGCGTCAGCCAGGGCGCGAAGACGCCAATGAATAGGAACACTGCAACCGGGATCCAAGCTGCCTTCGGTAGCTGCCGCACTTCGCTCCACGCTCCCTTGAGCCAGCGCATAATCAGGCTCTCCCCAAACGCCGACTCTTCGGATCCATCACGAAGACAGTCAGATCGATCAGCAGGTTGACCACGATGAACAGAACGGCAAACAGCAGTAAGCAGGCCTGCACAACCGGCAAGTCGCGGAATTTTGCGGCTTCGACGAAGTAGCTGCCCACGCCCGGTAGGGCGAAGATCGGCTCCACGACCAGCGATGCCTGCACCATAAGCGCAAACTGCGTTCCGAAAGCAGTGAGGAGGATGGTTCCGATGTTCGGCAACGCGTCATGGAACAACGTGCGGGTCCTTGAGAACCCCTTGCTCTTGGCGGTTACGGCATAGGGGCGGCTCATGGCGTCCTCCAGGGACACGCGAATGAGACGGCTGAGCACCGCGCCCGGCATGACGCCGATGGTCAGGCAAGGCAGTAGCCAGGATTGCGGCTTATCAGCCCCAAAGCTGGGCAACCACTGCAGAGTTACCGCGAAGATCAAGATGAACATGGCGCCAATGAAGAACTTGGGGGTGGAAGCGAACAGCAGTGCAACCGCACGTGACGCCTCATCCACCAGTCCGCCCGGCCACATGGCACCGATCAAGCCCAGGCTGACGCCGATGGCGAGAGACACGATGCCGCCGCCGAGCATCAACAGCGCCGTGGTCGGTATCCGAACCGCGAGTTCGTGCGTTACCTCTTCCTGGCTTCGCAACGAGAAGCCGAAGTCTCCTGAGACCGCATCGCCCAGCCAGCGACCATAGCGCACCGGTAGTGGATCGTTGAGCCCATATTCCTCCGCGATCTTCTCGACGTCCGCCTTGGTCGCCTGCGCCGTCCGCAGCTCGGCAATGAGGATTGCGACATTGCCGGGCGCGGCGACGATCAGCAGGAAGCAGAAGATCGATGCGATCAGCATGAGCAGCGCGGCGGCGCCGATGCGGCTTAGGATGAGATAACGCAAGCTCGCTCCTCCATTTGCTCCGGCATCAGCTTTTCAAGCTGATGCCCTTGAAGGGCATGTCGTATTCGGTCGGCGGCGTTACGAAGCCCTGCACGCGCGGGCCATAGGCCCACATCCGCTGCGGATAGATGAGGGCGGCAAGGGCGTGGCGCTCGTACAGCCAATCATAGACCCGCTGGAAGGCGACCGGCCGCTCCTCACCCAGCGCTGCCATCGCGGCATTGATGAGCGGATCCAATCCCTCTTTGTCGAGATAGATCTTGCCGTCCGTGCCGCTGTCAATCGTGCTGAGGAAGTAGTTCGTCAGCGTTCCCTGCGGATCGTAGGGCGCGCCGATGGTCGTGAAGAAGGCTAGATCGTACTTGCGGGCAGGAATGTCGTCATGGCGGGTCGCATGATCGACGGACCGTATCGACATCTCGATGCCGACCTCTTGCAGCATGCCTTGAAGAACCTCGGCCAGGGCACGTGAGCCGGGAGCCGCTTCTTCGGAAACAACGAGTTCGAGCTTCAGCGGTACGCCATCCTTGGCGCGGACACCGTCGCCGGTCCAGCCGGCTTCCTGAAGCAAGGCCTTCGCCCGTTCGGTGTCCCGCTTGGGAATCGGATGCCGCGTGCCTGCCATTGGTACCGCTTCCGAGAACAAATCGATTGCCGGGTCCGCATAGCCGGCCAGCAGCGCCTTCGCCACGATTTCCCGATCGACGGCGATACTGATCGCCTCGCGGACTCTCGCATCGTGCAGAATCTCGCGGTCTGGGTTGTAACCCAGGAGGAATGTGCCGGTGCCCGGCGAAGCCTCGACCGCGATACCGCGCTTGCGCAGGGTTCCGGCTTCCTGCGGGCTGAGCCGAGCAACATAATCGCCGCCGATGATGTCGAGGTCGCCCGCCATCAGGGCCGAGACGCGGCTGCGGGAGTCGGGGATGACTTTCAGCTCGACCCGCGAGAAGGCCGGCTTCTCGCCCCAGTACTTTTCATTACGAAGGAGGACGGTGGCCGAATCATCGCTGCTGGCGACGACCCATGGCCCGGTGCCGATCGGCTCCTTGTAGGCACCATCCGCACCTACCGATGCGGGACTGAGGAACCGTACCGGCCGCACGATCGACAATTCGGCCAGCGCCGGCGGCACGGGCTGCTTGAAGTGCAAGGCGACGGTCAGCGGATCGATGATCTCGAGCTTGTCATAGAACGCCCCGACCGAAAGCCAGCCATTGTCCGGATCGGTGATCCAGCGGTCGAAGTTCCACTTGAGCGCATTGGCGTCCCACGCGGTTCCGTCGCTGAAGGTGACGTTCTGGCGAAGCTTGAATGTGATGGTCTTGCCATCCTCCGATTCCGTCCACGACTCCGCCAGGGCCGGCTCGATCTTGCCGCCTTGACCGTACGCGACCAGCGGGTCGAACACCATCGATTGCACGCTCCACACGCCGATGTACTTGTGCGGATCGAGATTGTCGGCCGGCTTGTTGAGGGCAATGCGCAGAACGTCCCCGTCTTGCGCCCACGCCGATCCATTCCAACCCAGCGCCGCGATTCCGGTGGCGGCGGTCAACAGATGAAACTGACGCCTGGACAGTTTAGACATCTTTCCCTCCTTCTGTCGCAGCGATCCCCACGGTCGCTGCCGGCAAGCCTTCCCGGGCTTGGACTGGTGGCCAGAGCCTAGGTCAAGACAACTCCATATCGATCGCGCACATGCTGCGCGATGCTTCGGAACTCGGTTGCAATCTCCGGCAGCTCGACTTCCTCGTGCGGCTCCTTGAGCCCGGACGAACAGCCAATGATCACGACTGGCCCGTCGTCGAGTCTTGCCGGAAGCTGCGAGATCGCCGCCAGCCCCACAGCGCTCGACAGTTCGAACCACAGGCCCGATTGTGCCAGGAGCTGCTGAGCGCGCGTCGCCTCCTCGTCGGCGACCTTCAGCGGCGCACCATCTGTCATGGCAAGCGCAAGCGTCCCGCGCACGCCGCCGATCGTGCACGCAATCGCGACCTGGGCAGTCGGCGCCGAGTCCACGATTGCCACAGGTCTTGCCTGCCGCATCGCCGCATATAGCGGCCCACGCGCTGCCGGCTCCACAGAAAACAACCTCGGAATTCGCTTGACCAAGCCTAGGCGGTGCAGGTCGCAAAATCCCTTGGCGATCCCGAACAGCATTTCTCCGTAGCCGGTCGGAACCAGCACCGCTGATGGCAGGTCATCGCCAAGATCGGTGAAGATCTCATAGGCAATCGTCTTGTAACCTTCCGGGCCCCAGGCGTGACCGGTGTGCGTCGGCGTCAGATTGCTGACCGGGTGGTAGCCGGTGTTCTCTACAACGTCGCGCAGTACGGACCAGCGCGAGTCGACCGGGACGGCCACGATCGCCGCGCCCATTGCCACCAGCATCTGCTTGACACTCGGCGACATCCCGGTCGTCGTGACGACGAGACACCTCAGGGATGCACGCGCCGCGTAAGCCGCCGCCGACACGGCGTGGTTTCCGGAGGATGCGACGACCACACCCGGCGCATTCACATGCACGGCTGCGCTCACTGCGCAGAGATTCAAGCGATCCTTGTGGCTCCAGGTCGGATTGAGCGCTTCGTTCTTGACCAGGATCTGTCTGCGGCCACCGACCTTGCGCGTAATGTCCACCAGAGGCGTTCCGCCTTCTTCCATGCTCAGGCCCTGCGCGAGCGGAGGCAGCAGCGACGCGAACCGCTCCAATCCGCGGCCCTTTTGGGCAAACAGCGAGCTGGGGTTAGAGAGCGGCAGATCGAACTCGACCTCGACCGGGTAGGAAATCTCGGATGTCGATGTTTGCGGACACCCTGCCGTCAGCGGCGGGAGCAATGGATAGCTCGGGCTTCCGGGCCCCAGGGAGCGCTGGCGCACGGCGAGCGATCTGAGCGATTTGACCGGTATATCCATTTGCCGTCCCTGTTTTATGAGTGCACAATAAGCCGAAAGACGATATTATGTCTAGACAAAAAATATCGTGAGACTGTTCCATGACCTTGGCCGCAGCGCGCTACGCCTTTTCTTCCGTGAAGGAACTCGGCGCGCTGCTCCGAAGCGGCGAAGTCACGTCGAGGCAGCTGACGCGGTTCTATCTCGAGCGACTGGAGCGCCTTGGCCGACCGTGGGGCGCCGTCGTCAACCTCGATGCGCAGGGTGCGATGCAGGCGGCCGAGCAAGCGGACGCAATGCTACGAAACGGAACCGACCTGGGTCCGCTGCATGGCATTCCGTATGCAGTGAAGGACATCTTCGCAACGGTCCCGCCGCTGCCAACCACCTGGGGCGCTGCGCCGTTTCGCGATCGTCAGCTTTCAACGGATGCGGACGCAATTCTCAACCTCCGGAAGGCGGGAGCGATTCTCCTCGGCAAGCTGGCGCTGATCGAGATGGCTGCTACGTTGCCGTTCGAATCCTTTGATGCGTCCGTGACCGGAGCATGCCGGAATCCCTTCGATCTTGAGGCATGGACGGGGGATAGCTCGAGCGGCTCGGCGTCTGCCGTCGGTGGTGGCCTCGTGCCCTTCTCGGTTGCGACCGAGACACGCGGATCCATTGTTCAGCCGTCCGCCTTCTGCGGCGCCGTCGGTCTTAGGCCGACCGTCGGGCTGGTTCCCTCGGGCGGCACACTCCAGCTGAGCGAAACGTTCGATCGGATTGGGCCGATCGCCAGGCACGCGGAAGATTGCGCGGTCGTGGTATCGGCACTAACCGCCGAGCGCCTGAGCGACCGGAACGTGGAAGCGCCGTGTATCGGGCTCCTGCGGCCATCGGCGGAGCTGGACCAACCGGAGGTGATCGCCAATTTCGATGCCGCCGTTGAACGCTTGGCCTCGTTCGCGGAACTCAAGGTCTTTTCGCTGCCGCCGCGCCCATACCGCGAGACCTATCTGGCGATATTCCTGTTCGAGGCGCGCCGAAACTTCCTGCCTTTCATCGAGGATGGAACCGTCGACCGTCTGGACTCGCCCCTGGCAAAGGGTGGCGCGTATCTGGCCGAACCTGTTGAAGAAGCGGCATACCGGCGCGCCCTCACGCAACGCGAGGACTTGCTGGCAGAGTGGCTCGATGTAACCGCGAAATTTCATGCCCTCGTGACGACCACCAGCCCGAAGGTGGCGCCCCCGCTCAACGCCACCTTCACCGCCTACTTCGGCCCGGAGGAGCATGAGCCGATCACCACCGCGGGGGCTCTGCTCGGGCTTCCCGCGATCACAATACCCTCCGGACTGGGTGCCCGCCTCCTTCCGACCGGACTACAGCTGGTGGGCCGACCGAAGGATGATCTCTTGCTCTGCCAGATCGCCGGCAAGCTGCAAGGCCTCTTGCCAACCGTCATGCCTCCGCGCGAGAACGTGTTGCGGTAGGAAGATCAGGTGTCATGCCGAAAGCGAGAAAAAAGAAACCCCTATCAGTTCGGGCCAAGACGCAAGCGAAGATCGTCACGCTTCCCGACTCGGGAGCGTCACTGGTCGATCGGATCGAGCAGGCGATCCACGACAAGATCGCAACCGGGAGTTGGCGCGCCGGAGATCGCATTCCGAACGAAATGGAGCTGGTCGAGCAGTTTGGCGCATCCCGGGCGACCGTGAACAAAGCGTTGAGCAGCTTGGCCGCTTCGGGATTCCTGGTGCGGCGCCGAAAGGCCGGGTCGTTCGTGGCGCCCAACACTGAAATGCATTCGGTCTTCAAGACCATCGATATTCGGAACGAGATCGAAAGCAAAGGACAGCGCTACTCGTTTCGCCTGATCGATCGCGTGGTGCAACCCAGCAAGGAAGCGTCATTGTATTGGCCGGAACTCGAGGCCGAGAGCAAGATCGTTGCGCTGACAGGCGTGCATTGCGCAGACGATGTGCCGCAGGTTCTGGAAGAACGGCTGATCAACCTCGCCTTTTTCCCGGAGGCCGCCGAAGCGGACTTTGCGTTGGATCCGCCGAGCGTCCAACTGCTCAAGATCGGCCCATGTACGCGGCTTGAGAACGTGATCTCCGCACGTCTGGCGGAACAGTTTGAAGCACGAATCCTTCGATTGCCATTTCCTTCCGCACTGCTCGTATCGGAACGTAAGACATGGTCGAACCGAGTACCCGTCACGCTGTTCCGGCTGAACTATCCCGGAGGCTCGCATAGCTTCGTGGGGCACTTCAGTCCGGTCGAGCACAAATATTGAGGTCCCATGACATCGCTCAGCCGGAAACTGCGCAAGAAGTTGCTGGACCTGGCCAATGGTGAATTCGACCTGTTGATCGCTCTGCGGCCAGAGCACATCAGTTATTGCAGCGGGTTCAAAAGCATGATGCACGACACCGACCGGCATCATCGGATGGCTGTTGCGTTCAGCGCAGATTCAGCCGCGCTCGTTTGCCCGCGGTCTGATTTGGGACCAGCGCTCGAAGCGATCGAGCCCGACCTGCAATTTCACCTGTACGGGCGGTTCATATTCCGAGGCATCACGCGGCCGGAGCCGACACGCCGAGAATCCCTATCGCCCGATTGGGCGACGGCGCTCAGCAACGCTGTGGGGGGCCTGGGGCTAAGCAACCCTCGCATCGGCGTGGACCTCTCGGAGCCTTCGCTAAGCCTGGAAGCCGTGCAGCACGCGCTTCGCGGATTTCACCTCGCGGACGCGAGTAACCTCTTCTTGCAGGCCCGGGCTACCAAGCTCCCGGAAGAGATCGAGCTTCTTGCGCGGGCGGCCAAAATTGCCGAGAGCGCGATCCACGATTCCCTCTCTGCGCTCCGGCCGGGCAATACGGAGTGGCACCTCGCCAGCCTGATCGCCGCGCGCATGACCGAAGCCGGTGCGCTTCCAGGATTCATCGTCGCGACCTCAGGCCCAAGGAGTGCGCTTGCCGACGCCTACCCGTCCTCCAGGTCAATCGCTCAAGGTGATTTGATCCGGCTCGATATTGGTTGTTCCGTCGACGGATACTGGGCCGACACCGCTCGTACTGCGGTCATAGGGCAACCGAGCAACAGGATACGCGACCTGTTCTCCGTTCTCCGTGACGGACAGATCGCCGCAATGTCGGCCATCGAGCCTGGGATCGCCGCGGAGGAGGTCTTCCGCATCGCCATCGAGCACATTCGTTCGAACGGAGTTCCCGACTATGAACGCCATCATGTCGGACACGGGATCGGTCGCGAGTGCTTCGAGTATCCGCGCCTCGCGCCCGGAGTTCATGCTGTGCTTTCCTCCGGCATGGTGCTTTGCGTCGAAACGCCGTACTACGAACTCGGATGGGGCGGAATGATGACCGAAGATACCGTCGTAATCACTGAGAATGGGACGACGCGCTTAACGACGTCATCATCCGAACTGATTGTGCTTAGCTGAGCGCAGTGATTGACTTCGCACCAGCATGCCCGGTTGAGATGGTTGTCCCGTGCGCTTGACGATCTCTCAAGCCACGAGTGACTAGCCAGGGCACGTTGCGCAATTGGCATATGGTGAAAATCGGTTCATCATTCTTGAAGGTCGGACGTGCGGCCGCGGAGTTGGATGCGTGGGGATCGAAAAGTCTCATGATCTGTCGTGCTGGAAAAATTCAGTGCGGGAACCGACGTGAAGCAGCGGAATGATAACGAACCGTCAAGATTTGCCGCCACCAATCTCCGGCCCCAACAGAATCGAGCATTTGAAAAATCGCAGTATTTTCAATATGATGTAAGCATGAGTAGCTTGCCGCACAATGATCCCGCTCGTTACCCCCACCGGCATTCTCGATCACAGTGTGTCAGCTTCAGCCTAAGTCCTCCCAGGCGCTCAGCTTTCGTGCGAGCAACCACGGCATGTAAATGTTTCGGCGACGTCCGTTTGGAATTCGTAGCGAACGGAAGCCAGGCCTAACGCCATTTCCGAGACGTGGCAGATGCGGACATCGAGTTTGCGCCGTAGCCGAAAAGCTCCCTCGTCAGTTCACATTGGCCGAGCCATGCCGATAGTAGGCTACTAGTGCCGGCGGTAGCGTTCGACCCTTGATCAGATCGGCTGCTCGTTCGGCGATCATGATAGTCGGCGCGTTGGTGTTACCATTCGTCGCCTCGGGCATAATTGACGCGTCGACAATGCGAAGCCCGTCGACTCCATGGACACGCAATTGACTATCGACCACCGCGTCCGGTCCGCTCCCCATGCGACACGTTCCAACAAAATGGTAACCGGTCTCAGCGTTCTCCCGGATGTAGTCGTCTAAAGCATCGTCGCGGTCTGCGCGGGAACCGGGCCTCAGCTCCTTGCCGCGATACGCCCGAAGGGCGGGCTGCTCCAGGATGTGTCGCGACGCCCGGATGGCGGCGCGCGCTTCCTCCCAATCGCCCAGCTCGGCCAGGAAGTTCGGCTGGATGGCAGGCGCATCGTCCGGCCGCGCTGAACGCAGAGTTACAGTTCCTCGGCTGCGGGAACGTTGGGGACCGAGATGAACCTGATAGCTATGGCCCGGCGATGCCAGCCTGCCGGAATAATCCGCCGCGAGCGCGACGAAATGCAGTTGCACATCCGGCCATTTGGCCTCCTCCGATCCCCGCAGAAAACCGCCTGCTTCGAAGAAGTTGGAGGCGCCGAGGCCCTTGCGCGTGGCAAGCCACTGTGCACCGATCATTGCCTGGCGATGCAGCTTGGTCGCGGGATAGTACGAGACCGGCTTGCGGCACTCATAGGCCACGATGAATTCCAGGTGATCGCCGAGATTGCAGCCCACCCCGGGAAGGTCATGCCGGCAGGGAATATCATGCCGCCGCAGTTCAGCACTTGGCCCGATGCCGGAGAGCATCATCAGCTGTGGCGATTGAATGGCTCCGGCGCACAGAATGACTTCGCGCGCGGCGGTGATGACGCGATTTCGGCCTCGGCTTCGGAAGGCGACGCCCCTGGCCCTGCCATTCTCCAGGACCAGATGCGATACCAGAGCGCCCGTGCAAACGGTGAGATTCGAGCGATGGGCAGCCAGCCGAAGATAGGCCCGCGCTGTGCTTTCCCGGATGCCATTATGGATGGTCATGTCCATGCGGCCGAAGCCTTCCTGGCGGTACCCGTTCATGTCCGCGACTGGCGCATGACCGGCCTCGTAGGCCGCCTCCAGAAAGACCTGATACAGCGGGCTGAGCCCGAACCCCTTGGTGACGTGCAGCGGCCCGTCTCCGCCACGATATTCATCGGCCGCCTGGTCGTAGGTCTCGGCCCGGCGGAAATACGGCAGGCAGTATGCGTGGGACCATTCCGCCAGCGCCGGGTCCGTGGCCCAATTGTCGAAGTCCATGGGATTGCCACGAACATAAACCATGCCGTTGATGGTCGAGGAGCCGCCGAGACCCTTGCCCCGGAAGTAGCGGATCCGCCGGTTGTTCAGCGTCGCGACTGGCTCGGTCACGAACTGCCAGTTATAGGTCGTACCGTTCAGCGGATAAGTCAGCGCCGCCGGCATCTGAATGCGGAAATCCCACCAGTGATCCGGACCGCCGGCCTCCAGCAGCAGAACCGAAGCGTCGGTCTCCTCGCTGAGGCGATTGGCAAGCACGCACCCCGCTGATCCGGCGCCAATAATGACGTAGTCGAAACTGTTGCTCTCCTCACCGCGGGCGACCATCGAGCTCTAAGCCTCCTGAACAATGGACCATGATTCGATCGCCTTCGGTAGTCGCGTCGCGGCAAAGGCGAAACGCAGGAGTTCCTCCTGGCTCGGACGTTTCGGCCAATCTGCGGGAGCGTCTTCCGGATAGGCGGAGAACACACCCGTCACCGTCGCCGCGCGGGCTGCCGCCTCTCGCGCGCGGCCCGCGTCGCCGCTCGCCGAGTACCAGGCGGCCGCCGCAAGCTCGATGGCGCGCAGGCCAGGCAACCGCACCGGCAGGCCTGCACGCCAAGCGAGCGAGATGCCGTCGAGCTCGACGCCGGCGGCATGCAGGTCTCCTTCCGCCGCGGTGACAGCTGCCAGAAGACCTTCCGTCTTCAGCCGCGCGCAGGCGGCGAGGTCAGACAATTGCTTGCGCGCGAGCGCGCGATAGGCCGCTTGGTGATGACTGGCGAGCCGGGCATGAAAGGCGTGGGCGCGCGAGACTGGCCGCGGACTGGTTTCTGCAATTTCCCTCGCGACCTCGTGCCAGGCCGCGAGCGATGCAGATGCCGCCTCACGCGCAGCGTAATAGCCCCCGCGCACGAGATGACCACGCGCGCAGAGATGCCACGCGACTGCGTGTAACGCGTCCTGCGTCAGGACGTCTTGATCAACAGGCCGATCTTGCGGCTGGTCGAGAGATTCCGTACCAGGCAAGCGGCTGACCCGCCACAGGCAATTGACCGGATCCTCGTGCCAGTCAGATGCCGATATAGGCGATGCGCACATGCTCGTTGTCCTTGAGCTCCGCACCGGTACCGCTGAGGACGAGGCTTCCCCGCTCAAGCACCGCCGCACGATCACAGATCGACAGCGCCACGTTTGCGTTCTGCTCGACCAGGAGGACGGTTCGGCCGCTCTTGTTGATCCGCTGAATGATCTGGGCCATGGTGGAAACCATGATCGGCGACAAGCCCATCGACGGCTCGTCCATCAGGATCAGGCGCGGGGCCGACATAATGGCCCTGCCGATCGCCAGCATCTGCTGCTCACCGCCGCTCAGCGTGCGGGCCAATTGACGCCGCCGTTCCGCCAAGCGGGGAAACTCGCTGCAGATCTCGCCGAAGTCGCGCCTCAGTGCCACGCGATCCCGGCGCAGATAGCCGCCAATAAGGAGATTCTCCTCGACCGTAAGGTCCGGAAACACACGGCGGCCTTCCGGAACATGGGCGATACCACGCGCAACAATCGCCTTCGGATCTAGGTGGTCTATGCGTCCACCATCGAACCAGATCTCTCCAGCGGTCGGACGCACCAGTCCAGAGATCGCACGGAGCGTTGTGCTCTTACCAGCGCCATTCGATCCGATAATGCTTTCGATGCTTCCGGCGTCGACGGAAAGCGACAAGTCGCGAATTGCGGCGACAGCTCCGTAGTGCACACTGAGGCTGCGCAGTTCAAGCATGTCAGGCCGTCCCAAGGTATGCAGCCATCACGTCCGGATGGCGGCGGACCTGATCCGGCGTTCCTTCCGCCAGCACTTTGCCGAAGTTGAGCACCGTAATGCGATCGCAGAGCCGCATCACGGCACGCATGTCATGCTCCACTAGGACAATCGAAGCACCGCGTGCGCGAATGGACTGGACAATCTCGACTAGAGCGTCCTTTTCGCGTGCGGTCATGCCGGTGAACGGCTCGTCCAACAACAGCAGCCGGGGGCGCGCAGCCAGGGCGACCGCGATGCCGAGTATTCGTTGCTGACCATGCGACAAGCTGCCGGCCGGAACTTCGGCCTTGTCCCCAAGGCCACAGGACTGGAGAATCTCCCGCGCCGTCTCCATGACTGCAGCGCGCTGCGACGGGCATTCGAACAGCCAATCGAAAGCTTGGCGCGGCCGCGTGCCCAATCCGCCGCTGACAACATTGTCGATCGCCGACTGTTCGCTAAAAAGCAGGTTGGACTGGAACGTTCGCACCAGTCCAAGCCTGGCCCGAGTGCTGGTCGACATTGGCGTCACATTGGTGCCATCGAAGACGACTGTTCCCGAGTCAGCACGATAGAACCCGGTAATCAGGCTGAACAAAGTCGTCTTGCCTGCACCGTTCGGTCCAATAAGCCCGTGGATGGTGCCGGCCACAACGGAAAGGCTGACGTCGTCAGCCGCGACCAAGCCCCCGAACGCTTTGCGAACGGCCAAGAGCTGGAGAATGCCCGTCATGCATTCTCCGATCTGGTGCTGGGAACCACGTCTCGGCGCGGTGCCCTGGTGGGGCCTCGCACGATTGGCGCCAACAGGCGTTCCAGCCCCTGTGGAAAGAACAGCATCACTGCAATGAGGATCAGGCCATAGACGCCAGGCCGGAGTTCCTCGGCAAAGCGCAGCGATTCGTCGAAGACCATGAGCACGACGCCGCCTAGGACCACACCATAGAACGTTCGAGTGCCGCCAACGATTGACCAGATCATGAGGTAGAGTGCGAAGTTCAAACTGAACCGATTCGCGGTCACGCTGCCGAAGGCGTAAGCCAACAGGACACCGGCGATTCCTGCGAAGGCTGCGGCAATGACAAAGGCGAGCCGGCGATAAGTGCGCGACTCGATGCCGATCGATTGTGCAAGCACGTCCTGCTGCTGGATGGCACGCCATATTCCGCCAATGCGCGCCTGCTCCATCCACCACATCAACAGCAGACAGCAGATCACCACTGTCAGGGTAAGATAGAAATAGTTGGTGGTGTGGCCAAAATCGATGCTGAAACCACCCAGCTCCAGATAGGGCGCTGGGATGTTCGATAGACCGCGCGTGCCGCCAAAAAAAGAAATCTTACGCCAGAGCAGGCGGATGGCTTCTGCGGCTGCAAAACTGCCCATCAAGAAGTAGAAACCCTTCATGCGCAGGAGCGGATAGCTGAGGATCGCCGCCACAAGTGCTGACATGGCCGCGCCCGCCGCCAGTGTCGCAGGAAATGGCCAGCCGAGATCCTTGACCAGGATGGCCGCCGTGTAGGCCCCGACTCCCTGCAGCACGACGTGTGCAAAGGACCACTCTCCAGTCAGCACGATGATCCGATAACTGGAAAGCATCAGAACGGTGATGGCGATCTCGGTGCCAAAGGCCGTGAAGTAATCACCGGCAACCAGCGGCAGCAGCACAGCTGCTGCAATCAGCACGATCGCCAAGACCGTCGAGATCGAACGCGGTCGCACCGATTACACCTTCTCGGCCCTGCCCATGAGGCCGCTTGGCATGAAGATCAGCACGGCAAGCATGATGCAGAGTCCTGCGATGGCTGCGACGGTGCTGTCGATGTAGGTCGAGACGAACGTAAAGAACGTGGAATAGAGAATGGAGGCGATAATCGCTCCCTCCATGGAGCCTAGCCCGCCCATGATGATGACGATGAAAGCGGTAATGATAACCGGCTGGCCCATGAATGGGCTTATGCGCACTATCGGGGCCATCAGCCCGCCCGCTGCACCGGCGAGGCTTGCGCTGAGCATCATCGCCGCGATCGAAATTGTTCCGATGGAAATGCCCTGCAGGCTGGCCGCCTCCCGATCCTGCGCCATGGCGCGGACGGCCCAACCGAACATCGTCCGTCGCAGCAACCATGTGAGCGCCAGCATCAGGACAATGGCCGCTACGATGACAAATAGGCGATGCCAGGGCAGCGCGAACGAGCTAACGCGCAAGGCACCCGGAAAGGGTGATTCCACGAGCAGCGTGCTGTTGATCCCGGCGAACCATACCGCCGCTGTTTGCAAGACGAGCAGCACACCGATCGTGACAATGAGGCAGCCGACGGGATTGCTGCGCAAGCGGCGGAAGAGAGCCACTTCCATCACTGCGCCGATCAGCGCCGTAAAGAGTACGGCACAAACGAGTGCGGGAAAGTAAGTGAGCTGCAGGACGGTGCTGACGTACCAAGTGACGTAAGCCCCAACCATGTAGAGTTCGCCGTGAGCGAAGTTCTCGACCCGCATCACCCCAAAGACCAGGGCAAGGCCGATTGCGACGAGCGCCGTGGCGGCGCTCGCCATGGCCGAGTTGAGCAAGGTATCGATCAGAATCTGCATGCCACGCTCGGCGCCATCTCGGCGCGGTCACTCACCGGCGTTGATTGGGCATCAGCTGCTCTTCCTCAAATCGCTTGACAACGAAGTCGCGGTGGGCTTCGTACCAAGCGGCCTGATTGCTCATCTGCACGATGTCGACCTTTCCGCTCTTCACCACCACGATCGGCCACGCGCCGACGAGCGCGTTGTTCGAGCCGAACAGATCCTCCCCCCACCACTTCGCCGGCCCGAACATATGTTCGGGCGGATTCGCCTTCATGCTGGCGAGGAGCGCGTCCGGCTCGGTCGTGTTGGCCGCTTCCACCGCGCGCTTCCAGACCTCGAGGCAGGCCGGAAATTCCCAGCTCGTGTTGTTCCAGCCGCCGGGATAGGTCTTCTCCACCTCCTGGTAGAACCCCGTGGCATCCGGGAAGCCGACCGCGGAGGTGCTGATCGCTGCGTCGTCAAAGCGAGGGAAGAAGGTGATCGAGCCCTCCATGAACTCCACGCTTGTGCGCTTCACCATATCCGGCAGCAGCTCAAGACCGGCATGCAGAATGCGGCCCTTGAAGCCCTGGATGTACAGCTGCTCGACCAGCAGCAGCGCGAACGACGGGTAGGCAGTGTCGAGGCAGACCGCCTCCGGCTTGCTGGCCAGGAGCGAACTGACGACAGGCGCGAAGTCCGTTGTCGCTAAGTCGAAATATTCGTCCTTCACGATGTCGAAATTGTGCGCGTCGAAGCCGGCCCGCCAGTAGGCCAGCGCCACGCGGCCGGTCAGGTCGTCCTGGGCGCACAGCGCGACTGACTTCACCTTCGGCTCGACCTTGCGCAGGTATTCGGCGCCGCAGCCGAAATAGAGTGGATGCACTTCGACCGGCGCCAGCAGGTACTTGGCGTCAGGATTGAGGTCAGTGACGTAGAGGGTGGAGGTCAGAAGCTTGTTCCGGTTGGAAAAGTCCTGCAGCGCTGACCAATCGTCACCGCCGATGATCATGGTGTATTTGACCTCTTGGTCGATGAAGGAACGCGCGCCCTGCAGCGTCTTTTCGGCAATGTAGGCGCCGTCGAAGGCCACGACTTCGACTTCATGACGCACGCCATCGACAACGATGCCGCCGGCCTTGTTGGTACGCGCTGCCCAGACATCGGCACCGTTCTTGCCCGGCACCCCCCATAACGCCAGATCCCCGGTCAGCGGCAGCAGCGCGCCGACGCGCAGTTTCGGGTCGGCGGCCCGAACGATGTTCGGCATGGCCAGCGCCGACGCGGTCGCGCCTGCGGCAGCTAAAACATGACGGCGCGTGAGACGCGAGCTTGAACGCAACATGCGGCACCTCTCTCCCTGCTTGGTAGCATGCGGGTCGGCACTTGCTCTTGTGTAAACTGACCGTATGATCTATCTTTTCGACCCATCGGTCAGTATTCCATAATGTCGGGTTCTTCGCAAGATACTTCTGTGACCAACGTGAGCATCTTGGTGGCCGGCACCTCCTTCGCAGCACGGCGGCTCGGCACATTTTGTGGATGGAATGGTCAATAAAGGACAGGGATGATGACGCACGACGATACCCCTGAAATTGGGACCTTCGATTACATCGTCGTTGGCGCCGGATCGGCGGGCTGCGTCATGGCTACCAGGCTGAGTGAGAACCGACGCCAGAAAGTGCTCCTGCTCGAGGCTGGAGGCGCCGACAAGGACTGGCGAATCGACATGCCCCTTGGCGTCGCCGCGTTACTGGAAAGTGGCGCACACAATTGGAACTATATGACCGAGCGGGAACCGTACCTGAACAACCGGCAGATCCCGCACCCACGCGGCCGGGTACTGGGCGGCTCGTCATCCATCAACGGCATGGTCTATACCCGCGGCCATGGCCTCGACTACGACGCCTGGGCGACAAAGCATGGTTGCACCGGCTGGAGCTACGCCGATGTGCTGCCCTATTTCAAGCGATCGGAAAGCTGCGCTGCGGGTGAGGGACCCTATCGTGGAGGGAACGGACCGCTCAAAGTTACTGCACCGGACCTGACATCCGCACCCCTCAACAAGGCATTCATGGAGGCGGGGCGACAGGCGGGCTATCCGCTGACTGCCGATAGCAACGGCTATCAGCAAGAAGGATTCGGCCCGAACGAGATGACGATCGCCGACGGAAGGCGGTGGAGCGCCGCCCGCGCCTATCTCGACCCGGCCCGTTCACGCTCCAACTTGCGCATCGAATCCAATGCTCTGGTCGAGTGCATCACCTTTGATGGAACGCGCGCCACTGGCATCCAGTACCGCCAACTCGGCAGAACCTGCCGCGCTCGGGCCGGTTCCGAGGTCGTCCTTTGTGGCGGCTCCTTCAACTCGCCGCAAGTCTTGATGCTCTCGGGAATAGGTCCGGCAGAGGCGCTGCGCAGTCTTGGCATCGCCGTGGTTGCCGACCGCGGCTCCATCGGACGCAATCTCCAGGATCATCCCGACCTGACGGTGCAATACTGGTGCAAGGCCCCGGTTACGCTGTTCGCCGCTTCGTGCTTTCCCCGAAAGTGGCTCACCGGGTTGCTGTGGTTCCTGTCGCGCAAGGGTGTGGCCGCCAGCAATCAGTTCGAGGCCGCCGCTTATATCCGCACCGCAGCCGGCATTCAGCATCCCGACGTCAAGCTGGAGCTCCTGCCGTTGGCCTTCCAGCCAGACAGCTTCAATCCGCATCCGGGACATGCCTTCCAGATACACATGACCATGCTGCGGGCAGAAAGCCGCGGTACGGTCATCCTGCGCAGTCCCGATCCGACCGCGCCGCCGAGGATCCAGTTCAACTATCTGAGTGACCCACGCGACCTCGCGACGATGCGCCGAGCGGTGCAATTGACTAGGGAGATCGTCCGCCAGCCAGCCATGGAAACCTATGCAGGCGTGGAAATCGCGCCTGGCGCCTCTGCGGCGACCGAGGCCGGGCTGGACAACTGGATCAAGGATCATATCGCAACGGCGTTTCACCCCGCGGGAACCTGCCGCATGGGCGGCGACGAGGAGTCGGTGGTCGATCCGCAGCTCCGCGTACGCGGCGTCCACGGCCTGCGCGTGATGGATGCCTCGATCATGCCGCAGGTCGTCAGCGCCAATACCAATGCTTCGACCATCATGCTGGCCGAGCGAGCAAGCGATCTCATCCGGGGGACCTCCCTGCCGCGAGCGAACCTGCCCTATTGGGTCAATCCGCATTGGCAGACGACGCAGCGCTGAGCGTCAAAGCGCAACCAGCGAGACGGCGCTGTGGCAGGCTCTATGGAACGATGACGAACTTTCCGAAGTGCTCCCGCTTGAGAAACTCAGCCTGGGCTTGAGGCAACTCGGCCAAAGGGAAAATCCTTTCGACCAACGGCCTGAGCTGGCCGGATTGAATGTACCCGACAATGCGTGCAAATGCCCCAGGGGTGGGACAAGTGATGCCGTACATTTCGAGATCCTTGTAAATGAGATCGCGCAGGTCCATCGGCTGGACTGGGCCGGCAATTGCGCCCGCCGTCGTGTATCGTCCACCGCGCCTCAGCAATTTCAGGAGCTGTCCGAATACTGCGCCGCCGACGACATCTGCCGCGACATCGACGCTTTGCTCGCCAACGAGATTCTCGACCGCTCGCCTCCAATTCCCGCTCTCACGCGCGACAAATTCGTGTGCTCCGAGTGCGCGGACGCGCGCTTCCTTCGCAGCGCCCGCGATCGCCACAACACGCGCACCACGGATGAGAGAAAGTTGGATCAACGCCGTCCCTACTCCGCCGGCGGCACCCGTAATCACGATCGTCTCGCCTTGCGCCAGCCGCGCACGTTCGAGCATCTCCTCAGCCGTATCGTATGAGCAAGGAAAGGTCGCGAGCTCTGCGTCGGAAAGCGAAGAGTGGATCACATGCGCGTTTTCGGCAGGCACAGCGACATATTCCGCGAAGCCGCCGTCGCGCTCACTTCCAATATAAGCAACAAGTTGCGCGCGGAGAGGGAGATTGAGATGCCGGACTTGAGGATCGATCAGAACACGCTGCCCCAGCCGGCCTGTATCCACGCCTGAACCCGCTGCCACAATACGGCCGGCGATGGCCGCACCCTGGATACGCGGGAATGCGACAGTCGAGCTGTTCCACGATGCAATCGTTTCAGCGCCGGACGTACCGGTGGAACTGTCCAGGCCATAGAGGCCAAGCTCTACCGAAACACTGGCATTGACCGCACGGTCGTACCAAGCGGTTCGCGTATTGATCTCGGTGTTGTTGACGCCGCATGCCCCCACCTTGATCAATACCTCTCCACTACTGGGTCTGGGCCTCGGCACGTCGCGGAGCACGAGCTTGTCGAGGCCACCATGACCGGTCAGGATCATCGCGCGCATCAACCCGGCAACTTCCGTGGTCCTTGGGGTCTTCATCATTCTCGCATTCCCTAGCTTGTTGAACTGAGGATTGAAGAGTGCCTGGAGGGAAACAGGGCCTCTTGCGGCAGCACTTGGCCCGCGCGGAATCCGTTCGAGAAACGGCTCAGCTTGCGTGTGCTCATCGCGCTTTCCGAGTCAATAGATGTGGCGTCTCTACCTCCGAAGCCGCGCGTAAAGCGCGGGTCGGCGATCGGCTCGTTGGCGGATTTCCGACCTATTGTGCGACAGCTCCAGCCGCTCCATCTCCAAGCTCACGTGCAGCAGGCTCTCCGCGTTCGCAGATCCGCGCGCATACGTCCCATCGCCGATATTGAATCGGTTGTCGATCGGACAGGCGACGAATGCGCTCCCGCAGCCCCGTACCGGGTGGTCGGCCGGAATGCCGAGATCACCGACGATGGGCGAGACGCACACATAGATCTGGTTCTCGACCGCGCGCGCATGGGCACAGTGGCGGACGCGCCAGTAGCCCCGCTCGCTGGTCAGGGAGGGAACCAGCAATACCTGAATCCCCTCCGCCACCAGGTGGCGCGTCAGTTCAGGGAACTGAATGTCGTAGCAGATCAGCAGCCCAATCCGGATGCCGTCGATCTCGAATGTGTGCAGGCCCTCGCCGCCGACCGTGCCGATCGCCTGTTCCGGGCGTGTGGGATGCAGCTTGTCCTGCCGCTGGATGGTTCCATCTGGAAATGCGACGAAGGCAGTGTTGACGCCCCTGCCCTCCTCCTCATGCCAGAACGTGGCGCCCGCCAGGACAAGCTGACGGCGCTGCGCCACTTCGCGCAGTGCATCCTCATAGGGGCGCAGCAGCGGTGTGAGACGGCGGCGGTAAAGATTCGCAACGCCGGCTGTTGTTGTCTCGCCGGCCGAAGGATCTCCCCAGAGCAGACCGACGCAGGTCAGTTCCGGCAGCAGCAGCATGCGGCTGCCCCTGTCGGCGCCTTCCGCAGCCAGTGTGTCGATATGCATTCGAAACGCCGCGATGTCCTTGTAGCGGCGAATGGCCATGGTTGCGACCGAGATGGGTAGCGCCCCGGTCATGCCTGCCCCTTCGCCCACAGCGCCTTCAGGGCATTCTTGTCAACTTTCCCGGTGATGCCGAGGGGAAATTCCGTCACGAAGCGGAAGTCCGCCGGCACCTTGTATTCCGCCAGCTCACGCTTGCAGAGGCTCGTCAGTTCGTCCGTCGGGACGCGAGTCCCACCGCGGCAGATCACGAAGGCAACCGCAACCTCCCCATATTTGCGGTCTGGCACGCCGATGACGGCAGCGGACTGCACGTCACGGTGTCGTGCGATTACTCCCTCGACCTCCGCCGGCGCGATGTTGGCACCGCCACGGATGATGATGTCCTTGATGCGCCCGGTCAGGTGATAGAATCCATGTGCGTCGCGATAGCCGAGGTCGCCCGTTCGGAAGAATCCATCCTGGAAGGCCGCGCTCGTCAGGCCTTCATCCTTGAAATAGCGCTTGAGCGTGGAGGGAGCGCGAACCAACAGCTCCCCGTGCGCACCATCGGGGACGTCCGCGCCAGAGCCATCGACGATACGGATGACAGCGCCTGGCGCGGAACGTCCAATCGCGCCATTCGGAATCGGACGCGAGTCGCCGGCGAAGCGTCCAAACACAGGACGTACCTCCGTCAGAGCATAGTAGTCGTCGATCGCTTTGCCGAAGCGTGCCTGGAAGCGCGCCTTCAGTTCCGCCGAGAGCGGTGCACCCGCACAGATCATAAGATGCATGAAGCTGAGGTCGATGCTCAGATCGTTCTGCTCCGCGTAATCCAGCATCATGGTGTACATCGTCGGCACGCCGTGATAGATGCTGGCGCGACGCGCCACCAACGCCCGCAGCACTTCACCAGGATGGAAGCGGCGTTGAATGACGACCTGCCCTCCCGCCTGCAGTCCGGTCGCCGCGGCGGTCGAAAGGCCATAGAGGAATCCAAGCGGCAAAGCGACGAGCGTGATGTCCTTCTCGCTGATGCCCCACATTTCGATGAGGGAAGCATTGCCCGCGATCTCGGCACGCTGATCGAAAAGCACTGCCTTCGGCGCGCCAGTCGAGCCGGACGTGTAGATGATGAGGAAATCGTCGCTTGGCTCGATAGCTGCCAAAGTACTGCCGGCTGGGGACGCACCGGACAGCGCGTCCAGGACATTGCGCCGCTCCGCGGGCACTGCCTGCTCGGCCACCATCCGCATCGCCTCATCATGAAACAGCGTGACCGCTCCGGAATGATCCACGATGTGCGTGACTTCCCGCGCGGTCAGGCTCGGGTTGATCGGCACGAACACGCCGCCCAACCGCGCAGCTGCGTAGTAAGCGATCATCAAATCGGGGCGATTTTCGCACAGCATCGCGAAGCTCGTGCCATTGCCCACGCTTTGTGCCCGTAGCCCGGCAACCGCACGGTCGATCTCCACCAGCAACTGGCGATAGCTGAGGGTCTGGTCTCCGAACCTGAGCGCCGGCGCTTCCCCGCGCCGTGCCGCGATCTCGGTCAGAAATGCGTAGATATTCTGCTGCAAGGCGGTGCCCAGGAGATCACCGACACTTGCGCATCATCATGATCTTCCATTCGCCTTCCTGGACGACTTCGTTGCGCTGGTTCATCAGCGCGACGCGGAAAAATACGATGCCCTGGCCAGGCTTCTTGGTTTCGCGCTTCCCGGTCACCTTCTGCTCGACGCGGATGGTGTCGCCGATCTTGATCGGGCCCTTGAGATCCCAGGTCATGCCGAGGAACGCGATCGCGGTGCCTTCCTTGATGCCGAGGCGGCTTTCCAGGCCGGTCGCGATGGCGAATCCGGCCGGACCGTGCAGGATGCGACCGCCGAAGATCGTAGTCTTCGCGAACTCCTCGTCGGTATGGATCGGATTGTGGTCGCCGGTCAGAGCGGCGAACATCACGATGTCGGCTTCGGTGATGGTGCGGCGCGGACTGACCCAGCTATCTCCGGGATTCAGATCCTCGTAGTAGCACGCGTTCTTGCCGATGGCGGGTATGGTGGCCACTGTCGGATTGTCGTTCATCACATGTCCTTGTGCAGTTCAGTGTCTCAATATGGTCAACGTCCAGGTGAGGTTGAGCGCGCCAAACCGAGTGCGCTCAGTCGTCGCGTTGCCTCGTCCTGCAGGGTCGAAAATCTGATGCCGTCCTGGCTCTTCATGTATGTGACCAGCCGATCCAGCATCTCGATGCGTGGTCCGCGGCCGATGATCTCCGGATGATTGGTCAGGTTGAACACGCCGTCCGCCACTTGAGTCCGGCAATAATCGAACTCGGCGCGCCAGATCGCAGCCACTTCCTGGGGATCGCGCAGGCCTTGATTGATGGGACGGGACATGAACTGGAAATATGGATAGTCGTCTAGTTCCCACGCCACCGGAAACTCGATGAGGTTGCATTCCGGGCCTGCCACGAAGCCTTGTTCCGTCACCACGTCGCCCCGCCGCGGCCTGTATGGGCGAAAATCATCGGCCATCAGGCTGCTGTCGTAGAGGTATCCGCGCTCTTCGAGGATTTGCATGGTGTGAGGGCTGAGGTCCCAGGCCGGCGAGCGATAGCCGACTGGTCGCACACCCGTTACCTTGCTCAGTACTTCCTCGCTCCGGGTGAGCAAGTCGACCTCCTCGGCACGGGTCAGCGTCACCGGGGACTCATGGACGAAGCCGTGCACCGCGATCTCGTGGCCAGCCACCGCGAGCCCGCGGACAGACTCCGGAAAGCTGGCCGCCGTGTGGGCTGGCACAAAGAAGGTGGCGGGTACCGCATGCCGCTCGAGCAGCGACAGGATGCGCGGCAGGCCGACGCGTGCGCCATACTCACCCCGCGACAATGGCGTCGGTGAGGTCAGCTTGAAGGTGCTGATCCAGATTGACAGCGCGTCGAAGTCAAAGGTCAGGCAAACCGTGGTCATTGCGGCAATCCCAGGATTGCGGCCTCGTGGCCTTCGAGGATTCGGCGCGCGATCACCAGTTTCTGGATGTCGTTCGTGCCCTCGCCCACAATGTATAGCGGGGCCTCCCGGTAGAGGCGCTCAACCGGAAACTCGCTGATATAGCCATACCCGCCATGGATACGCAGCGCATCGGCCACGATCTCGCTGCAGGTCTCACTCGCAAAGAGCTTGGCCATCCCCGACATCATGTCCGCTCTGGCGCCGCTGGCCTTCATACGCGCAGCCTCGCGCGTCATCAGCCGCGCCGCCACCAGTTTCGTCGCCATCTCCGCCAGCCGCAACTGGACTGCCTGATGCTGATCAATGGTGACACCGAAGGCCTTTCGCTCGGCGGCGTAGCGCTTCGCCTCGCCGAGTGCGTCTGCGGCGAGGCCAACGGCGCTGGCAGCAATCGCGATGCGGCCGACCTCGAGACTGTCGAACAGCTGCTGTAGTCCCCGGCCGGCAATCCCGCCGACGAGTGCAGATTTTGGAACAATCGCCTCGTTCAGCAGGATTTCGACGGTGTCCACGTGACCGTAGGCCATCTTGTGGAACGTCGACCCGACGGCGATGCCAGGTGCGTCCTTGTCGACCAGCAACAGGCTGATCCCGTTTTTGGCCGGTTCGGCTGTCGGATCGGTCTTGACCAGCATCAGAAGCAGGCTCGCGCGCGCGCCATTGGTCACGAAGAACTTGTTGCCCTTGACAACGAAGCTGCCGTCGCGGGCAAGTGCGGTCGTCGCGATGGACTGGAGATCGGACCCGGCACCGGGCTCGGTCAGACACAGCGCGCCGCGGATTTCACCGGTTGCCATCCGAGACAGATAGTGGTTCCGCTGCGCGTCGGTTCCATGTCGGGCAATGGCGTAGGCGACCGTGCTGTGGCTGTTCACATAGGCCGCAAGGCTCGTCCAGCCCTTTGCCAGCTCCTCCATGACGGCGGCAAAGACCGGAAGCCTGAGCTCGAGCCCCCCATGAGCCTCGGCAACGGCCAGGCCAAACAGACCGAGCTCGCGCATCGTCGCGACTAGCTCATCGGGGTAGCGGCTTTCGCGCTCCAGTCTCGCGACATTCGGGCGGACGTCCCTCGCCACGAAGCGACGCACGGCATCAATGATCGCCGTCTCCGCCGCATCGAATCCGGAAAGCGAGTCCGCCTCGATGGTCATGTCGCCGTCCAGCCGCCGTCGATGGCGATCGCCTGGCCGTTGATGTAAGCGGCGTTCTCGGAGGCGAGAAATATAGCTAGATCCGCGACCTCTGAAGGAAGGCCTTTGCGGCGTGCGGGTACCAGGCGCTTGTAAGCTTCCGGATCGGAGCCAACGCCAGCCATCTTCGGTGCGTCACTGCCGAGAATGATAGTCGAGTTTCCGCGAATGTTGGTCTGGATGACGCCCGGACAGATGGCGTTGATCGTGATGCCATGCTCGGCATAGACGCAGGCGATCTGCCGCGTGAGGCCGATGACGCCGAACTTCGAAGCAGTGTAGGAAGCGCCGTCGGCTGCGCCGCGCAGGCCGCCAACCGAAGCTGTGTTGATGATGCGTCCCCCACCCTGCGGCACCATGCGCTTCAACGCTGCCTGGCAGCCGAAGAAGGTGCCCTTGAGGTTGATGTCGATCACCTTGTCCCAGAGGGGCTCGCTCGTCTCGAGGCAACTGGCGAAACCATCGAACACGCCTGCATTGTTCACCATGATGTCGAGGCATCCGAACCGGTCGATGGCTGACTGCACCAGCCCGTCCACAGCCGCACCGTCCCGCACATCGACCTTCATAAAGTCGACGACACCCCCCTTGTCTCGGATATTCCTGACCGCTTCTCGGCCGGGAGACTCCAGGATTCCGCCGATCAGGACCTGCGCGCCGGCGGCGCAAAGCGCTTCGGTGATAGCGAGGCCAATGCCGGTCTCACCGCCCGTGATGGCTGCGTTCTTGCCCGTCAGGATACCCATGTTCGTTCACTCCGGACCTGTGCTACGATGCATCCAGGAGTTCAGAATGCCGACGGTCGGCCGTAGCGAGCACGCACTTCGGCGAACTCCTGGGCGTTCCGCTGCTGCGGCTTTTGATAGTAGCCGCCTCGGCTGATGTTATAGAGTCCCTGCTTCTTCAGATCCGCCAGCGACTCCGCCATCTTGAGCGAGAAGGTGTTGGTGTTGAGGATGGTGTGCTCGCGCGGCGCCTTGGTATCGATTAGCCACTTCTCCATGCTCGCCGCGATGATCGTGCAGCCGAGGATGACCGCTTCCGCTCCCTTGTCCTCCATGGCCTTCCGGCACTTCGTCATGGCATCGCGCGCAACGCCTTCGGTATCGCGGATCATATCGGTGACCCACCAATTGATGCAGGACACATCGCGGCAGTTCATGCCGCCATAGAGCGTCACCAAGTCCCGCAGGTAGGGCACCGCTTTGTGGTGATCGGTAACTACCACATAGTCATGTGCATAATACGGCGCCATCATCATGGTCGCTTCGAGTGGGCCAATCACAGGAATGTCGACCAGTTCCCGAGCCACCCGCACTCCCGGGTCATAGCAGCAGCCGACGATCACCGCATCGAACCCGTTCTGTTCGGCGCGCATCACTTCCTCAAACACGACCAACTCGACGATGTGCTTGTTGTAGTAGTAGTCGATGTTCTCGGGGCAATCACGCGTATTGGTTACCACGACCTCGGTATCCGGCCGTGCATAGGGCATCAAGGTGTCGGTGATGAGGCCATTGTAGACCGGAGTTCCGAATGGATTGATGAAGTTGATCCTGAGACCCATTGCCATCCTCCTTCGGCGGCTTGTACCCATCGGTCGTGTTTTTCGACCCGCTGGTCAGTATGCACCATCTCCCTGCCTGATGCAATTGCATTTCCTGGGTCCTCGGGGTCCGGCTGCCGGACCGGCAAAAGACGCTTGCAGGGACCTCTCCGCAATGATACTGACCTATCAGTCTGTTTTTCCGTCCGTTGGGTATAGGAATTAGATGAGCACCTTGCTCGAGCCCGTCAATCCGCCCGGCGCTTCGTTTCCTGGAGTTTCACAGGGGATGGTCATTTCCGGCGGCCGATTGATGGTGCTGTCGGGACATGTGCCCACGGACGCATCCGGCAACCTCGTGACGGGCGATTTCGAGGCGCAACTGAGCGCGGCTTTCGAGAACATCGGGCGGACGTTGACTGCCGCCGGTGTCGGCTTCGAGTCCGTTGCCCGCTTCACGGTGTACGTCACGAACTATGACCCCTCGATGGTCCCGATTCTGCGCGTGGTACGGAGTCGCTTCATCAAAACAGCCACGCCGCCGGCCAGCGCACTGGTCGGGGTGGCCGCGCTCTATGATTCACGGATGCGTGTCGAGATCGATGCGTTGGCCGTGGTGCCATAGCGCAAGGGGACAAGGGATATCGGATGCCCACATTGGATGCGGTCATCATCGGTGCCGGCCACAACGGGATGGTATGCGCAACCTATCTTGCGAAGGCCGGATTGAAGGTGACGGCACTGGAACGACGCAGCGTGGTCGGCGGCCCGGTCGTCACTGAGGAGGTCTGGCCGGGCTATCGGATATCGGTTGCAGCGTTCTGGATGTCTCTGCTCCAGCCCAAGATCATGATGGATCTCGATCTCGGGAAACACGGTATCGAGGTCCTCGAGACACCGCCTGGATTCCAGCCGTTCGCGGACGGCAGCAGCATTGTCTTCTGGCCCGACACGCAGCGCATGGTGGATGAGATCCGGACGTTCTCCGCTGCTGACGCCGAGGCCTACCCCCGTTTCATTGCGCACATGGAACGCCTGATGCCGTATCTCCGGCGTCTGCTGTTCGAGGTCCCGGTCGATCCAACGACTGGCCGGTTGCGCGATGTCGGCCGTGCGTTGTCTTTGGCATGGCGCTTCCGCGACATCGGCGCACGGTTCTATGACATCTGGGACTTGCTGACGCTCAGCGCCTATGACTTCCTGCGGCGTTGGTTCGAAAGTGAAAAGATGCTGACCGCTCTCGGAAGCTATGCATCGGGCAGCGGCGGCAATATCAGTCCCAAGACGCCCGGGTCAGCCTACGTGCTGGCGCGCCCGATGCTGCGTGACCCCAACACCCCGGCTGGCCCAGGCGGGCTGGTTAAGGGTGGCATGGGGTCGGTCACCCAGGCGATTCGACGAGCGGCCGAAGCCGCCGGTGTTGTGATTCGGACCAATGCCGAAGTGGCGCGGGTGATCGTCGAGAATGGCGCTGCACGCGGCGTGGAGCTCATGACCGGCGAGCGGATCGAGGCCAAGGCGGTCATCGCCAACGCCAATGCTCAGACCACCTTCCTGCGCCTAGTGCACAAGGCGCACTTGCCTGCCGCATTCGTTGCCGCGGTGAAGCGCATCCGCACCGATTCCTCCTGCTTCAAGATCAACCTCGCAACGGATCAGCTGCCTCGCTGGTCCGCATACGACACACGCGGTCTCGACGCTTCCAATCCCGGTTTCATCACCATTGCGGAAAGCCTTGAGGAGCTCGAGGAAGCGTTCGAGGCAGCGCGCCACGGCCGGATGGCGCCGCAGCCCTATTTGTGGATCCTGACCCCAAGCGCCTTTGATTCCACCGTCGCGCCGAGCGGCAAACATGTCGTGAGCGTGTTCGGCGGACATGTCCCGTACCGCCTACGCGACCGAGACTGGGACGATACTGCACGCGACGAACTTTACGAGATCGTCATGCGCCAGATCACCCGGTACGCGCCCGGCTTCGGCAATAGCGTCATTTACAAGCAGATTCTGGTGCCGCGGGACCTGGAACGCATATTCGACCTGCCTGGCGGGCACGTGCATCATGGAGAGCTCAGCCTGGACCAGATCTTCCTCCGCAGGCCGGTCGCACGCTACGCCGACTATCGCTCGCCAATTCTCAGCCTGTATCAGTGCGGCGCTTCGACCCACCCGGGTGGAGGCGTCACGGGCGTTCCGGGGCACAATGCGGCCCGGGTGGTGCTGGATGATCTGAACAGCGGTCCACGCCCCGCCATCTTCGGCTGGCGGGTGTAAGACCGAAAGGACGACACTAAGCTTTGGTCAGATATCCATTGGCAAGCAGATTGACGCAGTAATCGGCAATCTCCTCGGCCGAAAAAGCACCCTGCTCCTTGTACCAGACATAGAGCCAGTTACACATTCCGAGTAGGCCGCTGACCGCGATGTGTTTCGGCATCCGCCGGAAAACACCGGCCTCCATGCCTGCCTCGTAGACCTCCTCGATCATGGCGTCGTATTGGCGCTTCTTCTTGGCTATCTCGCGCCGCTGCTGGTCGTTCAGCTCGCTTTCCTCGCGGAAATAGATCGCTGTCCACTCGCGGCGTTCCATGACATTGAGCGCATGCTTGCGAATGATCATCCCCATCGCTTCTGCCGGCGGGAGATTGCGGGCGCGGATCTCCTGAATGCTCTCGAAATAGCTGTCGTAGATGCGCTGGAAGATCTGCCACAGGATATCGTTCTTGCTGTTGAAATAGTAATAGACGACGGATTTCGTGTAATCGAGGCTTGATCCGATGTCGTCGATGGTGACGGCCCGATAGCCCCGCTCGGCAAATAGCTTCGCCGCGGCCGCCACGATCTCATCCTGCACATATGCTTGCTTCTTGGCTTTCAGCTCGGCACGGGGAGAGAGCTTCAATGTGGCCTCCGCTGATTCTCGCTTGGACATGGAGCTATTTGCCGCACTCATACCAGCAAGTCAACTTATTCGACTCAGTGCCGTTGCGCCGAACGGACCGGATCGCAAGATATTCATGTGTTGAAGGTGCCGGCCGCCCATCTGCGCGCCAAGCGCCAATCCGGATCAAGGTTGGCGAATCGATCCAGACCGAGTCCGTCAATCGAGATCGGGCTCCTGCCGTCGAGGACGAGGCCGCAGATTGCCCTGCCAATGCTGGGGGCCAAGCCGAAGCCATGACCCGAAGCGGACGCCACAATCATTCCCTCGGGGGATGATAGACGTTCGATGATGCAGCTCTGGTCCGGCGTCACTTCCACGATACCCGCCCAACTCCGCAGCGCCTGGATGTTGGCGATTGAGGGAAGCAGTTCCGCCAGCCGACGTGCCATGTTCCGCACGATCGGCGTGTTCGGCGTGGCCGGCTCGGACGTCAGGTCGACATCGATCCACTCGTGCGGACCGCCGTTGAAATGGATGTTTCCGCGGCGGGTCTGCCGCAGCGAGAGTCCATGACCAACCATCGCCACATCAAAGAGCTTCGGCAATGGCGCAGTCACCATTGCTTCCAGGCGCACCGGCGCGACCGGCACGCATACACCAACCATGGCACTGATGAGGCCTATCTGTGGCCCGGCGCAATTGACCACCGTGCTGGTGGCGATGCTGCCGGTTGGAGTCTCGACAGCGGTAACTCGTCCACCCTCCACGTGAATGCCAGTCGCCGGTGTGTTCTCCAGGATTTCACCGCCTCGGTCGCGGAACGCCCAGGCAAAGGCCTGGCTGGTCCGCTGCGGGTTCGCATGCCCGCCACGCGTTGTGTGAAGTCCTCCCAATGTTTGCTCGGACAGGCATGGCACGATGTCTCGCGCCGACTTGGTGTCGATGAGCTGCACGGGAATGCCGGCTGCCTGCCACTGCGGACAGATCTCCTGCAGCTCCGTCCATCGATCCTCTTCCAGGGCGACCCACAGCCGACCACCGGGCATCCATTCGGTCGGATAGCCGAGTTCCTCGTCCAGGGTCGTCCACAGCTCGCCTGCCGCAACGGCAAGCGACGCCTCCAGCGGCTGCTCGCCCCGCAGGCTCAGAAACCCGGTGGCGCGTCCGGACGCTTCCCACGCTATGCGGCCCTTCTCGAGAATGACGACCCTCGCACCTGCCTTGGCGAGCCAGTATCCGGAAGAGAGCCCGGTCAGCCCTGCCCCGATGATGACGACGTCAGCGCTTCGCACGATCGGACTCCGCAGCTCGTGCGCTGGCATATCCCGGGGCTCCCTCTTCGACGGGATGCAACCAGATCGGCCACGTCCGTCGCGTCTCATCCGTCTCCTCGCCCGCCCACATGACCGTGAGCGGGAGCGGACGGACCGGCACCCGGTAGGAACCAGGCACCATTCGAGAGAGATCGGTCCCGGTTGCCTCGGCCAGCAGCATGATGGTCTGGTCGCGGCAGCGCTTGCCCTGGCAATGGCCCATTCCTGCCCGCGTCAAGCGTTTGATCAGGTCCTGGCTGCCTTGCCCGCTAGGCGAAAGCGCCTTTACGCCACCGCAGGAGCGCATGTTGCCGGCTCCCAGATACTTGGGCGGGCTGACATCGAGCAGTTCTCGCCGCGTCACGTCCTCGCACTGGCAGACCACGACATCCATGCCGCCGGCGGCAACCAGCGAGCGAAGCCACGCCCGTGCGCTGGGCAACAGCGGATTTTCCTCCAGTGCCACGGATTGCGTTTCCGCAGCCTTGTCTAAAAGACCCGCATCGCTCGCGACAGCGCGCGCGACCCGCCTGCCTTGCTCCGCCGCAACTGCCGGATCCAAATGCATCCTCTCTAAGGTACCGGCGGCATCGCCTACCACGTGGATCGCGGCAATGCTGGTTCGGAAATCGTTGTCGACCTCCGGCACCCAACCGCCCCGCGCCGCGTCGAAGAAGATGCGGCAGCCCGATACGGCGGCTAGCTCGATGTTCGAAACAACGCCGACCGCCATGCAGACCGTATCGCAAGCGATCTCCTGCGCGCCCGACAATACGGGCTGTAGCGATGAATCGACTGGCAAGACCCGGATGCCGCGGACCTCCTGCTCGCCAACAACCTTTTCGACCGTGTGAGAAAGAAGGAATGGTACCCCGGCACGCGCCAGTTCAGCGGCAAGTGCAGGATCGCCGCGAATCTCCGACGCAACCTCCACTACGGCCGCCACCTCGACTCCCATCTCCACGGCTAGGCGCGCGGTTCGCAATCCGATATTGCCGGAGCCGAGGATCACCATCCGGTTTCCCGACAAGGCCTGGTATCGCGCCAGCAGTGCCGACGCTCCGTTTGCCCCCACCACGCCCGGAAGATGCCAGCCGGGAAAGGACAGAACCAGATCGCGCGATCCCGGCGCCAGGATGAGGCGGTCGTAGTCGATCAACCAGGAGCGTTCGCCATCGGCGACGCCCAGCTGCGGATTCTTGAGATGCACGTTGTTGGGTCCCGGCACAAAATTGCCCCAGCAGCAGGTGCCGGTCAGGATCTCCACGCCCGCATCCAGGCATTCCAGCAACAAGTCATTCGCGCCAAGCACCCGCTCGCTGATCACGCTTGCATCGTCCAGGACCGCGGCAAGCCGCGCGCCATAAAAGTATGGGGCATCAAGGCTCATCGCCTGGAGGCTCTGCGGATGCTCATCGATCAGCGTCACCTTCAGCCCGAGCCTGGCCGCTTCCAGGGCGGCCGAACACCCTGCAACACCGCCGCCGACCACAACCAATTGCTCACTTGCCATACCGAACCCCGCTTCAAGCCTGCTGCGCCCGCAGTTCCTTCACCCGCGTGACGAAGGCAGGCACGACTTCCTTCGCATCGCCGACCACGCCAAAGTGGGCGGTCCGGAAAATGCTCGCTTCCGGATCCTTGTTGATCGCGACGATAGTCTTGGCCCCGGCGAGTCCCGCCATATGATGCACCGCGCCCGAGATTCCGATGGCGAGATAAAGCTCGGGCCTGATCTTCTGACCGCTGAATCCGACCTGCTGTGCGTGCGGCACCCAGCCAAGCTCGACCACCGCGCGCGTGGCGCCGACCGCCGCTCCGAGAGCAGCGGCGGCGTCCTCGATCAGACTCCAGTTCTCGCGGCTGCCAATCCCGAGCCCGCCGGACACCACCGTCCGGGCAGTCCTTAGCCGGGGTCCGCTGCCTTCCTGGTCGTTTAGCTGTTCGATTACCTTCACCCGCGCTTGCACATCCGGCAGCTCCACCGGGGAGATCGGACACGGTTCGGAGAGCATGGTTGCTTCGTAGGTTGCGGGCGCGAGCGTCGCGATCCGCAGCGCGCCGTTCAAGACGTATTCGCCCTGAACCGCTCCTCCGCAGACTGGCCTTTTCGCTACGAGATGACCACCCTCAAATCCCACGCGGGTGCAGGCGCTCGCCATTGCAGCCTTGAGCCGGGCCGACAGGATCGGCACCCACTCCGACGTCTCGCCGGTACTTGGAGCGAGAATCACGTCCGGCTGGCAACGGCGGACGATCGCCTGAGCCGCGGCAACATGGAACTCGGCAACATAAGGCGCATGACGCGCGTGATCTGCGACGAACACTTCAGCAAGCCCAGCTGTCGCAAATGTTGCCGCTGCGCGCCCGCATTCATCGCCGATCAACCCGCCAAACACCTCGGCACCCATCGCCTCCGCAAGTTCGAGAGCAGCTGTGACGGCCTCGAGCGATGTGCCAGTCAGGTCTCCCTCGGAGATCGCGCCGATAACGAGGACCTTGGGCATCAGATCAACCCTTCCTGCCGAAGGCGATCGGCGAGCGCGCGTCCGGCCGCACGCGCAGATTCGGCCGCGATCAACTCGGCGCACGTTTCGACGGGCGGTTCAATATAGAGGCGGCGCAAGGTCATAGCCGGCTGGGGCGCTTCAATGCCGAGATCACTGTGCGTCCAAGTCGGGATCTCCGCCTTCTTCGCCAGCATGACGCCTTTCAATGGAGCCGGGCGGGGCTTGTTGATCTCGTTCGAAATCCCGAGCAGAGCCGGGAGCTTCACCTGGAGCCGCTGCGTGCACCCCTCGCCGATGCGATCTACAATTGCCGAATCGTCGTCCATGCCCTGAATGTTTTTCACCGGCGAAATCACCGGAAGGTCCAGTTCCCCTGCCAGCAGAAACGGCACCTGCGCCGCATCCGTGTCCGACGCCTGGCGGCCGCACAGAACGAGATCGACAAAGCCCAGCTTGCGGACAGCCGCTCCGAGCAGTTTCGCGATCACGGCGCTGTCGCACGCGAGCCCCGTCGGTCCCGCGATATGCACGCCCCTGTCAGCCCCCATGCCGATCGCGCGACGAAGGCAATTCTTGCTCGTTTCATCGCCGACGCTGAGAACCGTGACGGTTCCGCCATGCTTGTCCTTGAGCGCGAGCGCCGCTTCGACTGCATTCGCGTCATAGCCGTTCATGATCTGGCTCATGCCGACCGGAAGTTCGAGGCTGACGCCGTCCTTTCCGATCTTCAGAAGAACAGACGGCGTATTCGGATCAACAACCTGCTTTATGGTGACGACGATATGCATGAGTCGTTCCGCTTGGGTCTTGATCAACGCCGACAAGGCGGCATTGGCACTTTCACCGGGAGCTCCAGCCCTTTTCCTTCAGATCTCCAGCGAGATCGCGGCGGTGGCGTTCGTACTCCACCGCATCGTCCGGAACGGTGCGAATGCGCACATTGCTCTGGATCTCTTCGGAGACATGGGCGATGACGCCGGGCATGGTCGAGAGGATGGCGATGCCGGTCATCTCCGCCGGCGTGAACCCCATTTGCGCAAGAATCGCCGCCATCATGCCGACCTCGTTGATCACAATCTCCGGCTTTCCCGTTTTCATGGCGAAAGCGCGATGCAGCGCCTCATACCAGTCGCAAAGCGGCCCCCAGGCGCCCTCAGCCTTGGCGATCTCCTTCAGCTTTTGCGCCCGCGGATCGAGGAAGCGGAAATTCGGATGACCGAAACCGGGTACTCGTCGCCTGGCGGCGCGTAATTTGTCGACCTCGGCCGCTGCCGCCGCGTCACCCGGCTTGCCGCCACGGCTGGCTTCGGCATAGCTCTCCATGATGAAACGGCCGGCGTCATCGGGCGCCAGTGTATATTCGCCGACCGACAGGATGGCGGTCGCCAAACCAGCCGTCATGGACGGATTGGCGGAAACGCAATAGCGCGCGGCAACGGTCCCCGGCTTCTTGAGCCCGTAGTCGAGTACCGAGCAAAGGATCGCGTCCATCATCCGGGCTTCACCAGGCGTGGGGAGCTGGCCTCGGATGAGCAGGAAGGTGGCAGCGGAGAAGGACATCCGGCCGATCAGGTCGCCAAGACCATAACCCCGTATGTAGACTTCTGATTTCTCGACATCGCTGATTGCGGTACGCCAGGACCGCCTATCGCTATCTTCCATGCCCGTTCCTCGATACATCTAAGCGGTTAGGTGAAATGGCCTTGAAACCTGAGCCCTTCTAGCATAAAAAGACCAATGAGTATATAAAAATGACTTCCGGGTATGTATCGCCATACAGGAGGTCCTGCTTCGCGAGGCGCAGATGACGACGGGCAGTCAGTTCGAGACGTTCCGAGGTCTCGTCTATCCCGCGCAGTGCGATGCCATGGGACATATGAACGTACAGCACTATGTTTCCGCGTTCGACCAGGCCATGTGGCACCTGATCCATGAGATCGGCTACCGGAAGCCGGCCTCGCCTGGCACCGGGCACGGCTGGGCCGATGTGCGCGATGTCGTTGAGTACCGGCATGAACTGGCCGCGGGAGCGCTGTACCGGATACTGAGTGGCTTCGCTAAAGTCGGCCGCAGTTCCGTGGTAACCATCCATCGCATGTTTGCGCTGGAATCCGGCCAACTTGCAGCCGAATGTAAGATGACTTCGGTATATTTCGATCTTTCGGCGCGGGAAAGCTGCCCAGTGCCGCAACCGCTGCGCGACGCCGCGATGGCGCTGCTGTCGCCGCCAGCCGCGACTTGAGCAGCGAGAGCGATAAGGGGCACCAGAACAAACCTCTGCCACGGAGTTGAATCGAGATGATGCGCACCGCCGTTACTGAGATGTTCGGTATTGATCTGCCGATCTTCGCCTTCTCGCACTGCCGGGACGTCGTTGTGGAGGCATCGCGCGCCGGCGGCATGGGTATCCTTGGCGCAGCCTTCCTGACGCCGGATGAGCTCGAAGTGTCGCTGAAATGGATCGACGACCATGTCGAGGGCAAGCCCTATGGCGTAGACGTAGTCTTTCCGGGCACCTTCGCGGAATTGCCCAGCGAACCAGATCCGGATCAGATTCTCCCACGCGAGTATCGGGAGTTCGTTTCCCGCTTGGTCGACCAAGCAAACATCCCGCCATTGCCCGCCGACGACGCTGCCGCCTTCGTCAAAGAATACGCGCACAAGATGAACATGACGCCCAGCGAGAGCGAGAAAGCGCTGGAGATATCCTTGCGGCATCCGGTGAAGTTCGTGGTCGGCGCCCTAGGCGTTCCGCCGAAACATGTCATCGATGCTGTTCACGCCCGGCGCATCAAGGTAGGTGCCCTCGTTGGATCTGTGAGGCATGCTATCAAGCAGCGCGATGCCGGAACGGATGTCCTGATCGCGCAAGGCAACGAGGCTGGTGGCCATGTTGGGCCAGTTTCTTCACTGGTGCTCTGGCCGCAGATCGTCGATGCGGTGGCGCCCATGCCGGTGCTGGCGGCAGGGGGCATCGGTCGCGGCCGCCAATTTGCGGCCGCCATGGCGCTTGGCGCCGCCGGGATCTGGTGCGGCTCAATCTGGCTGGGCGCGCGGGAAAGCGAACTCAGCCCGGATATGAAAGAGCAGTTGTTCCGCGCAAGCTCCGAGGATGCCGTCGTCAGCCGTGCTCTCACCGGCAAACCTTGCCGTATCCTGAAGAGCGCCTACACGAATGCCTGGGACGGGGCTGGCGCGCCGAAGCCGCTGACCTTCCCACTGCAATCCATCCTTGCCGGCGAGCCGCTGCGGAGAGCGGAACGGGCCCGACGGCTCGACTACTGGACCTATGCGATCGGGCAGATCGTCGGCGACATGAAAAGCGAGACGACGGTGCGGCAGATCTTTGCAGATCTTCTGACGGAGTATGTGGAGACCATTGAACACGTAGGAGCATTGACCGCCGAAGCAGAATGAGGTCGTGTGCGCCTGGACCTCTCGCCGAACGGCTGCGACATGCTTCTGCTTGAACACCGCGGAAAGGCACTCTTCCGGAAACACGGTGTGCCGACGCCAGCTGGCGTGGTCGTGACAGACGGCAGTTCTCTGGCACAAGCCCTCCTCTCGCTGCCGCCGCGTCTGGTTCTGAAGGCTCAGGTCGCGACTGGCGGTCGGGGGAAAAGCGGCGGTGTTGCCTTCGCTGACGGCGCCGAAGAAGCGCGCAGGGCTCTTGCCGCACTGCTCGGAAGCCGCATCAACGGGCATTCCGTGCAGTCAGTGCTCGTGGAAGAGCGGATCGCCTTCACGCGCGAAAGGTATGCCGGGATCGTCATCGAGGACGGAGAGATCCGGCTGTTGTTCGGGCGCAGCGGGGGCGTCGATGTCGAGGACATCACAGCTGCCGATCCGACCAACTTCGTCTCGATCACGGTCGACCCGATCGAGGGACCGGCTTTCGACCAACTTCAGGCTTGCTTCGCCCGGTTGGACTATGCGCCGGGCTGCCGGGCCGCATACGAGCGGATCGGCTGTGCGCTGTTCGCCATGTCCCGCACCTACGACGCAACGATGATCGAGATCAATCCACTGGTAGAGCTCCCGGAGGGCGGGCTGGTGGCGCTCGATGCCCGACTCGTGATCGACGATGGCGCCCTTGATCGCCAGCCGGACATCGCCGCGATGCAGCCCCACCCAAATGTCACCTCTCGCGCGCCCAATACCTTCGCCGGCCTGAAGTTCCGAGAAAACTCGGAAGGCGGCGCTATTGGCCTGATAGGTCTGGGTGGAGGGCTCAACGTTGCCCTGATGGACTGGATCGCCAGCACAGGATCGAAAGTGGCCGTGCTGGTCGATATCGACGAGGCCATCGGGGCCGGCCAGGCCCTGCAAGGCTTCGCAGCAGCGCTTGAGGCTTTCAATCGCAATCCATCGATCAGATCCGTACTCATCAACATCATCACGTGCGGCTATCGTCTCGATGAGATTGTTGCATCGCTGCTGCTCGCGCTTGGCCCGGATGCTGGACAGCGTGCGAAGCCGGTCATTCTGCATCTGCGCGGAAATGGCATGGCCAGCGCGCAGCAGCTGCTGACCACGGCCGGCTGGCCCAACAGTCCGTCGATCGCGGCCGCCATCGAGGCCGTGGTCGCAGCCGCGAAGAGCTGAGCATGGCGATCCTGGCCCTCCCGGAAACCCGGATTCTCGTGCACGGAATTGGGAACCCACTGGCACGCTTCCAGTGCGAAGAGATGCTGCGCCATGGCACAAGGCTGACTGGCATCGTTGCCGTGGATCCCGGTGACACGGAGCATTGGCACCCACCGAACATACCCGTGTTCCAGTCTGCATGGGACGCGATGGCTTCGGTGAAGGCCGACTTGTCGATGATCTTCAGCCCGCCTTATGCCGTGAAGTCCGAGGTATCTGAAGCAGTCGCGGCAGGCATTCCGATCATCGTATGCCTCACTGAGCATGTACCATTGCATGATGCCGTCTTGATCCGCCATCTGGCCAAGCGTGCTGGTGTCACGCTGATCGGCCCGAATTCCAGCGGCGTGCTGTCGCCCGGCCGCGCCAAAGCAGGTTTCTTTGTCGAAGACATCTGCTTGCCCGGAAACGTCGGCGTCATCACCAAGAGCGGCTCGCTCGCCTACGCCGCGCTGGCGGAGATGAAGAGCGCGGGCATCGGCATCAGCACTGTGGTTGCGATCGGCGGAGACGTGGTCAAGGGAACTGGCTTTCGCGAGCACCTGGCATTGTTCCATGCCGATCTGGAAACGCAGGCAGTTGTGTTGCTCGGTGAGATCGGCGGCTGCGACGAAGAGCAAGCGGCTGCCTTCATCCGGGACGCCGCTACCAAGAAGCCAGTCGTGGCGTTCATTTCCGGACGTTCAGTGCCACTCGGTCATAGCATGGGCCATGCGGGCGCTATCGCCGAACGTGGAAGAGGCGATTACCATTCCAAGAGCAGGGCGCTGGCCGCAGCTGGCGTCCATGTTGCCGAAAACATCGGCGAGATACCTCGTCTCCTCAAGCTCCTGCCGAGATAATCGGCGAAACGCTGATTCAAGCTCGGCACGGTCGCTCAATTGGCATATGGTGAAAATCGGCCCATCATCCTTGAGGTCCGGACGTGCGGTCGCGGAGTTGGATGCGTATGATCGACAAGAATTGGATGATCTGTCGTGCGGTAGGAGTTCTGAGTGGGAACGTGCGTGAAGCAGCGGAATGATCACGAAGCGTCAAGATTTACCGCCTCCAATCTCCGGCCCCAGCAGAATCGACAGTTCAAAAAATATCAATATTATCAATATGATGGGAGCAGGAGTAGCTTGCCCCACAACCACCCGACCGGCGACCCTTCGCCCTCGCGCGACGACATTGCCCTCACCCGCGAAGTGCGCAATGCATTGAAGGCCGTTGGAGTCAGCCTGCACGACCACGTCATCATCGGGCGCAAAGGCCATTGCTCCCTGCGATCCATGAACGTCATCGATGGATGGAAATAGTTCATTATGTCCGACCGCATGCCCGTTCTGTTCGTCTCGCACGGTGCGCCGACTTTGCCTTTCGATGATGTGCCGGCGCGGCGATATCTGATCGAGCTGGCGAGGAAGGTGCCGCGGCCGAAAGCGATCCTTTGCATCTCCGCCCATTGGGAAGCGGCGGCGCCGAGCCTCACTGCATCGCCGCAGCCGGGCACCATCCACGATTTCTCCGGCTTCCCGAAAGCGCTGTATGAGCTCACCTATGATGCGCCCGGCGCGCCGGAGGTGGCGGAGCGCGCCACCGCTTTGTTGCGTGCCGCCGGCTACCATCCAAACCTCGATACCGAGCGCGGACGCGATCACGGCGCTTGGGTGCCGGCGATGCTGGCGTGGCCCGCCGGCGAGGTTCCGGTGATCCAGCTTTCTCTGCTGCGCGGCCAGTCGACCCACGCCCACATCAAGCTCGGCGAAGCGATCGCGCCCTTGCGTGATGAAGGCGTGCTGATCCTCGGCTCCGGCGGCTCGGTGCACAATCTGCGGCAGGTCTCGTGGGATGGCGGCCGCACGCCGCGCTGGGCGACCGAGTTTCAGGAGTGGCTCGATCAGTCGCTCGCCGCCAACGATCTCGCCGCCCTCACCGGCTACCGCGCCAAGCTCGACGTCGCGCAGATGGCGCATCCGACCGAGGACCATTTGATGCCGCTTTACGTCGCCCTCGGCGCCGGCCACAGCGACGGTGGCGCCGACAAGCTGCATGGCAGCTTCACCCTGGGCAGCCTCGGTATGGCGAGCTATGGGTGGGGGTGTAGCGGCGAGGGACATGCTGCCTTGTAGGAGGACAAGCCGCTGCCCATCTGAGGAGATGCTGGTCTCGCCTCACCTTGGAAGGATATCTCTCGCCATGATTGGACCCGCGTACTCCCCTCAAGATTGCCAGGTTCATTCGCCTGACCGACGCAGCCTGTTGAGCATGCTGGCAACCGCCTCGCTGGCGCTGCCGGCCGTTCTGCTCACCGGATGCGCGCATGCAATTCCGCCCCGGCGTTATAAGAAACCAGCAGGCTATATCCACGGGAACGGCGGGAACAATGGCAAGAACGGCAACTGAGAACGTCGAACATCGCCTACCCAGCGCATTGCAGTTGCGGTCGATTTTTCAGTCTTGAATCGCTTGCGGTGCCGGCACATGGCCGCGGCACTCACATGAGCATGCTCAGGCCGAACCGCCGCCGCGCCATTCCGCAGGCCTCGTCGCCTGGCTCGCAGGCCCGGCAGACATCAGGCCGCACATCGTAAATCGAGCACGCGGTCGCGACGCCGACTTCGCCCGCCAAGGCCGCGCACCGGTTGCCTTCGCACCGCATGCCTGACTGATCGGCGGCGACCAATGCGCTGGGGATGCGCTCCAGATGAGAGTCTTCCTCCGTGCTGAAACGCGGCCAGTCGGAGCCGAACGAGCAGCATGCCCCGCAGGCCTGGCAGGGGGACGCGGCTTCGATCGGCGCCGTATGGCCCACTATTTGCGGGCCTTGCGGGCGGCGTAGCGGGCATCGCGCTTCGCCTTCTGCTCCACGGCCAGGGCGGCGGCGCGGACAGCGTCTTCGGCCGCCTTCTCGGCGGCTTGCTTGCGCTCCAGGACCGCGCGTTCCTCGGCCGCGGCGCGTTCGCGCTCGGCCGCGGCAAGCTTGGCGGCGTTCCGCTCGGCGATGCGCGCTTCGCGAGCCGCGACGATTTCCGCCCGCGCGGCCTTCTGCGCGATGACGATGGGATCATCCGCGCCGGGCCGGCTGAGAACGCGCTGCATCGTCGCTCTTTTCGCTTCGTTGGCCGAGCTCACGCGTTCACTGAAGCTCTTCTCTCGATAACCCTTCATGTCACTCCTATCTGATGTCTATGCGTCAAAAGCAGAAGAGCCGGCCAGTGGGCCGGCTCCTATCCGTGTCTGAAAAGGCGGCCTATGCCGCCTGAGTAGTCTGAACGCCTTTGCTCTTCAGCAAATCCTGCAATTCGCCGGTCTGGAACATCTCGCGCACGATGTCGCAGCCGCCGACGAACTCGCCCTTCACATAGAGCTGCGGGACGGTGGGCCAGCTCGCGAAATCCTTGATGCCCTGTCGCAGGCCCGGATCGGCCAGCACGTCGATGCCTTTGAACTTGACGCCCACATGGGACAGCACCTGGACCACCGCCGCGGAGAAGCCGCATTGCGGGAAGACCGGCGTGCCCTTCATGTAAAGGACGACGTCGTTGCTGCCGATGTCGTCACGGATGCGGTCGAAAACCGGATTATCACTCATTCTCATCTCTCCTGCGGCGAAAAGCTCGCCGAGTTCCTTAATTGGCATATGAGGGCAAATCGCAGCCCTGTCAATCGGCTAACCGCTAAGACCACAAAGCAGTTGCGGGTTAACCTTACTTAGGCGCCGAAGTCTGCAAAGCCAGAGCGTGCAGCTGGTCGCCCATCCTGCCACGCAGGGCCTCATAGACCATCTGATGCTGCTGAACCCGCGACTTGCCGGCGAACGCCGTCGAGACGACTTGCGCCGCATAGTGGTCGCCATCGCCGCGCAGATCCTCGATCTTCACCTCGGCATCGGGCAGCGATTCCTTGATCAGCCGCGCGATCTCGCTCGCTTCCATCGCCATGATCAGCTCCCCGCGCCCATCAGATCCGGAAAAAACGCTTCGTGCACGTCCTTCAGGTCCGCGACCGATATGGTGCCGCTATCGACCAGGGTCAATGCGCCGCTGCCGGTTTCGCCAAGCACGGTGACCGGAACGCCGGCCCTCTTGGCGTCTGCCAGGATATGCTCGGCATTCCCCATCGTCACGGTCGCGACATAGCGCGCCTGATCCTCGCCGAACCAGAAGGCATGAGCAGGCCCTAAGATTTTCTCAGGCGCGCGCAAGCTGGCGCCGAGATCGCCGGCCATCGCCATCTCCGCGATTGCCACCAGCAGGCCGCCATCGGCACAATCGTGACAGGCCGTCACGGTGCCCGCCAGAATTTGCGTACGGATGAAGTCGCCGTTGCGTTTTTCTGCGGCAAGATCGACCGGCGGCGGCGCGCCCTCTTCCCGGCCATGCAACTCGCGCAGATAGATAGACTGGCCCAAGTGCCCCTTCGTCTCGCCCACCAGCAGAATAACTTCGCCGGGTTGATGAAAGGCGATGGACGCCGACTTGGCGGCATCCGCCATCACGCCGACACCGCCAATGACCGGCGTCGGCAGGATGCCCTTGCCGTTGGTCTCGTTATAGAGCGAGACATTTCCGGAGATGACCGGATAGTCGAGCGCCTTGCAGGCCTCGACCATGCCTTCGATGCAGCCGACGAACTGCCCCATGATCTCCGGGCGCTGCGGATTGCCGAAATTCATGTTGTCGGTGATGGCGAGCGGCGTCGCGCCGACCGCCGTCAAATTGCGCCACGTCTCCGCCACCGCCTGGGCGCCACCGCGCTTCGGATCGGCGTAGCAGTAACGCGGCGTGCAGTCGGACGTGATCGCAAGCGCCTTCTTCATGTCGGGCAAGCGCACAACCGCAGCATCGCCACCGGGACGTTGCGCGGTGTTGCCCATGATCAGGTGGTCGTATTGTTCCCACACCCAGCGGCGCGAGGCGAGATCGGGCGAGCCGATCAAAGTGCGCAAGGCGACCAGGAGATCGGATGGCGCCGGCACTGAAGCCGGATCGATGTCGGCCTGCGGCTTGGTTGGAACGTAAGGACGCTGATAGACCGGCGATTTCTCGACCAGTGGCGCGACCGGCATGTCGGCTTCGACCTTTCCGTTCTTCTTTAACACCAAGTGGCCAGTGTCGGTCAGGCGGCCGATCTCGGCGAAATCCAACTCCCACTTCTCGAAGATCGCGCGCGCCCTGTCCATTGCCTGTGGCTTCAGGATCATCAGCATGCGCTCTTGCGATTCGGAGAGCATGATTTCGTAGGCGCTCATGTGCGTCTCGCGCACCGGTACCTTATCGAGGTCGAGCTCGATGCCAAGGCCACCCTTGGACGACATCTCGACCGAGGATGAGGTGAGGCCAGCCGCGCCCATGTCCTGGATCGCGACGATGGCGTCGGTCGCCATCAATTCGAGGCAGGCTTCCAGCAGCAGCTTCTCGGTGAAGGGATCGCCGACCTGCACCGTCGGGCGCTTCTCTTCCGAATCCTCGTTGAACTCGGCGGAGGCCATGGTGGCGCCATGGATGCCATCGCGGCCCGTTTTGGCACCAACATAGATCACGGGATTGCCGATTCCGGCGGCAGCCGAATAGAAGATCTTGTCTGCTTGCGCCAGGCCCACGGTCATCGCGTTGACTAGGATGTTACCGTTGTAGCTGGCGTGGAAATTGACCTCACCCGCCACCGTCGGGACACCCATGCAATTGCCGTAGCCGCCGATGCCCGCGACGACGCCGGCGATCAGGTGCCGGGTCTTCGGATCGTCCGGCTCGCCGAAGCGCAGCGCATTCACATTCGCGATCGGGCGCGCGCCCATGGTGAAGACGTCGCGCATGATGCCGCCGACTCCGGTCGCCGCGCCCTGATAGGGCTCGATGAAGCTCGGGTGGTTGTGGCTCTCCATCTTGAAGATGGCGGCTTGGCCATCGCCGATATCGATGACGCCGGCATTTTCGCCCGGACCCTGGATCACCCAGGGCGCCGTGGTCGGCAGCTTCTTCAGATGCACGCGCGAGGACTTGTAGGAGCAGTGCTCGCTCCACATGACGGAGAAGATGCCGAGTTCCGTCATCGAGGGCTCGCGGCCCATGATCTCCAGCACCAGCTGGTATTCCTCGTTGGTGAGGCCATGCTCGGCAACGACATTCGGCGTGATCTTGGCGGTGGCGGTGCTCACGACAGCGCCTCCACCATGCTCTGGAACAAGGCCTTGCCGTCGGTCGAGCCCTGCAGCGGTTCGATCGCGTTCTCCGGATGCGGCATCAGGCCCAGCACATTCTTGGTGCGATTGAAAATGCCGGCGATGTTGCGCACGGAGCCGTTGGGATTGTGCTCGTCGCCGAACTCGCCGTCGGGGCTGCAATAGCGGAAGGCCACCTGCCCGTTCGATTCCAGTTCGTCGAGCGTCTTCTCGTCGGCGAAGTAGTTGCCGTCGTGATGCGCGACCGGGACGCTCAACACCTGGCCCTGCTCATACTGGCTGGTGAACAGCGATTGCGAAGTCTCGACCTTCAGCCGCACATTGCGGCACACGAATTTGAGGCTGGCATTGCGCAACAGGACACCCGGCAGCAATCCCGCCTCGGTGATGATCTGGAACCCGTTACACACGCCGATCACGGCCATGCCCTTGTCCGCGCGGGCCTTCACCTCGCGCAGGATCGGCGAGTGGGCGGCAATGGCACCGCAGCGGAGATAATCGCCATAGGAGAAACCGCCCGGCACCAGCACGAGATCGACATCCGGCAGCTCGGTATCGCGGTGCCAGACCATGACCGGCTTCCTGCCCATCGCCTGGGTCAGAGCCGCTTCGGCATCCCGCTCCCGGTTGGAGCCAGGGAACACGACAATGGCAGCTTTCATGGAAGTCCCCGTCAGTCGACGAGATCGATGGCGTAGTTCTCGATCACGGTGTTTGCCAGCAGCTTGGCGCACATCTGATCGACCTGTTGCTTGGCTTTCGCCTTGTCGCCTTCGTTGAGGTCGATCTCAATATACTTGCCCTGGCGCACGTCGTTGACACCGCCGAACCCCAGGGTGCCGAGCGCGTGGGCAATCGCGCGGCCTTGCGGGTCCAGAACGCCGGTCTTCAGAGTGATGTGAACGCGCGCCTTCATCTCTCGTCCTTCTGCTACGGGGTCGTCACTGCATGGTGGAGGGACCCTTCATGTCCCTCGGTCCGCCTTCGGGGAAGATACCGAGCCGCCGGGCCACTTCCTGGTACGCTTCCTCGACATTGCCGAGGTCGCGGCGGAAACGGTCCTTGTCCAGCTTCTCGTTGGTCTTCACGTCCCACAGACGGCAATTGTCCGGGCTGATCTCGTCCGCCAGGACGATCCGCATCTCGTCATTCTCGTAGAGCCGGCCGAACTCGAGCTTGAAATCCACCAGCTTCAAGCCGACACCGAGGAAAAGGCCGAGCAGGAAATCGTTCGCGCGCAGCGCGAGCGAGAGCATCTCGTCGATGTCCTGCGGGGTCGCCCAGCCGAAGGCGGTGATGTGCTCTTCGGAGACCATCGGGTCGCCGAGCTCGTCCGACTTGTAGTAATACTCGACGATCGAGCGCGGAAGCTGCGTGCCCTCGGGGATGCCGAAGCGCTTGGCGAGCGAGCCGGCAACCACGTTGCGGATCACGACCTCGACCGGAATGATCTCGACCTCGCGCACCAGCTGCTCGCGCATGTTGAGGCGGCGCACGAAATGCGTCGGCACGCCGATCTCGCCCAGCTTCACCATCAGGTATTCGGAGATGCGGTTGTTGAGGACGCCCTTGCCGGTGATCGTCCCCTTTTTCTGATTGTTGAAAGCGGTGGCGTCGTCCTTGAAATACTGGACGACCGTGCCGGGCTCCGGACCTTCGAACAAGACCTTGGCCTTGCCTTCGTAAATGCGCCGGCGACGGGTCATCCGGGGCTCTCCAGTTCTGAAAAAAGGGCCAACCAAGGGGGCCAGGGTCGGAATCGGCACCCTTCTAGCAGGGCCCCCCTGGAAACTCAATCGATCTCGCAGGTGCAGCGCGACTCGCCACAGCTGGAATTCTATTGCTGGATCAAGTGCTTGTCGTTGCGGCGAGGATCGAGAGCTCGGCCAAAGACAGCAACCCACCTATGACCAGGATGAGGAGCGGACCGATCAGGCCGAGCCAGCGCACCGCTCCCCCGCCGTTGGCCAGCCGAACGGTGACCTGGTGATGCACGAGCATGCTGACCAGCCCCAGGCCGGCCAGGGTCGCCGCCATGCCGATTGCGATGGCCGCCACCATGGCGAGGCCGCTCGCCAGGATGCCGTTTGCGATGGCAAAGGTCAGGATCAAGATGGCGCCGGAGCAGGGTACGAAGCCGGCCGCCACAGCCAGCAGCCGGCGATGGCCCGCCCCGTGATGGTGGTGATCGTGGTCGTGGTGATGATGATGACCAGTGCTCTTGCCGTGCAGGCGCCGCCATGTGCCCACCAGCATCCAGCCGCCGATGATGGCGATCGCGCCGAAGCTGACCAGGCGGATCCAATGATTCTGCTCGATCGGCGACATCAAGGTCCGGTCCAGGATCCAATGCGCCGCCATCGCCACCACAATGGCGCCGAGGACATGGCTGACCGCGATCCAGCTCGCCATTGCAACGCCTTGCGCTGGCCTGGCGCGGTTGCCGAGGAAATAGCCGACCACCACCGTCTTGCCGTGGCCCACCGCAAGGGTGTGGAACACACCGTAGAGGAAGGCCGCCAGGATGCCGCTCAGCAGCGGCAAGGACCCTGTTCCGTTGCGGATGCCCGCCATCTCGCTGTTGAGCTGGCGGCTGAAGGTCGCTTCAGCGCGCACGACATAGAAACCGACGCTGCGGAAAATCGACGGAGCGGCGGCCGGCTGATCGGCGCTGTCGCTGCTCGGCGCCGGGAACAAGGGTGTCTGCTGCTGGGCATGGCCCGCTACGGGCAAGGCGAGCAGCAGCGCGACGAGCGCCAACCCGGGCAAACGCATCAATGACATTGCAGCGCGATCTCCTGCGGGAAGACAAAACCACCAAAATAGGCGTTCTCGTGATCGTTGCGCACCGTCGCGCCGCAGGGGATGCCCTCCGCATTCTCGAGCGCCACTGGATTATCCTTCGCGAGATCGACCTCGACATAGTACTCACGGTCATAGATTTCCGTTGCCAGCGCCTGGCTGCGCGGATCGACCGGCTGCGGCAGCGGCACTTTCATCTCGAAGGTCACGATGCGCTTGTCATCGGCGCTGGCGACGAAATCGGCGGGCGCGATCTCATCGAGCTGCTTGCCGTCGACCCAGACATAGGTGAAGTAGTGGAACATCTTGAGGTTGGGCAGCACGCCCTCGCCCACCGCCTTGCTTTCCAGCTTGTCGAAAGTTCCGTCCCCATCGGCATCGAACTGGTTCAGCAGATCATCGCTGAAGATATCGTCGAACACCCAGTGCAGGCGCAGCGCGGTCACCTTTCCTGCGTCGAACACGAATGCCACCTTGTTGTCGATGAAGACATGCGGGTGCGCTTCGGCGGGATGAGCGGCGATCAACAAGGATGTGAGGAGAGCGCAGGCAGCGACGCAGCGCGGGATCAATTGGTCCCGTCCGCAGTCACCACGAACGTGCAACCGCAGATGGGGCACCCGACCTGCTCGCTTGCGCCCGTCGGCAGCATGCCCTTGGTGATGCGCTGCAGCAGATCCTGGCGCGCATTGGTGATGAGGCGCGCATGGCTGTCAGCCCTGAGGCGGCAGGCAGCCGCCAGGGTCGCCGCCTGATCGGGCGTGAGTTCGTCGTAGTACCAGGCGAAGGCGCGGTTGGAGACGAAGCCTAAACCGGCAGCTCCGGCCACCAGACCCAACAAGATTTCACGGCGGTATTTCATTACTGCGCTCCGCATTTCGACGGCGCGCGGAGTTTACGTCACCGCATGGCGGCGAGCAATTGCTTCGCGTTGTAGCGAACGAGCGACAAATAGTCCGGGGCCGGTCCGTCCGGCTCGGACAGGGCATCGGCATAAAGCTCTCCCCCCATGCCCACGCCCGATTCCTGCGCCACCGTCTCGGCGAGCCGCGGATCGGCCATGTTCTCGAGGAAAATCGCGCTGAGATGCCCGTCCCGAGCCTGGCGCACGATCTTCGCCAGGTCTTCGGCTGAGGGCTCGGCTTCGGTGCTGATTCCCTGGACGGCGACGAACTCGATGCCGTACGCCTTGCCGAAATATTGGAAGGCGTCATGCGAGGTGAGGATGCGTCGCCGATCCTGCGGGATCGCGGCAAATTCGGCCTTGAGCTCCTTATCCACCCCCTGCAGCTCAGCCATCAGCTTGTCGGCATTGGCCTTGAAATCGGCGGCGTGCGCGGGATCCACTTCCGTCAGGCCCTTCGCAATGTTGGCGGCGTAGATCTCGGTATTTGACACGTCCTGGAAGGCGTGCGGATCGGTGGGGCCCAGTTCCTCATTGCCTTTGAGCGGCGTGACGCCCTCAGCCGCGATCACCGTCTTGCCCTTGAAACCGGAGGCATCCTCAAGGCGCTGCAGCCACGGCTCGAACCCAAGCCCGTTGGCGATCAGCAGCCTGGCTTCCGCCAGTTCCGCCGATTCCTTGGGGCCGGGCTCGAACACGTGCGCATCACCGTTCGGGCCGACCAACGTGAGGACCTCGACATGGTCGCCGGCGATGCGCTGGGTGAGGTCGGCCAGGATGGAAAACGTCGCCACGGCGACGGGCTTATCCGCGGCCCCGGCTGGCCCGGACACCAGGAGGAATGCCGCCAACAAACTCCACGCCAACCGTCTCATGCTTCGCCCCTGCTGTAATGTTATAATATAACATACACGGTCGAAAGCTAGGCGCAAGCGGTTTCGCGAACGAGCCGCTAGAGCTCGACGTCCTGCCAGTTGCTGGACTTGTCCGGCCGCCCGCCGACGAATTTCCAGATCGGCCGGCGGGTGGCGAAATGCGGCGCGGGCAGTGCGATCAGCGACGAGGAAACCGTCCCGAATCCGGTGTTGGACACGATGTTCATGGCATCGAACACGGTGCCGGCGGGATCGTGGCCGCGGTCGCACAACAGTTCCTGCCAAGCGCTCCACTCTCCCTTGTCGGGTTCGGGGGTCGGTGCTTCTTTCCAGCGCGGCAGGTACCAGTGGATACGCTTGCTGTTGAGGTCGTTGCGATCCGACGCGGTGATCATCGAGAGGCCTTGCGGCAGCGCTTCCACTTCCACTTGGCTGCCGACATTGCGCACCCAGAACGCATCGCGGTTGTCGCAGATCACCATGTTGAAGGGCCGGAAGGCGTGCGCATCGAGCTGGCGCAGCATCTCCACCGCGTCCGCGGCATCGGCGAAATCGAGCGCGTCGAGCACAAGTTCGCCGCGGCTGCGCTTGCCCGCCTGTGGGCCCAGCGTGTTGCGCCGATTGAGCACACCGGCAATCACGCCGGCATCATTGACTCCGAGCCACGAGCCGCCAGCGAGATCATCGCGGCCGGCCACGACCTCGTTCCGATCAGGCCAATGGCGCGCTGGTGGCGACCAGGGGCGGTCGGCCATCTCGTCGCGGTTGCTGGCCCACAGCAAGGGCCAGTTGTGGCCGGGCCGATAGAGCACTATGACGGAACACATGAGCGGCGCGGTGAACCTTGACGGGGACCTGCCCCGCGACCATCTTAGGCCGTACGTCCATCAAGGGGCTAGTATCTATGACCACGTTCGACGAACGCGAGAGCAGCTTCGAAGCCAAGTTCAAGCACGACAAGGAACTGCAGTTCAAAGTGAATGCCCGGCGCAACAAGCTGCTGGGCTTGTGGGCGGCGAACCTGCTCGGCATCCACGGCGCCGAAGCGGAGACCTATGCTAAGGATGTGGTCAAGTCCGACTTCACGACCCCCGGCGACCATGACGTGCTGCACAAGGTGCTGGGTGATTTCCAGGCCAAGAAGGTCGAAATGAGCGAGCACCGCCTGCGCAAGCAGATGGACGATCTCATGAAGATCGCGACCGACCAGATCCAGGGCGAAGTGAAGGGCGATTAGGCCGGGCACCGCGCTCCGTCTGTCACCCCGGCCGAAGAGCCGGGCCTATGTGACCTTGCCGCATCGCTGATGGATCGCATGAGTCCCGGCTCGCGCCACGCTTGACTGGATGACAGTGAGGCGCCAATCGTGGCTTTTTTACAGCGCCTTCCCTGCCCGCATCGTTCCCCAAATCTCTCCCAGCGCCGAGCGATAACCGGACGCAGTTTTGCGCAGCCTGTCACGGACCAGCGCGTTGGTCTGCGGCAAAGCGTGGAACGGGATCGAGGGCCAGGCGTGATGCTCGGCATGGAACGGCATGTTCCAGGCGAGGAAGCGCACCAATGGGTTGGTGTAGGTAGTGCGCGAATTCTCCAGCATGTTCGAGCTGCGCGGGCAGCCGGAATGCTCTGCCAGCAGGTAGAGCCGCAGCACCGGCTGCCCCAGCAGCGCCGGGACGATCCAGTACCAAAGCAGCAGCGTGCTGCCGGTGGTGATCGATCCCGCCAGCGCGACGGCGTAGATCGCCAGCACCCAGCGCGCTTCCACGATGACACCGCGCTTCACGCGGTCGGTTGCGTAGATCGGTTCGCGCAGAACGCCGGCCGCGCGCCGAATGAGGCCACGGAAAGCGGCAATCCAGTACGGCATTCCCGAAACGCACCAGAAGAACTGCAGCGCAGTCGCAGGCTTGGGTGCCGCAAGCTCCGGATCGGTCGCCTCCTGCGTGAAGCGGTGATGGGTGAAGTGGAATGCGCGGAAATATTCCCGCGGCAGGACCAGCAGCACGCCGATTACGAACGCGGCTACATCATTCAGCGCGCGGCTGCGAAAGGCGGTGCGGTGGATCGTCTCGTGCAACGGCGCGAACAGGAAGGTCAGAACAATGCCATGAGCGAACAGGGCCGGCAGGACCCAGATCGTGCCAAAGCTCGCATGGATCAACCAGCCGGTCACGATCAGCAGGAGGACATGACCACCGAGCTGCCGCAAGCCGGGGGTATCGCTTCGTTCGGACAGACGCTTCAGCTCGGCCCTGCCGATCAATCCCGTCGCGACGTGAGCCCAGTTATTCATGGTGCGATTTTCAGCCGCCAGGTCTCGCCCTCTTCAGTCGGGGCGAAACCCATATGCAGATAGAAACCGTGAGCGTGCTCGTTCTGCTGCACAACCGTCAGGTGCAGCGGCCCCTGCCCTAGTATCCGGCGCCCCTCGTCCAGCGCCAGCCGGCCGAGCCCCCTGCCCTTCATCTCCGGCGCGCAGCAGACGAGATGGAGATAGCGCTTCACCAGCTTGCAGCGCACCATCGCCTGCGCTTCGCCGTTCCGGTTCAGCAACAGCTTGGTCCCATCTGCCGTCGTGCGCACCGACGCCAGCGCTTCGGCCTCCGGCGGCACATAAACGCCGGGCATCGGCCCCATGCCCCGGTTCAGCAGCGAGACATAGGCTGGCTCGCGGTCCGGCGTCACCGGGACCCAGCGCCAGCCGGCCGGTAGCGGCCGATCCGGACCCCAGTTGCAATCCGCATGCGTCAGCTCGATATCGATGAATTGCGGATGAGCGCCCTCCCGCGCCAGCAACTCTCGCGCATTCGACCAGTGACCGCTCAGCGTCACGTCGACCGCTGGGATTCCGAGGTCTTTGGCCGTGCGGCGTAGACGTTCGATGACAATAGGAAAGATCCGCGCGTCGATCTTGTCGACCTCGCCGCCGATCCATTCGAACGGCTTGGCACCATCGGCGACGGTCAGGCGGTCCATGATGATGCCCAGCAACCCAACATCGCGCGCATCGATGATGCGCTGGGCGTCGGTGGTGAAGATGCCGAGGAACCGCTCGAGATCGATACCTGCGACTGGATGGTTCCGGCAGTACTCGAAAGCCTGTTCGATCGTGATCGGAGCCGAAGTCGCGCTATGACCCAAAGACTCTGGCAAAGATCGTATCCACATGCTTGGTATGATAGGCGAAATCGAAGCATTCCTTGATCTGTGCGGGCTTCAGGCGCGCCGTCACGTCGGGATCGGATTTCAGCTCGGTCAGGAAATCCTTGCCTTCGAGCCAGACCTTCATCGCGTTGCGCTGTACCAGCTTGTAGGAATCCTCGCGGCTGACGCCCGCCTGCGTCAAGGCCAGCAGCACCCGCTGCGAGTGAACGAGGCCGCCATAGGTCTCGAGATTCTTCGCCATCGCTTCCGGATAGACGATGAGCTTGTCCGCGACACCGGCGAGACGCGAGAGCGCGAAATCCAGCGCAATGGTCGCATCGGGACCGAACACCCGCTCGACGGCGGAGTGCGAGATATCGCGCTCGTGCCACAAGGCGACATTTTCCAGCGCCGGCGTGACCGCCGCGCGCACGATGCGGGCGAGGCCGGTCAGGTTCTCCGTCAGCACGGGATTGCGCTTGTGCGGCATCGCCGACGACCCCTTCTGGCCGGGCGAGAAATACTCCTCCGCCTCGCGCATCTCGGAGCGCTGCAAATGCCGGATCTCGATCGCCAGGTTCTCGATCGAGGATGCGATCACGCCCAAGGTCGCGAAGAACATCGCGTGCCGATCGCGCGGAATGACCTGGGTGGAGACCGGCTCGATCTTCAGGCCTAGCTTGGCCGCGACATGCGCTTCGACCTTGGGATCGATATTGGCGAAGGTGCCCACGGCCCCGGAGATCGCGCAGGTCGCTACCTCATCCCGCGCGGCGAGAAGACGCCGCTTGGCACGATCGAATGCTGCGTAGTGGCCAGCGAGCTTCAGGCCGAAGGTGGTCGGCTCCGCATGGATGGCGTGGCTGCGGCCGATGGTCGGCGTCATCTTGTGCTCGAGCGCACGCTTCTTCAGCGCGGCGAGCAGCAGGTCGAGGTCCTTCAGCAGCAGGTCCGACGCCTGCTTCATCTGGACAGCGAGGCAGGTGTCGAGCACGTCGGACGAGGTCATGCCCTGGTGCACGAAGCGCGCCGACGGGCCGACATGCTCGGCGAGGTTGGTGAGGAACGCGATCACGTCATGCTTGGTCTCGCGCTCGATCTCATCGATCCGCGCGATCTCCCACTTGCCCTTGGCCCAGACTTCCTTGGCCGCTTCTTTCGGGATCACGCCCAGCTCCGCCTGCGCGTCGCAGGCATGGGCCTCGATCTCGAACCAGATGCGGAAGCGGTTCTCCGGCTCCCAGATCTTGGCCATTTCGGGACGGGAATAACGCGGAATCATCGGCGGCGACCTCGGTGCAACAGTTGTCGGCGCTAAACGAACCGGCGGGCCGTTCCTTGTCAACGGTATATCTGGCGGAATCCGGACCTAGCGAACCATTTGTGCGAGTTGCGCCACGTCAAGTGCGTCGCTAGGTTTGCGGCGAAAGTGCTGGGAGGATGGGATGTCCGAAACGAAAGAGAGATCGAAAGTGGTCCATTTCCGAAAATCGGAGATGAATTTCACCGCGTTCGGCGGGCCGCCGGGCGCAGCGACGATCGCGCGGTTGGTCGGGCCGGACATGAGCAGGACCATGGGCGCCGGCATTGCGACCTTCGATGGCTGCTCGATCGAATGGACCGTGCTGTATGATGAATTGATCGTGGTGCTGGAGGGCACGTTCCGCCTGGTGGTCGGGAAGGAGACCCATTTCTGCTCGCCGGGCGACGTGGTGTGGATTCCGGAGGGGACGCCGCTGCGCTACGAAGGCGACGGATCGACAGTGTTCTGGGCGCTCTACCCCGCTGATTGGCGGCAACGACACGGCCTGGCGTGAGGCGCTGAGGTGGCCGCTCTCTCGCACCTCTTCTCTCCCATCCGCATCCGCGGGCTGGAGATCAAGAACCGTATCCTCTCCACCGGCCATGACACGACGCTGATCACCAGCGGCGTGCCGAACGATGCGCTGATCGCCTATCACGAAGCGCGCGCCAAGGGCGGCGCGGGGCTCATCGTCGTGCAGGCTGCGGGCATTCACGAGACGGCGAAATACACCTCGCACGTGCTGATGGCCTCGGAGGAAAGCGTGCCGGGTTATCGGCGGCTCGCCGAGACCGTCCATAAGCATGGCTGCAGGCTGTTCGGGCAATTGTTCCACCCGGGGCGCGAGATCATGGAAAGCCAGGATGGCAGCGCCCCGGTCGCCTATGCGCCTTCCGCTGTCCCCAACGAGCGCTTTCATGTGATGCCGCGGCCGATGACCAAGGCTCTGATCGCCGAGGTGATCGAAGGCTACGGCATCTCGGCGGCAAGGTTGCGGGGTGCGGGGCTGGATGGATTGGAGATCGTCGCGAGCCACGGCTATCTGCCGGCGCAGTTCCTCAACCCACGCCTCAACCGGCGCGAGGATGACTATGGCGGATCGTTCGAGAACCGCCTCAGGTTCCTGCGCGAGGTCATCCAATCGGTGCGCGCGCATGTTGATGATTCAGCGATCGTTGGCCTTCGCATCAGCGGCGATGAGAAGGACCCGGACGGCCTGCAGGAGTCCGAAAGCCTGCAGGCGATCGTCGCGCTGAACGGTCTGGTTGACTATGTCAACGTCATCGCCGGTTCCTCGGCCGGTTTCGGCAGCGCGGTGCATATTGCGCCGCCGATGGCGATCGCCAACGCTTACGTCGCGCCTTTCGCCGCGGCGGTGAAGGCGCGGGTGAAGGCGGCGGTGTTCGTCGCCGGCCGCATCAACCAGCCGCAGGATGCGGAGAAAGTGATCGCATCGGGCCAGGCCGACATGGTCGGCATGACGCGCGCGATGATCTGCGATCCGGAGATGGCCGGCAAAGCGGAAGCCGGAAAGCTCGACGACATCCGCGCCTGCATCGGCTGCAACCAGGCCTGCATCGGGCATTTCCATCTCGGCTACCCGATCTCCTGCATCCAGCATCCGGAGACCGGGCGCGAGCTGACGCACGGCACGCTGAAGCCGGCCTGGCGCAAGAAGAAGGTCATCATCGCCGGCGGCGGCCCGGGCGGCATGAAAGCTGCGGCGGTCGCGGCCGCGCGCGGTCATGACGTGACGCTGTATGAAGCAGGCGAGCGGCTCGGGGGGCAAGCGTTGCTGGCGCAGATGCTGCCAGGACGCGCGGAGTTCGGTGGCATCGTCACCAACCTCAGCCACGAGATGGAACTGGCCGGCGCACGCGCCGTGCTGCGCACCAAGGTGACGCGCGCCCTGATCGAGGCCGAGAAACCCGACGCGGTGATCATTGCCACGGGCGCCAAGCCACGCGTTGCGGAGATCGAAGGCATCGAGACCGGCCACGTCGTCAATGCCTGGCAGGTGATCAGGAACGAGGCCAATGTCGGGCAGTCGGTGGTGGTCGCGGATTGGCGCTGCGACTGGATCGGGATGGGCGTCGCGGAGATGCTGGCGCGCCAGGGCTGCCGCGTGCGGCTCTGTGTCGACGGCTACATGGCGGGCCAGCGCATCCACCAATATGTCCGTGACCATTGGGTCGGCCAGCTGCACAAACTTGGCGTCGAGATTGTGCCTTATGCGCGCCTCTACGGCGTCGACGGCAACAGTGTCTATTTCCAGCACGCGACCAGCGGCGAGCCGATCATCTTCGAAGAGGTCGACACCGTCGTCGCTTCACTCGGCCACCACCGCGTCGCCGAACTGGAGGAAGATCTCGCAGGCTGGCCTGGCGAAGTCTATGTGATCGGAGACGCCCAGACCCCGCGCACAGCGGAAGAAGCGGTGCTCGAAGGACTCAAAGTAACGGCCGCACTGTGAGGCGCGGCCGTAAGGTGGGGGAGGTTTGGAGGGGTACGCAGTCGAACTAACGTGCTCGGTCAATATCCGCCGTCTGAAACTCTGCCGATGAAACTGGTGCGCTGATCGCGGCGATGTTCGGCCAATCGGCCAGGGCGCTGGTGTCCCAATCGAACAAGTCGGCTTCGACAGAGCCGGCTTCCAGCAGGCCGGCCAAAGAGTGGCTGTTGTCCGTCATGTGGCGCGCTCCTTGGTTTCCAAAGCGCGGCGACCCCGATGGACCGCCTTTCCCGCATAGATCCAGCCTGCTCCTGAAACCTTTAATTTTCGTTAAAATGCGAGCCAATTTTGACTCTATTGCCGGGCAGCCAATGGACTCGCCGCTGGGCGCTCCTACAATCCCGCATGGCTTCACATTGTGAATCCACCAAGTGGCGCCTAGCGCTGATGATCAAGGGATCAGGCATATGAGTCATCGTCAGGAAGGACTGCCGGCCACGTCCCTGTTTCTGCTGGCGACCGCGCTGCTTTTGTTCGGTGTCGGTGGCGGCCTGGTCGGCTACATGGCAGGAGAGCGGCAGGGCGAGCAGCGCGCCGCCATCATCGTTCGGATGGCCGGCAACCAGTGGGAGGCCTATCGCGGCGATGCCAGGAGCCGCTTTGGCGGCGCGATCGGCGAAGCGTCCACGCTGCTGGAGAAAGCGGCCGCCGACCTCAAGGCCGAGGTGTCGATGTATCACGGCTGCGGCGCCATCTGTAACGTCATCGCCTATCAGTTCGGCGAGGAGCTGCTGCACACCCGCGACAAGCTCAGGAAGACCGAACTGCCGGCGCTGACGGATTGGAAGAGCGCCTTGCAGCAGGGTGGCGTTCCGCTCGATACCGATGCCACCACGGGCGCGGCGCTGGCGGAGCGCTTTTCCAGGACGACCGTGATCGTTTGCATCGCCCTGCTCTGCACCACAGTCGCGCTGTGTTTCGGGATCGCCTGCTTCACCGTGCTTAAGCTACGGGCAGCTGGCACCGACCCCGCATAGCATTACTCCGCGGCGTAGGGCGGCGGCGTTTCACGATTCGCGCGTTTCGCGGCGCGGCGCGACCACTCCACCACCTTGCTCTCGCGCTTGGCGATGCGGCGCGCGCTGGCGCTGGGATAAGACAGCAGAACTGATTGGATCACCGCCTGCTCCCAGTTGATGCCATATTCCTTCGTCCAACGAAGATTTCTTTGAGCGGTGACGAGGTCGCAGGGTTGCGGCATCGCTTTCCTGATGCCGGCGACAATGGCGCACATTTCCCTGGCGCCGGCGGTGGCGCGGTCGACCGCATGCTGCATGTTCACTGCCCTACCCGTCACGCCGACGAAGTCCGGCAGCACCGCAACCCAGCCGCCCGAAGGATGCTGGAGCGCTACAACCAGGTATTCGATCATCAAGCCCTCCGATGGCGCGTACAGCGCGTCCCATCCGCCGGAATCAATATCCGGCCTTGCCTTCCCCCCGACTTGTTGAAATCGCTCCCAGTATGCAGCAGCGCTCACCCACTGCCGACTATTCGTCCAATATCGTCCGCGATTCGCTGCCAATGGGTAACGGCACGCCGCAGCTCTTCATATTGTTGGACCGACGGCGGGCTTCGGAGATAGCCGGCGGTCTGAATATCTTTTCCGATTCGGATGATATCGATGCGCGCGCCACCTTCAAGCTCCATCGCACGCATCAGACCGTCGATGTTCCTGACGTTCATTTTTGACTCTCTTGCGTCATTAGGCGGCCCTTGAACGCCTCGACGTCACACAACCCGGCGCAGATCATCGCGACGGAGTGTGGCAATCAACGCGTTTCCGCCGGCGGAAATAATGCAAATTGCATCGCCGGGTTCCCAAGTCTTGTGGAAATCTCGTACGCAACCGTACCTCGCGCACTTTTTTTGAGCGAAATCCTTCCAGCATGTTCGCGAAATGAGCGACGCGTGAAATCCGGATGTCATAGAGAAACTTCTGTCGGGCACGACGCTCGCCTTCAGCTATCTGAACCTGGCGGCGGGCGATTATTTCTTCCGCGTGATGGGAGACACGGGACCGACGGGCAATATCTACAGGTATCGCTTTATCGCAGGCACTGAAGTGCCGCTGCCGCCAGCCTTGCTGCTGTTCGCGACCGCGCTAGGCGGATTGGCCTGTTCGGATACAGCCGGCGGAAGTTGCAGTTCTGAGGCGAACCGACACCAGATTGAAGCTGACCTCTGGAGCCTCCGGACGATGAGTCCGGAGGCTGTTTTCATGTCTCGGATCGACTGGTGGATTTCTCGGTTGCTTTCCTGGTCTGCAGGAGGCGCCATTCGCACCAGGCGACGCCCCCGATGACTAGCGCGCCACCGGCTATCTGGCTGAGGTGCGGCGTCTCGCCGGACACCGCGAGCAGCCCGATTGCGACGATCGGCGCCAGGTTGAGATAGAGCGAGGCAATGACCAGGTTGGTCTTGGCGACACCGAAATTCCACAGCAGCAATCCGATTACCACCGAGCCGGCGATCATCCAGAGGAAGATGCCAAGGTCCCAGCCGAGCGGCCACGCCGGCGCCGCGTGCGCCCAGCCGAGATGCCGCGCCAGGAGGTAGCCGAGAATCAGCGGCGGCGCGCCATGCGCCATCGTGTTCGCCGCCTTGCGCAATTGCGACCAACCGCCGAGCCAGCGGTGGATGGCGAGCGAATACCAAGCCCACAGGCTGGACGCGATCAGGATCAGCGGTTCGCCGCCGCGCAATTGCAGGCTGAAACTGCCGCCCGACCAGTCGATGGTAGCGAGCCCGCAGCCCAGCACCGCCAGCACGACGGCCGGCGCAAGCCGCCGGTCGAATGGAATACGAAAGACTGCGCCGCCCACGATCGCGGCGATCACCGGGTTGGCTGCGCTCAGCACTGCCGCGATGATCGGGTTCGCATGGGCAACGCCGATCGTGTAGACGAAGGCAAAGGTCGCGAGGCCGAGCCACCCCGGCAGCATCGCCCGCCAAAATGCCGGCCGCACAGCAGGGCGCGCGAACCCTTCCGTCAACCAAAGCGCGGCATAGAGCAGTGGCACGCCGCCGACGTAGCGCACGGCACCGAGAAAGAACGGATCCCACTCGTGCGACAGGTACGTGATGACGGGGATCATGGTGCCCCAGGCGAACGCCACCGCCACCAGGGCCAGATTGCCGAGCTTGCGCTGGTCCATGATCCTACCGGAACAGATGATCGAGAATACGCCGGATCGCTCCGGCCGGCTGCGGACAACCGAGGTCATCCAGCGCCGCATCGAGCCGGGCCGAATCGATGCTGGGCGGCCGCGGGCCGACCGCTGGGACAGCAATCGTCTCGACTTCCATCAGCGTGTTGACGTGCGTGATATTGCGGCGACGCTTGGTCTCGAGTACCAGCATGCGTGCGCCCGGGCGCGTGAAGGCGGCAAGATGCAGGGCGCTGCCATCGACGCCGGCAATGATATCGGCCGACGCGGCGGCGCGGATCTGATCGGAAAAGCTCATCCGTTCCGGATGAAGCACCGTGAAACCGCGGGCCGCGATCCGGCGTTCGATCGCCGCCTCGTTTGCAAGGCGCGAACGCTGGCGGCGCTTCAGCCCTCGGCGCGAGAAATAGACCCTGGCGGCCTGCTTGCCAGCGGGCGGGTACAAGACCGCATCGCGCAAGGATCGATAGACATCCCGGAAATCGTAGCGCGGTCCGGCGCGCATCTCATAAGCACGCGGCGGCAGCAGGAGCTCGTCGACGGCGATGTCGCGCGTCGCCATCACGATGCGATCGGGCGAGATGCCGAGCAGCTTCAGGCATTCGATTCCATGCGGGCGATCGGTGAACACGTTCGCGCCACCCTCGTCGAACGGGTGGAACAGCAGCGGCATCTGTGCATCCACCTCCCGGACCCAATAGAGGGCTGAGATGGTCTCCAGCAGGAAATGTCCGAAATGCGTGAAGGCGTGACCGAGATAGATCGCGCGCGGCAGGCGCTGTTCCACCCGCCGGCCAGCCAGCTCTTCCACCAAAGTGTCGGGATTGCGCGAGCGGTATTTGTCGGTTGCGCGCAGCGATGCCGCTGCCAGCGCGCCGCCTGAATCGTAGACCGCGCCGAGATAGAACCGGCCCGCGCGATCGACACGAGCGCGCGTCACCGTGGCGTTCTTCAGCCGTTGGATCATGTCGCGGCTCGGGGCGGGCAGCGGTGCGGATTCGGCCATGTCAGGGCGCGCGTACAAGCAAAGGCCCGCCGCGGATAACGGCGGGCCTTCGCGCAATCACCGCTGCCCCGGTTAGCGCGAGTAGAACTCGACCACCAAATGCGGTTCCATCGTCACCGGATAAGGGACATCCGCCAGCTGCGGGATGCGCACCAGCCTGGCCGTCATCTTCTTGTGATCGGCCTCGATGTAATCCGGCACGTCGCGCTCGCCCATCTGGGTGGCGCCGAGGACCAGGGTCAGCTCACGCGACTTGTCCTTCACCTCGACGACGTCGCCTTCCTTCAGCTGATAGGAGCCGATGTTGACGCGCTTGCCGTTGACCTTGATGTGGCCGTGATTGATGAACTGGCGGGCGGCGAAGACAGTCGGCACGAACTTGGCGCGATAGACCACGCTCTCGAGCCGACGCTCGAGCAGGCCGATCATGTTTTCCGAGGTGTCACCGCGGCGGCGCGAGGCCTCCTGATACATCTTGCGGAACTGGCGCTCGCCGATATTGCCGTAGTAGCCCTTGAGGCGCTGCTTGGCCATCAGCTGCAGGCCGAAATCGGTCGGCTTCTTGCGGCGCTGGCCGTGCTGGCCGGGACCATATTCGCGGTCGTTGACGGGGCTCTTCGGGCGGCCCCAGAGATTGACACCCAAACGGCGGTCAATCTTATGCTTAGCGCTTAAGCGCTTACCCATGATCTGTCCTTTCTCGCTCGTGGCGATGTTGTTGTTGTCCCGGCTGTCCGGCCCGCTCGAAGGCGGCGGCTGGGTCAAATCACAGAGGATCCGGCCCGGCTCGGGAGCGCGCGGACTATAGTGTCTAAAGCGGCCAAGTCAAGGAACGCAGCGGCGCACTTTGTCGCTTCCCCTTCATTACAGAATAATTATATATTTCAATGGATTAGAACAAAAAATCTGACCCGAATTGCCAGCCGTTCAGGGGATCGGCTAGTCTGCCCTGGGCGAGTGCAGTACCCCAAAACGGGGAGCTGCCGCCGCCCCCATCACAAGCGGTTATCATGAAATACCTGGAAGAATGGCTCGACGAGCGGAAGGTCGATGAGGTCGAGTGCCTTGTCCCCGACATGAACGGCATCCCGCGCGGCAAGATCCTCCCGGCGCAGAAATTCACCAAGAGCGTGCGCGACTATGGCTTGCGCCTGCCGGAAAGCATCTTCCTCCAGACCGTGACCGGCGAGTATCCCGATCTGGACGAGGACGATATCGGCTCGGACGAGGACCCCGACATCTATCTGCGGCCCGACCCGGACACCATCCGTATGGTGCCGTGGTACGCCGACCCGACCGCGCAGGTGATCCACGACGCCTACAACGCCGACGATACGCCGGTGCAGCATTCGTCGCGCTACGTGCTGAAGAAGGTGCTGGAGCTCTATGACGACAAGGGCTGGAAGCCGATCGTCGCGCCGGAGCTCGAATTCTATTTGGTCAGCGTCAACACCGACCCCGACTTGCCGCTGATCCCGCCGATCGGCCGCTCCGGAAGGCCAGAGACCGGCAGCCAGGCCTATGGCATCGACGCGACCAACGAGTTCGACCAGATCTTCGAGGATGTCTACGATTACTGCGAAAAGTCGGACATCGACGTCGACACGCTGACGCACGAATCCGGCGCGGCGCAGATGGAGATCAACTTCAACCACGGCAATCCGCTGGAACTGGCGGACCAGGCCTTCCTGTTCAAACGGACAGTCCGCCAGGCGGCGATGAAGCACCATGTCTATGCGACCTTCATGGCCAAGCCTCTGGCCAACCAGCCGGGCAGCTCCATGCACATCCACCAGTCGGTGCTGGAGAAGCGCAACGGCAAGAACCTGTTCGCCGACAGCAAGGGCCGCGACACGGCGATGTTCCGCAACCATGTCGCCGGCCTTCAGCGCTATCTGCCGCAGGTCGTGCCGATGCTGGCGCCGAACGTCAATTCCTATCGCCGCCTTCGGCCGCGGTTCGACGCGCCGATCAACGTGCAATGGGGCATCGACAACCGGTCCTGCGGACTGCGGGTGCCGATCTCCAGCGCCTCCAGCCGGCGGATCGAGAACCGGCTGGCCGGTGCCGATGCAAACCCCTACCTCGCGATCGCGGCTTCGCTGCTGTGCGGCTATATCGGCGTGACCGAGCGCCTGAAGCCTACCAACCAGATCGAAGGCAGCGCCTACCGCATGGCGCACACCCTGCCCAAGACCGCGCACGAGGCCTTGTCCAAGTTCCTGGCCTGCAAGCCGGTCAAGGGCCTGCTCGGCGAGAAGTTCGTGAAGGCGCTCTACATCGTGAAGTCGGCGGAGCTGGAGGCCTACCAGAACGTCATCAGCTCGTGGGAACGCGAGCATCTGTTGTTGAACGTCTAGGCGGCTGATAGACTGGAACCATGCGGAGAGGGACCAAACATCTGGCGTTGTTGAACGCAGGCCGGCACCATGCGCCGGCCAGGTCCCTGCGCGCTGAAATTTTGATCCTGACTGCGCGCATCAACTTCAATCCGTGATTACGCGTTGAGCGACACCAGCCCGGCGCGCGTACAGACGCTGCGCCGCTTCATTCTGCTTGTTTCAATGCGAGGTTCATCATGACCGCTTTACCGAAGCGCAATTCGACCGCCGAATGGCAGGCGCTGGACCGCACCCACGTTCATCCCTTCACCGACCACGCCGACCTGCACAAGCGCGGTAGCCGCGTCATCACCAAGGCGGAAGGCACCTATCTCTGGGATTCCGAAGGCAACAAATTGCTGGATGCCTTCGCGGGCCTGTGGTGCGTCAATGTCGGCTATGGCCGCAAGTCGATCGCCGACGCGGCCCATAAGCAGATGGTGGAACTGCCCTATTACAATACCTTCTTCAAGACCACGCACCCTGCCGCGGCGGAACTCTCGCAGATCCTCGCCGATCTGACGCCGAAGCATCTCAATCACGTGTTCTACGGCCTCTCCGGCTCCGATGCCAACGATACCATCGTGCGCATGGTGCGGACCTATTGGAACCTCAAGAAGAAGCCGAAGAAGAAAACGATCATCAGCAGAGTCTACGCCTATCACGGCTCGACCATGGCTTCGGCCTCGCTCGGCGGCATGGATTACATGCATGAGCTGGCGGACCTGCCGCTGCCTGGCTTCGTGCATGTGCGCCGGCCTTATTGGTACGGCGAGGGCGGCGACACGTCGCCGGAAGATTTCGGCAGGCTCTGTGCCAAGGCGATCGAGGACAAGGTGCTGGAGCTTGGGCCTGACAATGTCGCGGCCTTCATCGGCGAACCGATCATGGGTGCGGGTGGTGTCATCATTCCTCCCTCGACCTATTGGCCGGCGGTGCAGGAGGTGTGCAAGAAATACGACCTGCTGCTGATCGCGGATGAAGTGATCTGTGGTTTCGGACGCACTGGCCACTGGTTCGGCTCCGAGCATTTCGGCATCGACAGCGCAGATTTCATGACCCTGGCGAAGGGTCTTACCTCCGGCTATCAGCCGCTCTCCGCAGTCATGATCTCCGACCGCGTCGCGGACGTGCTTTCCAGTGGCGTCGACTTCAATCACGGCTACACCTATTCCGGCCACCCGGTGAGCTGCGCCGTCGCGATCGAGAACATCCGCATCCTCAAGGACGAGAAGATCGTGGAGCGAGTAAAGAACGAGACCGGCCCCTATCTCGCCAAGCGCCTCAAGGAGCTGCTCGATCATCCGCTGGTGGGCGAGGTGCGCAATGTCGGCCTGATGGGCGCGATCGAGCTGGTGAAGGACAAGAAGAAGCGCCAGACGTTCCAACCGATCGGCGAGGTCGGCACGCGCTGCCGCGATCATTGCTTCGCCAACGGCCTCGTCATGCGTGCGACCAAGGACACCATGATGGTCTCCCCGCCCCTCACCTGGACCAAGGCGGACATCGACGAGTTCATGCGCCTCACGACGATCGCGCTCGATCTCACGGCCAAGGACGTCGGCAGGATGTAGCATCCGCATCACCCGGGCTGCTCCAGGAGCGCAGCCCGGGGCGGCGAATTGGGGGAATGTTGGGTCGCATATCCAAATACCGTGACCGCCTAGCGCAGCATTTCGACATTGAAACCAGGCCGGATCTCTCGTTCATCCGGTCGGCATTGCGGCGCGCGCTCCAGGATCATCTTACTGAAGATGACTCCGCCGACAAGAAAGCCGTCCTTGTCGGCGACTCCGTCGCGCTGGCGCGGATGCTCGGCCTCAAGAAGACGCAGCTCCTGATTTTCAGCTACCCGGACTTCACCCTGGAGAACCTCGCTCTGCTCAGCGAGGAATATGACTTCGTCATTTCGGACCGCGCCTTGCACCGGTGCGGCAATCTCGATGATGCCGCGCGCGAGACGATACGAGTGCTTCGACCAGGTGGTTGGTTTGTCCACACGACGTCCCTGCTTGATGTCGATACCGGAGCGCGCCGCGACTGGCGCAGGTACAGGCCGCCAGAGTTGGAAAAGCTGTTCTCGTCAGCCTCGTCATGTGCCGCCGGCGGATGGGGCAGCCTGGGCAGCCATGCCCTCGTCTCCTGGATCGTGGGCCGTAAGACCTCGCCCACGCCGGCGCTCATCCCAACCGTCGCAACCCGCAAGAGCAGGCGGCGCTGGTACACCTACAAGCCGCGCGCCGCGAAGTTCGGCGTGGTGGCAGCCGTGCGGAACGAAGCACCATATCTGCTGGAGTGGATTGCGCATTATCGCATGCTCGGCTTCCAGCAGATCACGATCTACGACAATCAGAGCAACGATACCTCGGCGCGGATCCTCGCGCCGCTCGCCCGAGCGGGCATCATCAATGCGATGTACTGGAGCGACCGGCCAGCCAAGCAGCGCCGGGCATACAGCAACGCGATCCGCAAGCTGCAGCCGTACGTCGAGTGGTGCCTGTTCGCCGATCTTGACGAGTTCCTGATTCTCGATCCCGGGCTGTCGCTCGCCGATCTGCTGCCGAAGGACCCGGACGTCAGCGCGGTCGCCATTCCATGGCGCATGTATGGTTCGGCCGGGCTGCGCAACCGATCGCCCGAGCCGGTCATCGAGCGCTTCACCAGGGCAGCGCCCGACAATGAGCATCTGGTGAAATCGCTGGTGCGGCTGCGCGACGTTGAACGGATGTCGTTGCACATTCCGAAGATATTCACCGGGCGGATCGTCGATGTCAGCGGCGCCCCGGTCGATGCCGGGACCCGCGGCCTGCTTCCGCAGCCGGCCCATGGCCCGGCGCGCATCAATCACTATTTCAATCGGTCGTGGGAGGAATTCACTTGCAAGCGCGCCCGCGGCCGCGGCGCTGTCCCCGGCGGATTCCACGATGTGGAATCATTCGACAAAGTGGGGCCTGGAGCAGTGGAGTTGCCCGACGCGCTTCGCCTTGTGCCGGCCGTGAAGCAGGAAATCGCGCGCCTGCGCCGCATCATCGGTGGGTCCTGAGGCTTAGCCGTTCGGCGTGATCCGATACGCGCAGCGCCGCGCGCCGGCGAGGATATGTTCTTCGCGCTCGACCTTGACGCCCGGACCCAGCACATCCCGGAACAGATTGAGTTCCGACCGGCAGAAGCCCTGGCACGTCCTGGCGGCGACGCAGATCGGGCAGTGATTTTCGATCAGCATCAACGCGCCGTCAGGCAGGCGCTTGACTTCCGCCATGTAGCCTTCCTCGGCACGCTGCTCGGCCAGCAACTTGGCGCGCTCAGCCAGTGAGCGGCCTGCCCGCACGCGCTCCACATAGGTCCGGCGAGTCGCCTTTTCGCGCTCCGCAATGACGCGATCCAATCCTTCCGGTCCATAGGCCGTGGTGATCGCCTGGATCAGATCGACCGTCATGGTGGCGTGCGAATCCGGAAAGCGGGCGTTGCCGGATTCGCTGAGCGACCAGACGCGCTTCGGCCGTCCCACTCCTTCGCGCCGATCCTCGAACGTGACCAGCCCCTTGTCCAGCAGCCGGCCAAGCTGCTGGCGCGCAGCCACCACCGTCACCTTCAGCCGGCGCGCGAGCGCATCGGCGCCCTGCGGGCCGGTCGATTTGAGCGCGTAGAGAACGCGCGTGGCGCCAGTATCTTCCATGCCGGGAAGATAGCACCGATTTCTGGATAAAGAAATATATTGCTTTCCTTATTGTCTGAATATAGAAATCTTTATGCATTCTTATTGGGAGGGTGCGATGCGGTCGCTTCCCTTGCTGGTATCGAGGCATCAATTCCGGATTGGATTGCAGTTGTTCTTTGCGAGGGTGTTTCCTCTCACGACCAGACGTGATGACGTTCACAACCTGCCGCCCTATCTGCTGCGCGACATCGGGCTCAATGAGCGCCGCGCTCCAGATTGGGAACGCCTGACCAGATAGACGCAAAGGCAACCGCGTGTCCGACCGCACACTCAACCTCGCCATCATCATCGGCAGCACGCGCGAAGGGCGCTTCGGCGATACCGTCGGGCGCTGGTTCGCCAGGGAAGCAGCAGGCCATGGCGGCTTCACGATAGACCTTATTGACCTGATCGACATTCAATTGCCGCCATCGCATCGCGCCAAGCCGACGCCGGAAGTCGATGCGTTCCGCGCGCGCCTGGCAGCCGCCGATGCGTTCGTGATCGTCACGCCGGAGTACAATCACTCCTATCCCGCTTCGTTGAAGCACGCGATCGACCAGGGCTATGTCGAGTGGATGGCGAAACCGGTCGGCTTCGTGTCTTATGGCGGCACAGTTGGCGGCGTGCGCGCTATCGAGCATCTGCGGCACGTGTTCGCCGAGCTGCATGCCGCCACAATCCGCGACTATCTCTGCTTCATCAATGCGCGGCGGCAGTTCGATGCCGACGGAAACCCCGTGGATCGCGAAGGTCCACGCAATGCCGCCAAGGTCATGCTGGACCGCCTTGCCTGGTGGGCCGATGCGCTGCGCAATGCGCGCGAGGCACGGCCCTATGTCAAATGATCGACCTCTCTTGAGCGCCGGCGCGCTCTGTGATCGAGTGGGCGCTCTCCCTTGCTCATCATGCGCTGGCGCCCTTCAATGACCCAACAAGTTGCGCGGGCCAAAATCGGATGGCGGGACCTGCTGCTCGGTCCCAAGAAAGCTGCCGTCTGGACCATCTGCCTCGGCGTTGCCTTGCACGCTTTCAACTGGTTCGTGGTCAACACGATCACGCCGTCCGCTGTGCTGGAACTCGGCGGTGCGGAGCTGCTGAGCTGGGTAACCGCGTTCTATCTGGTCTTCTCGATCGTCGGATCCTCCGGCGCAGCATTCCTGAAAGCGCGGCTCGGACTGCGCGCGGTGCTGATCGGCTCCTCGCTGATCGCAATAGCTGGCAGCCTTATCATCGCCGCTGCGCCGAGCATGGAAGTGCTGCTGGCAGGGCGCATCGTGCAGGGCTTCGCCGAAGGCATCGTCATGGCGCTCTGCTATGTCATCGCGGCGGAAGCGGTGGGTGAAGAGGCTCTGCCGCCCTTGTTCGGGTTGCTCGCGGTGGTATGGGCGACCACGACCATCTTCGGCGCGATCCTGGGCGGCGTGCTGGCGCAGCTGTGGTCGTGGCGGATTGCGGCGGCAGCGCTGGCGCCGCTCGCCATCCTGTTCCTGGTCATGGCGCTTATCGTCTTGCCGGCGCGGCCGAAGAATACGGAAGCCGGCAAAGGCTGGCCGCTGCTGCGCCTGACCTTCTTGACCGGCGGCAGTCTCGCAGTCTGCATCGCCAGTGAATCCAAGACACCGCTGCTGGCATTCTTGATCGTGCTCGCCGCGCTGGGGGCCTTGTGGGTTGGGTTGCGTCTGGATCAGCGTGCTCCTTCGCCTCTGTTCCCGGCCCGGCTGCTGTCGGGACGGGCGGCAAGCTCGCTCGGTCTCTGGATCATCGGGCTGATGCCGCTGGCGGAGGCGAGCGTCTTCCTCTTCATCCCCTATGTCGCGCAGGTTCACATGGGGCTCTCCGTCATGCATGCCGGCCAGGTCGGCTCCATCACGGCCCTTGGCTGGTCGTTCAGCGCGATGCTGGTCGCGCGCCTGGGCGAGCGGCAGGCGACGCGCCTCATCATCGTTGGTCCGATCCTGCTGACCTTCGGCATGTTCGTGTTGGCCTGGGCGATCGATGCCCGCAGCCTCGGCGTGGCCGCAGCCGCCCTCGCCGCCTGCGGCATCGGCTTCGGCATCAGCAACGGGTTCCTGTGCCAGCGCACCATCGGCGCCAGCGACAACAGGGAGCGTGACGTGACCTCCGGCGCGATCCCTACTTTCGAAGGGCTGGGCGCGGCGTTGGGTGCTGCATTCGCCGGAATCATTGCGACGAGTACGGGCTTTCCATTGCAGGACACCGGTACGCGCCCGATCGTCTGGTCATTCGTGATCGGCGGCCTGCTCGGCGTTCCGGCCATCATCGCAGGCATCCGGTTCGCGCGGCAAACGTCCGCTGCTGTCCTGGAGCCGCAGCCAGCCGAATAGCCGGTCGATAGATTGTCCCCTTACAACCAGCCGCGCAGCCATGCGCAGAGGGCAAACGGTCCATGCCGGATCGCGCCCTATCGACAATGCGTGCCCGCCGATAGCATGGAGCGCGAGAGCACGTGTCCGGGGTACCCAAGCCGTGATGTCACGCAAAGCTTCGATCTTCGTCCTCAGCATCGGCGCGCTGTCGATGATCTTGACCTTCGGCGTCCGCCAGACGTTCGGATTGTTCCTGCCGCCGCTTCATGCGGAGCTGGGCTGGAGCATTGCTGCGCTCTCCTTCGCGTGGGCGATCCAGAACCTGTTGTGGGGCGCATTCCAGCCGATCGCCGGCGCCATCGCCGACACCAAGGGTCCGACCTGGGTCGCGTTCTTTGGCGGCGTGGTCTACGTCGCCGGCGTGTGGCTGATGAGCGAGGCGCACTCGCCCCTCGCCTACGGAATCGGCAGCGGTGTCCTGGTCGGCATCGGCCTTGCCTTCAGCGGCATGTCGGTGGTGCTGAGCGCGATCATGCGTGCCTCGCCGCCGGAAAAGCGCGGGCTCTATGGCGGCATCGTGACTGCCGGCGGTTCGGTCGGGCAGCTCATCTTCATGCCGGCGACGCAGGCGATGATCGCGACGCTGCACTGGCAGCCGACGCTCCAGATCCTGACCGTGGTCAGCATTGCCATCGCTTTGTGCGCCTTCGCGCTGCCGCGCGAGCACAAGCAGGCTAATGCCGCGACCGACACCACCGGTGCCACCACCATTGGCGCCGCCTTGCGCGTAGCGCTCGCGGACCGCTCCTACCTCTTGCTGGTGACAGGCTTTTTCGTGTGCGGCTTCCATTTGGCCTTCATCGGATTCCATCTGCCGCAATTCGCCGCTTTGTGCGGGCTATCGCCGAGGGCGGCCTCGGATTCGCTCGCACTGGTCGGCGGGTTCAATGCGGTCGGCTGTATCGTGATCGGCGTGATGATGCGCAAGATGCAGTCCAAATACCTGCTGAGCGCGATCTATTTCCTGCGTGCGGTCGCGATCGCCGCCTTCTTCCTGCTGCCGGTCACCGAACTCTCGATCCGCGTGTTCGGCGGTGCGATGGGGCTGCTTTGGCTGTCGACCGTCCCGCCGACCAGCGGGCTGGTGGCGCGCCTGTTCGGCACGCGCTATCTTACGATGCTGTTCGGGATCGCTTTCTTCAGTCACCAGGTCGGCGCCTTCATCGGCGCGTATTGGGCCGGCTGGCTGTTCGAGACGCAGGGTAACTATGACGCGGTCTGGTGGGTCTCCATTGCGCTGGGCGTTCTTTCCGCCATCGTTCATCTGCCGATCCGCGAGCGTGTGCCAGTCCCAGCCATGGCCTGATATTCCGTGATCGTGCCCGATCTCATCACGCTGCGCGACGCGCTGCCGCGGAACCAGCGGGTGCTCGGACTCGATTTGGGCGAGAAGACCATCGGCCTCGCGCTCAGCGATCCGGGACTCAGCGTCGCCTCGCCCATCAGCACCATCAAACGTACGAAATTCACCGCCGACGCCACGGCGCTGCTGAAGCTGGCGGGAGAGCGCGGGGTCGGCGGGCTGGTGATCGGCCTGCCGCTCAACATGGATGGCAGCGAAGGGCCGCGTTGCCAGTCGGTCCGACAATTCGCCGCCAACCTGCTGAAACTGAAAGATTTACCGATCCTGTTCTGGGACGAGCGGCTGTCCACCATGGCGGTCGAGCGCGAGATGATCGCCCACGACGTGACCCGCGCCAGGCGGGACAAGGTGGTGGACCAGGCCGCCGCTGCCTTCATCCTGCAAGGCGCGCTCGACTCCCTCAGCAGAATCAAAGCTTCAAGCAACTGAAACCCAACTGTCATCGCTGCGGCCTAACCCTCCTCTGCTGATTTTCAGACAGGAGGATGGGGATGTTCCGCTATAGCCTATTGATCGCAACCGGATTGCTGGCCTCTGCCGCGGCGGCGAATGCCGGAGACATGGTCAAGGTATTCGAAGGCAAGGATGCGAAGCTGCAGCTGGGCAAGGTCGAATTCGCCGGCGGCAAGACGCTGGACCTCAGCGTCGGCGTCGGCAGCGGCTTGTTCCATGTGCCGGGCGATCCGGCCGACGAATTCTATGGCCTCACCGACCGCGGCCCGAACATCGATTGCAGCGCGTCGGAAGAAATCACCGGCGTGCCGACCGCCCAAGCCTGTGGTGGCGACGACAAAGCCAAATTGTTCCCGCGCCCGGATTTCGTGCCCTCGATCGGCAAGCTGAAGCTGAACGAGGATGGCACGTACGCGACGACCGACTGGATCGAGCTCAAGGATGCGGCCGGCAAGACGATCACCGGCCTCAGCAATCCGCTGAAAGCCGCAAAGACCGAGGCGGCGTACGACACAAATGGCAAGCAGCTGCCGTTCGATCCCAACGGCCTCGACACCGAGGGGCTGGTGCGGCTGGCGGATGGCACCTTCTGGATCGGCGAGGAATACGGGCCGAGCCTGGTACATGTCGCCGCCGACGGCAAGATCATCGAGCGGCTGGTGCCCCCTGGTGTCGACAAGGATCTGTCCGGCGCCACCTATAAGGTGACCGGCTCGCTGCCGGCGATCCTCGCCAAGCGGCAGCTCAACCGCGGCATAGAAGGCATCGCCCTCGCGCCCGATGAGTCCGCGCTCTATGCGATCGTGCAGAACCCGCTCGCCAATCCGGATGCCGATGCCTATAAGAAGGCGGTCGCCACGCGCATCCTGAAGCTGGACCTCAAGAGCCAGCAGGTGGTGGGCGAATATGTCTACACGCTCGATGCGCCGACTACCTTCAAGCAAGACAAGTCGGACAAGCAGAGCGACGTGCGGATCAGCGAGCTGAGCGCGGTCGGTGTGGACCAGCTGATCGTGCTGGAGCGCATCGCCAAGACCACCAAGCTGCAGGCCATCGATCTCTCTCCGGTGCGACCAACATTCTCGGCACTGACTGGGACAAGGTCGGGACTTCGCCAAGCCTCGAGCAAACGGCGGCGGCCGATCTCGCGAGCAAAGGAATTACCCCCGTCACCAAGAAACTCTGGCTCGACAGCAGCGACTATGCCGAGCTGCCCGAGAAGGTCGAAGGCGTCGCGATCGCGGACAAGAATGAGCTCGTCCTCATCAACGACGACGATTTCGGAATCGATGGCGCGAAGACCAGGATCGTCCGCATCACGATGCCGAGCCCGGCTTTCTAATACTAACTCCACTGTCACCCCGGCCAACGAGCCGGGGCCTATGCGATGATTCCGTGACGCGGGAATACGGCATGGGTCCCGGCTCGCGCGACTTCGTCGCTTGGTCGGGATGACAGGCTGAATGGGAACCCCTTGACCTCGCCCTGCTGCCCGTCGACAGTGCGCGGATACTTCCCTCACACTTCAAGGGGCATGACATGTCGGGACCATTGTCCGGCATCCGCGTTTTCGACCTGACCCGCATCCTCGCCGGCCCGACCGGCACGCAGATCCTGGGCGACCTCGGCGCCCACGTGATCAAGATCGAGCGCCCGGGTCAGGGCGACGACACGCGCAAATGGGGCCCGCCCTTCGTGAAGGACGCCACCGGCGCCGACACCAGCGAGAGCGCTTATTACCTCGCGGTGAACCGCAACAAGCGTTCCGTCACGCTCGATATCGCGCAGCCGGAGGGGCAGGAGATCGCCAAGCTGTTGATCGCGCGCTGCGATGTGTTCGTCGAGAATTTCAAGGTCGGCGACATGGCGCGCTACAATCTCGCCTACGAGCAGGTCAAATACGATTTCCCGCGCCTGATCTATTGCTCGATCACCGGCTTCGGCCAGACCGGGCCGTACGCACCGCGCGCCGGCTATGACTTCCTGGCCCAGGGCATGGGCGGCATCATGTCGGTGACCGGCGATCCGTCGACCGCGCCGCAGAAAGTCGGCGTGGCGGTGACGGACATCATCTGCGGCATCTATTCGGTGATCGGCATCCTGGCGGCGTTGCAGCACCGGCACCTGACGGGACGCGGACAACTCGTCGATCTCGGCCTGCTCGATACCCAGGTGAGCTGGCTTGCCAATATCGGGCTGCAGTACCTCACCTCCGGCGAGGTGCCGCAGCGCCTGGGCAACGAGCATCCCAGCATCGTGCCCTATTCGGTCGTCCCCTGCTCCGACGGGTTCTTCATCCTCGCGGTCGGCAATGACAGCCAGTTCGAGAAGTTCGCCAAATTCGCCGGCAAGCCCGAATGGGCTGAGGACAAGGACTACAAGACCAATCCTGCGCGCGTGCGCAACCGGGTGGATCTCTACAGCCTCATCCACGCAGTCACGTCGCAGAAATCGCAGGCCTACTGGATCGACGGATTGACTGAGCTTGGCGTGCCCTGCGGCCCGGTGAACAATATCGACCAGGTATTCCAGGACCCGCAGGTCCTGTTCCGCGGCATGAAGATCTCGATGCCGCACCCGTTATCAGGCAAAGGCACTGTCGATCTGATCGGCAACCCGATCAAGCTGTCGGAAACCCCAGTCGACTATCACCTGGCGCCGCCGACCTGCGGTCAGCACACCGATCAGGTGCTGCGCGAGATGCTGCATCTCAGCGACGATGACCTCGCGGCGTTGCGGGCAAAGAAAGTAATCTAGCCTCGTTCTGCGAACGCCAGCTTCGCGCCGAGCGCGACGAAAGCCGCGGCGAAGGTCCGGCGCATCCAGGTCAGCACGCGCGGGCGCGAAAGGATCTGGTTGCGGACCGAAGCCGCGAACAGACCGTAGATCACAAACACCGCGAAGGTTATCGCCATGAAAACGCCGCTCAGCTCGAGCATGCGCGGCAGTGGGTGCGCTTCATTGGTGCTCACGAACTGCGGCAGGAAGGCGAAGAAGAAGATCGAGAGTTTGGGATTGAGGATGTTCACAAGTATCGCGGACACGATCACTTGGACGTCCGACTTCGCGCTGACATCCCTTTCCACCCGAAGGGCGCCGCGCTCCTTCAGCGCGTTCCACGCCATATAAAGCAGATAGGCGACACCGAGATATTTGAGCGTCCGGAAAGCAAGCGCGCTGGTATGCAGCAGAGCGGCGAGGCCCATGATGGCAGCGGCCATATGCGGCACGATCCCGAGGGTGCAGCCGAAGGCTGCGACCACACTCGCCCGCGAGCCGCGCGACAGGCCGGCCGCCAGCGTGTAGAGCACGCCGGTGCCCGGCGACGCGACAATGATCAGGGATGTGATCAGGAAATCGATGCTCATATCCGCCCCTCCGAGCCTGATGTGTCCAGCTTAGATGCCCTTCTCCACCATCGCAATGACGCGCGCGCCGATGCTGTCGACGTCGGCGCGCGGCACCTCATGCAGCGGGCCATCGATCACCAGCATGGCAAAACCATGCACAGAGGACCAGGCCAGGAACTCCGCGCCGGGCCGTCGCTCCGGCGGCAGCAGGCCGGTCGCGACCAGCGTATCCAACGCAGAGCCCAGGAGCTCAAGCGGGTCGAGGCCGCTCCTGCCCTTGCGTGCCGGGTTGCTGGTGAATCCCAACAGCTCAGGCGTTGCGAAGGCGGTGCGGAACAATCCTGTCTCCGTGAATGCGAACCGCAGATATCCGGCTCCGACCGCGCGGAGAGTGGCGCGCGCCGCCTCTTCTGGTGACTTCACTCGCCGCACCTTGGCGATCTCCGCCTCCATCGCATTCGCCAGTTCGGACAGCGCGGCGGAGCGCACTGCTTCCAGCAGATCCTGGCGGCTGGCGAAGTGGCGATAGGCGGCGTTCGGTGCCACGCCGGCGCGTCGCGTTGCCTCGCGCAGCACGATTGCGTGGGGCCCTCCCTCCCGCGCCAGGGCGATGCCGGCCTCCAGCAGCGCCCGATGCAGGTCGCCATGACGGTAGGTAGTGCGGGCGGGCGGCTTGGTCCGTAGTTTTTTTGTCATGTCCGATTTTGAGTCCGAATGTGGACAGCGTCCAGTTTCTCTGCTAGCGTTTGTGGACAGCGTATACATGACGCAACAACCCACGTCGCGCACGGTTATTAGCGACTGGGGGTATTACACAGGTTACCGGGAGGAGACCATGATGAAACTTTATGGCTTTGGCCCCACTCGCTCGCTTCGCGCGCTCTGGGGTCTCAAGGAATTGGGTGCAGAGTTCGAGTTCATCCCCGTCAATCTGCAAGCCGGCGAACACCGACGGCCGGAATACCTTGCTCTCAATCCCGCAGGCAAGGTGCCCGTGCTGGTCGATGGCGACCTGGTGATCCCTGAATCGGCGGCCATCGTCCTGTATCTGGCCGAGAAGTACCCGGAGAAGGGGCTGATGCCGAAAGGCCTGGAGCAGCGGGCCCAGGTCTATCGTTGGATCATGTTCGCGATGACTGAGCTCGAGCAGCCGCTGTGGCGGATGGCCAAGCATTCGTTCCTCTATCCCGAACACAAGCGCTTGCCGCAGGATATCGATCTTGCCCGCGAGGACTTCACCGCCATGGCGGCCGTCCTCGAGCGCCACATGGCAGGACGTCAGTTCATCGTCGGCGATCGCATCACGGCTGCTGATTGCGTGACGGCCTATCTGATGGACTGGGCCAATGAGCACCATCTCCTCGACGGATTCCCGAACCTGACCGGGTACCTGCAGCGGATGTATGGACGCTCTACGGCACCCCAGCGGATTGCCGAGGCATTCGCGAGCATCCGGGCGGCGTGACCGGCCGGCGACGCTGCCTCTATTGAAACGCAGGAACGTGGAAGGAAATGCCATGCAAGTGCAGCCCTATTTGTTTTTCGACGGCCGGTGCGAGGAGGCGCTGGAATTCTACAAGCGCGTGCTGGGCGCCAAGGTCGAGATGCTGATGCGGTTCAAGGAGGCGCCGGATCAGAGCATGGTCAAGCCGGGCGCCGAGAACAAGGTCATGCATTCCGCCGTGCAGATCGGGAACTCGACCATCCTGGCGTCCGACGGTCACTGCGCGGGCAAGCCGAGCTTCGAGGGATTCTCGCTGAGCGTGGACGCAGCCAGCGACGCGGAGGCCATGCGCATCTTCACCGCCCTGGCCGAAGGCGGACAGGTCCGGATGCCGATGGACAAGACGTTTTTCGCGTCCAGCTTCGGCATGTGCGCGGACAAGTTCGGGGTCGGCTGGATGGTGATCGTCCCACTGCCGATGCCCAAATAAGCTAACCAAGCGGTCAGCAATTCCGCCCAAAATTCAGGCGGAAAGATCGCTGCGCGAATCGATTGACCGGGGGCGCTTCGTGGATATGATGCGCCCCCGATGATCGGGTCGCCCAACGCCGCAAACGCGTTCTTTCCCCACCGGCATCTGCTCGGTATCGAGGCGCTTTCGGCGGCGGAAATCGGGCGCTTGCTCGATCTGGCGAACAGCTACGCCGACCTTCCAAAGGATGACGAGCGCGCGCGCAGGCTGCTGCGCGGCCGGACCGTCATCAACTTGTTCTTCGAGACCTCCACCCGCACCAGCACCTCGTTCGAGCTGGCGGCCAAGCGCCTGGGCGCCGACGTCATCGCCATGTCGGTCGGCACCTCCTCCATCAAGAAGGGGGAGACGCTGCTGGATACCGCCATGACCCTCAACGCCATGAGGCCGGACGTCATGGTGGTGCGGCATTCGGAATCGGGCGCGGTCAACCTGCTGTCCCAGAAGGTCGACGGATCGGTGATCAATGCCGGCGACGGGCGGCACGAGCATCCGACCCAGGCGCTGCTGGACGCCCTCACCATCCGGCGTCGTTTAGGCAGGCTGAACGGCCTGCTGGTCGCGATCTGCGGCGACATCCTGCATAGCCGGGTGGCGCGCTCCAACATCCACCTCCTTCTCAAGATGGGTGCGCGGGTGCGGGTGATCGCACCTTTGACCCTGCTGCCCAGCAACATCGACCGCATGGGGGTCGAGGTCTTCACCGACATGAAGAAGGGGCTGAAAGACGTCGACATCGTGATGATGCTGCGCCTGCAGCTGGAGCGCATGCAGGGCGCCTACGTGCCTTCGACCCGCGAATATTTCCGCTTCTTCGGATTGGATTACGCCAAGCTGGCGCTCGCCAAGCCGGATGCCTTGATCATGCATCCCGGGCCGATGAACCGCGGCGTCGAGATCGATTCGGAAGTGGCGGACGACATCAACCGCTCGGTCATCCGCGAGCAGGTGGAGATGGGCGTCGCCGTCCGCATGGCGTGCCTCGATGCGCTGACCCGCAACCTGACGGGGAACGGCCCCCAGGAGAGCAGGCCGTGACCCCGCCTCCCCCGCCCGCCAGGCCACCGAAGAAGCAGGATCGACCTTTGGCGCTCATCAATGCGCGGCTG
>DASRRI010000112.1:0-10068 GCA_035695765.1 Dongiaceae bacterium
CTTGGAGCCCGCCGGTATCGGTGCGCTGATGGCGCTGGTCGAGGAACGCAAGCGCAAGCTTGCCGCCGAAGGCTTGTTCGACGAGGCGCGCAAGCAGCTGCTCCCCTTCCTGCCGCAGGTGATCGGCGTCATCACCTCGCCCACCGGCGCGGTCATCCGCGACATCCTGCATCGGCTCGGCGATCGGTTTCCGCGCCACGTGATCGTCTGGCCGGTGCGGGTGCAGGGTGAAGGCTCGGCCGCCGAGGTCGCCGCGGCAATTGTCGGCTTCAACGCGCTGCCGCCGCGCGGACCGATCCTGCGGCCCGATCTGCTCATCGTCGCCCGCGGCGGCGGCTCGCTCGAGGATCTCTGGTCGTTCAATGAGGAGATCGTGGTGCGCGCCGCCGCCGACAGCATGATCCCGCTGATCTCGGCGGTCGGCCACGAGACCGACGTGACGCTGATCGATTTCGCCGCCGACAAGCGCGCGCCGACGCCGACCGCCGCCGCCGAGATGGCGGTCCCGGTGCGCGCTGACCTGATCGCGGAAGTGGCGCAGTGCGGCCATCGCCTGGCGCGCGCCGCCTCGCGTCAGCTCGCGGAGCATCGCCTGATGGTGGAGGGATTGGGCCGCGGCTTGCCCGACCCGGTGCGCCTGATCCAGGAAAAGAGCCAGCAGCTCGATCACTGGATAGAGCGGCGCGACAATGCGCAGCGCGCCTTTTTCGATCGCAAGCGCGATGCTTTGAGCGCGCTCGCGGGCCGCCTGCGCACCCCGCGCGACCAGATCGCCGCGATGGGAAATGCGCTGAGTTACGCCCTCTCGCACCTCACAACCTGCGTGAATGCCGCGCTCGAGCGCTCTGGCCGGCGCCTGGACAATGTCACCGCGCATCTCAGGCCCAAGCTGCTGCGCGATCTCGTGGCGCGCCGGTCCGACGCCTTGGAAAGCTGCGCCGCCTTGCTCGAATCCTATTCCTACGAGCACGTCCTGAAGCGCGGTTTCGCTCTGGTGCGCGATCAGGACGACCAGCCCTTGACCAGCGCCGCCGCGCTTTCGCACGGCATGCCCGTCGCCCTGCAATTCCACGACGGCCGCGCCCGCGCGCTGGTGGACGGCGGCAGCGCCACGCCGAAGCGCAAGACCTCGAAGCAGGACAAGCAGGGGACGCTGCTGTGAGCCGCTCCCTTCCACCTAATCTAGATTCCCCTTCCCTCAAAAAGGGGCCCCCTTCCCCCCTTGCGGGGGAAGGATGCGAAGGCTTAGCGAGCAGAGCGAGCTTAGCCGCAGCTGGATGGGGGGTGGCGTGCCGTCAGGCGCGCAGCGCGCGAGCGCTAGTCATTGCACGGACGATAGCTGAGAAGGCCTTCGCAACGCTGCGCTCTTGCGAGCGGCGCGGCTCTCGCCGCGCGCCCCCCCATCCAGCTGCGCCTAAGCTCGGCTTCGCCTCGCTAAGGCTACGCAACCTTCCCCCGCAAGGAGGGAAGGGGAGTTTTTCGTTCCGGCTCGTTGCCTTGCTTCTGGCGCTCTGCTCCACCCCCGCCCTCGCCACCGAGCTCACCGGCCACTTGGCGCAAGGTGGCCTGGTCATGGGCCACACCGCACCCGGCGCCAAAGTGCTGCTCGGCGATCGCCCCGTGATGGTGGGCGCCGACGGCCTCTTCGTGTTCGGCTTCGGGCGCGATCAGGGGCCGCATGCGCAGCTCACCATCATCCAGCCCGACGGCACGACTGAGCAACAGATGCTCACCATCGAGCAGCGCAAGTTCGACATCCAGCGCATCAACAACATGGAGCAGGCCAAGGTCACGCCCAATCCGGCCGACCTGGCGCGCATCAAGGCAGACCAGGAGCAGATCAACGCCGTGCGCGGCACCCCGACCCCGGCGGAGGATTTCCTGGCGCCCTTCATCTGGCCGGCCCATGGCCCGATCAGCGGGGTCTATGGCAGCCAGCGCATCCTGAACGGCGAGCCGCGCGCGCCCCATTACGGGGTCGACGTGGCGGCGCCGGAGGGGAGCCCGGTGGTGGCGCCGGCGCCCGGTATCGTGCGCCTGGTGGCGCCGGATTTCTTCCTGACCGGCGGCACCATCATCCTCGACCATGGATTCGGCGTGCAATCCGTCTTCATCCACATGAAAGCGGTCGAGGCGAAGATCGGCCAGCACGTCCAGCAGGGCGAAGTCATCGGCTACGTGGGGAAGACCGGCCGGGCGACCGGGCCCCATCTCCATTGGGGGATGAACTGGCTCGATGTCCGGCTCGACCCCGCCTATTGGGTTCCGCCCCAGCAGGCTCAGAACTGAAGCCCCACCTTAGAATCCCAGGCGTTTCACAAGACAGTTCCGCAGCAAGGGTCAGATACGTCTCAGCCTCGTCTTCGAACGGTGGCATGTCGTAGCGGCCAAACGGCGACAGGCGGATACCGGTGCGCTCGCTGCCAATCGCGGCTCCACCGGATTCGACCGTCTCGAGCGTAAAGCGGAAGCGAACGATGTTCTGCAGCCGTGCGGTACGGCGCGCGACCGGCACCGTGATCTCGTCGTCGAACCGCTCGGCGAATATCTTCGTCGGGCAACTCGACCTTCCGCATCGGAATCGTCGGATCTCTAGGTTGATCCGAACGCGACGGCCATGTACCGGCAGATCGGCCAAACGCCGCCCCTGAATGTCGAGACGGGTCGCTCTACGCTAGAAGTCTCTGCCACCCAGGAAGGAGCAGTCATCAGGAAACTCCTCGAAGTTAATAACAACCCCAGCTAGCTCGACAGTTAACTCGAAGAACCCGTCGCCCGGAAACCCGTCGGGCTCTCCGCCGTCGAAGCTCGTTTGATCGAGGCTCTGATATTCCGAGGCGTGGCTGCACACGCCGTCGATCCCGCTGCCAACCGCCACTTCCACTTCGCCCCTGAAGATCGCGTGATTGATCTCGACAAGGTCTTCATCGTCACCGGTCTCCGCTGTGAATTTGCCTGCAAAGTCCGACCTGATGAACTCCTCGCTGGGAGAGAACACACCATCGATGAAGACAATGTCGTTTCCATCCCCCGTATCGATCCGTGTCTCACCCGCCACCGTTACCCCCAAGAACTCGATCATGTCGTCTTGCTTCCCCATGTGGATCTGAAGGTCTCCAGGTATTGCTAGGTTGAGACCAGGAGTTACCTCAACCCTTACAAAGTCATCGCCGCCTCTCATCTCGATGTCGATGTCATTCGTTACGCCTTCAGCATCAAAGAGGCGTTCACCATTAACGGTTGTACCCGCACGCCCTACCACCCTGCCTACGCCAATGATCAGAATGTTGTTGTCACGACCGTCACCGGTAATGACCACGTTCCCGTCCGTCACCGTCACCTGCACGTCCCCCGCCGCCTGTGCCGATGGTGCCCACGCCATACTCGTTCCCAATCCGCAAGCCAGGACGGTTGCCAAACGTACTACAAGACAATAATTCAGCTTGGTCAGATTCCCGTTCATAACTCGCCTCCCTTGTATCGACGAACTGAGGATTCTTGCGCATAGGCCGCCCTTCCCGAGGAGCAGATCCGCACTGCTCCGGCCTCCAAGTCAGAGTTGTGTGTCCAGCTCGATGGAATAGAAGCGCGATCATGGTGGCGCTCAGGAGACGAGCGCAGACAGATCGCGCTCCGCCTTCTTGCCACCATACCTTGATGGCGGGCATGCCGCGCTGCCAGACTCGACCTTGGTTGACCCATGGGATCTCCAATCTCGAGTGGGCTCAGGTTGCCGCTTAGGGCGTCGCATCAGGTACAGATGTCGCGTGTGCGGCTGCTCTAAGCATCGCCGCTTTTAATACTGGGGCCGGGCTGCAATCGCCCGCTGCCCTCTTTTTTATTGGAATTTCTTATACCGTCTCATACCGGCGGCGGCGTTGCGCATTTGCGCGCGCCGCACCTCTCGCGAAGTTTCTATCTCATCACACCCCTGTTGGACTGCGATGGTCCGCCGATTCGTCGCGGCGCTCTCTCCTGGCCGATATCGGCACTCAGGATCAGGTTAGTGAAATACTCTTGGACGGTACTTTTCAATCATCCATAGGTTCAATCACCCAATAGGAGAAGGGCGAAGGCATCAGAAGTGTCGCCAGCACCGCCACCATTTGCTAGCTCAGCCGCGCGCAGCGGAGCCGCGCTCCGTGCCGAGACGACTGCAAGCCCACAGGCACTGCCGCGACTAGAAGTTTCTCCCACCCAGGAAGGAGCAGTCATCAGGAGAGTGCTCGAAGTTAATAAATATCTCGCCAGCTGACTCGACGAACCCGTCGCCTGGAAACTCGCTGGGCTCTCCGCCGTCGAAGGTCGTTTGATCGAGGCTCTGATATTCGGAGGCGTTGCTGCACGCGCCGTCAATTCCGTTGCCAAGTTTCACGTCCACTTCGCCCCTGAAGATCGCGTTATTAATCTCGACAAGGTCTTCACCGTCACCGGTCTCCTCGGCAAATCTGCCTGCAAAGTCCGACCTGATGAACTCCTCGTTGAAGGAAAACACACCGTCAATGAAGATAATGTCGTTTCCATCCCCAGTGCCGATTCGCGTTTCACCTGCCATCGCTACGCCCAAGAGCTCGATCATGTCGTCTCTTTTGCCGGTATCGATCCTGAGATCTCCGGGGATTGGGTTGGCACCAAAACTCACTTCAACCCTTACAAAATCATCACCGCCTCTCATCTCGAGAGCGATGTCATTGGTTACGCCGTCAACTTCAAAAAGGTCGCGTTCGCCGTTAACGGTTGTCCCCGCACGCCCTACCACTCTGACTACGCCAGGGGAAAGAATGACCATGATGTTGTTATCGCGGCCGTCACCGGCAATGACCAGGTTCCCGTCCGTCACCGTCACCTGCACGTCCCCCACCGCCTGTGCCGATGGTGCCCACGCCATACTCGTTCCCAATCCGCAAGCCAGGACGGTTGCCAAACGTACTACAAGACAATAATTCAGCTTGGTCAGATTCCCGTTCATAACTCGCCTCCCTTGTATCAACGAACTGAGGGTTCTTGCGCATAGGCCGCCCTTCCCGAGGAGCATATCCGCACCATTTTCTTGCTCAGCCGCGCGCAATCGGCCGACGGAGTGGCGCGACGCAGTTCCGCCAAACTATCTTGAGATCGGCTCCGTTCCGCGCTCTACGACGCGCAGGTAGCCGGCATAAGCGAAAATCCGCCTCTGGCGGTTGCCGGTGATCTCTCGCGCAATGCCGATCTTAAGCGGAGCCGCGCTCCGTGCCGAGACGACTGCAAGCCCACAGGCACTGCCGCGACTAGAAGTCTCTGCCGCCCAGGAAGGAGCAGTCATCATCCTCACCTCCCTCGAAATTAGTAACAACCCCAACTAGATTGAAGAACCTGTCGTCGTCCGGGGGCTCTCCGCCATCGAAGCTCGTTTGATCGAGGTTCTGATATTCCGAGGCGTGGCTGCACGCGCCGTCGATCCCGCTGCCAAGTTTCACGTCGACTTCGCCCCTGAAGATCGCGTGATTGATCTCGACAAGGTCTTCTTTGTCACCAGTCTCTACTGCGAATCTGCCTGCAAAGTCCGACGTGATGAACTCCTCGTTGGGAGAGAACACACCATCAATGAAGACAATGTCGTTTCCATCTCCGGTATCGATCCGTGTCTCACCCGCCACGGCTATGCCCAAGAGCTCGATCATGTCGTCTTGTTTCCCCGTGTCGATCTGAAGGTCTCCGGGGATTGCCATGTCGAAACCAGGAACCACTTCAACCCTTACGAAGTCGTCGCCGCCTCTCATCTCGATATTGACGTCTACTCCTTCAGTCTCAAAAAGGATGCGTTCCCGATTGACAGTTGTCCCCGCACGCCCAGCCACTCTGACGGAAGAAGTTTCTTGAATGACTATGATGTTGTTGTCACGGCCGTCACCGGTAATGATCAGGTTCCCATCCGCCACGCTCGCTTGCACGTTCCCCTCCGCCTGTGCCGATGGTGCCCACGCCATACTCGCTCCCAATCCGCAAGCCAGGACGGTTGCCAAACATAGGGTTTTTGCACATACGCCGCCGGTCCCGAGGAACAGATCCGCATCCGTAAAGGCTGCAATCTTTCTCATTGTGTCCTCCCCTCAAGTCTCAGGTTTCTCGACAGTCGATTGCCGCAAGAAGTGGCCAAAGGGCCTTCGTTCCGGCCCTTCAAGTCGGAGTTGTGAGTCCAGTTCGGCGGGAGAGAAGCGCGAGCGCGGCGGCGCTCAGGAGACGAGGGCAGAGCCCCGTCTCTCGTTAGAATCTCTCCCTACAGCTGGCAGGGCATTTTCTTGAATCAGTGCTGCCAGACGAAAATGGTAGCAGCGGGGTGCGGCGACAGCGTCCGCCGGGCAGCGTAAGTACTTCTCAATGTCAGCAGGCTGCCATTATAGCACGCGACCTTGAGTGATTGGACACGATCCTTCTGCGGATGCAGAACTCATGGAGCCTAGCCAAAAGTGGTAGGCGATATCGAGATGAAGTCAGGTGAACGGGGTGGTATGGACGCGCTCAGATTGACCGGCAAAGCACCAACCACCATTACTCATCTTCTATGGGCGCGGGCACTGCGTGACTTTGGCGACGGCTTCGTTTCTGTGCTGCTCCCGGTCTATCTGCTGGCGCTCGGACTGGGACCGCTGCAGGTCGGGATCGTCGCGACCGCGGCGCTGCTCGGCTCCGCGTTGCTGACACTCGCAACCGGCTTTCTCGGGGCCAGGTACGACCACCGCCACCTCCTGCTGGCCGCAGCAGGCTTGATGATCGCCACCGGAACGGCATTCGCCGTGGTCGATAACTACGCAATCCTGCTTGTCGTGGCATTTGCGGGCACGGCCAATCCGTCGGCAGGGAGCGTCAGCGCATTCGTCCCGTTGGAGCATGCCGTGCTGGCGCGCGAAGCCGCGAGTAACGATCGCACAAGGATGTTTGCTCGCTACAGCTTGGTTGGTGCATTGGCCGGGGCAGGCGGCTCCCTCTGCGCAGCACTTCCCGATCTGCTTGCACCTGTGGGCCTCAGTCAGCTCACCGCGCTCAAGATGATGTTCGTTCTATATGCTTGCCTCGGGTTGCTCGGGGGCCTCTTCTACCGGCGTATTCCGCTGCGCGCGCCCTCTCAGGATCGGTCCACGTCAAGTGCGCTGGGGCCATCCCGGCATACCGTCTACAAGCTCGCGGCCTTGTTCAGCCTCGATGCATTTGCCGGTGGATTCGTGGTTCAGTCGCTGCTGGCGCTCTGGCTGTTCGAACGCTTCGACCTGTCGCTTGCGGCAGCGGGCGCGTTCTTCTTCTGGTCGGGCGTTCTCTCCGCCTTCTCCTTTCCGGTGGCGGCATGGCTGTCGCAGCGCATTGGTCTCGTCAACACGATGGTATTCACACACATCCCGTCCAGCATCGCTCTGGTCCTGGCGGCGATCGCGCCGACGCTGCACACGGCGCTGGCTCTGCTGTTGATCCGGGCCGCGCTGTCGCAGATGGATGTCCCGACCCGTTCCTCCTACGTGGTGGCGGTCGTCACCGAGGCCGAGCGCGCCGCAGCCGCAAGCCTGACATCGGTGCCGCGCAGCCTGGCCGCTGCGATCAGCCCGATGCTTGCCGGTGCGCTGTTCGCCGCCTCGTTTCGCGCGTGGCCTCTGGTGATCTGCGGCGTCCTGAAGATCGCCTACGACTTGCTGCTGCTGGCTCAGTTTCGCCACCTGAAGCCGCCTGAAGAGCGATGACAGAGGCCGCATGGCCGACCTGCGCGCTGCTTTGGACAAGACGGCGCGAGCCATGCTGATCCTCTCAATGGATGGCGGGCAGCAAAGCCGGCCGCTATCCCACACCCTCCCGGCATTGCCCTGGCTGCCGGGCTCTTGCCTTGCCTCCGGGCGCCATCGGACCTTGAATCCGGCCTCTAATCCAGCCTTGAGGCCGGAATCGCAGGCCTGATGAGCCTCATAGTTACGCTCCGTTAAGACATTCTCTTAATAATCCGCCCCTAGGCAATAGGGCCTAGCCGCACGCATCCAGCCGGCCGGGCAGGGATTCTGTGGGGGATTCTGTGGCGAAGTTCATCAAGCTGAAATCCACGTTCGGGCATTCGTTCCTCAAGAACCTGACCATCAGCCGCAAGTTCCTGGTGGTGTTCGCGGTCCTGATGATCAGTCTTGGCGCCGTCGGCTTCATCAGCATGAACGGCATGCGCGCGATCTCCGGCACCTTCGACCGCGCCGCCGACGCCTACGCAGCCTCCAAGCTGGCGGCCCAGATCGAATCGACGGTCTCGCGCGTCATCGCTGCGGAGAACTCCTATCTGCGCATGGGCGGCGATGCCCAGGCCATGCAGGTGACGGCGGGCATCGAGAAGATGGAGAAGAACGCCACCGAGTTGGCGAAGCTCACAATCGGCACTGCGGTCGCTGAGAAAGTGACCAAGGTCGCGGGCATCATCGACGCCTATGCCAAGACGTTCGAAAAAATGCACAAAGCACGCGAAGCCCATACCGCCGCTGCCACTGATGCGGGGAAGAAGGCGGACGCCCTGTCGACCGGATTCGGCGCGATGGCCGATAAGGCGGCGGGCGGCGGCTCTTTGAGCCTGATCAAAAAGTCGGTTGCCGCCTATGGCACCTTCGCGCGCCTGAACGGGGAAATGGCGCGCTATGCCAGCACCATGTCGGCGGGCGACGGCTCGGCGGCCGGGAACGACCTCGGGACGCTCCAAGGGCAGATGCTGGAACTCAAGACCTACGCCATCCTTGGCGATATCGGCGCGGAATACCAGGCGGTCGGCGATCAGATCGCCGCCTTGAAGCAGGCTTTTCAGGCCATTGCCGGTGCCACCGCGGCGCTGAATGAAAGCCGGCGCGATCTTGCCCGGATGGACGGCAACATCCTGCTCGAATCAGCCGCGCTGAGCGATGGCTTCACCAAGGCCTTCGACGCGGCCAAAGGCGATCTGCAGGCTTCGATCAGCCACGCCATGAAGATGCTGATGCTGCTGGGCGCTGCCGTGGCGGTGATTGCCGGCCTGCTGATCTGGCTGATCAATCGCTCGGTCGCAGGCCCTGCCAATGTGCTGACCGAAGCGATGGCCCGCCTTGCCAAGCGCGACTGGACCACGACGGTCCAGGGCCTCGATCGCAAGGACGAGATTGGCCGCATGGCGGCGACGCTGCAGATCTTCAAGGAAAGCGGCCAGTCCGCCGACGAGATGCAGGCCGAGATGGAAGTGGAACGGGTGCGCAATGCCGAGCAGCAGCGCGCCGAGATGATGGATTTCGCCGACCGCTTCGAGAAGGCGATCGGCGCGGTGGTGCAGCGGGTCGGCAATTCCGCGCGCGAGATGGCGGAATTGTCGGAGCAGCTGGCCGACGGCGTCGAGCGGACCAAGCAGCGCTCCGCCTCGGCCGCCGAAGCCTCGCAAGGAGCGGCGACCAACGTGCAGACGGTGGCGGCCGCGGTCGAGGAGCTGACCACGACAGTGCAGGAAATCTCCCGCCAGGTGGTGCAGTCGCATCAGGCAACCAACGATGCGGTCAAGGTCGCCGGCAAGGCCGATTCCGAGGTCAGCCTGCTGTCGGAAGCGGCGGCGCGCATCGGCGACGTCACCAAGATGATCACCGAGATCGCGGAACAGACCAATCTCCTGGCGCTCAACGCCACGATCGAAGCGGCGCGCGCCGGCGATGCCGGCAAGGGCTTCGCGGTGGTGGCCGCCGAGGTGAAGAACCTCGCCCAGCAGACCTCGCGCGCGACCGAGCAGATCACCAGCCAGATCAGCGCGATCCAGAGTTCCACGCAGACGACGGTCGGCGCCATCCGCGGCGTCGGCGCCACCATCCGCAAGGTCAACGAGATCTCGCAGGCGGTGGCCGCCGCGATCGAGCAGCAGGAGGCCGCGACCCAGGAGATCGGGCGCAACACCCAGCAGGCCTTCAACGGCACGCAGCGGGTGGCCGGCGACATCGCCGAGGTCACCAGCGTCGCCACCGACAGCGAAGCCGCCGCCGAACGGACCCGCGAAAGCGCCGCCGACCTCGCCCGCGAAGCCCAAGAGCTCAGCCAGGAACTCGCCGCCTTCCTGGCGCGCGTGCGCGC
>DASRRI010000113.1:0-24262 GCA_035695765.1 Dongiaceae bacterium
CGTGAACGAGATCCTCTACCGGGCGCTGATGCAGCGCATCTACAAGTCGAAGACGCCGCCGGGCCTGCATCGCAAGGTCGAGGGCCTCGAGCTCGTCGACAAGGTCATCAACATCGATCAGTCGCCCATCGGCCGCACGCCGCGGTCGAACCCCGCGACCTACACGGGGGTCTTCCAGCCCATCCGCGACCTCTTCGCGCAGCTCCCCGAGGCGCGCATGCGGGGCTACGACCAGGGACGCTTCTCCTTCAACGTCAAGGGAGGGCGCTGCGAGGCGTGCAGCGGCGACGGGTTGATCAAGATCGAGATGCATTTCCTGCCCGACGTCTACGTCCCCTGCGAGGTCTGCAAGGGGAAGCGCTACAACCGGGAGACGCTGGAGGTCCAGTACAAGGGAAAGAGCATCGCGGACGTGCTCGAGATGACGGTGGACGAGGCGCTCGAGTTCTTCCGCAGGATCCCGAAGATCCGGCGCAAGCTGACGACGCTCGCCGACGTCGGTCTCGGCTACATCACGCTGGGCCAGTCGGCCACGACCCTCTCGGGCGGCGAGGCGCAGCGCGTGAAGCTCGCGACCGAGCTGGCCCGTGTCGAGACCGGCCGCACGGTGTACCTGCTGGACGAGCCGACCACCGGCCTCCATTTCGAGGACGTGCGCAAGCTTCTTGAAGTGCTGCATCAACTGGTCGACCAGGGCAACACGGTGATCGTGATCGAGCACAACCTCGAGGTCATCAAGACCGCCGACTGGATCGTCGACCTCGGCCCCGAGGGCGGCGACAAGGGTGGCCGCGTGGTCGCAGCGGGCACGCCGGAGCAGGTCGCGGAGACACCGGCCTCTTATACCGGCAAGTACCTGGCGCCCTATCTCGCTTCGAAGCGCGCGCGGCGGTCCGGCACCCGTGGCCGCTAAACGACCGGTCATCATCGACACCGATCCGGGGATCGACGACGCGCTCGCGCTCTTCTTGGCCTGCGCCTCACCGGAACTGGAGGTGCGCGCCATCACGACGGTCGCCGGCAATGTCGGCATCAATCGGACGACGCGCAACGCCTTGCAGCTGACCGGCCTTGCGCGCCGATACGACATTCCCATCTATCGCGGCGCCGACCGGCCGCTCCGCGGCAGTTGGACCACCATCGAGGATATCCACGGCCAGAGCGGCCTCGGCGATATCGAGCTTCCCGCCGCATCGCGTCCGGAATCTGGGGCTGCGGTCGATGCGCTGGTCGCGCTCCTCGGCGACGCCGCGCCGAACAGCATCACGATGGTGCTGATCGGCCCGCAGACCAACCTCGCCCTCGCTTTGCAGCGCAAGCCCGGCATCGCCGCAGCGATCCACGAGATCGCGGTGATGGGCGGCGCGATCAAGCCGGAGGGCGGCAACGCCACGCGCTTCGCCGAGTTCAATATCCATGTCGACCCGCTCGCCGCCGACATCGTGCTCAAGGCCGGCCGCCCCATGGTTTGGACCCCGCTGGAAGTTGCACGCCAGGCCAGCGTCGATCCCATGTGGATCGATCTGCTGCGCGCTATAGGCCGGCCCTGCGCCACCGCGGCCGCCGACATGCTGGACTTCTATCTGCGTTCCTTCGCCAAGCCGGCTGCCGCGCTCTACGATCCGCTGACAATCCTCTCACTGCTCATGCCGGAGCTGTTCGAGCTGCGGACAGTCGCATTAGAGATCGACACGTCAGACAGCGAACACGCGGGACAGACCCGCTTCCGTCGGGCGGAGGGTGACGGAGCCGTCCGCGTCGCCGCATCCTGCAACGCCGACCGCGTCCGTGCGGTTCTGCTGGAGCGACTTTCGCAACTCTAGGAAGAGAATAAGGGGGAAACATGTACAAGCTCTATTGGTCACCGGGAAGCGCAGCCATGGCCCCGCATGCGATGCTGGAAGACATCGGCGCGCCCTTCGAGTTGATCAAGGTCGACACGTCGAACGGCGAGCAGCGCAGCCCGGACTATCTCAGGCTCAATCCGCATGCCCGCGTGCCGACCCTGATCTATGACGGCAACAAGATCATCTATGAAGCGGCCGCCATCTGCTTGTTCCTGGCTGAGCGCCACCCCGAAGCGGGCTTCGCGCCGAAGGCCGGCAGTGCGGATCGCGCTCCATTCCTGCAATGGATGGCCTACCTCACCAACACGGTCCAGGAAGCGCTGATGCACTGGTGGCATCCCGAGAACTTTATCGATGGCGCGGACCGCCGGGCCGAGCTGAAGCAAAAGGCCGAACAGCGCCTCGCCGGGATGTTCCGCTTCCTCGATGAGCATCTGGCGAAATCCGGTCCCTATCTGTGCGGCGCGAATTTCTACGTCTGCGACTACTATGTCGCGATGCTGGCGCGCTGGACCCGCGACATGGCAACGCCCGCGCACACCAATCCCAACCTCAGCAAGCTGATCCACGCTGTGAAGGAGCGGCGTGGCTATGCCCGCATGTTGGCAGCGGAAGGGATCGAACAGAGAACGTAGGCGTCACGCCTTTTTCCTGCTTCCCGGCTTAGGCTTCGCCCGATGCACGGCCGAGGTCTCGGCCAGCAGCCATTCGCGAAAAGCGATCACCAGCGGGCGCTCGGCTGTGCGCGGCGGTACCACAATCCAATAGGCGAATTGTGCCGGTGCGCTGACAGCCAGATCGAACGGCCGCACCAGGCGCCCCTGCGCAATGTCCGTCGCGGTCAGACTGGAATCGCCGAGCGCCACGCCATGGCCGTCGATCGCGGCCTGGATCGCCATGACGCCCTGGTCGAAGTGAATGCCGCGGCTGGTGTCGATATCCGTCACGCCAGCCGAGGCCATCCACATTGCCCAAGTGGGCCAAGTCCCGCCCAGCCCCTGCCAATCGACGTGGATGAGCGTGACATGACGCAGGTCGCGGGGATGCTGAAGCCGCCGCGAACCCTTCAGCAGCCTCGGGCTGCAAACCGGCGAGACCGTGTCGGAGATCATACGATCGACCTGGTGCCCCGGATATTGTCCGGTGCCGAAGCGGATCGCGAGATCCATGTCCTCGCGCGCGAAGTCGATCTGGCGCACCGACATATCGACGCGCACGTCGACGCCAGGGAACCGCTCCAGGAACCCGTTCAATCGAGGCACCAGCCATTTGATCGCGAAGCTGGGTGTGGTCGTCACTTTCAGGCGGGGCTGGCCGTCGGCGCTGCGCACGCGCTCCACTGCTCGCCCGATCGCCCCGAGCGCATCCGCGACCGTGCTGTTCAATATTTCGCCCGCATCGGTCAGGTGCACGGCCCGCTTCACGCGGTGGAACAGCTTCACGCCCAATTCGATCTCGAGCTCGCGAATGACGTAGCTGACCGCTGCCGGCGTGACGTGCAGTTCCGCCGCGGCGCGCGTGAAGCTCTGATGGCGCGCAGCCGCTTCGAATGTGGAAAATGCGCTCAAGCCGGGCACGCGCGCTCCCATTATCTGCAAGTCCCCTTTGTCAATTGTTCAAGGTCGTCTCGTTTGACGACGCCATTCAGCGCGCCCAACATGATACACAGCGCATTTCGATTGGATAGTCCAGCTTGAGCAATGCGTGACTGCAGCAACCCGAAGGTAGGGCCCTTGCGCGCCGAAACCAGCTTCCATCGTTCGCCAGACTTGCCTGTCACCCACCGTAGACTGACGAATTCCTTTCCGCGGGCGGGCGCTTTGCTGCGCAGGCTCTATCGTTCGCTGACAGAGGCGTGGCTGCGCCGCGCCATGATCAACGAGCTGCAGCGTTTCAACGCGCGCGATCTGCGCGACTTCGGCATCGAACGCTACCAGATTGATACCGTGGTCGATAATATGCTGGCGAAGAGACGGCGGGATGAAGGCCATCCTTGAGGAGGATTCCGATGGATGTGAAAAAGGGCCATTGCCTCTGCGGCCAAGTCACGTACGAGTATCGCGGTCCCGAGATCTGGTCCGGCCATTGCCATTGCGAGAGCTGCCGGCGGGCGACATCCTCTCCATTCACGACGTTCTTCGGCGTGCCGAGGCAGGCGTGCCGCTTCATGGGCAGCGAGCCGAGCGTCTATCACTCATCGCCGGGAGTCCGGCGGCTGTTCTGCTCCAATTGCGGAACGCCGATCGCGTATGAAAGCGACCGCTGGCCGGATGAGACGCACTTCTATGCCGCGAGCCTCGATGATCCGCGGGACTTGGCCCCACAGTTCCACGTGCACGTGTCGGAAAAGCTGCCGTGGATCAAGCTCGATGACGGCCTGCCGCAATATCCCCACAACGCGGGTTGATCACGCGAACGAGACGCCGACCGCGTTGCCCTTGGCCCAGCGCAGGTTGCATTGGCGAGGCGGCGCGCCCGGCACATGCAGCTCGAACGTATGCGGCAGCAATTGCGCGGTGCCGAGCTCCAGCCGCGCGCCGCCCTCGGAGATGTTGCGGATCCGGCAATTGATCGCGCTCTGTCCATCATTGTAAACGATGCGCGCGCCTTTCAGCGCGGTCCTGCGGTCATTGCCGCGGCGATTGGCGGGCTCGTTGGATGGTTCGTCGGTCATGGCAGGTCCACAAACCGGACGCCGACGATATTGTTCCGCGTCCAGCGCCGTTCGCACTGCCTGACGGGCTGGCCGGTCACGTGAAGCTCGAAACTGTCGGGCAGAGCCTGGCGTGGTGGGAACTCGAGGCGCGCGCCGCCGAGCGACAGGTCGCGCACGCGGCAGACCAACACGCCCTTGCCGTTGTTGAAGACCACCTTGGCGCCCTTGAGGATGGTCCGCCGGTCCTGACCGCGGCGACTGGCTGGGGTGCCGCCTTGATCTTCGACCATCGCGCCCTGGCCTACTCGTTGTCGTCTAGGAAGCGGACGCCGAAGAAATTGTCCTTCGCCCATCGCACTTCGCAGCGATAGATCGCACCATTCGGCATCTGCAGATCAAAGGTGCGCGGCAAGACCTGGCGGTTGGCGAATTCCAGCTTGGCGCCGCCGTCCGACAGATCGAGGATGGTGCAGTCGATCAAGCTCTGCTTGTCGTTGAAGAAGACCCTGGCCTCGCGCACCACCTTCTTGCGGACGCTGGAGCGGCGATCGGCAAACGGGTCGCGTTCAGGCTTCATGGTGTACCTTCAGCGGCGCGTGCCGCCACTCCTTCAACTTCGATCAATAATTCCGGCGCAGCCAGCCCCGCGACGATCATCAGCGTGCTGGCCGGCTCCACCGGTCCCAGCATGCGGTCACGGACCAGGCGCGAAGCGGCAATATCGCTCGCCCGGGTCAGTAGAATAGTCACCTTCACCAGATCCTGGACCTCGAACCCGCCCGCCTTGATGCAGGCGATGAGGTTGCTCCAAGCCAGCTCGGCCTGCGCCTCGAACCCGTTGGCGATCTTGCGGTCGCGGTCGGCGCCGACCTGGCCGGATATGTACAGCCACCGGTAGCCCTCCGGCGCCGCCACCGCATGGGAATAACGGCTGAATGGCGCCGATATGCTCGCCGGATTCAGGCGCTGCAGCATACGCCGAGTCCCCCTTCTCATCCGATGATTGGCAGATTCATCCCACTTGTCCATTGTCTTGGCTGGAATTGGTTACAAAAACCTGAATTTCCCGAGGGCTTTGCCTCGATTTGCGGCTGTGTCAGCACATCCTGGGCTGCCCAAGCCGTTGCGATTATGGGACTTGAGGCCGCCGGCCCCAGCTATTATCAGACGGTTCATGACCTCTTCTCATCGTTCTCCTGTCCATATCATCGGCGCCGGCCTGGCCGGCAGCGAAGCCGCCTGGCATCTGGCCGAGGCCGGCGTTCCCGTGGTGCTGCACGAGATGCGCCCCCTGCGCGCGACCGAGGCTCATCAGACCGAGAATTGCGCCGAGCTGGTGTGCTCTAACTCCTTGCGCTCCGACGATGCCGAGAACAATGCCGTCGGCCTGCTGCATGAGGAGATGCGCCGCGCCGGTTCGCTGATCCTCTCCTCCGCCGATGCGCACCGTCTGCCCGCCGGCGGCGCGTTGGCGGTCGACCGCGACGGCTTTGCGCGCGCGGTGACCGAGCGCCTGAGTGCCCATCCGCTGGTGGAGTTGAAGCGCGGCGAAGTCGGCGGCCTGCCGCCGGAGGAGTGGGACAGCGTCATCATCGCCACCGGCCCCCTCACCTCGCCCGGTTTGTCGGAAGCGATCCGGGGCCTGACTGGCGAAACCGCGCTCAGCTTCTTCGACGCCATCGCGCCGATCGTCTATCGCGAGACGATCGACATGGACAAGGCCTGGCTGCAATCGCGCTGGGACCGCAACGAGTCCGGAGGAACCGGCGACTACATCAACTGCCCGCTCGAGAAGCCTGATTATCTTGCTTTCATCGCCGCACTGCTTGCGGGCGAGAAAGGCACGTTCAAGGAATGGGAGACCGATACGCCTTATTTCGAAGGCTGCCTGCCGATCGAAGTGATGGCGGAGCGCGGCCCCGCGACCTTGCGCTTCGGCCCGATGAAACCGATCGGCCTCACCGATCCGCGCACCGGGCGCAGGCCGTACGCCGTGGTGCAGCTGCGGCAGGACAATGCACTGGGGACGCTCTACAACATGGTCGGCTTCCAGACCAAGCTGAAGCATGGCGAGCAGGTGCGCATCTTCCGCACCATCCCCGGCCTGGAGCGCGCCGAGTTCGCGCGGCTGGGCGGGCTGCATCGCAACACCTTCATCAACTCGCCGAAGCTGCTCGATGAAAAGCTGCGCTTGAAGGCAATGCCGCGTCTGCGCTTCGCGGGGCAGATCACAGGAGTCGAGGGCTATGTCGAAAGCGCCGCCATCGGATTGCTGGCCGGCCGCTTCGCAGCTGCCGAGCAGCTGGGTGTCGGCGTGGTCCCACCGCCGGCGACGACGGCGCTCGGGGCCTTGCTGCGCCACATCACACTGAATGCCAACAGCGCGAGCTTCCAGCCGATGAATGTCAATTTCGGCCTATTCCCGGTACTGCCGGAGCCCACTGGCCTCACGCGCGGTGAAGTGAAGGAATGGAAGGCCCAGCGCAAGCCGCTGATGTCCCGCCGCGCGCTCAGCGATCTCTCGGGCTGGCTTAACAAAGAAGTAGGATAGTTCGGGCAGGTTCCCGGACGGAAGGCCATGTCCCGCTCTTTGGGTCTGCTGATGCTCTGGCGCTGTGCGATCGTAGGATTGATAGGGCTTGCGGCCTCGGATGCCGCCGCGGGCGAGGCCCACCTCACCGTGCTTTTCCATGTCCGGCCGCCTTATGCCTACTACGATGCCGGCCAACAGGTCGCCGGCATCCTGGCTGTTCCTGTCTCCACCGCCTTGGCCAAGGCCGGCATCAGCGCCGATTGGGTGGAAATGCCGCCCGCCCGCCAGACCGAGGAGATCAAGCGCGCGAAAGACGCCGCGTGTGGGCTGGGCTGGTTCAAGCGGCCGGAACGCGAAGCCTTCGCCGCGTTCACCGATCCGATCTATCGCGACCGGGCGACGATCATTGTGGCACGCAAGGATGACGCCCGCTTCGCCGACGGGATGTCCCTTGAAGACAGTTTCCAGGATGCCTCGCGCACGTTGATCGTGAAGACAGGCTATTCGTATGGCGCAGAGATCGACGACTGGATCACGAAGCTACAACCTCATACGCAGGTTTCGTCCAGCACCAACGAATTGCTGCTCGGCATGCTCGTCCAGGCACGCGGCGACTATATCATCATGGCGCCGGAAGAAGCCGAGGACCTGCTCGGCTCAAAGGCCGAGTTCGGCTCGTCTCTGCACGCGGTGCAATTGAGCGATGCGCCGGATGGCGAGCTGCGCTATCTCATGTGCTCCAAGGCAACGCCCGCCGAGCTGATCACGCGATTCAACAAAGCTCTGGCACGCTGACCTGCTCTCATCTCGAGAGCATTGCGAGCGCCGCTCGATACATCACCGTATCATGCGCATCGACGATGCAGGCGCCGCGCTCTTCGAGCTTTTGGCGTGCGGCGCATTGCGCGGCCACAGTCGCGCTCAATCCCAGGACCCTCGCACTCTCGCTCGTGAAGCAGGAATTGCCCGGCTCTTCCGGCCTGCCTTTGCAACGCTCAGTCAGCACGTCATTCAATTTCTTCAGCGCGGCATCGTGCGATTGCTCCGGCTTCGACCAGTCGAAGTCCGTGTCCGGATTGCCCTCCATCGCCAGCACCCAATCGACGCCCGAACGGCCGAAAGCCACGCAGTCGCGCAATTCCTTGTCGCCGGTCCGATCGCCGCAGTGATCCGCGAGGAATCCATAGCGGTCGAAGATGAGCAGCATCCGGGTGCTGACGCAGGCCTCCCAATCCACGTCCGGATTCTCGCGGCAGGATTCGCTCTCCCCCGCGACCACTTCGTTGGACAGCCGGTCTACCGCCGGCCGCGACTGGCCGGCCGGCAGTGAGGCGACGTATTCCGGCGTGATCCCGCTGTAGGTCGATTCAGCTGGGGGAACGGTGCCGCCGGATTGGCAGGCCGATAACAGGCTCGTCATCAGGAGAAGCAGCAAGGTGCGGGTCACGTCGATCGATGCCAAAGGCAAGTTGAAGACACCGCTATATAGCGCGAAATGCCCTCTGTGCTTCAAGTCGCGACGGATCGGGATTGGCGGCCAACACGCGGTTCTTTCACGAACAGTAGCAGCAAGCCGCCGACAACGAAGAACGGCAGGATCGTGGCCATGCCGGCGCGCTGGCTCTGCGCCGCGAAGGTGACCCATCCGACGAAGGCCGGCCCAAGGAACGCGGTGATTCGCCCCGCCAAGGCGAACAGGCCGAAGAACTCGGCCCGGCTTTCCGGCGGGGCGAGCCGTGACATCAGCGAGCGGCTCGAGGCCTGCGCCGGACCGAAGAACAGCCCTAGTCCGACGGCGAGTGCGATGAACGCGCCCTCGGAATCCACGAACAGAATGGCGGCACCCAGCATGGTCATGGCCGCCAAGGCAACAAGAATCGTCGGCTTGGCGCCCACCCAGTCGTCGATCCAGGCAAAGCCGATCGCACCCAGGCCGGAGGAGACGTTCAAAGCGATGGCAAACAGCAGAATCTCGTCGAACGACATGCCGAACGTTCCCGCGGCGTAGATTCCGCCGAATGCGAACAAGGTGTTGAGGCCGTCGATATAGATCATCTTCCCCAGCAGGAAGATGGCGATGTTGCGATGGGCGCGCAGCTGCCGAAAAGTGTCGGCAAGCGTGCGGAGGCCGCGCCGCACCGCCTGCGACCAAGGCAGCCCGGTCCCGGATTGGTCCGGCACCAGTAGAAACAGCGGCAGCGCAAACAGCACGAACCACGCCGCCGAGAACGGGTTGGTGATGCGCACGTGCTCCGCGGATGCGCGATCGAGGCCGAAGAGCGCCGGATCAGGCTGTACGAACAGCAGCAGGCAGATAATGAGGCAGGCCAGCCCACCGAGATAACCCACTCCCCACCCCCAGCCCGATATCCGGCCCACGCTGTCTGACGGCGCGAGCTCAGGCAGCATCGCATTATAGAAAACCAGGCCGAGCTCGAACCCCAGCCCGGCGATGGCGAACATCACCAGAGCGAAGCTCATGCTCGACGGGTCCGGCCGGACGAACCAGAGGCTGGCAGTCCCCAGAATGCAGATCAGGCTGAGGGCGAGCAGCCACGGCTTCCGCCGGCCGCCCTGATCCGCGATGGCACCCAGCAAGGGCGCCAAGAATGCAGCCACCAAGGCCATGACGCTGTTGACCTGTCCCCACAGCGCCGTTCCCAGTTCGGGATTCGGTGCCACCGCCTTCGTGAAGTAGGCGCTGAACAGGAACGTGACAATGATTGTTGGAAAGGCGGAATTGCCCCAGTCGAACAGGCACCAGGCGATGATGGCTGTTCTGTTTCCGCGGACCGGCTTTACAGTGATAGGCTCACGCGAGATCAGCAAGCGACCGGGCTCCCTCTCAGCGGCTTCTCCGCCAACAGATGGGCGACGCAAACATGCCGGACCTGCATCCTAGCGATCGATCGGCGGCCAGTCTCTCCCGGCAGACGGGCGAACTGCGCACGCTGGTCGATCTGCTGGAAAGCTGGCGGCAACACCAGGGGGCGGCGGTCCTTGTCGACCGCGACGGCGAGCCGGAGATGACGACCTACTCCTGGCTGGCCGAGAGGGCCGCAAGAATCGCGGCAGGGCTGCACGATGCGGGCGTTGGCGCAGAGGATCTCGTCGCTATCCTGGCGCCCAACTCCCCTGAATGGATCGCCGCCTATTTCGGCATCGTGGCCACGGGCGCGACCGCTGTCCCGCTGGACTATCACAGCGCCGCGTCTGACCTGAAAGGCATGCTGACGCGCAGCAAATGCCGCCGGCTGTTCACCAGCAAGGCCGCCTTGGAGCGCCTGCCGCAATCGTGGTGCGACGGCGCCGATGCCATCTATGTGCTCGACGATCTCGATCGCACGCCGCGGAACGTGAAAAGCTGGACGGCAGTGATGGCAGAATCGCGTGAAGCGCGTCTCCCCGCCATTCGGCCGGATGCTCGTGCGTCGCTCTTGTTCACCTCCGGCACGACTGGCACGCCAAAGGCCGTACCGCTCACCCACAGCCAGTTCCTGTCCAACGTCAACGCCCTGTTCCAGGCCAAGGTGGTGCGCGCGGGCGATCGCGTGCTGCTCCCGCTGCCCCTGCATCACACCTATCCGTTCACGGTCGGCATGCTCACCAGCCTCGCGATCGGCGCGACACTCGTCTTCCCCGGTGGCGCGACCGGCCCGCAGATCCTCCATGCCGCGCGCAGCGCAGAGGCATCGGCGATCGTCGGCGTGCCTGGCCTCTATGGTGCGATGACCAACGGCATCGACGCACGCATGGCGCGGCGGGGGTGGATTGCGCGCCATGTATTCAGCGGTCTGCTGTCGTTCTCCACATGGCTGTGTCGCAAACTCGACTTGCGGATCGGTCGGCTCTTGTTCGCCCCCCTGCATCGCGAGTTCGGCGGCAAGCTGCGCGTGCTGAGTTCCGGCGGCGCGAAGCTGGATCCGGAGATCGCCTGGAAGCTGGAGGGGCTGGGCTGGCGCGTGCTGACCGGATACGGGTTGACCGAGACTGCGCCAATCCTCACCTTCAACGCGCCCCGCAATGCGCGCATCGGATCGGAGGGAAAGCCGATCCCGGGCGTGGAGCTGCGCGTCGTGCCCGTGGAAGGCAGCGAATTCGGCGAGATCCTCGCGTCGGGCCCGAGCGTCTTTTCCGGCTATCTCGACAACCCGGAAGCGAATGCCGAGGCCTTCGCCGAGCCCGGATGGTTCCGCACCAACGATCTCGGTTTCGTGGACAAGGATGGCTATCTCCACATCGTCGGCCGCGCCAACGAGACCCTGGTTCTGCCCGGCGGCAAGAAGGTGTTCCCCGAGGATATCGAGAAGCGCTACGCCGAGATTGCCTTCATCAAGGAGCTGGCAATCCTCCAGCACGACAAGGCGCTGGTTGGGCTGGTGGTCCCCAATCCCGAAGCGATCCGCACGCGCGGCGCATCGCGGCTCGAAGCGCTGCTGCGCGAGGAGATCGAGCACGTCACCGCGACGTTGCGGCCTCACGAGCGCCTGTCCGGCTATGTCATCACCTTGGAGCCGCTCCCGCGGACGCATCTTGGCAAGCTGAAGCGGCACCTGCTGCCCGCAATCTACGCGCAGGCGAAAACCGGCAAACGCCGGAAGCCGGACGTCGAGCTGACGGCGGAAGACAAGGCGCTGCTGGCGCGTGCCGACACCAAGCCCATCTGGGATTGGCTGGCCGCGCGCTACCCGAACCAGCCGCTCACGCCTGATACCAGCCCGCAGCTCGATCTCGGGATCGACTCTTTGCAATGGATCGAGCTGACGCTCGAGCTGCAGGAGCGCTTCGGCGTCAAGCTGAACGAAACAGCGATCGGGCGGATCCTGTCGATCCGGGACCTGCTGAATGAAGCGGCGCAGCAGGGCGCGGTGCCCTCCGAAGCAGCAGAGCCGGCACCGGATGCCATGCAGTGGGTCCAGCCGCTCAGGCTCGGCCACAAGCTCCTGGGTCTGGTTCTCTACGGCATCGATGCGGTGTTCGCGCGGCTGTTGTTCAGGCTGCAGGTGATCGGAAAGGACAATGTGCCGGCTGAAGGCCGCGTCATCCTGACGCCGAACCATGCCAGCTACCTCGATCCCATCCTGCTGGCGGCAGCCTTCCCGTTGAGCGAATTGCAGCGAACCTGTTGGGTCGGCTGGTCCGGCATCGTGCTGGCCGGGCCCATCATGCGCCTCATCACGCGGACCGCGAACATCCTGCCGATCGACCCCGACCGCGATCCCGGTGCGACACTGGACCTGGTCGACACCGCCTTGCAGACCAAGACTCGCCTGGTGTGGTTCCCGGAAGGCCGCCGCTCTCCGACCGGCGAGATCACGGATTTTCTGCCCGGCATCGCGCTGGTGCTGGAGCAGACCGGCGCTAAGGCGCTACCTGTCCACATCAGCGGCACCTACGAAGCCTGGCCGCGCTCCCGCAAGCTGCCGCGCCCGCACGAGGTGACGATCCGCTTCGGCGCGCCGCTTGGCGCTGACGATCTGGACAAGCGTGGCGAAGGACCGAACCGCCACGCCCGCATCGCTCATGCGCTGCAGAACGAGGTCGCCGCCCTTGGCGGGGCAATGCGCGGCGAAGCCTGAACGCTCGAATCCGTGAGCCTCACACGTTACTGTCCGGAACCGCCGCCTTCTTCTTCGCCATGAATTCCTGCAGCGCTTCGTCGATTGCAGGGTCGAGCGCCGGCGCTTCGTGGCCAGCATCTTGTAGAGCTTGTTGGCGCGCTGGGTGCCTTCCCTCCGCCTCCAATTGCTCGAAGCTGTTATTGTCGGCGATGGTCGAGCGATAGAAGGCGGTCTCGAAGTTCCCCTGGGTGCGGGCGCAGCCGAGGAAATGGCTGCCGGGTCCCTTCGTGGATCGCATCCAGCGAACAAGATGGGGGGTCACTTGTCATAAGTATGTCACGTCAAGTTATTTTCCTACAAAGCAGTGCAAAGCTCGTTATGTAGGGAACTAAATTCCCAAAGGACTACGAAATAAAGCAGCCGCGCTAAGGGCATTCGCAGATCGCTGAACTAACGTCCTAGCGACCCTAAAATCAGATGAGTTTCAATCCTAAACAGCAACGGATATGGAAGCGCTTCGCATTCGCAAATAACTATTACAACCATTTGTTCTATACGGTTTGTCCTTTTTATTACTAGCTGATCAAGAATTGAACCATAGTATTATTGGCATTAGTATTTATAAATAACTTGACATTATTGGATGTTAACCATAAACTTTAAGTATCCGTCGAGCGACCTTTGTATGTTCCACCGGCGCGTGTCTGCGCGGGAGCGGTACGTGCGTGGCTGAGGAGGTCTTTTGGCATTCAGCCACATGGTCGCTGACGGAGCGCAGTAACACAGCGAAACATTGACCGACAGCACGTTGGGGCGCCGGGAAGTCGTCCCACGAAAGTGCTTTGTGACCAGGATCCGGCCTGCCGGCTGTGTCCTGGAGCAGGCAAGTATTGGGTCAGAACAGCCTCGTGGCTGCTGCGGAGGGAAGAGTCCGCGACAGCTTTGTGACTTGAACAATCGAAAAGCCGCGCGAAAGCGCAGCGGCAAGATGGCGTCGGTGGCGCAGCGTTCTCGCTGCCGAGGACGGCGGGAGGACCGCGTCGGGTGTCACCGTTATGGCCGCCAATGGAGACACCGATGTAGCGGCAATCAGGAACCGCAACCGGCGCCGGAGGGGCGGCAACCGAGTACTATGGAGGACATGATGATAAAGATTGTAGTCTTTACAGCAATTGGCCTGCTCCTCGGGACTGCGGCCTATGCGCAAAATGTACATCTCAAACCGCCAAATAGGAATCCTACATTCGTTGATCAGGGTCTCACCTTACAGGTGGTTGGTAACCTCGCAGGACTCGGCGGAGGCGACGTTGTCATCACGTTGAACGCAGAAGCGGATGTGACGGCGACCTGCACCAACCCATCGGGCGCCACTCAACCCCCAGGGCAAAATCCCGCGCCGATCTCCGTGACCGGCGTGGAGCCGATTCCCGAGGAAGAGATCAAGAACGGCACCGTCGCGTTCAACGTGGAGACGGATGAGCCCGTGACTCCGATCCCAGGGGCGCCGGATTGTCCCAACCCCAAATGGACCGAAGCAATCGAAGACTTGGCATTCACCTCTGCCACGATCGTGGTCGAGCAGCCTGCTGGGACGGAGGTGTTGACGGTCACTTGCACGTTTGCTGCGCCGACAGAGGACGGTGCCGTGCCCACGGGCAACGTTTCCTGCACATCAGATGGCACAGTCTAGGAGGTCGCACGCGTTGATGAGACGCGAGACCGGCCGCTTCTGATTGCATCATAATCAGCGCGGTGTAATGGCAAGAGTACTACCGGGCTGACTTTCCCGGGAAGGTCAGCCCGCGATTGTCGCGGCCGGACGGCTATGCAGACTCGAGTGCAGGCTTGGCAAGATACCTGCAGATGACGTCCGAGGGACGGAAGAAAGGTGTGTGCTGCCGCGCAGCGCAGACGAGGCTGGCGGCCAAAGACCGCCTGCTGCGCTTACCGATTTTGTCTTTGGATCACACGTTGCTGTCCGGAACCGCCGCCTTCTTCTTGGCCATGAACTCGTTCAGCGCTTCGTCGATGGCAGGGTCGAGCGCCGGAGCTTCGTATTCGGCCAGCATCTTCTTGTAGAGCTTGTTGGCGCGCTGGGTGGCGTCTTGCCTTCCCTCCGCCTCCCATTGCTCGAAGCTGTTATTGTCGGCAATGGTCGAGCGATAGAAGGCGGTCTCGAAGTTTGCCTGGGTGTGCGCGCAGCCGAGGAAATGGCTGCCCGGCCCGACTTCGCGGATGGCGTCCAATGCTTGGCCGTTCTCGGAGAGGTCGACGCCCTTCGCCAGCACCTGCATCATGCCGAGCTGGTCGGCATCCATCACGAACTTCTCGTAGCCAGACGCCAAGCCGCCTTCCAGCCAGCCCGCACCATGCAGGACGAAATTGGTGTTGGCGAGCAGGGTCGGCAGCAGGGTGTGCGCGCTCTCGTACGCGGCCTGGGCGTCCGCCGTCTTGGAGCCGCACAACGATCCGCCGGTGCGGTAGGGGATACCGAGGCGCCGCGCCAGCTGGCCGCAGGCGAACGACACCAGGGTCGGTTCCGGCGTGCCGAAGGTCGGCGCGCCCGATTGCATGGAGATGGAGCTCGCGAACACGCCGAAGATGACCGGCGCGCCGGGCCGATAGAGCTGACTGGTGCCCGCCCCCGCCAGCACTTCCGCCAGCACCTGTGCGATCGTGCCGGCCGCCGTGACCGGGCTCATTGCGCCCGCCAGGATGAACGGCGTGGTGATGCAGGCCTGGTTGGCGCGGGCATAGACCTTCATCGCGCCCAGCATCGTGCCGTCCCACACCATCGGCGAGTTGGCATTGATGAGGCTGGTGATGACGGTGTTCTTCTCGAGGAAGTCCTCACCGAACACAATCCTCGCCATGGAGACGGTATCGGCCGCGCGCTCCGGCTGGGTGACTGAGCCCATGAACGGCTTGTCGGAATATTTGATGTGGGAATAGACCATGTCCAGGTGGCGCTTGTTCACCGGCAGGTCCACCGGCTCGCACACTGTCCCGCCCGAATGGTGGATCGAGGACGACATGTAGGCGAGCTTCACGAAATTGCGGAAATCCTCGATGGTCGCGTAACGGCGGCCGTCATCAAGGTTGCGGATGAAGGGCGGGCCATAGACCGGCGCGAATACCGTGTTGTTGCCGCCGATGGTGACGTTGCGCTCCGGGTTGCGGGCGTATTGCACATATTCCCGCGGTGCGGATTTCTGGATGATCGAGCGCGGCAGGCCGCGCGGAAAGCGGATGCGGGTGCCCTTTACGTCGGCGCCGGCCTGTTTCCACAGCTCGATCGCTTCCGGCTCGTCGCGGAATTCGATGCCGACTTCCTGCAGGATGGTGTCAGCATTATGCTCGACGATCTGCAGCCCCTCTTCGCTCAGCACTTCATAGATCGGGATGCGGCGGGAGATGAACGGGTTCTGCACCAGCTTGGGCTTGTTGCGGAGATGTCGCCGTGCTTCGGCACCGCCCCCACCACGACCGCGACGGCCGCCGCCCTGCTCGGCGCTGGATTCTGCGATAGCCATGAAATCGCCTCTCGAAAATAGGCGCGGCACGGCTCCATTTCGGGGAGTCGGGCGGGCGCCGGGAATGGCGCCATTTCGTCACCGGCGCCCGGTTTCCTCTAGCGGATCAGCGACAGGCGATACCCTTTTCGCGCCCCCAGCGTCACCCGGTGTGCAGGTGCAAAACAGGTGAAAATGACAGGGAAAACCGGCGCGTAGACCGACTCTATATGGTCCTTGTCGCGCGGCATTTTGGTAATGTCGCAATCAGGCGGAAAACGCGCGGCCGCACCGACCTATTGTCTGCCGGCAATATCACTGGAGTCACGGGCAATGGCAGAGTTTCCGGACAAGGCGAAAGTCGTCATCGTCGGGCTGGGCGGGATCGTGGGGGCATCGGTCGCCCATCACCTGATCGAGCGCGGATGGGACGATATCGTCGGCATCGACAAGTCCGGGGTCCCGACCGACATCGGCTCGACGGCGCATGCCTCCGACTTCTGCTACACCACCAGCCATGACTTCCTGTCCTGCTGGACGACGCTCTATTCAATCGATTTCTACGAGAAGCTGGGCCATTACGCGCGCGTCGGCGGCCTGGAAGTCGCCCGCGTCGGCGACGACGATCGCATGGCGGAGATCAAGCGCAAGGTGGCTTCGGCAAAGGCCTTCGGCACGCCTGCCCGCCTGATCGGCCCTGCCGAGATCAAGCAGAAGTTCCCGCTGATCGAGGAGCAGATGGTGCAAGGCGGCCTGTGGGACCCCGATGCCGGGCTCGTCATCCCACGCTCGCAGACCGTGGCCGGCGAGCTGATCGACAAGGCGGAGACGTCCGGCAAGCTCAAGGCCTTCGCAAACACCCCAGCCAAGTCGCTCGTGATCGAGAATGGCCGGATCAAGGGCGTGGTGACCGACCGCGGCACCATCATGGCCGACTATGTGGTGGTCTGCGCGGGCCTGTGGGGCCGATTGCTCGCGGAAATGGCGGGCGAGGATTTGCCGGTCATGCCGGTCGACCATCCCCTCACCTTCTTCGGGCCGTACACCGAGTTCGCCGGCACCGGCAAGGAGATCGGCTGGCCGCTGCTGCGCGATCAGGGCAACTCGGCCTATATGCGCGACACCGGCGATCCAACCACCTCCGAAGGCGGCATGATCGAATGGGGCTACTACGAGGAGAAGAACCCGCGCCTGTGCCACCCGCGGGACATCCTTGAAAAGGAACAAGCGCGCCTGTCGCCCTCGCAGCGCGACCTGGACATGGAACAGATCCTGGAGCCGCTGGAGCGCGCCATCGAACTGACGCCGATCCTTGGCGAGCTCGGCTACAACGAGCAGCGTTCGTTCAATGGGCTGCTGCAGGTAACGGCCGACGGCGGCCCTTCGATCGGCGAGAGCCAGAAGGTGCGCGGGCTATGGTATGCCGTGGCGATCTGGGTCAAGGATGCGCCCGGCATGGCGAAGCTCGTCGCCGACTGGATGACGGACGGCCGCACCCCGATCGACCACGCGAAGATCGACTACGCGCGCTTCTATCCCCACCAGATGGAAGCGAAGTTCATCGAGGGACGCTGCGGCGAGGCGGCGCAAAAGGTCTACAATCCGGCCGTCCATCCGCGCGAGCCCTATGCGACCGGCCGCAACGTGCGCCGCTCGCCGTTCTACGAACGCGAGAGGGAGCTCGGCGGTTACTTCATGGAGCTCGGCGGCTGGGAACGCGCCCATGGCTATGCCGCCAACGAGCACCTGCTGAAGAAATATGGCAACCGCGTGCCGGTGCGCGAGGATGAGTGGGATCACCGCCATTTCTGGCGCGTCTCCAATGCCGAGCATCTCGCCATGAGCGAGGATTGCGGCATCGTGAACCTATCGCATTTCGCGATGTTCGACGTCGAAGGCCCGGATCATGTCGCGCTGATGGAGTGGATCTGCGCCGCCAAGATCGGTGGCGACAACATGATTGGCAAGGGCATCTACACGCACTTCCTCGACGACGAGGGCATGGTGCGCGCCGACCTGACCGTCATCCGCATGGCCGACCGCTGCCGCGTGATCGATGGCGCCGATGCCGGACCGCGCGACTTCCACTACGTCCGGCGGATGGCGCAGGACAAAGGCTACGACGTCACCGTCACGGACGTGACTGCGAAATACGTCACGATCGGCATCTGGGGGCCGAACGCGCGCGCGACGCTGCAGAAGGTGGTCGAGGATTCGAACGGCCTGGCGCCGGAGAATTTCCCCTTTGCTGCAATCAAGCCCATCAAGATCGCCGGCAAGAACCTGTCCGCCTTCCGCATCTCCTATGTCGGCGAGCAGGGCTGGGAGCTTCATATGGCCTATGAGGACGGCCTCGCCATCTGGGATGCGCTGCGGTCAACCGGCGTGATGGCTTTCGGCGTCGAGACCTATGCCAACAGCCGCCGCATGGAGAAGAGCCTGCGCTTGCAGAATGCGGACTTGTTGACCGAGTACAATCTGATCGAGGCCGATCTTGCCCGCCCGAAGGTCAAGGAGGCCGACTTCCGCGGCAAGGCAAAGCATCTGGAATACCGCGCCCGCGCCCACCAGCCCGCCATGCTGTGCACGCTGGTCATGACCGAGAACGTCGATTCGAATGGCGTCGCCCGCTATCCCGTCGGCACGATGCCGGTGATGGACCCGAAATCCGGCGAGGCGCTGATCGACGAGCTCGGCCGCCGCTCCTTCACGACCTCGGTCGCCTACGGCCCAACTATTGGCAAGAACATCGCGCTCGCCTATCTGCCGTGGTCATACTGCCAGGAGGGCCGCAAGCTAATCGTGGAATATTTCGGCGAGACCTACCCCGTCGAAGTGGCCGCAATCGGCTACAAGCCGCTCTACGACCCGGAGAACTTGAAGCCGCGGACGTGATGCGACTCATGCAGCGTCAAAATGAAAGCCCCGGTCGCAAGGCCGGGGAGTCTTTGGCCTATCTCTTCAAGATGCCGCAAATCCGCTTCCATTGCTGGCTCACCAGCTTCCGCGCTTCGGGCGAGATCGTGTAGATCACGCCCGCATAGACCACCATGCCCGCCGCCACGCAGATGAAGACCGGCACCAGCCGTATCGTGAACAGCGGACGCAGCACTTCCATCAGCGGCCAGACGCAGGCGCACATGATGACGGACGCGCAGAGCGGCTTGGCGATCGCGGACAAGGCGTCGCGCGGCGTGATGCCGGAGGCGCGCTTCAGGAACCACATCTGGAACGGCAATGTGCAATAGGAGCGCACCACCGATACACTGGCGACCATCACCAGGCCGAACGGCGCCGAGATGGCGGCGAAGAACACCGTGGCGATCACGTTCCCGAGTGACAAGGTCTGGAGCGCGGAGCCGCGGCCGAGCGCCATCAGGATCGGCGAGGTGAAGCTCGACAGCAAATAGGGAATGGCCATGAGCGAGAAGATCTGCGCGATCTGTCCCGCCTCATGCCACTTCTCGCCATAGATCGCCGGCACCGCGTCGGGCGCCAGCACGCCGAAGCCGAACAAGGCTGGGATGGTCAACATGGCGCTGCGCGTGAGCATCCAGCGATAGGCCTTGACCAGCTCCGCGCTGTTGTCCTGCAGGCGCGACATGGTCTGCACCGCCACGGTCGTGAAGGGCGAGATGGTGCCCTGCATCACCAGCTCGGCGGTGCGGAAGGACGTGCGGTTGATGCCGACGGCCGCTGCATTGATCAGCGTGCCGAGCGTCAGGTCCATGGCACGGCGCGGCAGCATGCCAATGATCTGCGTGGTCGCGATGTGGAAGCCGAAGCTCCAGATCTTGCGCAACTCTTCCTTCGAGAAATTGCGTCCCGGTACGTATTTGTACGACAGCCACGCGGTCAGGGCGTTGGATCCTTCGGTGACGAAGCGCTGCAGCACCAGGCTCCACACGCCCCAGCCCGCGAAGGCGGCCGCAATCGCGGCTGCACCACCGAGCGTGCCGCCCAGGATGGAGCGGATCGCCAGCGATTTGTGGCCGAACTCGCGCAGGCGCAGCGACATGTGCGTCGCCCCCAGCGCCGCGATCGGCAGCACGAAGCCGAGCGCCTGCAGCGGTGCTGCGGAATTCGGCTGGTCGATCAGGTCCATGATCAGAGGCGCAGCAACCAGGACCACCAGCGCCACGACGAAGGACATGGCGAGGTTGGTCCAGAACACCGTGTCCGCCAGGCCGGGCGTCAGCTTCTTGGCGCGCGGGATGTTCTGCACCATGCCGCCGATCGCGATGACTCTGCCGACCTCGGCGAATGCGAGCGCCAGCGCGAACGTGCCGATCTCGCTAGGCGACAGCAGGCGCGCGAGGATCACGAACACGATGAAGGAGAACACCTGGTCTGTGCCGATGCGCACCACGGTCCACAGGATGGACCAGCGCGTCTTCTTCCTCAGGTCAGCGTTATAGACGCTCGGCTCGTCGTCTTGCGGCTCAGCCAGCTTCGCCACATCGGCCCGCGCTTCTTTCTTCTGCAAGACCTGCTGGCTCTTTCGGAAATCGTTCATCGGTGGACCTTGGCCGTGATGCGCCGCCACCCTGCCAATGGCCTGCCGCCGCGACCCTGTTAGCAGATAGCCCTCGCGCCGCAAAGATGTTGCAGCGCGAAAGCAAGGCCGGGAGTGCTGGCGAGTTGCCGCACGCCGTCCGATGTCACAGGTATGAAACCGGAATGACCACGCGCCGTCAAAGTCGGGGCCCCTCCTCCCTAAGAGGAGGAAGGGCCCCCCGGGGCGGCAGGCTGCACGATCAGATCGCGTTCTTCGACATCTGATCGGTGATGTATTCCGCTTGGCGAATCGCCAGGGCTACGATGGTCAAGGTCGGGTTCTCGGACGCACCGGTCGTGAACTGGCTGCCGTCGGAGATGAAGAGGTTCTTGATGTCGTGGGTCTGGCCGTGCTTGTTCACCACGCCGTCACGCGCATTCTCCGCCATCCTGTTGGTGCCGAGATTGTGCGTGGAGGGGTAAGGCGGCGTCCTGAACGTGCTTCGAGCACCCACGGCGTCATAGACCGCGCTGCCCTGCTTGTAGGCATGCTCGCGCATCGCGACGTCGTTGGCGTGGTCGTCGAAATGCACGTTAGGCACGGGCAGGCCGTACTGATCCTTTTCCGTCGCATGCAGGGTGACGCCGTTCTTCTCCTGCGGCATGTCCTCGCCCACCAGCCACATGCCGGCCATGTTGGCATAGCCCTCCATGGCGCTGCTGAAATCGCGGCCCCAGGCGCCGGGATCGAGGAACGCCGCCATGAACGGGAGACCCAGCGACAAGGTCTCCATCTCGTAGCCGCCGACAAACCCGCGGCCGGGATTGTGCACGGACTCATCGCGGATGATGCCGGCCATGGTGGTTCCGCGATACATGTGCACCGGCTTGTCGAAGATCGCGTAGACCGATCCCGTCATGTGCCGCATGTAGTTCTTGCCGACCTGGCCGGACGAATTGGCAAGGCCGTCTGGGAATTTGGCCGAAGCCGAATTCAGCAACAGCCGCGGGCTCTCGATCGAATTGCCGGCGACTGCCACCACGCGGGCCTTCTGCACCTGCTGCTTGCCGTCCTTGTCGGCATAGAGCACGCCCGTCACCTTGCCGCTGTCGTCGTGCTGGATCTGCAATACCTGGCTGTTCGGCCGGACCTCGAGCTTCCCGGTCGCCTCGCCCTTTGGAATCTCGGTATAGAGCGTCGACCATTTCGCGCCCGACCTGCAGCCCTGGAAGCAGAAGCCGATCTGCTGGCAGGAGCCGCGGCCATCGCGCGGCTGCGAATTGATCGCCATGTTGCCGGTATGGAACTCCTTGTAGCCGAGCTTCTTCGCGCCGGCAGCCAGGACGCGGAAATTGTTGTTGCCCGGCAGCCGCGGAATACCGTGCGTGCCGGTCACGCCCATTTTATCTTCAGCCCGCTCGTAGTACGGCTCCATCTCCTGAAGCGAGATCGGCCAGTCCAGCAGATTCGCGCCTGCGATGTCGCCATAGGCAGACTTCACCTTGAATTCGTGCTCCTGGAACCGGAGCGAGGCGCCGGCCCAGTGCACCGTCGAGCCACCCACCGATTTGACGATCCAGGCCGGCAGGCCGGAAAAGTCCTTTGCCACGCGCCAGGTGCCGGAGGTGGTGCGTTTGTCGAGCCATGAGATGTTGACAAAGCTCGCCCATTCGTCATTGACGAAATCCTCGATCTCGCGCCGGCCGCCTGCCTCGAGCACCACGACCTTGGCGCCTTTCTGCGCCAGCTCATTGGACAGGGTCCCGCCGCCCGCGCCGGAGCCGATCACCACCACGACGCTGTCGTCGCTCAGTTCATATTTTGCAGCCATGATTGCGATCCTCCTTCAGGCGTCCTGCAGCCAATCAATGTCGCTGAAGCCGCGGTTGATATAGCCGCCCAGTTCTGCGGATGATCCTTCGTAGCCAAGGACCTTCCACACATCCGGATTGTTGTAGATGCCGGTGATGCACTCGCCGCGCACGGTCTGGAACGGCTTGGAGGATTCGATCTCCTTCAGGACCCCGACTTGGCCGGCCTCATCCAGCGTGTCGAACTTCTTGGCCTTGAGGGTGGCCGCGCCTTCCTGCAGTGACTGCAGCAAGGCCGGATCTGTCGCCGCCTTCTCGTCGAGGCCGTGGATGACCTTGCCATAGATGGCGTCATCGAGCATCGCATGCGGATAGGTCGCGCGCGCCATGCGCACCAGCATCGCCGCTTCATCGCCGGTCAAGGCCTTGGTCGACATCGCCCAGGCGCCATTGCCGCCGATCACCAGATTGCCGCCGGCGATGATGACGATTGCGCCGGCAGCGGACGTCGTCGCCAGGAAGGCGCGACGCCCCATCATGCTTTTCGACATACTTTCCTCCACTCGTTCGTGCCGCTTGATCGCGGTCGATTGTTGGTTTCAGCGATACCGGCCGTGCCGCTGCAAGACTTCGATCTTGTAGCCGTCGGGATCCTGGACGAAAAAGAACCGGGCCATCAGCGCGCCGTCGCGATGGAATTCCTTGATCGGATTGGGATTGATTCCGCGTTCGATGAAGCGTCGGTGTTCGCTGTCCAAGTCCGGCACGGCGACCGCGACATGGCCATATCCGTCGCCGTGCGTGTATGGCTCGGCCCGGCCATGATTCCAGGTCAGCTCGATTTCAAAATCATTCTCGGGATTGCGCAGATAGACCAGCGTGAAGCCGTCGAAGTCGAACCGGTCAGCCGATTTCAACCCGAATGCAGTTTCGTAGAAATTCATCGATGCGTCCAGATCGCGGACGCGGATCATGCTGTGGATGACCTTCGCCATGCCGTCTCCCAAACTCGCCATTGACGAGCTTAGGATCGTGGCGCAACGGCGGGTGTTATCCGATTACTACAAGGCCGGCTGTTGGCCCGCTTCGCAGTGCAGCATGGATCACGCCACTTTCATTTCGCCTGCCAGATCGCTGTGAGCAATCTGGACAAGATTCATGTCCTGATTGCGCTCGATAAAGGCGGCGCAGGTCACGCGCAGGAGTGAGGTGAAGTTGCCGACGTCCCCGCGCAATTCCAGCACCTCGTCATGCAATGTGCTGATGAAGCGCCCGGTCGACATCCCTTCCCGCTTGGCGATCTGGTCCAGGATGGACCAGAACAGCGCCTCGAGGCGAATGCTGGTGCTGAAGCCGCTCAGCCGCACGGAGCGGGTGATGGTTTCATAAATGGCGGGATCCTGGCTGGCGAACACGTGACACATGGCGGTGGCTCCTCCCCAGATCAGCCCATTTTCGGGCCTTCATGCCTGCGTCCTGGTCTGGCAATCCCGCACGCAAGCTATGGGAACAGTAAACCCTCCGCGCACGCAATCAAGTCGTCCTAAGGCCAAGGTCTGTTGACGCGAAATTGGTTTAGCGCCGCGTCTTAAGATATTCGATCACCAATCGACGCTTGTCCGGATCGGCCTGCTTGTACAGCATGACTGCCCCGGGAATGACGGATTGCGGGTTCGTCAACCAGCGATCCAGCGTACTTTCGTCCCATACGATCCCCTTGTCACCCGCCGCAAAAGCAGCGGAATAGGTGAACCCGGGCAAGGTTCCCGCCGTGCGTCCGACCACTCCGAACAGGTTCGGTCCCTGACGCGGCTCCGCCTGCGCCGCCGCCACATGGCACGTGC
>DASRRI010000114.1:0-5099 GCA_035695765.1 Dongiaceae bacterium
GTGCGCCGCGCCATCGATCCCGCGCGCGAGGCCGGAGACGACGCACCAGCCGGCCGCCGCCAACCCATGTGCCAGCTCGCGCGCCAGCTTCTGTCCATTGGCCGATGCGTTGCGCGCGCCGACGATGCCGACGCACGGCTGTACCAGCAGCGCTTCATCGCCCAGCAGGATGAGGCAAGGCGGCGCATCCTCGGTCGCAGCGAGTGCCAGCGGATAGGCCGGCTCATTGAGGAAGAGATAGCGCGCGCCGAGCTTCGCCGCCTCTGTAAGTTCCGCCTCGATCTCCTTGATCGGCGCTGCAGCCAGCGGCCGCGCGCGCCCGCCGCGCTTTGCCAACTCCGGCAGGCGAGCGAGCGCTTCTTCCGCAGATCCGAAGCGATGGATCAGCCGCCGATAAGTAGACGGCCCAATCTGCTCGCTGCGCGCCAGGCGCAGGCAGTTGACACGTTCTTGTTCGCTTAAGGTCTCCGGCCCCATGCCGCGACGCTAGAGAAACAAGCCGGGAAATGCAACGCAAGGGTTGCGGGGCGAAATCCCTTTCGCTAGCTTGCAGGTCCGTCGCGATTCATAAGAGAGGACCAGTGCGTTTCGTTGCCCTTGCGGTGGTCGTCGCGTTGGGTCTCGCCTTGGCAGGCCAGGACAGTGCCGCCGATCTCAGTGATTGCCCGAAGATGGGGCCGGGAAACGCGGATTCCGTGGAGCGTTGCACTCGGAGCCTCGAAGGTCGCGCGATCGAGCGCTATCAGATGAAGCAGTTCGACCTTGTCGTCGAAACCTGCGAACAGGCGATCCACCTCAGTCCGAGGCGGCACTTGTGCTATTTTCTGCGCGGCAGCGCCCGCCTGGAAGAAGGTGATCCGGATGGCGCAATCGAGGACTACAATCGCGTCATCGCGTTGAAGCCGACGTCCGACGAGGCATTCTTCAACCGTGGACAAGCCTACTCCACCAAACGCGCACCGGACCGCGCGATTCCCGACTACGATCGCGCGATCGAACTGAGACCACAGGTGGCAAACTATTACTACGGTCGCGGGCGAGCCTATGATTCACAGGGACAGATCGCGCGCGCAATCCAGGATTTCGACCAAGCGATTCTACTGGCACCTGACGAGGCTCAGTTCCGCTTCAGGCGTGGCCTCGCCTATCGCAAGAGCGGCGATCTGCGCCGGGCAATCCAGGACTATGACCAAGCCATTGCCTTGAAACCCGATTTCGCGAGGGCGTATTTGTGCCGTGGCGACGCCTATCGTGAGCTGGGTGACGAGACTCGCGCGCAGCAGGACTATGAGCAGGCGATCAAGCAGGATCCGAGTCTGGAGAGCGAATAGGTTCCGTTGAGAGGGCGGATCAGTCCGTCGCCGCCGCCTTCATCCGCCGCAACACCGCATCGAGCGCATCGGAGAGCGCTGCCAGCGTGCCTTCCTTCTTGAGATGCGTCATCACCTGCTCGTTGATGCCGCCGCGGGTCGCGAACTCGCCGGCGAGGGCGGCAAAGCCATGCCCCTTCTCCCGCATAGCGATGGCGGCGAGGCCTTGGAACACGGTCGCAACATAGCGGCGCGCGTCCGCCGCCGGCACGCCATGGCGCGTCAGCCAGGATGCGATCTCGTCGGCAAAGGCAAAGTAGGCGGCCATGGTCGCGGTCGCCGTGCTGAAGGCGTCGAACTGATCGGCGCTGGTCGCTTCAATGGCGGTGCCGAGGCGATAGAAGATCCCCGCTGCGGCAGGGTCGGGCGGATAGATTGCCGTCGGTCCGCACCGGTCGGCGACAATCGGAATCGGGATCGCGCGGGTGACTTTGGTGGCGGGCGCGACCAGGGCGGTAACCTTGTGCAGCGGCGTGATCGCCATCAGGCTGATCACGTGATGGTCGGGCCGGAACTTGAGTTCGCTCAGCACTTCCGCCGCGATCTGCGGCCGGACGGCGAGCATGACGACATCACTGCCGTCCAGCACCGCCTGGTTGGACGAAGCGATCGTGACGTTCGGAAACTTTGCAGCGAGTTCAGCCGCAGTGTCCGCATTGCGCGGTGAGACCAGGATCGTGTCACGTCCGGCGCCGTCGGCGTTCAAGCCCGTCACGATCGCCGACGTGATCGCGCCGGTCCCGACAAATCCCAGTCTCATCGCCGCTCCCTGATGCGCGCTAGATCTTCTCGACCGCGCCGCCGCTGTCGGCCCAATCCTTGAAGGCGCCTAGATTGCGCACATCCTTGAAGCCGAGATCCTTGAGCGCCTTGCCTGAGAGCGCGGAGCGCCCGCCGGAGGCGCAATAAAGAATGACCGTCTTGTTCGGATCGAAGGCCGGATCGTGATAGGGCGATTTCGGATCGGCCTTGAATTCCAGCATGCCGCGCGAAACGTGGAGCGCGCCCTTCACCTTGCCGCTCGCCTGCAATTCCGGCGCGTCACGCACATCGACGATGAGTGCGCCCTTCGCCTGCGCTTGCGCGGCTTCCTGCGGCGAGATCGCGGGCACGATCGCCTTCGCGGCTGCGACCTGTTCCATGATTGACTGAACCATTGGTGTCTCCCTTCATCGGTGACCCGCGCACGATCAATGATACACGATCACCATGGCGACGGTAGCGTTTACGTCGACCGGGGATAGACCAGCTCGAATCGCTCGCATACGACCGGCATATCAAACGACGCGACGCGGCCGAGCGCGGCGCACCGCCGGCTGAAATAGGCCCAATGGACCTTGCGCCACTCGCCCAGCGCATCGCCGGCATAGCCTTCCGCACGCGCGAAATCTTCGTCGACGTCTTCATAGCGGCATATTTCTACGCGCCGCGTGACCAGCACCGCGGCGGGCGCGCCGGACCAGTCAGTCACGACTGCGATATCGCCAGCCAACGGCAGCCGGCCCTCGTAGTCCCATCCCAGCGAGGCAGTTGCCCTGTTCCGGCCAGCCAGCGTTTCCGCCAGCGCGTGATGGCATAATTCCGCGCTGTCGCCGAACGACCAGACCGAGAATTCCGCATCGAGTATCAGCTCGCCTGTCTCAGCGACTGCTTCGCGCCAGAAAGCTTCGATCGCGGTCGTGCGCCCGGAATCGGAAAGCATGACCTATTGCGCCGGCGGCGCCGCTTCTTTCTTCTTGCCGATCTTGGGCTCTTCGCCTTTGAGCAGGCGGCGGATGTTGTCGTGGTGGCGGATCCACACGAGGACGGCCGCGAATGCCGCGAGCCAGACTTGCGGATGGTTGCCGACCCAGAGCGCGAGGAACGGCGCCGACGCCACCGCGATCAAGGCGGAGAGCGAGGAATAGCGGAACAGGACCGCCATCGCGAGCCAGACCAGGCACGCGCCGATCCCGACCATCCAGTTGGCCGCGATCAGGGTGCCGAGCGTGGTGGCGACACCTTTGCCGCCCTTGAACTTGAGCCAGATCGGGAACAGGTGGCCGAGGATCGCGGCGCCGCCGGCGATCACGGTCAGGTCTTCGTTGACCCACCGCGCGATCAGCACCGCTGCCGCGCCTTTGCCGCCATCGAGCAGAAGCGTGGCGAGCGCGAGATCCTTGCGTCCCGTGCGCAGCACGTTGGTCGCGCCGATGTTGCCCGATCCGATCCTGCGGATGTCGCCGAGCCCGGCCAACTTGGTCAGCACCACGCCGAACGGAATCGAGCCCAGCAGATAGCCGAGCAGGGCGGCCGCGATGTGCGGAAGGCCGAACTCGCTCATGTGCGCTCGCTTTCCAGCGTGAAGACCGTCCGGCCGTCGACGAAGGTCTTCAAGACGATGCCTTGCACCGGACGGCCGTCATAGGGCGAGTTCTTGGACTTGCTGCGGAACTTCGCGACGTCGATGCGATAGGGGCGCTCGATATCCAGCAGCACTATATCTGCCGGCGCGCCCTTGGCGAGGCGGCCTTGCGGCAGGCCGAGAATATCGGCGGGCCGGCTGGTGAGGCAGCGCAGCGCTGCGAGCAAATTCATCGCGCCCTTGTGATACTGCTCCAGCGCGATCGGCAGCAGGGTCTCGAGCCCGATCACCCCGGGCTCGGCCTGCGCGAAGGGCACGCGCTTGCTTTCCACGTCGTGCGGCGCGTGATCGCTGGCGATACAATCGATGACGCCGTCGGCCAGGGCCGCCGCGATGGCGCGCCGGTCCGCCTCACCGCGCAAGGGCGGCGACAGCTTGGCAAAGGTGCGATAGTCGCCGATCTCGTTCTCGTTCAGCGAGAAGTAGGGCGGGGCGGTATCGCAGGTGACGCGCAGCCCTTCCTGCTTTGCTTTGCGGATCGCTTCGACCGCGGCGGCGGTCGAGACGTGCGCGGCGTGATAGCGCGCGCCCGACCCGCGCACCAGGTGGAGGTCGCGCTCGATCATCATGACCTCGGCGTAAGCGGGAATGCCGGGAATGCCGAGCCGCGTGGACAGCTCACCATTGTTCATCGCGCCGCCATCGGCGAGTCCCGCTTCCTCCGGATGCTGGATCACCAGCGCATCGAAGCTGCGCGCGTAGGTAAGGGCGCGGCGCATGACCTGCACATCGCGCACGGCATAGAGGCCGTCAGTGAAGCCGAGCGCGCCGCTGTCCGCCAGCAGCCCCATTTCCACCAGATCCTTACCCTCGAGCCCCTGCGTCAGGGCACCATAGCAATAGATCTTCACCCGCCTGGTTTCGCGCGCGCGCCGCGCAATGAACTCGACGCCCGCCACGTCGTCGATGATCGGGTCGGTGTTGGGCAGGCACACCATGGAGGTGACGCCGCCCGCCGCGGCGGCCAGGCTCCCGGTCTCGATGGTTTCCTTGTGCTCTTCTCCCGGCTCGCGCAATTGCACGCGCATGTCGATCAGGCCCGGCGCCAGCACGCGTCCGTGGCAATCAAGGATCTCCACATCCTCGGAGACATTGGTGCGCATCACTTGCGATCCGATCGCGACGATCATGCCGTTCTCGACCAGGACGCCGCCAGTCTCGTCGCGGTTGCTGGCCGGATCGACCAGCCGCGCATTGATGAGCGCCAAAGGTCGATCCTGCTTCTTCGGTGGCCTGGCGGGCGGGGGAGGCGGGGTCACGGCCTGCTCTCCTGGGGGCCGTTCCCCGTCAGGTTGCGGGTCAGCGCATCGAGGCACGCCATGCGG
>DASRRI010000115.1:0-10472 GCA_035695765.1 Dongiaceae bacterium
GCCCTCGCTGAGGTTCAAAGCGCCGTCAACCTTGCTGGTCGAGTTTGACAGCGCGGCGGGTCAAAACGCCCTGTACGTCGACGTCACGAACCGGCGATGACAAAGCGCGAGGCGTGAGAGGCATCAAGCTGTCTTGATGGCTTCAGCCAGTCGCCGCGCGGTATTCGACGCTTTCTTCGCTTCGACATTGGTGAAGCCGATCAGCAGCCCGGGCGCGTAAAGCCGTTCGACGCCGCAGATAGAGAGCGGCGACGGCAACATGCCGGCTTCCTTCAGGCGCTCGACCAGCTTCACGTCATCAGTGCCGCGGGGGAGGCGAGCCAGCAAATGCATGCCGCCAGGCTTCAGGTCGATGCTGAGCGCCGGCACGTGTGCGCTGAGCGCGTCCGCCAACGCGGCACGGCGTTCGGCGTAGAGCTGGCGCATACGCCGGATGTGACGCGCGAGGTAGCCCTGTTCCATCAACTCGGCGATGGCCAACTGGATCAGATGCGCGGGCGGCGGCTGCAAAGCCTGCGCGATGCCGGTGAAGCGGCCGACCAGCGCAGCAGGCAGCACCATGTATCCGACGCGCAGGCCTGGTGACAGCACCTTGCTGAAGGCGCCGACATAGAGCACGCGGTCGCGCCGATCGAGGCTCTTCAGCGCTGGCAGCGGCCTGCCCTGGTAGCGGAATTCGCTGTCGTAGTCGTCCTCGACGATCCAACCCTGTTCTGCTTCCGCCCACTTCAGCAACTCCATGCGCCGTTGGAGCGACATGGTGATGGTGAGCGGATACTGGTGCGTTGGCGTCACGAAGGCGATGCGCGCGGGACGCGCTTTCGAAGCGGCCCCAACAATGTCGAACCCATCCGCATCGACCGGCACGCCCACCAGCCGCATGCCGGCGCGACGCAGCGCATCGTGGCCGAAGCGATAGCCCGGATGCTCCAGCCACGCAGCATCGCCCGGCTTCATCAGGGCGAGCATGACGAGACCCAGCGCGCCCTGGTAGCCGTTGGTGATCAGGATCTGGGACGGCTCGCAGGAAATGCCGCGCGCCACGGCCAGGTAGCGCGCAATCTGCAGGCGCAATTCCTCGCTGCCTTCCGGCGGTTGGTAGGCCTGGTCGGTGGATCGCAGAGCCCGCGCGCGCCGCGCGACCAGGCGCGACCAGACCTTATGCGGAAAGACATCCAGCGCCGGCACGCCCATCCGGAACAAAGGGACTGTGCGCGCTAGTTCCACTACGGGTGAACCGGCTGGCGCCTCCGCCCGGGCAGCGCGCGTGGGTTTGAGCAGCTGACGATCCAGCGCCGGATCAACCAACGTCCCCGCAGCGCCGCGGCTGACGATGTAGCCTTCGCCCGCCAGGAGCTGGTAAGCCGCATCGACCGTGCCGCGCGCGATGGAGAGTTGCGCCGCCAGGCTGCGGGCCGAGGGCAAGCGAGATCCCGGCGCGAGCCTGCCATCCAGCACGGCTCCCGCGATCCGATCCCGGATCTGCCGGAACAACGGTTCCGGACTGGCCCCATCCAGCAAGCCGGCAAGATCGACAGCAGAAAACATGGCCTAGTGCGTATAGCACTTCTTGGCCATTCCGCACAGCCAGGATCGTGCCAAGATCAGAGCCGGACTCACGAGAGCAGGACCATGCGCGACACAGCCACCTTGCCGAATCCCGGCTCGTCGACCGCGCGTTTCATGGGCGCCGCCATCGCCTTGGCGTTGGTCGTTGGTGCGGCCTTGTACGCCACCGCCACCCCTCGCCGGGATCCGGCCAACGCGTCCCTCATACAGGCGGCGGGGACACGGCCGACCGCCCACACCATTTCGTCCGACGCCCTGCCCCATGTTGCCGGCAAGAGGATCACGACCATGGTGATCGAGTTCCCGCCGGGCGGCTTCTCGCCACCGCATCATCATGGCGGGTCGGTAACCGTTTATGTGCTCCATGGCACCATCCGCTCGCAGCTCGAGGGCGGGCCGGCGATCGTCTACACGGAAGGCCAGACCTTTTTCGAACCGCCGGGAATCATCCATCTGCTTGCAGAGAATATCAGCGCCACCGAGACGGCGCGCATCCTCGCCGTCTTCGTCGCCGACGAGGGCGCGACGCTCACCACCTATCACGAGTAGGAGCGAAGGCCGACGTCGTGGAACTGCACCAGATCCGCTATTTCGTGGCACTCAGCGAAACGCTCAATTTCACCAAGGCGGCGGAGCGCTGCAACGTCGCCCAGCCATCCCTGACCCGCGCCATTCGTGCCCTTGAAACCGAGCTCGGCGGCGAGCTGCTCCGGCGGGAACGGACCCTGTCGCATCTAACCGAGTTGGGTGAGCGCATGGCGCCTCTGCTGCGCCAGTGCTATGAAGCGGCCGTCGCTGCCAAAGCGGTGGCCCAGTCCTTAAAGAAGGGCGAGGCCACGGCGCTCTCGGTCGCGGTGTCCCAGTCCATAGCCGTCGCCACCTTGACGCGGATACTGAGTGAGCTGTCGCGGGTGTTCCCGGGCCTGCACCTGAAGCTGCTCCGAGGCTCAGGTCCCGAAATCGTCGCATGGCTCAAATCGGGAGAAGCGGAGTTAGCGATCGCCGGGCCTCTGGACGAAACCTGGGAGCGCCTCGACGCGGTTGCCCTCTATGAGGAACCGCTCAATCTTTTCGTCAGCGGGAAGCACCGACTTGCCGGTAGGAAAGCGGCCGAATTCAAGGACCTCGCATCCGAGACGCTGCTGATCAACACTGCATCCGAGATGGCTGACAAAATCGCCGATTGTCTAAAGGAAACGGCCGCCGGTGCCGCTCGCTCCCACCATGTCGCGAGCCTGGACGACCTGCTGACATTGGTGAAGGCCAATCTCGGGGTCGCCATCATTCCGCTCGGCATCGGATCATTGGCCGGCCTCAGTCTTGTGCCGCTCGGGGGGCTCGAACTGGTGCGCACGGTGTCGGTTTACAGCGTCGCGGGCCGTGCCCGAGGGACCGCCTGCGCCACGCTGCTCAACATGCTGCGCGCCGCCGATTGGGGCTTCGAATCGGAAACCGGACGCAAGTGGGGAGACCCTGATGGCCGAACGCACGCTCAGCGACATCCTCGAAGAGACTTTCGCCCGCTGCCGCGACCTGGACGTTCCGCTGGCCGACCGGCTGCAGGCCTTCGCGACTGAAGTGCGCCGCATGGGTCCCCAATTCACCGCGGCGGTCGACAATCTGGTCCGCCGCCTGATGGAAACCGGCGCTGGCACGACTGCACCCAAGGTCGGCGAGCCGATGCCGTCCTTCCTGTTACCCGACGATCAGGGCCGCCTGGTTGGCCTCGAGGATCTGCTGGGGGAGGGGCCGGTCGCAATCGCCTTCCATCGCGGTTACTGGTGTCCCTATTGCCGCATCAACATCAATGCGCTCGCCCGCGCCGAGGCAGAGGTCGCGCCGGAGCACCGCCACATTGCCGCCGTCGTGCCGGACCGGCAGAAATACGCCGCCTGGCTCAAGTCCGATGCCAAGGTGCCGTTCCCGATCCTGACCGACATCGACAGCGGCTATGCCATGTCCCTGGACCTCGCATTTTGGGTCGGCGACGAGTTGAAGCAATCGATGATCAGTTGCGGCTGGGACCCGGCCGTATCCCAGGGCACCGAGAATTGGGTGCTGCCGATCCCGGCCACCTTCGTCGTCGGCACCGACCGCATCGTCACCGCGCGCTTCGTTGATCCGGACTACCGCATGCGCATGGCGATCGAGGATATGATCGCCGCACTCAGGTTGGCGAAGTAGGACCCTCATCGATCGTGCGGCCCTGGCGAGAGAAAAATTCCTTGTCGCGGCCTGATGACCCCGATCAGGGCGAGGCTGGTAGGGGTGACGATCGCTGCGGCCGTTCCCTGCACGACGCGGGCGGCGATCAACCAGGCAGGCGAAGGCGCCAGCGCGCGAGCTGCCGACGCCAGGCCGAACAGGATGCAGCCGAGCCCGAGCATGCGCGCCTTGCCGTGAACATCCGCGAGCACATTCCGGTGATCATCGTTCTTTGGCGCAAGTCGGATGAAACTGCCTATTGGAAAGACGTCACCGCCTGCGTCAAAGCTGAAGAGCGCCGCCTGAAGTTCGATAAAGAAGCGGACGCGTTTAATAACGCCTGCGCTTCTATCGGGTGGGACATCGTATCCGACTCAGAGGAAGAGTGGACGAACGACGAGTTCAAGGCCAAGCATGGCAAGGAAGATCAGGAACCAGCGCCGAAAGGTTGCAGCACTTATGCGCTCACGGACTGCTGTTCCGACCCCCATACCCAGCAACGAGGGAATGACCGCAAGTGCGGACAAGGTAATATTCCCAAGATGGAAAGCTCCGCCACGAGCCAAGCCCGCCGCAAGCGCAATTGTTGAGACCGTGAACGACAGCCCGAGCGCCTGGATAAGATCATCTTTGGAAAGGCCGAGGGCCTGAAGGATCTCATCTGTCTCGCGCTTGATGGGATAGCGGGCACGCGCCGGTACGCCCTTCGGCCACGCGGCAGCGTCGTCGGGATCGATGCAGATGATGTTTCCCTGGAATTCGTCACCCCAGCGCCCCGCTCGGCGCGCCTCTACTGGGACGCGGCTCGGGTCGCGAAGGGTGGCTTCTTTGACGTCAGGGGCCTTCAGATCCCCGTCGCAGTCAGCGCCTTCCCCGACGAGATCTACCAGGCGCCGCAGAGCTGGGCCGAGAAGGCCTACGGCAAGCTCATCCACTACAACAAGCTCGGCAAGGGCGGGCACTTCGCCGCCTGGCAGCAGCCTGAGCTGTTCACCGCCGAGATGCGAGCGGCCTTCAAGTCGGTTCGCAAGTCCATCTGAGCATGAGAGGGGTGGCGCGCACCGCCGCGCCACCCTGCAGATCTCGCGCCGGTGCGGACGCCAGGAGCAGACCATGAGTAACTTCAATGTCATTGAGTTAGCACCAATACGGCAGCGCCGGACAGAGCAGCAGTTCGGTCAAGCTGCCCGGGCAAGTCAAATCGCTCCCTGGAACAATCGCTATCGCGACGGCATCGATGGCTTGGTGAGCCTGCGACGGCTCCGGACATCGACGGGCGAGGTCGTGCCGTTTGTGAGGCGAAGCCGCCCGCACGCAGACGCCTGCCACGAGCTTGTTCCTTCGACCGATTGAAATGACGGTTGAACGACGGTAGATGGATCTATAAGTATGACAAAAGGCCCAGGGAGACGTTAAATGCACCTTGACGACAATCGTGACACTCGCGACAGGTACGATGCGCGGGAAATCCATGAAATGACCCACTGGACACATCTGTTGGGTGTCAGTGAAAGCACCGTTCGCAGCGCCATGGCAAAGGTCGGTAATGATCGGGCTAGAGTAGAACGCGAGCTGAAGCGATTAGGCTAGGCAGTCGCCGTCCGCTCGGAGCACGCGCAACCGGTGGTGATGCGGGAAGGCATGGCAGTCACATCGCTATCAATGCGATGGCTGGGTGCGCCCAATCTCATCGACTTTGGTCTTGAGGCTCATACGATCGAGAGATTCAAGCGGCAGGCTGATAAGGATCCGCAGCCGACGCTCCAGCTCGGACATGATGCGGGCGAAGGCCTGCTTCCTCTCCCACTCAGCCGCTTCGGCAAGGATCGGATCGGGCGAACTCCAGTGGGCAGTCACCGGCAGGCCCGGCCATTCCGGCAGGGACTCGTGGGCAGCGGTATCGCTGAGCGTGAAAACGAAATCGAGATCGTGCGCACCTTCCGCGGCGAAGTCCCTGAAGTGCTTGGCGCGTAACTCATCGACCGGGAATCCGTTCGACTTCAGCAGCTCGACCACATGCGGGTCGATCGCCGCGGCGGGCGCGACGCCGGCGCTATACGCCCGAAACCGTCCCTGACCGTCCCTGTTGAGAATCGCCTCCGCAAGAATGCTACGCGCCGAATTACGGCGCGAAAGGAACAGAACGCGATAGATCTTCTGGCCCATCACGCGACTCCCTATCCGAGAGGATCGGTCCTTCTCTATGATCACGCGATTTTCGCATCCGTTCCCGCGCGGCTGCATGAAATCGCAGGTCAGCGCTTGTCATCAAACCGTCATAAACAAGCCATCGGACTTCATGACCGGATTTGTCTCGCATTTTTCGGCCGGCCGTCATAAATGCGTCATCTCAGCTCTTGAGTGCGGATCGAAACGCGGCAAGATAGATCCATCACCACAAACTGGAGGCCAACTTGTCCGAGATCGAGCTCAAGCTCTCCTCGTCGCCGGAACAGCTTGAGAAGGTGAGGCAAATCCTTGACTCCATGGCGCAGGTCCCGCGTCCGGCGGCCTCGACGCTCGTTGCAGTTTATTATGACTCGGAGGAGCTCAAGCTCCATCAGCAGGGGCTCAGCCTCCGCGTTCGCGATGAAGACGGTCGGCAGGTGCAGACCTTGAAATCCCACGATGGCGGGAACCCGGATATTCTTACCCGCAACGAATGGGAAGACGTGATTACGGACCACATCCCGGATTTTTCTGCACCGCAAAGCGGCCCGCGGCTGACGGAGGTGGTATCGCCGGGCGAATTGCGCCCGTTGTTCAAGACCATCGTTCGGCGGACAAAATTCGAGCTCGAGCCGCGACCCTCGACCCGGGTCGAAGTGGCCCTCGACGAGGGCGAGATCCGCAATGCCGACGATGATTCTTCCGAGGCGATCTGTGAAGTCGAGCTGGAATTGAAGAGCGGGGAGCCCGCAGCAATCTACGATCTCGGGCTACGCCTGTTGGAAGCGGCACCGCTTCGCATCGAGACGCGCAGCAAGGCGGCGCGAGGCTACAAGCTCATGTCCGCCAATGGCGCGCTGGAACCCGCGGTGCACGCCCGCCGCGTTCCCCTGAATGGTTCGATGACGGTCGAGGGCACTTTGCAAAGCATCGGCCGCAGCTGCATTGCGCATCTCCTCTGCAATGAACCCGCAGTGCTCGCAGGCGCTGGCGAGGGCATTCATCAGATGCGGGTCGCAGCACGCCGGCTTCGCGCGGTGCTCTCGGCGCTCAAGCCGATGATTCCGATGGAGCAGTATCGCTGGGTGTTGGAGGAGCTGAAATGGCTGGCCGACATGCTGGGTCCGGCTCGCAATTGGGACGTGTTTGCAGCGAACCTGCAGCCCGTGGTCCAAGCTCTGCCCGTCGAACCGGAGCTACCGCGCCTTGCACAAGTCGCGGAGCAGCGGCGCCGGGCCGCCTATGAGCAGGCCGAGGAGGCGATCCGATCCCAACGCTATACCGCGACCATGCTGCAGCTGGCCCAATGGTTCGAGGCGCGGAGCTGGCGGGACCAACCGGCCTCGGAGCATGCCGCCCTCCTGTTCGCTCCCATCGGCGAGGTTGCACCGCGCCTCATCGAACGCAGCTGGCGTCGAGCGCGCAAGCGCAGTCGGCATTTCGACCAGCTGACGCAGGAACAGCGGCACAGACTTCGAATCGCGCTGAAAAAGCTGCGCTACACGATCGAGTTCCTGGCGGACCTATTCGACCACCGCGAAGTCAAGGCGCTCCAGAAGCGACTGAAGCCGTTGCAGGAGGATCTCGGTCATCGGAATGATGTTCGTACAGCCCACACGCTTACCGAAGAGGTGTCGAGACATGTCAACGAGGGCGGTAACGAAATCAGCCGAGCCGGCGGCATTGTGCTGGGTTGGCACGGTCGCGGCCTGATCGACCGCGAACCAAAGCTCCGAAAGAGTGTAAAGCGCCTGCGGCGGGCCAAGCCCTTTTGGCGGCGAGGGGGTGTTCCCATAGCAACACTGGTAGCACCCGCGGATGCTGCACATGGCACGACGAATGAAGCCGCAAGAGGCCACGCCGCGGCTGGGTCCTAGCCCGACGGGGCTATCAAATGTCCAGCGGCCTTGAGATCCGCTGTTTCGAAACGCTCGGTGAACCGGTCACTCTTCGGACGAATTGATGTCACCTAGGTCTGCTGTTGGAGGTGGACTGGACCTTCCGTGGACTTACTGTCTCGTCCGAGTCTGACCGATGCTGTCGAAAAAGGGGTTGAGCGCGTCGTCGAAGGGTGATTCCTGCTGATCGAGGGACAGCGGGAGACTCGGCTATGATGGGGCGCCAGGAAAGAGACCAGGCAAGCCTGTTCTATGAATTTCGTCTCGATGACATGATCACGAGGGAACACTTGCTGCGCGGGATCGATGTGCTCGTGACAGCAGCGCTCGCCGACCTGCACGACCAGTTGAAGCCGTTCTATAGCGATATCGGCCGACCATCGATCGATCCCGAGCTGCTGATCCGGATGCACCTTGTCGGCTACTGTTTTGGCATTCGGTCCGAAAGGAAGCTCTGCGAGGAGGTGAAGCTCCACTTAGCCTATCGCTGGCTCTGTAAGCTCGATCTCGACGACAACGTTCCGCACCACTCGACATTCTCCGAGAACCGGTTGAACCGCTTTCGTGAAAGCGACATCCTGCGTCACATCTTCGAGCGCATCGTGATGGCGGCGATGGCCATGGGTCTCGTCAAGGGCGAGAGCTTCGCTGTCGACGCGAGCGTCATCGAGGCCAACGCCAGCCGCTATCACGGGAAGGCGCCGGACGAGATCGACTGGACCGATGCGCAGCGCCAGAAGCGGGCGGTCGCTGAATATCTCGCGGCTCTGGCTGCCGGAGCGACGGGTGGCGGCGTGCGAAGCGATGCGCCGAGACGTTGGCGCCCTTGCCGGCGATCGTCGCCTTGATCTTGCGCCACTTGTCGTCTCCTATCTTCAGGTGACGGCTCTTAGTACTCGACACGGGCGCGAGGCTAACGGCGATCACGCGTTGTAGGCCGATACCGGTCGAAACCCAACGCCCCGACTGTCGCCAGGGCTCCGACGCCCATCACGGCGATCGCGATCGACGCGGCATAGTCCGGGAAGATCCCCGGAAATAAGGGAAGGTTGCCTGTGCGATCGATCATGGCCCGTGTGATGTGAGTAAGGCTGTGGCCTCCAAGATTACTTCAGCATCGTCCAGGCATTCCAAGCTCTGCACGGCCTGAATGTGCTCGCCGCTCATGAGATAGCATCGATAGGCGGACATATATCCCTCGCTGCGATCTTCCCCGCTTGGTGGTTGATCGGCCGAAATCGCCCGGTACGTGCTTTCATCCTCGACCGTGACCGCGAAGCTGGGCAGCGCTGGCGGCGCCTCGATCGATCGGAAAAGTCTCGGTAGAACGTCCGAGATGAGGGTATTCAGATCACGTGCAGCCCAGGCGCCAAGATTCCATTCCAGGATGAACACGAAAAACTCGTCTTGCGATTCCTTCCACCGTGCCGGCCGCACATCGACCCCTGGAAAGTCCTTGAGCAAGGCGGCGGCGTCCATTCCTTGACGCGAACGATCTAAGACCATTCCAATGTTTAGAGCGGGATGAATTTAGGTCTGCGCATAGCCTGAGTTCTGGAAGTAGTTGAGGCATTCCTGGCGAGTGAAGGTCTCGATGATTTGGCCGATGGCTTGGCAGACATCATCGGCGGTCCGCGCCGCGGCCTTGCGGAGGAGGTGCTTCAGCTTGGCGAAGACCTGCTCGATCGGATTGAGGTCCGGGGAATACTTGGGCAGGAAGATGAGCTTGGCACCGATGGATCGGATGGCGCGGCGGACGATCCTGCCCTTGTGACTGCCGAGATTGTCCATGATCACGATGTCGCCAGGCTTCAGGGTGGGAAGCAGCACCCGCTCGACGTAGAGCCGGAAGCGCTCGCCGTTGATCGGGCCCTCGATCAGCCAGGGCGCTTCGATGCGATCGTGGCGCAAGGCGGCCAGGAACGTCATGGTCTGCCAGCGGCCGTGGGGAACCTTTGCTTTGAGCCGCGTGCCGCGTGGTGACCATCCCCGCAACGGCGCCATGTTGGTCTTGGTCCAGGTCTCATCGAGGAACACCAGGCACCGGGCATCGACCCGGCCCTGATACCTAAGCCACTGCGCGCGCCTTCGCGCGACGTCGGGACGATCCTGCTCGCTGGCCAGCGCGGTTTTTATTGAAGCTCTGATCCTGCTCGTGGACAAAGGTCCACACCGAGCGATAGTCCACCTTGAGACCGCGCTCCCCGAGCTCGGCCACCAGCCCCCGCAACGTGTAGTCGCCGCGCTGGATCCGCTCCAACAGCCAGGCTTCGTGCTCGCCTCGGATCGAACGAGGCTTGTACCCACCCATCTGGCCCGGCGCCACGATGCCGGTCTCCGCCTTCCGGCGCACCCCATTGATCGCCGTGCTGATCGCTACATTGAACCGCCGTGCCGCCTCGTTCCGGGACAACCCGCCCTCAACAGCGGCCACCACACGCGTCCGAAGGTCCATCGAATAAGGCTTGCCCATCCACACTGGCCTCCTCTCCAGCCAGCAGGTTGAATCAGAACTCGCCCGATTCGGGAATCTGGAGGCTTCTGTGAGGTCGCGCGGCACGGGAGGCCAGGGCAAGCGAGCGCGCGACCTCATTGAAGCCGGATTGAGCGAACCCGCGGGATGGCGGGCGC
>DASRRI010000116.1:0-36396 GCA_035695765.1 Dongiaceae bacterium
CTGGCCGCGCTTCCCGCTTCGGCTTCCCATGATGGCGACGGGCTTCCCGAACCCACAGCCCGAGAAACGCCGGATACATGTACGCTTCCGCAACGCCATGAGGTTTCCCTTGCGGCAGCGGGAAGGTCCATACATGACAGATTGAGAAAGCATCCGGTCAGAACGTAATCCGCACCTTGTAGCTGAGCTTCGCGCTACCTTCGGCCGGAACCTGGACCTGCCATTCGGCGGTCGAGGAATCGACCTTCTCGTGCTTCACCGATTCCTCGAGCATCTTCCAGTCACCAGGCACGAACTCGCGCACCGTCACGGTGACCGGCTCTTTCTTGGCGTTCTTCACCTCGATCTCGTAGGAATTCTCGTAGACGTTGTCCGAGATGCGCTCGTAATTGACCTGCTTGCCGCGCGCGGTCACGTCGAAGGCGCGGCCCAACATCAGATCGAGCTGTTCGTTCTTCGGCGTGTGATCAATGTGATCCTCGCCCACGAAGATCGCCTCGCCGTCGCCATCGGCCTTGTAGACGCGCACCACGCCGGACGGCAGCGGGATGCCGAGATGCGACGCCTCCTCGTTCTTGATCTTCATGCGGATTTCGGCATTGACGCGCTGGGTCTCACCGATCCGGGCGGCATAGTTGCTGCCAAGCTGGGCGACGTTCGCCAGGACATACTGCTTTTCAACCGGCACGGCATCGGCTGCGAGCAGTGCAACCTGCTTGGTCTGGTTCTCCTTCAGCGTGGTCGGCCGGTCGAGGCTGTAGAGGTGGTATTCGAACGCCGCCGCCTCCTGCATCTTCTGCCGCGGCGCCGCGGCGTCCTCCGCCATGCCCATCACCATCGGCATCGGCGGCCGCGGCTGATACTGGTTCACCTCGCCCGCCACCAATTGCAGCTTGGCGTCCCTATAGGCGATGCCGCTCATGTTGGTGAGCGTCACCCATCCATTAAGGTTGATCGTCTTTTCATCGGATGCCAGCTCGGCGACATAGTCGGCCGACCAGGAGAGGCCATGCGTCAGATACGAAAGATCGACCGGCACCTCGCCTGCCTGCTTGCTGGCAAGCTTCACCACGAGCGTCGGCCGGTCGCGCAGATTGGCGGGGACGGCGCTATAGACCAGGCGGCCGGGAGGCGTCACTTCGATGCGATCGCCGATCTTCAGGACAACCTGGCCCTCCGCCACCGACAGAACGGTCGCGTCTTCGGTCGTATCGGCGCCAGTCTCCGGATTGGTGCGCACCACGCGGATGGTCTGGCCGACCGACTTCTCCAGCAGCTTCTGCGGCGTCAGCAGATCGAAATCGAAATTCTGCTCCACGATGTCGAGCGGTGTCCCGCGGCCGGTCAACAGAGCGGTCTCCGGCCGGATGCCGGCGCTGACCTCAATGAAGGCGAGATCATTGTCGCCCTCGGCCAAGGTCACGTTGCGCGAATCGCGCACCAGCGCGAGGTCATTGTTGTAGATCGTGACCGCGATAGCGGTCTGCTTGTCCGCGCCGACCGGCGTTTCGGCGAAAGCGGGCGCAACGAACAACGCCGCAGCGGCGGCGCCAATCAGCAGATGTCTACGCATGAATGTCCCTATCGCAGTGAAGGCCCGGTTCGGGCTGTGAAGTGCCATGACAGAATCGCCCAGAAATTGCGGCGAGACCGTGGCGGGACTATGGCCCGAACCGCGCATAAGCTCAAATCTTGTTGAACAGTAGCCGCGCCCGAACGTGACGCCGCGCATAGTTTTTCGCAGTCAGACCGACTGCCGCGCCTGCAGCGCCTGGATCAGCGTGCCATCGTCGAGGTAGTCGAGTTCGCCACCAACCGGCACGCCGTGGGCAAGGCGCGAGACTGTAACGCCGAAGGGCTGCAGCCGGTCGCTCAGGAAATGCGCGGTGGTCTGGCCATCGACCGTGGCGCCGAGCGCCAGCACCACCTCCTTCACGCCGCCCGCCTCGACGCGGCGGAACAAGGAGCCGAGATTGAGCTGCTCCGGCCCGATCCCATCGAGTGCAGAGAGCACGCCGCCCAGCACGTGGTAGCGCCCCTTGTAGGCAGCGGTGCGCTCCAATGCCCACAGATCGGCAACATCGGCCACCACGCACAGGACCGCCGCATCGCGCCGCTCGTCGCGGCAGATGCCGCAGGGATCGGCCGCATCGAGATTGCCGCATTGCGAACAGGTGCGCACGTGATCGGCGGCGCCCTGCAGCGCATCGATCAGCGGCAGCAGCGCGGATTCCTTGCGCTTGATGAGGGACAAGGCCGCGCGCCGCGCCGAGCGCGGCCCGAGCCCCGGCAGGCGCGACAGAACCTGGATCAGGCGATCGATTTCCGGCGCGGCCATGCGCGGTCGCTTAGAAGGGCAGTTTGAAACCGGCCGGAAGCTGCAGGCCACCGGTCAGTTTCGCCATCTGCTCCTGCACCTGGACATCGGCCTTGGACTTGGCGTCCTTGGCGGCGGCGACAATGAGATCCTCCAGCACCTCGACCTCTGCCGGATCGGCGAGCTTGGGATCGATCTTCACGCGCTTGAGGTCACCCTTCCCGTTCACTGTGACGGTGACGAAACCGCCGCCGGACTGGCCGGTGACTTCCAGATCCGCGAGGGCGGTCTGCATCTCCGCCATCTTGGACTGCATCTCCTGCGCCTGCTTCAGCATCTGGCTCAGGTTCTTCATGCGAGATCATCCTCTGCTGGTTCTTCTGCGACCGCGGCATCGGGTTGCGGTGCGGATTCTGTTTCCACCGCAGTCTGATCAGCCAGATCGCGCACTTCATCGATGGTGGCGCCCGGAAAGGCCGCCAGCACCGCCTGGATCAGCGGATGCTGCGCCGCCTCTGCGCGCTGCTTCTCTGCCAGTTCCGCGGCTTGTTCCTTCAGGGTCTTCTCGCCGGCATGGACTGACACGCTCACCAGCCAGCGCTTGCCGGTCCATTCCGCGAGGCAGGCCGCGACCCGGTTCGGCAGGTTGCTGGGTGCGCGCTCGCCAGGACGGAAATCGATGCGCCCGACCTCGAACTGCACCAGATGCACGTCGGATTGCAGGTGTGCGGCGAGGATCGCTTCGCGCTTGGCATGGAACAGCGCCACCACGTCGCCGAAGCTCTGTGGTTGCGGCAGCGCAGCCTGCGGCGCAGTGCGCGGGGCCAGCGCCGCTTGCGGTGCAATCTGTTGCGCCGGTTGCGGTACGGCCTGCTGCTGGGTCTGCAAACGCGGCGCCGAAGCGGGCACGCTGCGTCCGCCATCGCCACTCGCTCTCGGTGCAGGCGCGGACGCGCCATTGCCATCGCTCAGGCGCCGCACCAGGTCGGCAGGATCGGGCAGATGGGCGGCATGCATCAGGCGGATCAGCACCATCTCGGCCGCCGCCAGCGGCTGCGGCGCGGCCTGCACTTCGCCGAGGCCCTTCAGCAGCATCTGCCACAGGCGCGCGAGCACGGGGATGGACAGCTCCGGCGTCACCTTGCCGCCCCAGGCACGCTCCGCTTCCGGAGTCGCAGGATCGGACAAAGGCTCCGGCGTGATCTTGGCGCGAGTGAGCCAGTGGGTCAGTTCCAGCATGTCCTGCAGCACGATGGCGGCATCAGCGCCCGCTTGGTGCATCGCATTGAGACGTTGCAACGCTTCGGCGGCCTTGCCCTTGAGCACATCGTCATAGAGGTCGATCAGCTGCGTGCGATCGGCGAGGCCGAGCATGTCGCGCACTTGCGCTTCATCGATCGCGCCATGCGACAGCGCGATCGCCTGGTCGAGCAGCGACAATCCATCGCGCGCCGAGCCATCGGCCGCGCGCGCGATCATCGCAGCGGCGCCGTCGCTGACCTTCGCGCCCTCCGCCGCGGCGATCTTGAGGAAGTATTGCGTGAGCTCGTCCGCCGCGATACGCCTGAGATCGAAGCGCTGGCAGCGCGACAAGACGGTCACCGGCACCTTGCGGATCTCCGTCGTCGCAAAGATGAACTTCACATGCTCCGGCGGCTCTTCCAGCGTCTTCAGCAAGGCGTTGAACGCCTTCTCCGACAGCATGTGCACTTCGTCGATGATGTAGACTTTGTAGCGCGCGCTGACCGGGCGATAGCGCACGCCGTCAATCAGCTCACGCACGTCATCGATGCCGGTGCGGCTGGCGGCGTCCATCTCGATCACGTCGACATGGCGGTCCTCGGCGATGGCACGGCAATGCTCGCACTGCCCGCACGGCTCCGCCGTCGGCCCGCTCTTGCCGTCAGACCCGATGCAATTGAAGCAGCGCGCCAGGATGCGGGCGGTCGTGGTCTTGCCGACACCGCGCACGCCCGTCAGCATGAAGCCGTGCGCCAGGCGCCCTTGCGCAATCGCATTGCGCAGGGTGCGCACCAGCGCCTCCTGCCCGATCAGGCCAGAGAAATCGCGCGGGCGGTATTTGCGCGCGAGAACGCGGTACCCTTCGGCCGTCCCCTGCTGCGCACCGGCAGCCGAGGAAGCGAAGGGCTCTTGTCCGTCTTGCATCTGTTCCTGTGCGCCGCGGCGTGGAAGCGATCCGGATTTGCCGGATCAAGGTGGGAGGCTGGACACGACCCGGGCGAAAACTCGTTACGGCTGCTTCCTTCCGGACCTGACCGGGTTGGCGAGGCACCCGTCCGCGCCAACCTCCCGGCGCAGTATATGGGCCAGACCGCGCACCGATGCAACTGGATTCGGCTCGGAAAAAGCCAAGGAAATCAAGGCATCCGCAGCAGTTCCTGGCGGATGATGGAGCCATCCTTGGCTTCCATCTGCGAGGCCACCAGGACGCCCGATTCGTCGTACCAGGCCTCGCGCTTGAAGTCGCCGGTGAAGACGAAATGGCGGGCCGAGACCTCGCCGACCGGCAGCTTCACTTTCTCGACGCCCTTCTGCTTCAGGCTGAAGCTGCGCTCGCGCCCCTTCACCGTCTCCAGCACCGAGGATTGCTCCACCACAGCCGAGTTCCACAAGGTGGTCGGGATCAGATTGCCCGGCAGATCGCGCTTCTTGTCGTCATAAGTACCGACCAGCCGGTCGCCTTGGCGGGTCAGCTTGACGTTCCGCGTGTCGCCGTCATCGACCGAGACCGAGGTCAGATCCGTCAGCACGCCGTTAGCCCAATGCTCTTCGATCTTCTGTGTGAAATCGTAGACGTTGAGGCCCAGCAGCGTGATGTTGATGCGGACATCGGTCACCACCTGCAATTCATCGCCGCGTCGCTGGAAGTCGGCGCGCTGTTCACCCACAACTTCGCCGTTGCGCAGCAGCTGGTAGACATAAGTGCCGGTCTGGGCGCTCTCCGGCGACAGGGCCGCGGCGTGGGCCGGCGACAGGAAAGCCAGGCAAAGGCCGGCCGCCAAGGCGAGCTGCCGCAACAAGGTGGAGTTGACTGACGAGGCTAAGCGTAGCATCACGGGCTCCGTCGATTGCTTCGTTTCAGCAACATCATCATTGGGCGGCGATGATTCAATCTTCCGGACTGCCTGTCAATTTCTACACGACCGCTGGGTGGGATCGCGCCGTAGAAAGACGGGCAGATGCGGCGTGGTTCCATCAATCTTTGCAGAGCCCAACCACCCAGTTCCATGTGGTGTGGCAAGGACGCACCTTGGTGCGGCAGGAAGATCACAACGCTTTGCAGACGCTGAATCTGATGGCGGCCGCCGAGTTTATCGATCTCGCGCGGTCCGTCGTGCTGCTCGGCTGTGACGCGGAAGTCGCGCATTTTGCCATCGATCTGTCTTCGCAGCCGGAAGAAGTCATGCTGCGCCTGGGTCCGGTTGTCGACCTGCGCACCATCGGCCCGCTGCTGCCACAGCGCGATGCCTCGCTCTCGGCACTGGCGCGCGGCATGGCTTATTGGCATGAGCGGCACTCATTCTGCGGCAAATGCGGCGCACCGACTGTGAGCGAACAGGCGGGACATCAGCGCCGCTGCAGCAATCCGGCATGCGACTCGATCTATTTTCCGCGCATCGATCCCGCCGTCATCATGCGCGTGGAATATGGCGACCGCGTCCTGCTGGCGCGCCAGGCAAGCTGGGCACCGGGGATGCAGTCGGTCCTGGCCGGCTTTGTCGAGCTCGGCGAGATGCTGGAGGATTCCGTGCGGCGCGAGGTCATGGAGGAAGTCGGCCTCACCTTGAGCGAGGTGCGCTATTTCGCCTCGCAGCCCTGGCCGTTTCCCGCATCGCTGATGGTCGGCTTCGTCGCGACCGCCGCCGACGACAAGATCAAGGTCAATAAAGAGGAGCTGGAGACCGCACGCTGGTTCACGCGCGAGGAACTGCTCAACTCGCCGGAGAACGACGTGCTGCGCCTGTCGCGCAGGGACTCCATCTCGCGCGTGCTGATCGAGGATTGGATCAGGCGGGAGTAAGAGTCACGTCGCAATGGACGGGCTTGCCGGAAACGGCCGAAGATGCGCATCTCGTGCGGGACCCAAACTTAGCGTCTGTTCAGTGTCCCGGGTGGAGTTCGTCGAAGGTCGGGTCGGCATGCTCCCAAGCCTGTCGCGACTTCGTCAAGAAGTCGACGACCGCGGCGAGATCGGTCGATTGGGGTATGGTGATGGCAATGTAGCTCTTGGTCGCGCGCTCGCAGCTGCATCCGAGCGCCACCAGGTCGTTGCCTCTGCCGGCGGATCGAGGATCACCCTGATCGTGCGGTTGCCGGACTTCTCCAACACGCTCCGGAAAGTCGGGAATTCTTCGTCCAGATCGTAGGGCGCGTACACGACGTCGTTCCACGAAACACCGGAGGCATAGAACGGGCAATTGTCGAGCCGGTACCGATCGCCGCCAAGGTCATCCGCCCACAGGGTCTCGACCTCAGCGCTGCCGTCCTCGTTCGGCACTCGAAACAAAACCTTGGCCGGCTTCTGCGAGTCGCTCACTTCTGCCCGGCACGGAAGGCGTTGGCCGGATAGACGCCGAGGATGCGCACTTCGCGGGAGAAGAAGCTCAGCTCCTCCAGCGCCAGGCGCACCGACCGCTGGTCGGGATGGCCGTCGATGTCGGCGTAGAATTGCGCGACGGTGAAATTGCCGTCGATCATGTAGCTTTCCAGCTTGGTGATGTTGACGCCGTTGGTGGCGAAGCCGCCGAGCGCCTTGTAGAGCGCTGCCGGGACAGACCGCACGCGGAACACGAAGCTGGTGACGATGGGGCCCTTGGCCGGGTCGGGATCGATCGGATCGCGCGCCATCACCACCATGCGCGTGGTGTTGTGGTCGGCATCCTCGATGTCGGTCGCCAGCACCTCGAGCCCATAGATCTCCGCCGCCAGCGACGACGCGACGGCGGCGATGCTCTTGTCGCCCTGCACCGCGACCTCCTGCGCCGAGCCTGCGGTATCGGCGCGCACCACCGGCTTCAGCCCGTGCTGCTTGATGAAGTTGCGGCATTGCGAGAGCGCCTGCACATGGCTCCACACCGACTTGAGGCCGCCGAGGGTCGCGCCCTTGGGCGCCATCAGGCAGTGATTCACCCGCTGGAAATGCTCGCCGATGATATGGAGCCCCGCCTCCGGCAGCAGGTGATGGATGTCGGCGACGCGCCCCGCGAGCGAGTTTTCGATCGGGATCATGGCGAGGCGCGCATCGCCATTCTTCACCGCGGCGAAGGCGTCCTCGAAGCTGGCGCAGGGCAGCGTCGTCAGGGATGGATAGGCCGCGCGGCAGGCGAGGTCGGAATAAGCGCCGGGCACGCCCTGGAACGCGATGGTGTTGTCGGATTTGCTGGCCACCCTACGCGCCTTCGATTGGAGGAATCATCGCGCCGATTGGGCGAGGATCGCCCGCGCGCGCTCGAGTTCGGCGGGAGTATCGACACCCAGCGGAAGCGTGTCAACGAGCGCCACGTCGATGCGCATGCCGGCTTCCAGCGCGCGCAACTGCTCCAGCTTTTCGCGCCGCTCCAGCAACCCCGGCGGCAGCGCGACGAAGCGCTCCAAGGCCGCGCGCCGATACGCATAGATGCCGATGTGATGATAGTGCGGCCCGTCATTCGCCGGGACCGTCGCGCGGCTGAAATAGAGCGCGCGGGCGATGCGCCTCGAATCGAAGGCGGCCACTGCTTTCACGACGTTGGGGTCGGTGCGCTCCGCCTCGCGCGTGATCGCGACACCCAAGGTCGCGATATCAACGGCTTCATCCTCCAAGGGATCGAGCACGCGGCGGATGATGTTCGGGTCGATGGTCGGCAGGTCGCCTTGCAGGTTGACGATGGCATCGTGCCGGCGGTCCGGATCGGCCTTGCCCAATGCTTCGAAGATCCGGTCGGAGCCGGAGGGGTGATCGGGATCGGTCAGCACCGCCTGGCCGCCGGCCTTGGTCACCGCCTCGGCGATCTCCGGCTCCCCCGCTGCCACGCAGACGGGGCCCAGCCCCGCCTCCATCGCCCGGCGCCAGACCTGCACGATCATCGGCGCACCGCAGATGTCGGCCAGCGGCTTGCCCGGCAGGCGGACCGACTTCATGCGCGCTGGGATGAGAATGATGGGCGATCGCGGACGTGCCATGGAGACCTGGGTCAAGGAGCTGCTGGCCTCTGTCATTGCCCGACTCATCCCGGCTTGGCAAGGCGCGACATTATGCCGCTCGAATGCGCGTGGCCGGACGATGCAAGCAGCGGGAACCATTGCGGAAATCCGCGCCTTTCCTGAAGGCTGGCGCGCTTAAGCCCATATTGGACAGGCTGGGGCAAAGCCGTTAAATTCCCGCCCGAATTCGGCCGGGTGGCCGGGGGTTCAAGAGTACCTGAAGTCCGGGGCAAGCGCGATTAGGGAGAATCTCGTCCAGCGGCCAACGCCACGGACGATCCGGACGCCGTTCGAGCGAAGGGTTGAGTGATGTCGTCATTGGAAGGCAACAAGATCGCCGCCGCTATTCTGGTCGGCGGCATGATCACCTTGAGCGTCGGGATCCTGACCGACTTCATCTATAAGCCGCATGGCGGCGGCGAAGCGGCGCATGAGGGTGGCGCTGAAAGTGGTGCCGAAGGCGGCGGCGCACCGGCCGCCAAGCCCGCGGCGGTCGAACCTGTCCTCGGGCTCATCGCCAAGGCCGATGCCACCAAGGGCGAGAGCATCGCCAAGAAGTGCCAGACCTGCCACTCGTTCGACGCTGCCGGCACCAACAAGGTTGGCCCCGGCCTCTATGGCGTTGTCGGCCGCCAGGCCGGCACGCATGAAGGTTTCGCCTATTCCGACGCGATGAAGAATCACGGCAAGCCGTGGACCTTCGCCGAACTCAACCAGTTCATCGCGCATCCGAAGCAGTACGTCTCCGGCACCAAGATGAGCTTCCCCGGCCTGCCCAACGTGCAGGACCGCGCCGACCTGTTCGCCTGGCTGGACAAGCAGTCTGCCAACCCGGCGCCGCTGCCGACCGAGGATGAGATCAAGGCCGAGGAAGCTGCGCTCAAATCCCAGCAGCCAGCGGAGGGCGCGCCAGCCGGTGGTGAAGCCGCCGCGCCGGCCCAAGGTGAGCAGGCCCAGGGCGTACAAGCGCAAGGCGGCGAGCAGGCGCAAGGCGGCGAGCAGGCGCAAGGTGGCACACAAGCGCAAGGTGGCGAGCAGCCCGCGGCGGCAGCGCCGGCGGGCGGCGACAACGCCGTGGCCATGATCGCCAGCGCCGACCCGGCCAAGGGTGAAAAGATCGCCGCCAAGTGCAAGGCCTGCCATGACCTCAGCAAGGACGCCAAGAACAAGGTCGGCCCGCATTTGTGGGGTGTCGTCGGGCGCAACCATGCAGAGGCCGAGGGCTTCGCCTATTCCGATGCGATGAAGAAGTTCGCCGGCAAGCCTTGGACCTTCGAGGATCTGGACAAGTTCCTGACCAAGCCGAAGGATTATGCGCCGGGCACCAAGATGAGTTTCCCCGGCCTGCCCAAGGCGGAAGACCGGGCGGCTCTGCTGCGCTGGCTGCGCGACCAGAGCGATTCGCCGGCCCCGCTGCCGCAATAACTTGGCTCAGGTTCCGCAGGACTTCATCGATCTCGCGAGCCGGCTGGCCGATGCCAGCCGGCCGATCCTGCGCTCCTATTACCGGCGCAAGCTCGACGTCGACATCAAGTCCGACGCCTCGCCCGTGACGCAGGCCGACCGCGAGGCCGAGGCTGCGATCCGCATGCTGATCAACGCGGCCTATCCCGAACACGGCATTTTCGGCGAGGAATTCGGCAAGGAGCGCGCAGATGCCGAATATGTCTGGGTGCTCGATCCACTCGACGGCACGCGCGCGTTCGTCACCGGCCGACCGACCTTCGGCACGCTCATCTCGCTCACCCGCAACGGCGCGCCGCTGCTGGGGCTGATCGACATGCCGGTGCTGGGCGACCGCTGGATCGGCGCAGTCGGACGGCCGACGACGCTGAATGGTGAACGCGTCCAATCGCGCGCTTGCGGCAAGCTTGCCGAGGCGTATCTTTCCGCTTCGAGCCCGCTGATGTTCGACACACCGGAGAAGCGCCGGAAGTTCGAAGCGGTTCAGGAGAAGGCGCGCTCCACCACCTTCGGCGGCGACTGCTATCAATACGGCATGGTCGCGACTGGCTTTCTCGACATCGTGATCGAATGCAGCCTGGTCGAATACGACTATCTGGCGCTGACGCCGATCCTCGAGGGTGCCGGCGGCAAGATCGCCGATTGGCGCGGAAACGGGCTCAAGATGGGCGCCGGCGACCGCGTCGTCGCCGTCGGCGATGCGCGCCTGCTGGACGAGGCGCTGCCGCTGCTCGCGGATTGAGCAGAAGGCAAGGTCGCGGAATTCCGCCTTTTTTCGGCCGTCAGATGAACTAGACTGCGCGCCGGTGTTTACAAGATCGGAGGATGCCGATCCATGACGGTGCGTCGCTGGTTTGCCCTTGCTCTGGTGCTGTCCGTTTTCGCCCTGACGGGCGCAGCCGCCCAGGCACAAGAAAGTGGGACTAAAGTCCACGCTCTTACCCTCCAAGACGCGCCCAAGTATGGACCGGATTTCAAGCATCTCGATTACGTGAACCCAGATGCGCCGAAGGGCGGCACCATCACCTACAGCGCGATCGGCACGTTCGACAGCTTCAACCCATTCATCGTGACAGGTACGCCGGCAAGTCTGCCCGGCCTATTCGAAACTCTGACCACCAGAACCGACGACGATGAACTGACGGGTTACGGCCTGATTGCCGAAAGCATGGAGATCGCACCGGACAAATCCTGGATCATCTTCAACCTGCGACAGGAAGCACGCTGGCACGACGGCAAGCCGATCACGGCCGACGACGTCGTGTTCTCCTTCAACATGCTCAAGGAGTTCAACCCGCAACTCCATCAATATTACGCCAACGTCGTCAAAGCCGAAGCGCTCGAAGAGCATCGCGTCAAGTTCACCTTCGACAGCGGCGGCAATCGCGAGCTGCCCGCAATCATGGGCGAGCTGCCAGTGCTTCCCAAGCACTGGTGGGAAGGCCGCAAGTTCGATGAGGTGTTGCGCGAGCCGCCGCTCGGCAGCGGTCCCTACAAGCTCGGCAAGTACGACATGGGCCGCTCCTTCACGATGGAGCGCGTGCCCGACTATTGGGGCAAGGACCTGCCGATCAACATCGGGACCGACAATTTCGACAGGCAGATCGTCACCTATTTCCGCGATCCTGAGATTGCGTTCGAGGCGTTCAAGGCTGGTCGCATCGACATCCGCCCCAATGAAAACTCCGCCAAGCGCTGGGCGACCCAGTACGAGTTCCCCGCGATCAAGGACGGCCGCGTCAAGAAGGAAGTGATCCCGCACGATCAGCCAGTGGGCATGCAAGGCTTCGTCTTCAATACGCGGCGCGACATCTTTGCGGACCGCAAGGTGCGGGAAGCGATCGGCTATGCCTTCGATTTCGAGTGGGAGAACAAGACACTGTTCTTCGGGCAATACACCCGCACGCGCTCCTACTATCAGAACTCGGAAATGGCGGCGACAGGGTTGCCTTCGCCCGAGGAGCTGGAAATCCTCAATCCTCTGAAGGGGCAGATTCCAGACGAAGTCTTCACCACAGAATACAATCCGCCGAAGTCGGACGGGTCAGGCAACAATCGAGACAATCTCGGCAAGGCCGCGCAGCTGCTCGAGGAAGCCGGCTGGAAGGTCGAGAACGGCAAGCGCGTCAAGGACGGCAAGCCCCTCGCGTTCGAGATTCTGCTGGATGATGCGGCGTTCGAGCGGGTCATGCAGCCATTCATCAACAGTCTCCAGCTCATCGGCGTCACAGCCACCATGCGGACGCTGCAGGACGCGTCGCAATACGAAGCGCGCACGGAGAATTTCGATTTCGACATGCTGGTTGGGGGCTGGGGCGAGACTCTGTCGCCGGGCAACGAGCAGCGCGGGTTCTGGACCTCGGCATCGGCGGACGAGAAGGGCAGCCAGAACTTTGCCGGCATCAAGGATCCGGCGATCGACAAGCTCGTCGATCTCATCATCCATACGCCGAGCCGGAAGGATCTGATCATCCGCTGCCGCGCGCTCGATCGCGTGCTGCAATGGAACTACTTCGTCGTGCCGAACTTCCACCTTGCCGCTTATCGCTTGGCCTATTGGGACAAGTTCACGCATCCAGCCAAGCGCCCGGACCCGCTGTTCGGAGAGGGCCTAAGCTCATGGTGGATCGATCCGCAGAAGGCGAAGACCATCGAGGCATCGAAGACCGCCGAAGCAGGGACGACGGATGCACAGGCGGCGCCACAGTCACAAACGCAGCAGCAGGCGCCGGCCCCCACGACCCAACCGGCGGCACCCGCCCCGACCGAGAGCGCGCCGGCAGATCGCGGCCGATCGCCCATCATCTATGGCGTCGGCGCGATCATCGTCGTCATCGTGGCGTTCCTCCTCGGCAAACGTCGCCGCAAATCGTAGAGCCGGTTCCGATCGCACCCAATGATCGCCTATATCATCCGACGCTTGCTGCTGATCATCCCGACCCTGTTCGGGATCATGGTGCTCAACTTCGCCATCGTGCAGGTCGCGCCGGGCGGGCCGGTCGAGCAGACCCTGGCGCGCATCAAGGGCACCGCTAACGAGGCCACGAACGCCATCACCGGCAACCAGTCGGAGTTGATCAAGTCGCAGCAGACCAGGGACTTTGCCAATTCCAGCGTGAACACGCGATATCGCGGTGCAGCGGGGCTCGACCCCGAGCTCGTCAAGAGAATCGAAAAGATGTACGGCTTCGACAAGCCGGCCATAGAGCGCTTCTGGCTCATGATAAAGGACTATGCGACCTTTAACTTCGGCCAGAGCTTTTTCAAGGGGCGGCCGGTCGTCGATCTCATCTTCGAGAAGATTCCGGTCTCCATCTCGCTCGGACTGTGGTCGACACTCATCGTCTATCTCGTCTCAATCCCGCTCGGCATAGCCAAGGCGGTGCGCGACGGTTCGCCATTCGATGTCTGGACCAGCACCGTCATCGTCATCGGGACAGCGATTCCCAGCTACCTGTTCGCGATCCTGCTGATTGTCGTGTTCGCCGGCGGCAGTTATCTCAGCTGGTTCCCATTGCAGGGCCTGACCTCGTCGGACGCCGATACGCTTCCGTGGTGGCAGCACGCGCTGGATTATCTGTGGCATCTGGTGCTGCCGACAATCGCGTTGATTGTCGGCTCATTTGCGGGCCTGACCATGCTCACGAAGAATTCGTTCATTGACCAGATCAATCAGCAATACGTCACCACGGCGCGTGCGAAGGGCCTGACGGAACGCCGCGTGCTCTACGGCCATGTATTCCGCAACGCGATGCTGATCGTGATCGCCGGTTTCCCGGGTGCCTTCATCGGCATCCTGTTCACCGGCGCCCTGTTGATCGAGATCATCTTCAATCTTGATGGCGTGGGGTTGCTCGGCTACGAGGCGACCCTCAATCGAGACTATCCCATCATGTTTGGGACGCTCTACATCTACACCTTGATCGGCATGCTGATCCAGTTGATCAACGACATCACCTACATGATCGTCGATCCCCGCATCGATTTCGAGGCGCGGGCCGCATGACCGATATCGTCGTCGGACGGGCTCCAGTGCAACCGCGCCTGCTCGGGATGCAGGTGCGGCCGCTGACATTGCGGCGCTGGCAAGTGTTCCGCAACCGGAAGCGCAGTTACTGGTCTCTGATCATCTTCCTGATCCTGTTCGCGATCACGCTGTTCGCGGAGTTCATCGCGAACGATCAGCCGATCCTGGTGCAGTACGACGGGTCGCTCTATGCGCCGGTGTTCAAGACCTACCCGGAGACGACGTTCGGCGGGACCTTCACGACCGAGGCGAACTACCGTGATCCTTTCGTTCAAAATCTGATCGACGCCAAGGGCTGGGCGCTGTGGCCGCCCATCCCGTTCAGCTATAGCACGGTAATCGCCAACCTCTCCGGCCCTGCTCCGACCGCGCCAGATGGCATCAACTGGCTCGGCACCGATGACCAGGGCCGCGATGTCATGGCGCGCATCATCTATGGATTCCGCATTTCGATCCTGTTCGGGCTGGCGCTGACGGCGGCCAGCACGGTCATCGGCGTGCTGGCCGGCGCACTCCAGGGTTTCTATGGCGGCTGGACCGACCTGCTGTTCCAACGCTTCCTGGAGATCTGGGGCGGCATGCCGTTCCTGTTCGTGCTGATCATCCTCGCCAGCATCATCGAGCCCGGCTTCTGGACTCTGTTCGGCATCATGCTGCTGGTGAGCTGGACCTGGCCGGTGCCCTACGTGCGCGCGGAATTCCTGCGGGCACGCAATCTCGAATATGTGCGCGCCGCCAAGGCGATGGGCATGGGCGACTGGCGCATCATGGTCAAGCACATCCTGCCCAATGCCCTGGTCGCGACCCTGTCGTACCTGCCCTTCACGTTGAGCGGTTCCGTGACGACACTCACGGCACTGGACTTCCTTGGCCTGGGACTGCCTCCCGGCTCTCCTTCGCTCGGCGAATTGCTCCAGCAGGGCAAGGAGAACCTGCAGGCGCCATGGCTGGCCTTCACCGGATTCTTCGTCATCGGCGGCCTCTTGGTACTGCTGATCTTCATCGGCGAGGGCATCCGTGACGCGTTCGATCCGCGGAAGACGACGGTATGAAGCCCGGCGCCGTGCCCTTGCTGCAGGTCGAGAACCTTTCCGTCGCGTTTCGCGATCGGGTCGTGGCGAAGGACATAAACTTCATCCTCGACCGCGGCGAGACCTTGGCGCTGGTCGGCGAATCCGGCTCGGGCAAGTCGGTCACCGCGCTTTCGATCCTGAAGCTGCTGCCCTATCCGCTGGCGCGCCATCCGTCGGGGCGCGTCCTGTTCAAGGGCGAAGACCTGTTGACGGTTTCGCCCGACAAACTGCGGCAGGTGCGCGGCGGCAAGATCGCCATGATCTTCCAGGAGCCGATGACGTCGCTCAATCCGCTGCACCGGATCGAGCGGCAACTGGTCGAGACCCTGACGCTGCATCGCGACCTCGGCCGCGAGGCCGCGCGCAAGGAAGCGCTGCAGCTCCTGGAGCTGGTCGAGATCCGTGACGCAAGGAACCGCATGAGCGCCTTCCCGCATGAGCTTTCCGGCGGGCAGCGCCAGCGCGTCATGATCGCCATGGCGCTGGCCAACAAGCCCGACCTCCTCATCGCCGACGAGCCGACAACCGCGGTCGACGTCACCATCCAGGCGCAATTGCTGAAGCTGCTGCTGGAGCTGCAGCGTAATCTCGGCATGGCGATCCTGCTCATCAGCCACGACCTCGGCTTGGTGCGCAAGATGGCGCGCGAGGTGTGCGTCATGCAGAATGGCGCGATCGTGGAACGCAGCGAAACCGAAGCGCTGTTCAGATCGCCGCAGCATCCCTATACGAAACATCTGCTGGCAGCCCAGCCGCGGCCGAAGGGTGAGATCAAGGCGAATGGTCTCGAGATCATGTCGGCCAAAGGCTTCAAGGTCTGGTTCCCGATCAAGGCCGGCGTGTTCCGCCATGTCGTCGACCACGTGAAGGCAGTCGACGGGGTCGACATCGACGTGCGCGAGGGCGAGACCATCGGCATCGTCGGCGAGTCGGGATCCGGCAAGACCACGCTGGCGCTGGGCCTGATGCGCCTGGTCGAATCGGAGGGGCCGATCCTGTTCATGGGCCAGCGCATCGAGAGCCTGAAACGCCGCGACCTCCGGACCGTGCGCCGGCAGATGCAGATCGTGTTCCAGGATCCGTACGGGTCGCTTTCGCCACGCCTGTCGGTGAGCGAGATCGTCGCCGAAGGACTCGATGTGCATAACCTGATGAAAGACGAAACCGAGCGTGATGCGGCGGTGGTCGCGGCGCTGAAGGAAGTGGGCCTGGATCCCGACACCCGCCACCGATATCCGCACGAATTCTCCGGTGGCCAGCGCCAGCGCATCGCCATCGCGCGCGCCCTCATCCTCAAGCCCAAGCTGATCGTGCTGGACGAGCCGACCTCGGCGCTCGACATGTCGGTGCAGGCACAGATGGTGGATCTGCTGCGCGACCTGCAGAAGAAGCACGGCTTCACCTATTTCTTCATCAGCCACGATCTGCGGGTGATCCGCGCCATGAGTGACCGGGTCATGGTGATGCGCGGCGGCAAGGTGGTGGAGAAAGGCAGCGCCCAGCAGATCTTCGAAGCGCCGCAGGAGGATTATACCAAGGCGCTGCTGGCCGCCGCGCTCCACATGGAAGTCGCGCATCTGGAGGCGATCCGGCAATGAGCCGCGCGCTTCTCTTTCTCGGCGCGCGCGATCGTACGGATTCCTGGACCGAGGCGTTTGCGGAGATTGCGCCGGAGATCGATTTTCAGCCTCATGTGCCGGGGCAGGACCTGTCCACCATTCCCTATTGCCTGGTCTGGAGAGCGGCACCGGGCATCTGGCCCGCGCTGAAGACTCTCAAGGTCATCTTCGGCCTCGGCGCCGGCGTCGACCGCCTGCTGGCCGATCCGAGCCTCCGGCGCGACGTGCCCTTGGTGCGCATGGTGCAGCCGGAGCTGACCCGCGGGATGGTCGAGTACGTCCTTTGGCAGTGCCTGTTCCATCACCGCAAGGTGTGGGAGCTGGAGGCGGCGCAAAGCTGCGCGGCCTGGCGGCCGCATGTCTATCCCGCGCCGTGGGACCGCACGATTGGGATCATGGGCCTCGGCGAGCTAGGCGCCGCAGCGGCGGAAAAGCTGGCAGAGTTCGGGTTCAAGGTGCGCGGCTGGAGCCGCTCGCCGAAATCGCTGCCGAAGGTCGAGAGTTTCGCGGGGCAAGATCAATTGCCGGCGTTCCTCTCCAAAACCGAGATCCTGGTCTGCCTGCTGCCGCTGACGCCGGAGACGCACGGCATCCTCAACGCCGCGCTGTTTGCACAGCTGCCGCGTGGCGCCAGCATCATCAACGCGGCGCGCGGTGGGCACCTGGTCGAACCCGATCTATCGGCGGCCATGGCATCCGGCCAGATCGCCGCCGCGACGCTCGACGTGTTCGAGACCGAGCCGTTGCCGCAGGATCATCCGTTCTGGTCGACCGAACGGCTCTACATCACCCCGCACAATGCCAGCATCACCGACCCGCGCTCGGCAGCCTGGCGCATCTCCAAGCAGATCGCGCGCTTCGAAGCGGGCGAAGGGCTGGAGAATGTGGTCGACCGGATGCGGGGATATTGAACCCTATCGCCTCCGCCTCGTCCGCTGCTTCAGCGGCCGTGGCCTTGGCGCGGGCTTTGGCGCCATGATGGCGCTGCCTTTGCCCTTTTTGGTCTGCGCCCACGAGGACACGAACGCAAACAAGGCCCGCAGGGCCAAAGCTTCGCCGCCCTCGGGCCGGCCGGGTCGGTCGCGGTTGTTCCAGGCGAAGGTGTCGATGTGGGCCCAGGGTGTCCCGGCATCGATGAATTCCTGCAGATAGAGCGCCGCCGTGATGGCGCCGGCATAGGGCCCGTCGCTGACATTGTTGATGTCGGCGACCTTGCTGTCGAGCATGCGGCGATAGCCCTTATGCAGCGGCAGGCGCCACAGCGGATCATCCTCCGCTTTGCCGTGGCGCAGCAGCGCATCGGCGATGTCGTCATCGTTGCAGAACAAGGCCGGCAGCTCGGGGCCTAGCGCCACCCGCGCCGCGCCGGTCAGGGTCGCCGCATCCAGGATGAGATCCGGCTTGTCGCTGTGGGCCTCAGCCAGCGCATCGCACAAGATGAGACGGCCTTCCGCATCGGTGTTGCCGATCTCGACACTGATGCCCTTGCGCGTGCGGATGACGTCGAGCGGACGATAGGCATTGCCGTCGACCGCGTTTTCGACCGCCGGGATGAGCAGGCGCAGGCGGATTTTCAGCCCCGCATCCATGATCATCTGGGCCAGCGCCAGCATCAAGGCCGCGCCGCCCATGTCCTTCTTCATCATCAGCATGCCGCCGGCCGGCTTGAGATCCAGGCCGCCGCTGTCGAAACACACGCCTTTGCCCACCAGAGCCAGGCGCGGCCCGCTGTTTCCCCAGCTGAGGTCGATCAGCCGCGGTGGCCGCGCGGCGGCGCGCCCGACCGCGTGGATGGCGGGAAAGTTCTTCTTCAGAAGGTCGTCGCCGACGATCACGTTGAATTTCGCCTTGTGCGCCTTGGCGACTGCCTTCGCCGCCTCGGCCAGATGCGGCGGGCCCATATCCTCCGCCGGCGTGTTGATGAGGTCGCGCGCCAGCGTGAAGGCCTCGACCAGGCGGCGGACCGAATCGCGATCGACTCCGGCCGGCCAGACCAGGCGCGCCAGCTCGCCATCGCGTTTCTTGTAGCGCTGGAACTTGTAGCCGCCGATCGCCCAGGCGAAGCAGGCGGCCTCCGCGTCCGCGCCGTTCACTGAGTCGCCGAGCCTGTAATCACCCTTGGGCAGCGATGTCGGCAGCGACGCGATCGACCAGCGATCGAGTCCCTCTTCCATCCCCACCAGAACCTGCGCCAAACCGCCATCCCCATTCGGCACGAGGCAGACGCTGCCAGGCTTGGCGGTGAAAGCGGCGGAGCGCACCCACTGAGCAACCGACGGCGCTTGGCGCTTGACCCACGCCTCCAGGCGCTGGGCGCGGAGCGGCACGATCTCGACGGCGTCCGCCGCACGGTCGATCAGGTGGTCGAACAAGATGGAGCTCCTGCTGGATTGGGCGCAACGGCCGCGGATTGTAGCCATGCTCGGGGCCGCTTCCTAGAGCGCGATGCCGCCGATATGCTAGGCCGAAATAGACGGTGACGGATTTGATCAGCAACGAGACCCTTTGGTCCCAGCGGGCGAGCGCGGCGCGATGACGGCCGATGCGCTGCCAGAGGAAACCATCCTTTCCCCGTTCCTGCAGAAATTGTCGCGGACGGCGCCATTCCTGTTCATGGGCGTCCTGATCTTCGGCGCGTTGGCCTGGCGGCCGACCACGGCACCGATCGAGCTGGAGACATTGGCCTCCACCTGGCACATGCATCTGCGCGAGACGCTGGTGCCGCTGCGCAACGGTGCACCTGCGCCGGAGATGCCGCCGCTGTTGCACTGGTTGATCCTCGCCGGCTGGCGGGTGCTCGGGGTCAGCGAATGGTGGCCGCGGCTGGTGCCGGCCCTGGCCGCGCTGGCAACCGTCATGCTCATCGGGCGCACTGCCTTGGTGCTGTGGCCTCACCGCGCGGCAACGCCGATCTTTGCGCGGCTGCTGCTGACCGGAGTCGGCGCCTTCGCGGTCGCCATGACGATGGTGGAGCCGCAGACCCTGGCGCTGCCCTTCATCCTCGCCAGCTTCCACGCGCTGAGCGAGCTGTGGATGAGCCGCTGCGGTTTTTTCCGCACGATCGCGGGCTGGCTGATGAGCGCGGCAGCCGCCGCGCTGGCGGTCATGGCGGGCGGATGGAGCTGGGCGCTGATACCGCTGCTCTGCGCGATCGGCATCTGGATCCTGGACGAGGCGACGCGCAAGGAGCGCAGCATCATCCTGTGGCTGCTGGGCGGCGCGATCATCAGCGGCCTTGCCTTGGTCCCTGCGTTTCTGTGGCTGCGGGAACTGGGCAGCACGCCGATGCTGCTTTATTTCGGCAATGGCTGGACTGACGAGGCGACCGAAGCCTCGCGTGGCGCGCCCTGGACCCTATTGTTGCTGCCGGTTGCGCTCTATCCCTGGATCTGTTGGAAGACGCTATGGCGCGCCTTGACCCGGCACCTGCGCGAAAAGGTCGGCGTAGGATTCCGCCTGTGCCTCGCCTTCCTGGGAGCGGCGGGGCTGGCCGGCCTCGCCTCCGGCTGGCAGCTGGTTGGGATGCTGCCGGTAGTCTGTTCCCTGTCGCTGCTGGGCGCGCGGCTGCTGGCCACCCAAGAGATCAAGCCCAAGGATTTCCATGCCGTCGTCCCAGGCTTCTTCGCCTTGTTCGTCGGCCTCATCTTTTTCCTGATGAACATCGTGCCGACTGCCCATCTGGACGCGGTGTGGCGGCAGGTATTCGGATCACCCCTGCCGATCTGGCTGGGCGGCATAGGCCTCGTCTCCGGCCTGTCGCTGCTGGTCATCGGCTATATCCTGGCCCAATTGTCGCCGAGCCATCAACTTTCGCGCACCTTGCAGGTCGCGATCCTGCCCACCCTGCTCATGACCTCGCTCAATCTGGAATTCGACGGCAATTTGCGCCCGTTCTTCGACCTGACGCCGGTGGCGAGCCGCATGAAACAGCTGCAGGATGCCGGCCTTGCGGTCGCTGTCTTCTCCGAATATCGCGGCGAGTTCGATTTCGCCGGCCGGCTGGAGATTGCGCCCCAGCCACTCACGACCCGCGTGGACGCTGCCCGCTGGGCGGCGGCACACCCGGCTGGAGCGCTGGTCACCTATTTCGATGGATCCCCCCTGCGCCTGCCGGCTCTGCCGATGTTCCGCGGTGTCGCGCGCGACCGCTGGGTCGCCATCTGGCCGGCCAGCGAGATCGAGGGGCCGGATTCGCCCATCCTCAACAGCCAGTTTTGAAGCGGACCCGGCAGACAGGATTCCGCCCCTCTGCTAGACTGAGTGACGAGCAAACATCGGGGGCGTCATGACCTCTTACACAACCGGCTATCAGAATGTGCGTGGGGCGGAGCGGCGGCGCGACCGGCGCCTGCCATTGCCGCTCTTCACCGTGCGGCTGGATGGCGCGACTTATCAGACCTTGAACTGGTCCCTGGGCGGCCTGCTGATCGAGGGATATACAGGCGAGCGCGCGGCCGGCGATGCCGTGCAGGTCGACATCAAGGCCAAAGACAACACCGCCGATTTCCGCATGAGGATTGCGGTCAAGGTGATCCGCGTCGTCCCCGGCGAGAGTATCGCCCTCCAGTTCGAGACGTTGAGCCCAGCCATCTACGAATTCTTCGAACGCTGCTTCGCCGACCGCTTCAAGCGGCGCTAGGCGTTCGTTGCACGATGATCTTTGACGCAAGCTTGCTCGACTGGGTAGCGCTGGCGGCGTTCTTCGTTGCTGTCCTCGCCTATTCGCGCTATGCGGACCATATCGGCGACCGGCTGCTCAACGCGCGCATGCGCGAGATCCGGACGCGCTGGTTGCGCCGCTATCTGGAGCGCGAGGACCGGGTGATCGATTCGATCCTGACCGGCCATTCCATCAATTCCATTACCCTGTTCTGCTCCGCGACCTTGCTGATCGTGGTCGCGCTGCTCGGCGTCCTCACCAATGCCGACACCGCCTATCGCGTCGCGATCGTCAGCACGTTCGTCACGCACACGACCCTGGAGCTGTTCCAGGTCAAGCTGATCGGCCTTGTCTGCGTGTTCGTCTACGGCTTCTACCGTTTCACCTGGGCGCTGCTGCAATACAACTATTTCCTCGCCTTGATCGGCTCCGCGCCATTCCAGGATCACCTGACGCCGACTGCGATTGACGAGATGGGGAATCAGATGTCGGTGGTTCTGAACAGCGCCGTCACCAGTTTTCACAGCGGATTCCGCACGTACTACTACGCGCTCGCCTGGGTCGGGTGGTTCTTCCATCCGCTGGTGTTCATCGCAGCGACGGCGTTCGTGACCTTCATCCTCGTTTATCGACAGATCGCCTCGCCATCCGCGGGCGCCATCAAGGGCTATTCGGCCCTGCTGCACGAGATCGAGAAGAACGCTAAGCGTTGATCGCGTCGAGGCGCCGGATCCGCGCTTGCATGAACCAGCAGGCGGCCGCGGTCAGCCAGCGGTTGAGCCTGCCGTTCGGCGTGAGGCCGGTGGCCTTGAGGGCCATGGCGATGCCGCGCTCGATATGATGGCGGCGATAGACCGCATAAGCCCGCCGCGCATAGGCCCGCGTGAAACGCTTGCGGTCATAGGATTCGCCGGGATGGTTGGCAGCGAAATAGGCATAGGCGAGCTCGTCATCTTCCGATTCGCCGAGCCGCCGCAGAGTGACCTTGAGCCGGCGCCAGCCATTGAGGCCTTCCCGCTCCAGATACCGTCCGAGGTAGGAGTAGAACAGCTTGTAGTGCCGCAGTTCATCCGCGGCGATGTTGCGGCAGATCTGCTTCAGGACCGGCTCGTCGGTCGCCTCCATCAAGGCGGCGTAGTAGGACGAGGTGCCGGTTTCCACGATGCAGCGTGCCACCAGTTCCCCGGCGCGCGAGCCGCGGATCGACTGGTCGACATCGACGTCGATGGAGTAGCCATCGGTGAAACGCTTGAAGCAGGCAGCGAAATCGAAGCTGGGGTCGGCGAGCTTGGCCCATGCGGCCAGCGCCTTTCCATGCTGCACTTCCTCGCCGGCCCATCGGTCGGCGACCACCTGGAAGTCCGGGTCATCTGCGAACACGCGCTGCAGATAGGCCGCATAGTCCCCCCCGTTGAACTCCACCATGGCGGCGGCTTTCACCAGCTTGACGACCTCGGGATCGACCCGCGCGGGATCGAATCGGGTCCAGGGAATCTGTTCCAGCGTCCAGTGCTTCATGGTCGTCGGCGCGTCACGACTGAACAGACATGGCTGGCTCCCACTTCCCCAGGGTGCCCGCCAAGCATGGGATGGACCCGGAGGTTAGGCGAGGCGTGCGAGTCTGACAAGCGTGTGACACCAGCGCGGCCTGCGCCCGCCGGTCAGTAAACAATCACGTCGACGGCTTGTAGCCGGGCCTCGGCGACTTCCAGGGACCTGGCCGCTTCCTTGCGGGCCTCGTCATCCTTGGCGTCCTCGACGTCTTCCCGGGCGTCCTGGATCGCCTGCTGGGCCTTGTCGCGCTGGATTTCCGATACCGGCAGCGCATGCTCGGCCAGGACCGTGCAGCCCTCGCCGGTGACCTCGGTAAACCCGCCTTCGACAAAGATGCGGTCCGTGACCCTGCCGTTCTGGAACACCGAGATGACCCCGGGCCGGACCGTGGAGATCAGCCGCGCATGGCCGGGCAGGACACCAAAGTCGCCCTCGGTACCGGGCACCACGACCGATTCGACATCCGCCGAGAACAACAAGCGTTCCGGCGAGACCAGCTCGAACTTGACCGTATCCGCCATCTTCTATCCTTCCCACCTAGCCGAGCCGGGAAACCCACTCCCGGATCGATCGGCGATACCCTTCCGGCATGTTGAGCCCGCCGATCTCGGCCGGGGCAAAACGCCCCAATTCCTTATGTTCGTCGCTGAGCCGGAGTTCCCGCTCAGCCATCGGCAGGACGCCGAAAGTCACGATCAGCACCGAGCGGGTCGGGAGCACCGGGTAGCGCCAGCAATCGAGCAGATCGCCGATCTCGGCCGCAATCCCCAGCTCTTCCTCCAGCTCCCGCTTCAGGCAGGGAGCCGGGTCCTCTCCCGCCTCCAGCCTGCCGCCGGGCAGTTCCCACTCGTCGCGCTCGTTCTTGAGGAGAACGATCTTGGCGCCGACCAGGCACACGCCCTTGATGGAGACCGGCCAGACAGGCGACTGAGCCATTCCGGCGACTCGAGGCTGCCTTACGCCGCCTCCGCCATCTTCTGCGCCTTGGCGACCGCTTCCTCGATCGTGCCCACCATGTAGAAGGCTGATTCGGGCAGGTCGTCATAGTCGCCGTTCACGATGCCCTTGAAGCCCTTGATGGTGTCCTCGAGCTTCACGAACACGCCCGGCGAACCGGTGAACACTTCCGCAACATGGAACGGCTGCGACAGGAAGCGCTGGATCTTGCGCGCGCGCGCCACCACCAGCTTGTCCTCTTCCGAAAGCTCGTCCATGCCCAGGATGGCGATGATGTCCTGCAGCGACTTGTAGGTCTGCAGCACGCGCTGCACGTCGCGCGCGACCCTGTAATGCTCCTCGCCGACGACGCGCGGATCGAGCATGCGCGAGGTCGAGTCGAGCGGGTCGACCGCCGGATAGATGCCAAGCTCCGCGATCTGACGCGACAGCACAGTGGTCGCGTCCAAGTGCGAGAACGAGGTGGCGGGCGCCGGGTCGGTCAAGTCGTCGGCCGGCACGTAGATGGCCTGCACCGAGGTGATCGAACCCTTCTTGGTGGTGGTGATGCGCTCCTGCAGCGTGCCCATGTCGGTGGCGAGCGTCGGCTGATAGCCCACCGCCGAGGGGATGCGGCCCAAGAGCGCCGACACTTCGGAGCCGGCCTGGGTGAAGCGGAAGATGTTGTCCACGAAGAACAGCACGTCCTGGCCCTGCTCATCGCGGAAATATTCCGCAAGCGTGAGGCCGGTCAGGCCGACGCGGGCGCGCGCTCCCGGCGGCTCGTTCATCTGGCCGAACACCAGCGCCACCTTGGATTCGCCGCCATCCAGCTTGATGACGCCGGCATCGATCATTTCGTGATAGAGGTCGTTGCCCTCGCGCGTGCGCTCGCCGACGCCGGCGAACACCGATACGCCGCCATGGGCCTTCGCGACGTTGTTGATGAGCTCCTGGATGAGCACGGTCTTGCCGACCCCCGCGCCGCCGAACAGGCCGATCTTGCCACCGCGCGCGTAGGGCGCAAGCAAGTCCACGACCTTGATGCCGGTCGCGAGAATCTGCGCTTCGGTCGATTGCTCGACGAAGGCCGGCGCCGGCCGGTGGATCTCGAAATGGGTCTTGGCGTTGACGGGACCGCGCTCGTCGATCGGGTCGCCGATCACATTGATGATGCGGCCCAGCGTCTCGTTGCCAACCGGGACTGAAATCGCCGCGCCGGTATCGCTGACCTCCTGGCCGCGGACCAGGCCGTCGGTCGAATCCATGGCGATGGTGCGCACCGTGTTCTCGCCCAGGTGCTGCGCCACTTCGAGCACCAGCAGCTTGCCCTGATTCTGCATGTGCAGGGCGTTCAAGATCGCCGGCAGATCGCCGTCGAACTGCACGTCGACGACGGCGCCCAACACTTGCGTGACTTTGCCGACCAGGTTCTTGGCCATCGATCTCTCCTTCAGTCCATCCCTAGTCTCACAGCGCCTCGGCGCCGGAGATGATTTCGATCAATTCCTTGGTGATGTACGCCTGACGCGAGCGGTTATAGGTGATGGTCAGGCGGTTGATCATATCGCCCGCGTTGCGGGTCGCGCTGTCCATCGCCGACATCCGGGCGCCTTGCTCGCTCGCGGCGTTCTCCAGCAGCGCGCGATAGACCTGCATGCCGATATTGCGCGGCAGCAACTCCGCCAGGATGGCATCCTCTTCCGGCTCGTATTCGTAGCTGGTCAATTCGGGGGCGGCATTCTCGTTGGCCGCGCTCTTCGCGAACGGAATGAGCTGCTGCGCGGTGACGATCTGCGTGATCGCCGACTTGAATTTGTTGTAGACGATGGTGCAGACGTCGAACTCGCCATGCTCGAACATGTGGCGGATGCGCGCGGCGATCTTGTCGACCTCGTCATAGGTCAGCCGCGGCTTGCCGACGTTTTCGATCGTGCCGATGATCTCGTTGGCGAACTCGCGGCGGAGCTGGTCGCGGCCCTTGCGGCCGATGCACAGGATCTTCAACGTTTTGCCGTCACGGCGCAGCTCGCGCGCGATCCGGCGCGCCTGGCGCACGATCGAGGAGTTGAAGGCCCCGCAGAGGCCACGGTCGGAGGTCATGACCACCAGCAGATGGACCTGGTCCTTGCCGGTGCCGGCCAGCAGCGCCGGGGCGCCCTCGCGGCTCGCCACGGTCGCCGCCACGGAGGCCAACACTTGTTCCATGCGCTCGGCATAAGGGCGCGAGGCCTCTGCCTGTTCTTGAGCGCGGCGCAGCTTGGCCGCCGCCACCATTTTCATGGCGGACGTGATCTTCTGCGTGTTCTTCACGCTGTTGATGCGGACCTTAAGGTCCTTGAGGCTCGGCATGCCCTGGCCCTTCCGCTTCAGATCAGGCGAACGACTTCACGAAACCGGCGAGAATTCCGTTCAGCTTCTCTTCCGTCGCCTTGCTGAGCTCGCGCTCCTTGCGGATGGCTTCCAGAACGTCGGCGTGCTTGGCGCGCACCTCGTTGAGGAACGCCGCCTCGAAGCGGTTCACATCCTCGACTTTGATGGTGTCGAGGAAGCCGCGGACGCCGGCGAAGATCGATACCACCTGCTCTTCGACCGGCATTGGCTGGAACTGGCCCTGCTTCAAGAGCTCGGTCAAGCGCGAGCCGCGCGCCAGCAGCTTCTGGGTCGAGGCATCGAGGTCGGAGGCGAACTGCGCGAACGCCGCCATTTCGCGGTACTGCGCGAGCTCGAGCTTGATACGGCCCGCGACCTGTTTCATCGCCTTGATCTGGGCGGCGGAGCCGACGCGGCTGACCGACAGGCCGACGTTGATCGCCGGTCGGATGCCGCGATAGAACAAAGCCGTTTCCAGGAAGATCTGGCCGTCGGTGATGGAAATGACGTTGGTCGGGATGTAGGCCGAGACGTCGCCGGCCTGGGTTTCGATCACCGGTAGCGCGGTCAGCGACCCGTTGCCGTTGGCATCGTTCATCTTGGCCGCGCGCTCCAGCAAGCGGGAGTGCAGATAGAACACGTCGCCCGGATAGGCTTCGCGTCCCGGCGGGCGGCGCAGCAGCAGAGACATCTGGCGATAGGCGACCGCCTGCTTCGACAGATCGTCATAGAAGATTACGGCATGCATGCCGTTGTCGCGGAAGAACTCGCCCATGGTGCAGCCGGTATAGGGCGCCAGGAACTGCAGCGGCGCGGGCTCCGACGCGGTGGCGGCGACCACGATCGAATATTCCATCGCGCCGGCATCTTCGAGCGTCTTGACGATCTGCGCCACGGTGGAACGCTTCTGGCCGATCGCGACATAGACGCAATACAGCTTCTTCGATTCGTCGCCGCTGGCGTTGATGGTCTTCTGGTTGATGATGGTGTCGATGATGACTGCCGTCTTGCCGGTCTGGCGGTCACCGATGATCAATTCGCGCTGGCCGCGTCCGATCGGAACGAGGCTGTCGATCGCCTTGAGGCCGGTCTGCATCGGCTCATGCACCGATTTGCGCGGGATGATGCCGGGGGCTTTCACTTCCACGCGCTGGCGCTTGACGTCGGTCAGCGGGCCCTTGCCGTCGATCGGGTTGCCGAGGCCATCGAGCACGCGGCCGAGCAGGCTCTTGCCGACCGGCACGTCGACGATAGTGCCGGTGCGCTTGACGGTGTCGCCTTCCTTGATCGAGCGGTCGTCGCCGAAGATCACGACGCCGACATTGTCGGTCTCGAGGTTCAGCGCCATGCCGCGGATGCCGCCGGGGAACTCGACCATTTCGCCGGCCTGCACCTTGTCCAGGCCATAGACGCGGGCGACGCCGTCGCCCACCGACAGAACGGTCCCGACTTCGGTGACATCAGCCTCGTTGCCGAAATTCTCGATCTGCTGCTTCAGAATGGCGGAGATTTCGGCGGCGCGGATTTCCATTATCCAACCCCTTTCATCGCGAGCTGCAGCTTCTGCAGCTTCGTTTTCACGGATCCATCGATCATGCGGCTGCCGACGCGGACAACGAGTCCGCCGAGCAGGCTGGGATCGACCTTCATATCGATCGAAACTTTGCCACCCACGACGCGCTTGATGGCTTCACTGACGGCCGCTTTTTGCGCATCGGTCAAGGCGTGGGCTGCGGTCACTTCCGCCGCCACTTCGCCGCGCTTGTCGGCCAGCATCTTTCGGAATGATTTGATGATCGCGGGCAGCGCGAACAGCCGACGGTTGGACGCCACCAGACCGAGGAAACGCTGCGTCAGCTCGCCGAACCCGGCGGCCTTGGCGACCGCGCTGATCGCGCGCGATTGGTCGGCGCGATCCATCAGGGGGCTGGTGATGAGCTTCTGGAGGTCGCTGCTGTCGGTGATCATATGGCCGAGCGCGATGAGGTCGCCCGCCACGGCATCGAGCGCGTGCTTGTCTTCCGCCAGTTCAAGCAGGGCCGCGGCATAACGCTGCGCCAGCCCGCCTTGCTCCGATGTCTGGGCTGCCAAATCCGCCCCCTGCCCTACTCTGTGGTCGACGGCTTTGAGGCGCCGTCGATCCTGCTCAACCATTGAAACGATTTGCTGATATCGCGTGGAAATCCGCGACAAACTCCGCGGCGCCGGACCCGTCAGCCAACACCACAGCTGCCCGTCGCAACCCGTCCCGGCCGCGAAAAGCGAGCGGTGTGTAACATAGTCGGCAGGGGTGCGCAACAGCACCGGGTCAAGGTGCCGCACCCATGGTCAAGCGGTTGAAACATTTACGCAAAGCGGCGGGACAGGAGGGCGAATTTACAGCTGGCGCGACAGCTGTGCAGCGACCTCTCCCGGCCTTGGCAAGGACCCTATGCGACCGCCCTTTGTTCGACCGGCCCGAAATAATCAATCGCTTGGCTCAGGCCTTGGGAAAACCAGCGATGGCCGATCTGGCAGTCGAGCCTGCCGTCCACGCGAACCGACTGGTTGGGGATATGGTCATCCATCCACAATTGGGCAAACTCCCTGATCAGCCTGACCTCCTTATCCTCGACCGCATCCATGTCCATCTTCACCAGCGCCTCGAACCTGTCCTTGTCGAGCGCGGGCTGGGCGTCGCGCGGAAACTGGCCCCACGTGTGGTCCGGTCCACGCACGGTCCGCGGCAGGATCCAGAAGTCGCTTCCGTCGCGCGATGCCAAGACGGGCTGGATCAGCGGATTGAGGCGTACGATCGGACCGGTGGTCACGGGCCGGGCCGCGTTTCCGGAGATTTTTCCATCGAGCATGACATGCGCAATGAAGCTCGCCGCGTCGGGCGGGTCGGCGAGGATGCTGCTGGCCAGCTTTTGCAGGTCGTTTGGCAGATCGGACTTCTCCGGTTGCGCCACCAGAATTTTGTGTTCGGCGCTCTTGAGGTCGACCAGCGGCAGAAACGTGTTTCCCGTTCCGATGCTGAGGACGTGGATGTCCGCATTTGCGATACCGTTCGCCTTCGCTTCGATCACACCGGCCATGACGGGATTGTTGAAGCCGGTGATGGCGCCATCCCAGAACTGAACATCGCGATTGTCGATCCGCACATTGGCTGGCTTGTCGAAATAGTTGATGGGCGCGTTGCTCGAAGCATGCACCGCCTCGGCCAAGGTCACGGCAGCGGTTGAGCCGGAGCCGGATGCCAGGCTGGCTGGGTTCGAGCGAAAGAACTTGGCGCGCTCGCGATCATATTGATAGCCGACGATCACAAGCTCGGTTCTCTTCTCTTTCTTGTTCAGCTTGTTGATCTTGTCCGCCGCATCGTTGAGTTTGATGCCGCTGTCGGCGCCGAACACTGCGCGCAGACCTTTGAGCTTCGCTGCCGCATCGTAGCGCGGGCCAATGCCGAGTTCATGCGTGATCGGCCCGAACGGAAGAGACACAAAGATCTTGGTCCGCTCGCTCCGCGTCTCGAACAGCTGGCGGATTTTGCTGAGCTTCATGTCGAGGAACAAAGCGGCGGCCACGATGCTGCCGCCCGAATTGGCGACCACCAGGTCGAAGTTCTTCAGCACGTGAGAACCAGGTGCGTCGTCGCCGTATAGTCTCTGCAGCGTCATCACCTGGATGATCGCCCATGAACCGCCGCCGTCGAGGGAAAGAATATTGTACATCACGACCCCCATCAAATGTTGTGGCCGCAATACGCGTAATGCGCGAATTGTAGCTCAACCCGACCAGGGAGTCACTGAAACTCGCGTGACTACATGAAACTGTAAGGATCAATGTCCATTTCGAGCATCAGATCGCCGCGCGTCTTCACCCCGCCCAGCCACTGGCGCAGCACCGGCTGAAGCGGGATATCGCGCCGCGCCTTCAGCAGGAACCGCCGCCGGTGACGGCCGCGCAGCAAGGCCAGCGGCGCCGGTGCGGGGCCGAGCACCTGCAGCCCATCCTGATGCGGGGCACTGCGCGCGAGATGCTGGCCCAGCCGATCCACCTCATCCGGATCGCCGCCGGAGAGGATGACGGCCGCCAGCCGTCCAAAGGGCGGCATGCCGGCCAGTTTCCGCTCCTCCGCCTCCAGAGCGTAGAACCGGTCGCGGTCACCGGCCTTCAGCGCCTGCATCACAGGGCGGCCGGGATCATAAGTCTGGATCAGCACCAGGCCCGCAAGGTCGGCGCGGCCCGCCCGCCCCGCCACCTGGTGCAGCAATTGGAAGGTCCGTTCCGCCGCGCGCAGATCGCCGCCGGAAAGGCCGAGATCGGCATCCACCACGCCAACGAGTGTGAGGTTCGGGAAATGATGGCCCTTGGCGATGATCTGGGTGCCGATCACCAGGTCGACTTCGCGCTGGGCGATCATGCGCAGCAATTCCGCGGTCTTCGCCGGACCACTGGCGGTGTCACTGGTGAGGATGAGGCGCGAGGCTTCCGGGAACAAAGCCGCCGCTTCTTCCGCCACGCGCTCGACACCGGGGCCGCAGGCCGCCATCGAGCCCTCTGCCTGACAGGCGGGACACTTCGCCGGCGGGGCCGATTCGAAGCCGCAATGGTGGCATTGCAGCCGGCCGAGATAGCGGTGCTCCACCAGCCAGGCGCTGCAGTTCGGGCATTGCAGGCGATGGCCGCATGCGCGGCACAAGGTCAGCGGCGCATAGCCGCGGCGATTGAGGAACAACAGCGCCTGCTCCTTGCGCGCCAGGGTCTCGCGCACCGCTTCGCGCAACCGCGGAGACAGCCAGGATTGCCGCGGCGGCGGTTCGCGCCGCAGGTCGATCAGGCGCACCTCCGGCAATTGTGCCAACCCATGACGGTCGGGCAGATGCAGGAAGCGGTATCGCCCGGTCTCTACATTATGCATGGTCTCGAGTGAGGGTGTGGCCGAGGTGAGAATCACCGAGATCTGCGCCAGGTGCCCGCGCACCACCGCCATGTCGCGCGCCTGATAGACGACGCCATCCTCCTGCTTGAACGCCTGTTCATGTTCCTCATCGACGATGATGAGGCCGAGATCGCGAAAGGGCAGGAACAAGGCGGAGCGCGCGCCCACCACCACTTTCGCATCGCCGCGCAGGACAGCGCGCCAAGTCAGGCGCCGCTCGAGGCCAGTCAATTCCGAATGCCACTGGCCCGGTGGCGCACCGAAGCGCTCGGTGAATCGTTCCAGCCACTGCGTGGTGAGCGCGATCTCCGGCAGCAGGATCAGCGCCTGCTGCCCGCGCTTGAGGCACGCCGCGATCGCTTCGAAATAGACTTCGGTCTTCCCCGAGCCGGTGACGCCATCGAGCAAGGTGACGCCGGCATGGGCCTGGATCAGCTCGTCCGCGGCGATGCGCTGTGCAGCGGAAAGCTGCGCGCCCGGCAGATCGGCATCCGGTCGACCGAATGGCTTCGCAAGCGGCTGCGCGACCACGCGCAATTGCCCGAGCTCCGACATCTTGCCTAGCACGCTGGTCGTCACGCCCGCCGTACGCGCAAGTTCGCCAGGCTGCATGGAGGGCACGTCGCTGAGCGCATCAAGCACGCGCTGCCGGGCCGCCGTCATCTGGCCGAAGGTTGGATCGCCGATCGCGTAGGCCTTGAGGCTGCGTTCCGGCTTGAAGGCGTCACTGACGCTCATCGCCATCTTGAGGACGGCGCCGGGTGCGGACAAACAGTAATTCGCGACCCAATCGATGAACCGCCGCGAAACGTCCGGCAGCGGTGCCATTTCAATTTTTGCTTCGATTTGTTTCAATTTGGCGCGCGGCACATCATCCTTGGCCTCGCCCCAGACCACGCCGAGGACTGAGCGAGAGCCGAGCGGCACTTCGACGAAATCGCCCGCCGCCACGTCGATCCCCTCCGGCACCAGATAATCATAGGCCCCGCTCAAGGGCAGCGGCAACAGGACTCCCATCCGGCGGCCGGTTGCGGGCGCCGTTTCAAGTGGCGTATTGCTGGCGAAGAGCGAAGCCATGGGCTAGACTCGGGGTCACATTCCGGGGATCGATTCGGACGACGCATGGTACTGCGCCACCCAATCCGCCGGAACCTCGATTTGTGACGAATTGCTGCGAGTGACAGAGACGCCATGAAATTCTTTCTTGATACCGCCGAGATCAACGAGATCAGGGAGCTGGCCGCCTCCGGCCTGGTCGATGGGATCACCACCAACCCGTCCCTGGTGATGAAATCCGGCCGGCAGTTCGTCGATGTGGTGCGGGAGATCTGCGAGATCGTCCCCGGCCCGGTCAGTGCCGAAGTCATCTCCACCGATCACGAGACCATGCTGGCCGAAGGGCGCAAGCTGGCGAAGATCGCCGGCAACGTGGTGGTGAAGGTGCCGCTGACGCCGGATGGCCTCAAGACGTGCCATCGCCTTTCGCGCGAAGGCACCAAGGTCAATGTGACTCTCTGCTTCTCGCCCGCACAAGCCCTGCTCGCCGCGAAGTCGGGCGCGAGCTACATCTCGCCGTTCGTCGGACGGCTCGATGACATCGGCACCGATGGCATGCAGCTGATCCGGGACATCGTGCAGATCTATCGCGCCTATGACAGCATCAAGACCGAAGTGCTGGTCGCCTCCGTGCGCCATCCGATCCACATCATCGAAGCGGCGAAGATGGGCGCGGATGTCGCGACCATGCCGCCCAATGTGCTGAAGCAGATGTTCAATCATCCGCTGACGGACAAGGGCCTCGCCGCCTTCCTCGCCGACTGGGCCAAGACCGGCCAGAAGATCCTCTAAGCGCACGGGCATCGGCATGGCGGAACGCACTGAGGAGCTGCAAAAGAAATCGCCGGCTTTGCCGAGCGCTGCGCAAGTCATCGCCTATCTGCGCCGGCATCCAGACTTCCTCTATCGTCACCCAGAGCTGCTGGATATCCAGGCGCCGCCGGCGCGGCACAATGACGGCAGCGTGGTCGACCTCCAGCATTTCATGGTGGAGCGGCTGCGCAACGACGTCGCCAAGCTGCGCGCCAACCAGGATGAGATCATCGCCAACAGTCGCGACAATCTCGGCACGCAGGAGCGCATCCACAAGGCAGTCCTCGCCCTGCTGGAAGCCGAGACGTTCGAGGAATTCATCGAGATCATCACCGGCGACCTGGTCCTGCTGCTCGAGGTCGACGTCGTGTGCCTGTGCATCGAACGCACCGAGGGCTATAACCGCCGCCCGAAGCTCGATGGCCTGGAGCTGCTGGAGCAAGGGGCGGTCGACCGCATCATGGGCAAGGGCAAGCTGGTGATGCTGCGCGACGACACGATCGGCGATCCGGAAGTCTTCGGCGGCGCGGCGGAGCTGGTGCGCTCCGATGCGCTTCTGCGCCTCAAGCCCAGCAAGGCGGCGCCCAATGCTGTGCTGGCCTTCGGCACGCGCCATCCCGGCTATTTCCATCCGGGACAGGGCACGGAGCTGTTGAACTTCCTCGGCCGGATCATCGAATTCGGCATCCGGTCGTGGCTGGATCTGCCGCGGCCTTGACAGAAGACGGCGGCGCGGCGGGCGGATTCCGCGCCGCCACAGATTTGCAGAATGCGCTGGGTCAATGGCTGTCCTGGCTCGCTCATGAACGGCGGGTCGCGGACCTGACGCACGCCGCTTATGCGCGCGATATCGGCCAATTCCTCGCCTTCCTCGCGCGCCATCAGGGCGAGTTGCCGCGCCTCGCCAGCCTGGCGGCCTTAAGCCGCGGCGATTTCCGTGCCTGGATGGCGGCGCGCCAGTCGGAGGGGATCGAGGCGCGGTCCCTGGCCCGCTCCTTGAGCGCCCTCAAGAACCTGTTCAAGTTCCTGGCCAAGCGCGGCCTCGCCGTCAACGGCGCCATCGCCACCTTCCGCGCGCCCAAGCTGCCGCGCGCAGTTCCCAAGCCGCTGACTGTCGGCGAGGCCATGGATGTGGTGGATGAGGTCGCCTCGCTGCAGGACGAGGATTGGATCGGCAAGCGCGACACCGCGATCCTGATGCTGCTCTATGGCGCGGGCTTGCGCATCGGCGAGGCTGTTTCGTTGAACCGCCGCGCCCTGCCGGAAACCGGCGAAGCGCGCACTTTGACCGTCACCGGGAAGGGGCGGAAGACCCGCATGGTCCCACTCCTGCCGAATGTTGTGACGGCCGTGCGTGACTACCTGAAAGCCTGCCCCTGGGGCGGGACCGGCAGCGACCCCTTGTTCATGGGCGCCAAGGGCGGGCGGCTGAACGCTCGCCTGGTGCAGAAGGCGATGCAGACCTTGCGCCTGGCGCTCGGCCTGCCGGAGACGGCGACGCCCCACGCCTTGCGCCATTCCTTCGCCACCCACCTGCTGGGCGCCGGGGGCGATCTGCGGGCGATCCAGGAATTGCTTGGCCATTCCTCGCTCTCGACCACCCAGCGCTATACCGACGTGGACGCCAAGCACCTGCTTGAGGTCTACCAGGCGGCACATCCCCGCGCCCGCCGCTGATCCATAGAGTTCGAGCATTGGCTGAATCGGCCAAGTTGTGGCATGGAACGGCCATGACGATTGCCATCCGCTCCCTGACCGCCGCCGACGCCGATTCGATCATCGCCATGCACGACGCCTTCACCGCCTATCTGCTGGCGATGGGCGACCCGGATGCCGAGGTGCAGCATTTCACCCGGGAACGCTACCTGAAGGACGGCTTCGGCCCGGATCCCGTCTTTGCCGGCTATATCGCCGAGGAGGCGGGCGCGCCACGAGGCTACCTGCTTTATTTCAAAGGGTATAATGTCGACCTTGCGGTTCGGATGTTCTTCATCTGCGATCTGTGGGTGGAGCCCGATACGCGCGGCAAGGGCATTGGCCGACGTCTGGTGAGCCGCTGCGCGGCGGATTGCCGGGCTTGGGGCGGGGAATGGCTGGAATGGTACGTATACCGGCCCAACAAAATGGCGTTCGATTTCTATCGCAAGCTGGGCGGACGCGAGAGCGACGGGCTGGCCGTCATGACGATGAGGGCGGATTCGCTCTGATCCGGCTCGCGGCACTCCTGTTCTTTCTGCTGCTGCCGGTTGCGGCGCAGGCGCTTACTGTCCAAGGCAATCAATTCGTTGAAGGCGACAAGCCGGTCATCCTGCGCGGCATCGCGGTGGGCGACGTCACCGATCTGCCGTCAGACACCAACCCGTATCCCGAGATTGCGCGGGAGTGGCACGCCAATGTGGTGCGTATCTCCATCCACCCCGGCACCTGGCGCGATCACAAGGACAAGGCGCTCTCGACGCTGAAGCACCATGTCGAGATGGCGCGCGATGCCGGGCTCTACGTGATCATCGACTACCATGCGATCGGTTTCCCCGACGGCTACGCGCTGGATTATTTCGACGTGACCGACCCCAGCACCAAGACCGACCACTACGATTCGCGCTTTTCGCTGGCGATGGATTTCTGGATGACCATCGCGCTCAATTACACCGACCCCGCCATCCTGTTCGAACTGTGGAACGAGCCGAGCAGCAATACCGAGGAGGAAGAAGGCGGCGACCTCTCCTACTGGAAGAAATACCGTCCCTATTGGCGTGTGCTGACCGATGCGATCCGCGCCAGCGGCAACAAGAATGTGCTGCTCGCGGCCCCGCCCCTCTGGGCCTACAATCTGCGCGGCCTCAAGGACGACCTGCTGCCGGACGAGAACACCGCCTATGTCTGGCACGTCTATGCCGGCGAGGCGCCGGAAGACTGGGCCGACGCGCTCGACGACCTCGACAAGGCAAAGCCGGTCATCGTGACCGAATGGGGCTTCGAGCCGGACGCGAAGCAGCATTGGTCGGGCAGCGCTGAGGATTACGGCACGCCGTTCGCGGATTTCATGGATGCGCGCGGCCTATCATCAACCGCCTGGTGCTGGAACCCCGATTACGGCCCGAGCCTGCGCAAGCAGAGCGGGAAGCTGACTGTGTGGGGCCAGTTCACGCAGGAATATCTGAAGAAGCACGCGGTCGGGCAGTAGCTCCCTCCAACTGTCATCCCGGCCAAGCCGCGCAGCGGCGCAGAGCCGCGCAGCGGCGCAGAGCAACTGTCATGTGGCTCATGCCGGCTGACGCCATGGGACGCGATCGCGGACCATGGCGTTCAGGACTACGATCAGGCGCCGTGCGAGAGCGATGATGGCCACCTTGTAGGCCTTGCGGTTGTCGCGCAAGCG
>DASRRI010000117.1:0-20761 GCA_035695765.1 Dongiaceae bacterium
ACTTGCCCTGGTCGTGGCCGACACGCTGCCGCCCCAGATCGATCAGATGAAGGAGGGATATTCCCTGGGACAGGTCGGGCAGCGTCCGTTCGAGATGGGCTACAAGACGATGTTCTCGCTGCGCGACATCAAGGACGGCAAAGGATCTCCCACCGACCCAACTTACACGGGCCTCGACATCTGCACGCCGGAGACTGCGGACACCTGCGTCTCCAAGTGATCTAAGGGGGCAGATGCCCCGAGCGAGCAGCGGTCAAATCTCCACAGCGTCCGCTGCTCGCTCCATTTCGCTGGCCACGGAGCCGCCATTAACAAGATTTGTTACGTATGTTACAGGATGGGCCGCGTTCTGAGAGGGGCCTTCCATGACCGTCCGCAAGGCAAAGCGCATCATCACCCTGGTGAATGCGCTGGCGGAGCGGCGGGTCATGCATCTCAACCAGGCGGCCCAGCTGCTCGGCGTCTCCGCGATGACGGTGCGGCGCGACATCGCCGAGCATCCCGACCAGTTCACCTATCTCGGCGGCCACATCATGTCGCCGGCGCAGATCGAGGGGACCGCGCCCTATGAGATCGCGACCGCGGCGGACAGCCACGCCGCGGCCAAGCGCGATGCCTGCCTGCATGCCGCCGGCCATATCCGGCCGGACGCGACCATCTTCATCGATTGCGGCACAACCCTGGTGCATCTCGTGGACCTGATCCCCGAGAGCTACCAGATCACGGCGATCTGCTATGCCCTCAACGTGGCGGAACGCCTCGCCCGCAAGCGCAATGTCACGCTGGCGATGCTGGGTGGCGTGTATTATCCCGCATCGGCCTCGTTCTCCGGCGACAATCTCGAGATCCTTGGCAAGTACGGGATCAACACGGCCTTCCTGTCGGCGGCGGGCGTCGATGCCGAGCGCGGCGCCAGCTGCGCGCATTTCCATGAAGCCGAGGTGAAGCAGAGGGTCCTTGCCCTGGCGCGCGAAAGCTACCTGGTGGTCGACAGCAGCAAGATCGGCAAGCTGCAGCGCGCCAATTTCGCACCGATGAGCGCCTTCAAGGCGATCATCACCGAGCATGGTGAGACGTCGGCCGCGCTGCTATAGCGCCGTCAGGCGCGCTTGCCGCAGATCAGCGCGACGCCGGCCTTGGCGATCGCTTCGAGCGCCTTGCGTAGCTCGCCGGCGCGGGCACGGACCGCGAGGGAGTGCATGACGGCCGAGGCGACCAGTGCCAGAAGAATCCGCGCGCCTTCCAACAGGCCTATGGCAATGACATCCAGGAGCCGGCGATCTACAGCCTCGGCGCCGACCTGACGCTGGGCGCGGTCGGGCAGTAGCCTTCCGTGTGATGCTGCCCTAGGATCGCATCATGAACCGTGCGTTCAAGCTTGCATGCGTGCAGAACTCAGCGGTGGCGGAGGTCGAGCGGAATATGGAGATCGCGGGGCGCCTCACGCGCGAGGCGATGGCGCGCGGCGCCGAGATCGTCTGTCTGCCGGAATACTTCTCCGGCGTGGCGTTGGAGGACGGCCTGCTCCATCCCGCAGCGTTCGAAGAACGGCGCCATCCGGTCCTGCAGGCTTTCTCCGACCTGGCGCGCGAGCGCGGAACCTGGCTGCTGCTGGGGTCGCTTGGCGTCCTGGCCGGCGATGGGCGCATCTTCAATCGCGGTTATCTCCTCGATCCCGAGGGCGCCGTCGCCGCGCGCTACGACAAGATCCATATGTTCGATGTCGAACTGACCCAAGGCGCGCCGTTGCGCGAATCGGCCACCATCGCACCCGGCGATTGCGCGGTGCTGGCGGATACGGGCCTCGCCCGCATCGGGCTCTCGATCTGCTATGACCTGCGATTTCCGCATCTCTATCGGGGCCTGGCGCAGTCCGGCGCGGAGCTGCTGGCCGTCCCCGCGGCTTTCACCCGCGTGACGGGGGAGGCGCATTGGCATGTCCTCACGCGAGCCCGTGCCATCGAGACTGGCTGCTACGTGGCCGCGCCCTGCCAATACGGCACCTTACCAGGCGGCGCCGATTGCTTCGGCCATTCGCTGATCATCGATCCCTGGGGCCGGGTACTGGCGGATGGCGGCGAGGAGGAAGGGATCATCCTGGCCGAAATCGATTCCGCCGAGGTCGCCAAGGCCCGGGCACGCATTCCCGCCCTCAGCCACGACCGGGCATTCGCGGCCCCTGCGAGACAGATCGGTCTCAACATGAAGCAGGCCTGACTGTCATTATGCCCGTATAGCGGGCCGTAATCGATCTTCATTTTCATTTGCAGGTTGTTAACCCTCTTTCCCCGATGATGCGCGACCGTTCGGGGACTTCGAGGAATGGTGACCGGCAATGTACGATTCAGTTCAGGCAACTGTCATCGAGAGCGTCGCAAGCCGTCTCAACGGCTTCTTCTATCGCTGCCAGAACGATGCCGGCTACACGATGCTGTTCATGACCGACGGCATCGAGAGCTTGACCGGCTATCCGGTATCCGAATTCCTCAACAACCGGGTCCGCACGTTCACCTCGATCGTTGACCCGCGCGACATCGCCACGATCGACGCCGCTGTCGGCGCCGGTGTCGAGAAGCGCGCCAAATGGGAAGTCGACTATCGCCTGGTCAAGCGCGACGGCAGTCCACTGTGGATCCACGAGAGCGGCGCCGGCATTTTCGACAGCAACAACCAGCTGCTGTTCCTGGAAGGCGTCTGCATCGACATCTCGCCGCAGAAACTGCAGGAAGAGAAGCTAGAGCAGCTGGTGGGCCGCATCTCCGGCACCAGCAACGACATCGTCGAGGCGGTGCAGCACATCCTGGGCGAGCTCCGCACCTTGAAGCTGCTGGCGCTCAATGCCCGCATCGAAGCCGCGCGCGCGGCCGAGCACGGTGCAGGCTTCGCGGTGGTGGCGCAGGAGATGAAATCCCTCGCCGACACCACGCGCGAGGAAGCGGACCGTATCCGCTCGCTGATGGAAACGCTGCAGATCCTGCTGAAGAGCGGTGATTAGGACGGTTATTGCGCTGCCGCCGTCCGTGGCAGGCGGCCGACCAGCCGGGCACCGTTCCAGATCTCGACATCCAAGGACTGCGACGCCGCGAGCCTGCCTGCTTTCAAAAGGGCTTCCGCATCTTCCGTGCAGTCGAAGCTCTCTGCGGCCTGAATCTCGTCCAGATTATTGACGAAGTAGCAGCGGTAATCTGCCATTGCGGTCTTTCCCTCGATCAAGACAGCACGACACGGGGATTGAACGGTCGTATCCAATCAGGATCGTGATGAACGCTCGATGAATTCGCGCATGCGACAGATGATTCCCGTGCAGCTACACCGACTCATGTGATGGAGATCGCCCGAAAGTCTAGGCCCGGCGATTTGACTCAAATCTTTGTTGTGGCGCCTCACATCATCGTCTGGCACTTGCCAAGTTTGATGACGGTCCCAATCTTTTCGAAATGGAACCTTAAGCGGAGGTGATGGTGCCCGTGCGTTGGATCAGCGGCATCTTCGCGTCGCTCGCTCTCGCGATCGGCAGTGCGGACAGCATGGCCGCCGAAAGCTTTCAATCGCAGGCGGGGCCGATTTCCGTCGCGACCGTCGCGGAGGGGCTGGAGCATCCCTGGGGTCTCGCCTTCCTGCCGGATGGACGGATGCTGGTGACGGAGCGGCCTGGGCGGCTGCGGCTGGTGGATGCGAAGGGACAGCTCTCGGAGCCTCTCACCGGTGTACCGGAAGTCTATGAGAACGGGCAGGGCGGCCTGCTCGATGTCGCGCTCGATCCGGATTTCGCGGCGAACCAACTGATCTATTTCTCGTTCGCGGAGCCGGGCGGGGAAGGCGGCGGGACGGCGGTGGCGCGCGCGAAGCTCGGCGAAGGGCGGCTGGAAGACGTGCAGGTCATCTTTCGTCAGCAGCCCAAGCTCGATAGCGGCGAGCATTTCGGGTCTCGCCTCGTGTTTCTGCGCGACGGTACGCTGATCGTCACGCTGGGCGATCGCAACCGCCGCGAATTCATACCCGACATGAAGGCGCAGATCGGCAAGCTGGTGCGGATCAACCGCGACGGCACGATCCCGAAGGACAATCCCTTTGCCGGCAACGAGGCCTATTCGCCGGACCTCTATTCGCTGGGACATCGCAACGTGCAGGGCGCCACGCTCAATCCAGAAACCGGCGAGCCGTGGACGGTGGAACACGGCGCGATGGGCGGTGATGAGATCAACGTGCCGAAGCCGGGGAAGAACTATGGCTGGCCGGTGATCTCCTACGGCCACGAATATTCCGGAGCCAAGATCGGCGAGGGCACGTCCAAGCCCGGGCTCGAGCAGCCGATCTATTATTGGGACCCGTCGATCGCGCCGTCCGGCTTGACCTTCTATACCGGTGACAAGTTCCCGGCCTGGCGCGGCAACCCGTTCGTCGGTTCGCTGAAGTTCGGATTGCTGGTTCGCCTCGAGGTCGAGGGCACGCGCATCGTCAAGGAGGAGCGGCTGCTCGAAGACATGGGCGAGCGCATCCGCACCGTGATGCAGGGTCCGGACGGTTATCTCTACCTGCTCACCGACGAGGATGACGGCCGCATCCTGCGCATCGAACCGGCGAGCTAGGTCAGCGCCCGTCGGCATAGGAGCGCAGCCAGCGCTGCATCGCCGTCCAGATCGATTGAAACTGTCTGTCCATCGGTCACGTGCGAGCGCAGGCCTTTGCGCTGCGCCGGCGACAGCCGCAGCGCGCCGCGATCGAGCAGCGCGTGAAGCCGGCTTCGCGGGATGCCGAGCTCGTTCGGAAGCAGCCGGTCCAATCGCAGAATGCACGGCAGCGGGAGCGCGATTGTAATCTCGATCATCGCGGCGTCCGCGGGGACAGCAAGCCATGCCTGCTTGCGGACCTCGATGTCGGGCGACTTCTCGACGGAGCCGTAGCGGCCGAGATGTGCCAGGTCGCGCGCGTGGCGCATGGCGAGCGCGGGGTCATTGCAGGCGAAGCCCTCGAAGGTCGCTGGCGCGAGATCGGCGATTGAGACGCGTTCCAGGATCGGCAGGTTCCAGGTCTCGCCGCATCCATTGCAGCGATAGATCAGCCAGACGTCGATGCGCTTCTTCTGCGCGTTGGAACGGAATTTCATGCTGCAGCTGAAGGGCATGGATTCATTGCAGCGGCTGCAGCGGCGCCACAAATGTGGACACCGGAGCGGCGTCACCTGCCAGGCGACGCGGAGTGTTTCTTGCAAGATGACAGCCTTCCCTCGAGGAAGGGCTGCACATCGGCGAAGGAAGAGATGGGACGATGACCACGGGAGAGTGCGGAGAGCTGACGCGGCAGGATGCCGTCCCGATCTCAGCCCGCCGCTATGCGTCCCATGGAGACGTCAGCCGCACCGATTCTATCGGCGCAGCCGGATTGCGGAACTCAACTGAGATCGGTCAGAGCGTCAGCAAAGTCTCGCCTCGGGGATTCCTGTCAGCCGGGCGCAACTTTGGCGAGAAGAGATCGGGGCGTCAAGTGGCGAGCAATCCGAAATCGAGCCTGAGCAGCGTCATCGCGCCGAGGATGGCAAAGGTGATGGCGGCCAGAGTACGGATCAGCTTCAGCGGCGCGAGCCGCGCGATACCATCGCCGCACAGCACCGCGGGCACATTGACCAGCATCATGCCAAGGGTCGTGCCCGCAGTCACCAGCACCAGGTCATGGAAGCGCGCTGCCAACGCAATGGTCGCGATCTGCGTCTTGTCCCCCATCTCCAGCGCGAAGAAAGCAACCAGCGTCGCGATGAAGGCGCCGGCCTTGCTGAGCGCCTTGGGCGCGTCGTCGGCCTTGTCCGGGACGAGGCACCAGGCGGCCATCGCGATGAAGCCAGCACCAAGGACCCAGCGCATCGCGTCCGGTCCAAGCCAGCCGGCTGCGAGCGCGCCCAGCCAGGCCGCCAAGCCATGGTTGGCGAGCGTGGCAACAAGGATGCCGCAGATGATGGGCACTGGCCTGCGATAGCGAGCGGCGAGAATGAGGGCGAAAAGCTGCGTCTTGTCGCCGATCTCGGCAAAAGCGACCACGCCGGTGGAGACGAGCAGGGGTTCCATGAAGCCATCTGGCGGGACCGGGCGGATACCTTTCGACTTTCTCGCGCCGCCCGATCCCGCGGGTGAAGCGCAAGCAAGTCAAAGGTCTCGCCAAGCATCGGCCGAATGCGCCATGGCAGCGGCAGATGCCGGTACCAAGTCTGTTGACGCATTCCCCTCTTACAGAGGGCGGCTACTCCCCAGAGACGGTGGTGGTTTATCCGGGATCGGCGCGCTTGCCAAGAGGTGACGCATGCGGCGCCTGCGACCGTTCGCCCCGATCCCGGCACCGCGCGTCTTGCGAATAATTCTCGATTGTAGCTGCCGACGTGCGATTGCCTCGACCAGTCAAAGCGGCTAGATGCTGGCGAGCATCGCACGGGGCTTTCATGGGGCTGCTCAAGAGGCTGGTCAGACGCTTCACCAAACCGCGCTGCAATATTTGTGGTGCGCAGAAATTCCTGCGTGGTCCGCACCACCGGTTGAGCGCGACCGGCAAGAAACCGCGGTGCGCCAATTGCCAATCGCTGGAGCGGCATCGCGCCTTTCGCAGGATCTTCCTGGACCTTGGCCCCAGGCGATTCCGATCCTTGCGCTGCCTTCAATTCAGCCGCGATGCGACCATCGATGCGCGCTGGTTCGGCCGGTTCGAGCTCAGCGTGTTCGGCAAGGAGAACAGCCTCGACCTGCAGCGCATCGACCGGCCGGACGCCAGTTATGATGCCGTCATCTGCAATCACATCCTGGAGCATGTGCCCGACCATCGCGCCGCGCTGCGCGAGCTCGCCCGGATTTTGAGCGCGCACGGTTTTCTGTTCCTCTCATTTCCCGATCCGTATCGTCTCGAGAGCACGATCGATTGGGGCTATCCGAAGCGAGAGGAATTCGGCCACTACCGCCATATCGGCCGCGACATCGAAGAGGTCTTCCGGCATGAGATGCCGGATTGCTGGGTGGTGGCCGTTACGACCAGGGACGAAGTCACCGGAAGCGGCGACATGGCCTATCTCGTCACGCGCAACGCGGATTGGTTCCGGCGCGCCGGCGAGCTGAATCTCGAAACGCGCATCTGTGCGCGGCCGTCGCGTGACCCGCGGTGAAGCGAGGTCCAGCCAAGTGGACGGGGCATTGACCTTCCCACCGTAGCAAGCCTCAGAGTCAGTATTTGTTCACCACAATCGGCATGATTGTTTGGCAAGAGTCTGGATGGAAGTCTGAGATGACAACGCACAGTCACGACCACGCCAATCATGGGCATCATCAGCGCAGCGGCCAGGATTCCGCACCGATGACGGCCTCCGATCCGGTATGCGGGATGAAGGTCGATCCTCATACTGCCAAGCATCAAGCGACTCACAGCGGCCAGACTTATTACTTCTGCTCGGCCAAGTGCCGCGAGAAGTTCGTCGGCGATCCCGAGCAGTACGTCGCGAAGACCAAGAAATCTGAACCCGCGCCGTCCGGCACCATCTACACCTGCCCGATGCATCCGCAGATCCGGCAGGTCGGGCCGGGCACTTGCCCGATCTGCGGCATGACGCTCGAGCCGGAGCGCGTCAGTCTGGAAGAGGGGCCCAGCCCCGAGCTGGTCGACATGCGCCGGCGGTTCTGGATCGGGACTGTGCTCACCGTCCCGGTGGCGGCGCTCGAGATGTTCGGCCATGTGATGGGCCTCGACCATCTGCTCGAGGCGCAGACGTCCAATTGGATCCAGCTGGCGCTTGCAACGCCGGTCGTCCTATGGGGCGGCTGGCCGTTCTTTGTGCGCGCCTGGCGTTCCCTGGTCGGTCGGTCGCTCAACATGTTCACGCTGATCGCCATGGGCATCGGTGTCGCCTGGATCTACAGCGCCGTTGCGACCATCGCGCCGCATATCTTTCCGCCGACGTTCCGCGGCGCCGACGGCTCGGTCGCGGTCTATTTCGAAGCGGCGGCGGTGATCACCGCGCTGGTGCTGCTGGGACAGGTGCTGGAGCTGAAGGCGCGGGAGCAGACGTCCGGCGCCATCAAGGCGCTGCTGAGCCTCGCTCCGACCAGAGCCAGGCGCATCAAATCGGACGGCAGCGATGAGGAGATCGATCTCGATCAGGTGAAAGTGGGGGACCATCTGCGCGTCCGGCCGGGTGACAAGGTGCCAATCGACGGCGTGGTGACGGAAGGCCGCTCGAACGTGGATGAATCCATGGTCACGGGCGAGCCGCTGCCGGTGCAGAAGGAGAGCGGCGCGAAGGTGATCGGCGGCACCATCAACGGACAAGGCTCTTTCGTAATGCGGGCTGAGAAGATCGGGCGCGACACCATGCTGGCGCAGATCGTCCAGATGGTCGCGCAGGCACAGCGCTCGCGCGCGCCGATCCAGCGCCTGGCGGACGCCGTCTCGGGCTGGTTCGTGCCGGCGGTCATACTCGTCGCGATCCTGGCGTTTGCCGCCTGGTCAATCTGGGGGCCGCAGCCTGCCATGGGCTACGGGCTGGTCGCGGCAGTGAGCGTCCTTATCATCGCCTGTCCCTGCGCCCTCGGCCTCGCGACGCCGATGTCGATCATGGTGGGGGTCGGGCGTGGCGCCGGGGCCGGTGTGCTGATCAAGAACGCCGAGGCACTGGAGCGGATGGAAGAGGTCGATACGATCATCATCGACAAGACCGGTACGCTCACCTTGGGCAAGCCGAAGGTGACGGCCATCCGCCCAGCCCAGGGCTTCGACGAAGCCGAGATTCTGCGCCTCGCCGCCAGCCTGGAGAATGCCAGCGAGCACCCGCTCGCCGCTGCCATCGTGAACGCGGCGAAGGAGCGAACGATCGCGCTCGCCGGCGTGAGCAATTTCGATTCCCCGACCGGCAAGGGCGTGCTGGGCCAGGTCGATGGCCGCGCAATCGCGCTGGGCAATGCCAGGTTCCTGGCGGAGCAGGGGGCTGACGTATCCGGGCTGCAGGACGAGGCGGATGCGTTGCGCGGCGATGGCGCGACTGCGATCTTCATTGCGATCGACGGCCGCGCGGCAGGCGCAATCGCGATCGCCGATCCGGTGAAGGAGACGACGCCCGCCGCCATTGCAGCCCTGCACCGGCAGGGGATCCGCGTGGTCATGCTGACCGGCGACAACCGCACGACGGCGGAAGCGGTCGCGCGGAAACTCGGCATCGAAGAGGTGCAGGCCGAGGTGCTGCCGGATCAGAAGGGCGCGGTCGTCGAGAAGCTGCGCCGCGACGGCAAGGTGGTGGCGATGGCGGGTGACGGCGTGAATGATGCCCCGGCGCTCGCCGCCGCCGATGTCGGCATCGCCATGGGGACAGGCACCGATGTCGCGATCGAGAGCGCGGGCCTCACCTTGCTGCGCGGCGATCTGCACGGCATCGTTCAGGCGAGGCAGCTCTCGGAAGCGGTGATGAGCAACATCCGGCAGAACCTGTTCTTTGCCTTTATCTACAATGCGGCCGGTGTCCCAATCGCGGCCGGCGTGCTCTATCCGGCTTTTGGGTTGCTGCTGTCGCCGATCATCGCCGCCGCCGCGATGGCGCTGTCATCGGTCAGCGTGATCGCGAACTCGCTGAGGTTGCGGGCAACGAAGTTGTAGTCATTGGGTGGGGCGGAAGTTACGCCGCGCTTCCCAGCGAAGCCAGACCGTGGCGGGCGAGCTTGGCCCAGGTGCGTTCTTCGGCGCTGACCTTGAAGCGTTTGGCGTGGTCGATTACGCGCTCCAGCTCCGCCTTGGCGCGGGCAGCCTGGCCGTCTTCGTAGAGCAGCTCGGCATAGCGATAGCGTGCTTCCAGCCCGACGAAGGTCTCGAGCAGGGATTCAATCTCGCCGCGCGCGGTCGAACGGTCGCCGAACTTGGCGGCGGCGCGGGCCGACATCAGCGCGACCTCCTGCGAGTAGTAGCGCGGCGCATGCACCTGCAGCTCGCCCAGCAATTTGCGGGCACCGAGATAGTCGCCGTTGAAGAACCGTGCGCGCGCCAGGCCATAGAGCAGGTCCGCGGCGAAGTAGTACTGGCCCTCGCGCGCGCTTTCGAACAGGCCGATGGCCTCGTCGAACATGCCGCGCTCGACCAGCTCCTCGGCCAGCTTCAGCTTGTTCTCGACGCTGCCGCAGATCGCCAGCTCCTCGGCGCGGCGCTTCATATTGCGGTCGGGATTGACTGCCTTGGCGATGTCGCTGCCGATCTTCTTGAGGCCGCGCTCCGACCGGCTGCCGGGCAGCACCTCGACCAGGAAATAGATCAGGCATCCCATGACCGGGAACGCCATGATGATGAAGATCCAGTAATACGGCCGCCCGGTCTTCATCGCGTGATAGACGACGCAGAGCTGCAGCAGGATTTCAATGCCGATGATCGGCATGCCAGCAATTCCCCAAGATGAGCGAGCCCCCCGAATATCAGCCCATGGTAGCTTAAGATTCGGTTGATGCAACTCTTTCCCCTAAAAGTAGGGGAGGCCGCAAACAAAAGGGCTGCACCCTGCGCTCGGGCCATTCGGCTAATGTGTGGAATCCGGCCGGCGAGCAACTTTGTTGTTCGTCGGCTGGATCATTTTGGCCGCCACCGGAAACCGATGATCGGTCCCATGCCAGCGAAGGCATCCATTAGAGCTAAATGCATCAAGCTCAACGGTGCCCGATCTCGAGGGCTGGATTGAGCGCGAGCGCCAACGCCTTGGGGCCACGCCGCTGTTCTGCAATGGCCGCCTGCACCGTCATGTGAACTCCGGGCCGGTCAAATCAGATGCGGATCCGAACAGGCCGAACGAGCCCGGCACGCTGGCAGAAGCGGCGCCGGTATCCACGAAATCGCTCGCGTCGATGGCCTTCGTCTTCACGCCGACAAGCTGCATCTCGAAATCGTCGGCGCTGATCGTCACGCCACCGCGCCCGTTGCGGATGGTGAGGTCGTCGAAATCAATCCCGGTTGGCAGCGCGATCTTGTCGGTTCCGTTCTCGAAATCCAAGATCTGGTCCAAACCAAGGCTGAGCGCAAAGACATCTGCTCCGGCGCCGCCGGTCGCGGTGTCTTTGCCCGAGCCGAGGTCGATGAAATCATCCCCGCCCCCACCGTGAGCGAAATCGGAGTCCGCTTCTCCGAACAGCCTGTCGCCGCCGCTGCTTCCGAGCAGGAGATCGCGGCCGGCGCCGCCATGCGCTTCGGCGCCGGACTGGGCCGATTCAGCCGCGAACGCGGCGACAGCCACCGACTCCGTCACGAGATTGAGCGAGATGAGATCGTTGCCGCTGCCGCCGTCGGCGATCCACGAACCGCCGTTGAACGTCAGGCTGATGCTGTCGTTGCCGGCCTCGCCGAGGACTCGGACTGGGTCGTTTGGAAATGCATTCGTGATGACGCTGAGGTCGAGGCTGTCGTTGCCGGCGCCGAGCTCGAGCGTGTCGAGCAAACGGATGGGCGGGGGGCTGGGGCCGAAATTGGCGGATATGTCCACAAGGACGCTGTCGTCTCCCGCGCCCGCGAGAACGCGCATCGGGTCGTTTGGAAATGCATTCGTGATGACGCTGAGGTCGAGGCTGTCGTTGCCGTCACCGAGGTCGATCAGGCCGAGGGTGCGGATCGGCGGGCTGCCGGGAATGAAACTATCGACCAGCCGCACCGTCAGCGCATCATCGCCGATGCCCATCGACAGGCGGATTGGATTCGGCGGGACAATCGGATTGGGCGGAACGATCGGGTTCGGCGGTACGGTGACCTCGAACGCGAGCCGGTCGTTGCCGGCGCCGGTGTCGAGGCCGCCGAGCACGGCGAAGGTCACCGCGTCGAGGCCGTAGTCGAACGTCCAGTCGTTGGCGATCCCGTCCTGGTCGGCGAAGACCAGGCCCGACAGCGACGAGGCGATGCGCAGCTGCTCGATATTTTCCGGAAGCGTCGCGCCGACGGCAAGGAGGTTCCCGGCCAGTGCTGCCTCGATCGACAGCACGTCGGCGGTCCCGCCGTCGGCCGCCTCGACCAGCGTCTTGCCGGCCAGCCGGCCATCGCGGATCGCATAGGTGTCGTTCCCCTCCCGGCCTTCAAGCCGGTCGTCGCCGATGCCGACGAGCAGGTCGGCAAAGCTCGACCCAACAAGATCATCAGCGCCGGCGGTACCCTCGATCAGATTAACATCATCGTTGCGGATGATCCCGGTCGCGCTCGCCAGTACGAGCGCGCCATTGAGGAGCGTGAGGGTAAAGCCCTCATCGAATTCAAAGACGGAATCGGCGAGGGTGTTGAATTCGATGTAGGTGTCGGCCTGTGCTGCGCCGACGGCGAAATGGACGCTGCCGCTGGGGAACACGCCGTCGAGGCTGAAGTCGAAGCCGTCGGCCGGATTGGCGCCGCTTCCCGCCACGCTCCAGTCGAGTGTTTCGTCGGGCAATGAATCCGCATCGAGGATGGAACGAAAGACGAGGAACCGATAGACGGTGGTGGTGCTGGTGCCCTCCAGCTGGTCGTCGCCGCCGACATCGACCGGAATCAGAGTGTAGGCCATGGCCGCTATCCCTCCCTGCTGCTAAACCGAGCCCGAAAACGACTCAAGTCCGAACAACACCGCGCCGGCACGCGAAGGCGCGAAGGCACGATCCTGCTTCAGCTTGGATCATCGTGCTGGCCACAATCTTGGACGGAAACGAACTCCGGGATGGGACTGGCGCGAAGTCGCGCGCGTCTTTCACGGAAATGGTGTATCTTTGAAGCGGGCATCAGGGACGTGAGCGCGCTATGAATAACGTCCTGAACAGTTTCCAGCCACCGCATTGCAAGACGGCCGACCTGCCGTTGCGGGATCGCGTGCCCTTCTGGCGCGAGGTCTTCGCCAGGAAAATCGTTCAGATTGACGTCGAGCCCGACACCGACATTCCCTTCGAGGCCAGTGCGACCATTCAAGCATTGCCTGGCGCCAGCCTGCTATCGCCCTGTCACACGACCCCGGCAACGTTGCGACGAACATCGCGCCTTGTCGGGGATGGCGATGACTCCGTCGCGATCCTGGCGAACCTCGATGGGCTGATCGTCGGATCCCAGCGTGGACGCGAGGTAAATCTCAGCGCCGGAGATGCAACCTTCATCCTGCATGCCGAACCCGCCGAGATACGATGTTCGAAGACCCGATACATGAGCGTCCTCTTGCCGCGCAAGATTGCGGCGGGAGCGATCCGCGATATTGAGTCGGCGGCAATGAGACGGATTCCGGCCGATACTGAAGCGCTGCGGCTGCTCGTCAGCTATGTGCAGATGTTGCCCGAGAACCTGCACGATGCGACCCCGGAGCTGGGACACGCGGTCGCGACGCACATTCAGGATCTTTTCATCCTCGCCCTCGGTCCAACGCGCGACGCTGCCGATCGTTCCAAACGACGAGGACTGGGCGCCGCTCGCCTCCAGGCGATCAAGGTGGACATACTCCACCATCTCGCGAGCGAAAGTCTCAGCGTGACCGCTGTCGCCAAACGTACTGGCATCACACCGCGCTATATCCAGCTGCTGTTTGAGTCCGAAGGAATGACGTTCTCGGCATATGTGTTGGATCTACGATTGAGGCGCGCCTACCGATTGCTGACTGATCAGCGATGCGCGTATCCTACCATTGCGACCATCGCCTACCACTCAGGTTTTGGCGATCTCTCTTACTTCAACCGCGCTTTCCGCCGACGCTATGGCGCCTCGCCAAGCGAAATCAGAGCGAGATCGCACTGAGCCAGCGCCGCCAGCGATCCCGCGCAAGCCGAACCGCGGCGTGTGCACTCCGCGGATCGCGGCAGAAGTTCGCCTGGATTCCATCGTGCGAGGCCGGAACGACGTCCTCGATTCGGCGGTACGTTTTCTTTGTTGGAATCGACATAGAAAAGCTGCCCACCTACCAGGCTAGAAAAGCCCGGTAGATGAGCAGTTTTCGAGATAAGGAGCAGTTAAGCTCCCCACGTTAGTCGGATGGCCCGACCTTGCGGTGCAGCCCTTTGAGCTTGGTCTCTAAGCGGCTGAGCCGATTAGAAGTCCATGTCGCCCATGCCGCCCATGCCGCCCGGAGCGCCGGCCGGGGCCGACTTCTTCTCGGGCCGCTCGGCGACCATGGCTTCGGTGGTGATCAGCAGGGCCGCGACCGAGGCCGCATCCTGCAGGGCGCAGCGCACGACCTTCGTCGGGTCGATGATGCCGGCCTTGAACATGTCGACATACTCGGCGTTCTGCGCGTCGAAGCCAAGGCTGCCGCCCTTGCCTTCGAGCAGCTTGCCGACCACGACCGAACCGTCGACGCCGGCATTCTCGGCGATCTGACGGACCGGCTGCTGCAGGGCGCGACGCACGATGTCGATGCCCGCCTTCTGGTCCGGGTTCTCGCCCTGGAGCTTCTCCAGCACCTTGGCGCCGTAGAGCAGGGCGACGCCGCCGCCCAGCACGATGCCTTCCTCGACCGCGGCGCGGGTGGCGTGCATCGCGTCATCGACGCGATCCTTGCGCTCCTTCACCTCGACCTCGGTGGCGCCGCCGACCTTGATCACGGCCACGCCGCCGGCCAGCTTCGCGAGACGCTCGGCCAGCTTTTCCTTGTCGTACTCGCTGGTGGTCTCGTCGATCTGGGCGCGGATCTGCGTGCAGCGGCCCTCGATCTCCTTCTTCTTGCCGGCGCCGTCGACAATCGTGGTCTCTTCCTTGGAGATCACGACCTTCTTGGCCTTGCCCAGCATGTCGACCGAGACGCTCTCCAGCTTGATGCCGAGGTCTTCGGAGATGACCTGGCCGCCGGTGAGGATCGCGATGTCTTCCAGCATCGCCTTGCGGCGATCGCCGAAGCCCGGCGCCTTCACGGCCGCGACCTTGAGGCCGCCGCGCAGCTTGTTGACGACCAGGGTCGCCAGCGCCTCGCCTTCCACGTCCTCGGCGATGATGAGGAGCGGACGGCCGGACTGAACCACGGCTTCCAGGATCGGCAGCATCGGCTGCAGGGAGGAGAGCTTCTTCTCGTGCAGGAGGATATAGGGCTGCTCCAGCTCCGTGGTCATCTTCTCCGCATTGGTGATGAAATACGGGGAGAGATAGCCGCGGTCGAACTGCATGCCCTCGACGACGTCGAGCTCGGTCTCGAGGCCCTTGGCCTCTTCCACCGTGATCACGCCCTCGTTGCCGACCTTCTGCATCGCCTTGGCGATCATGTCGCCGATGTCGCGCTCGCCGTTGGCCGAGATGGTGCCGACCTGGGCGATCTCGTCCGAGGTCGAGACCTTCTTGGAGCGCTTCTGCACGTCGGCAACCACCGCCGCGACGGCGATGTCGATGCCGCGCTTCACGTCCATCGGGTTCATGCCGGCGGCAACCGCCTTCACGCCCTCGCGGACGATCGCCTGCGCCAGGACCGTCGCGGTCGTGGTGCCGTCACCGGCCATATCGTTGGTCTTCGAGGCCACTTCGCGCACCATCTGGGCGCCCATGTTCTCGAACTTGTCGCTGAGCTCGATCTCCTTGGCGACGGTGACGCCGTCCTTGGTGATGCGGGGTGCGCCAAACGCCTTGTCGAGCACCACATTGCGGCCCTTGGGACCGAGGGTGACCTTCACGGCATTGGCCAGGATATCGACGCCGCGCAGCATACGGTCGCGCGCGTCGCCGGAAAAACGAACGTCTTTCGCTGGCATGGTAGTTTTCTCCAGTTAGGTTCGGTGTCTGTGGTTACGAAAAAAGTGCCGCGAGCTTACGCGACCTTCTTCTTGGCGGCGGGAGTGCCCTCGATGATGCCGAGGATGTCGCTCTCCTTCATGATGAGCAGGTCCTCGCCATCGACGCGCACTTCGGTGCCCGACCACTTGCCGAACAGAATGCGGTCGCCCGCCTTCACGTCGAGCGGGGTGAGCTTGCCTTCCTCGTTCTTGAGGCCGGCGCCGGCCGCAATGACTTCGCCCTCCTGGGGCTTTTCCTTGGCCGTGTCCGGAATGATGATGCCCCCAGCAGTCTTCTCCTGCTGTTCGATCCGGCGCACGAGAACGCGGTCATGGAGCGGGCGGAATTTCATGGAAACCCTCCGATTGTGTTGAGTTGGTCGCTTTTCCCTTTTGGAAACCCGATCGGAGCAAGGCGCTCGTTAGCACTCAAGCTCCGTGAGTGCCAGCGATTTAGGGCTGCCTGCCGCCGCCGTCAAGAGGCCGTGAAGGCGGAATTTTCGGATTCCATGCAGGATTTTAGCAGCAGTTTTGCCTCGTGAGTGATAACCCATTGGAATGACGGAGGTTTTGCAACTTTGTTAAGGATTTTCGGTTATCTTCTAGTATCGTTAATGAGTTGAGTCGCGCCGGCAGGCGTCGAACCTACCGGGCGCCCTCGGGTTACCAACGGGGAAGAGGTGCTGAATGTCCGGTTTGATGATGCAACTGAAGCAATACAGACTGACGACGGCGGAGATCCTGTATCACATGCCGGATCATCCCTCGCTGCTGCAGACCTATCTGTGGCAGGAATACGATCTGGCGCCGCAATTCCCGACCTTGCGCAAGTTCCTGGATTTCTGGTCCCACAATCTCGATGGCAAGCTGCATTCGGTGAAGGTGACCAGCGTCGACCTGTTGCAGCCGCCCAAGTGGCGCAACGCGCAGGACCTGACGACGCTGCATTGAGCGGCGACGGCGAATCGCCGCGGTGAATCACGACGCGCTGATTTGCGATAGTCGGCGTGCATTGCTAAACAGGCGCACCGAATTTTTCTGGTGCCCTTCCTTTGCTCACATCCCTCTACAACTGGGTTATGGAAAAGGCCCGCCATCCGAAGGCCATCTGGTGGCTGGCGGGGGTGAGCTTTGCGGAGAGCTCGTTCTTTCCGATTCCGCCCGACGTGATGCTGGTGCCGATGGTGCTGGCGGATCGGCGCCATGCCTGGCGCATCGCGGCGGTCTGCCTGGTCGCTTCCGTGCTCGGCGGGATGCTCGGCTATTACATCGGCTATGCGCTGCTGGAGAGCGTGGGCGGATGGATCGTCTCGCTCTATGGCATGCAGGACGGCCTCGCGCAGTTCCAGGATTGGTACGCGAAATGGGGCCTGTGGGTGATCCTGATCAAAGGCATGACGCCGATCCCCTACAAGATCGTCACCATCGCCAGCGGCATCGCCCATTTCAGCTTTCCGATCTTCATCGCCGCGTCGGTCATCACCCGCGGTATCCGGTTCTATCTGGTCGCAGGGCTGCTCTATTGGTTCGGCGAGCCGATCCGTGCTTTCATCGAGCGCCGGCTCACCCTGGTCACGACCGTATTCGTCGTGGCGCTGGTCGGCGGGTTCGTCGTCATCAAATACGTGATCTGAGACTCATGGCCGCACGCCAGCCGCTCATCCCCAGTTCCGCCGTTCCGTGGCTGGCGACCGGCGGGGCCATCGCCGCGCTCTGCATCGCCTGGATCGCGCAATATGGTTTCGGCCTCGCGCCCTGCGCTTTGTGCTACTGGCAGCGCTATGGCTATTGGGCGGCGATCGCGCTCGGCATCGTCGCCATCCTGCAGCCGGCGCGGACCGCGCGGCGTGGGGTCGTGCTCTGGCTGCTGGCGCTTGCCTTCCTGGTGACGGCGGGGATCGCCTTGTTCCATGTCGGGGTCGAGCAGAAATGGTGGCAAGGGCTCTCCACCTGCACCGGCGGGACTACCGCCGGCATGAGTCCGGAGGAGGTGGAGCAGGCGATCATGAACGCGCCGATCGTGCGCTGCGACGAGCCGGCCTGGACCATGTTCGGGATCTCCATGGCGGGCTATAATCTCGTCTACGCGCTGGCACTGATGGTGTTCACTGCCTGGGGCGCGCTGAGGAGCAAAGCTGCGTGAGCGAAGAAACTGCCGGTCATCGCCTGCCGGGCGATCTCACCAAGGACGAGCTGATCGAGCGCATCATCCGCGTCGACCATGCCGGCGAGTTCGGCGCGAGGCGCATCTATGAGGGCCAGCTCGCAATCCTGCGCGGCAAGCCGGAGGCGCAGGCGATCGAGCACATGTATGCGCAGGAGCTGGAGCATCTCAAAGCCTTCGAGAAGCTGATGGTGGAGCGCCGCGTGCGGCCGAGCGCGCTGCATCCCTTGTGGAACGCGGCCGGCTTCGCACTCGGCGCCGCGACTGCCTTGCTGGGGCCGAAGGCCGCGATGGCCTGCACCGTCGCGGTCGAGGAAGTGATCGACCAGCATTATCGCGCGCAATCGGACAAGCTGGGCGACGACGAAGCGCCCTTGAAGGCCAAGATCGAGAAGTTCCGCGGCGAAGAGCTCGAGCACCGCGACACCGGCCTCGAGCACGGCGCGCAGCAGGCCCCCGCCTATCCGCTGCTGACCGGTGCAATCAAGGCTGGCTCCAGGCTCGCAATCTGGCTGGCGGAGCGGATTTGATTCGGTCCACTCTTTTCGGAAGGTGAGCTGTGCCACACCTGCATAGATCGGCAGCCGGACTGCGCATTTCTGGCGACGCTCTGGTGCCGGGTGAGATATCGAAGCTGCTTGGCGCCGATCCGACTTATTGCAGGATCAAAGGCGAGACCTGGCGCGGCAAAACCGGTCGCGACTATGTGGCGAAGATGGGACAATGGCACCTGGAGGCAGCAGATCGTCAGCCCGAAGACCTTGACGGACAGGTGGCGGAAATTCTTGGCAAGCTCACCAAGGATCTCGATGTCTGGAGAACGATCAGCAGCACCTTCAAGGTCGACCTGTTCTGCGGCTGGTTCATGGAAGGCGGCGATGAAGGCCTAAGCATATCACCGAAGACGATGGCTGCACTTGCCGAGCGTGGAATTGAGCTCGACATATGCCTCTACGGACCGCTGCGCGAGCCATGACGATCATCAGGCCCGCCACCAAAGCCGATGCAGAACCCTGGCTCGCGATGCGCATGGCAATATGGCCGGATGCGAAAGTCGACGAGTTGCGGTTGGAGGTCGCGCGCTACTTCGTGGCGCATGGCGAGCCGCTGATCCCGCATTGCGTGTTCGTCGGCGAGGACCATGGCAAGATCGTCGGCATGCTGGAGCTGTCGTTGCGGCCCTATGCGGATGGCTGCGACAGCTCGCCGGTGCCGTTCATCGAGGCGTGGTACGTTACGGAGGACGCGCGGCGCGGCGGCATCGGCGGCGCGCTGGTCAAGGCGGCGGAGCAATGGGCCCTGGAGAATGGCTACACCGAGATGGCGTCTGATTCCCTGCTTGAGAACGTCGACAGCGAGCGCGCACACAAGGCGGTCGGGTTCGAAGAGGTCGAGCGCGCGATCCGGTTCCGCAAGGCGCTGAAGCGCTAACTCACTGCAGCGCGGGCGCCATGCCCTGGATCAGGGTCGCGGTCGGCTCGATCGAGCCGTCGACGCGGGTGAAGCCGACCTTGTCGCCGCCGCGCGAGAGATGCACGCAGCCGCCATCGAATGCGCCATCGCCATAGCGGAAGCACATCAGGCCGTCCTGCCGGAACGACCACTTGCCTTCGTATCTCCCGGAAGATTTCGACAGCCCGATGATCTTTCCGCCGGGCGCGTAATGCTCGACATAGTTATCGCCGCTTTCGGTCTTGCCGCTCAGCGAATTGCCGATGATCTCGGTCTTCATCTGGTCGATCGACATCGGCCGCATGTCGCTGGCGAGGGCGATTCCGAACGAGAGTGTCATGCCGAGCGCGATGCCGAGCATTGCCGAGATGATCCACAGGGATGTCCGCGCGATGACCCACATGATGTCCTCCTGCGCTTCGAGGATGGCAGCGCAGGCATGATCATGCGTTCGCTCGCCAGCGGCCAATGCCGAACGTGGATTGAATGGATGCGCTGCGACTATCGCTGCGGGGCACTCGTTGTGCAGCGTTACCGCTGCGCGGGCGCGGTAGCCTGCAATCGCCAATCCGGCAGCCAGCGGCTCGAATGTGCAAGGCTCGCCTGCACCAGCGGGCCGATGCCGAAGGCGAAGACGAGGGTGCCGATACCGACCGTTCCGCCCATCGCCCAGCCGATGGCGAGCGCGGAGGCTTCGACGGCCGTGCGCGAGACGCGGATGCTCCAGCCGAGCTTGTCATGCAGCCCCATCATCAAGCCGTCACGCGGGCCGGCGCCGAGGCCGGCTGGCAGATAGAGCGCGCTGCCCAGCCCGACGCAGGCCATGCCGGCAACCAGCATCGAGACGCGCAGCCACAGGCTCTCGATATCCGGCGGCAGCAGCCACAGCCCGAAATCCGTCGCCGGCCCGATAGTCAGCGCGTTGAGGATGGTGCCGATGCCGAGCCGCTGGCGCAGCGGGATCCAGAACAGCAGCACGATGACGCTAGCGATCATGCTGGCGGTTCCGATGGTGATGCCAAGCTGGAAGCCGAGCCCCTGATGGAAGGCATCCCACGGGCCGAGGCCCAGGCTCGCGCGCACGAACAGCGCGAGGCCGAGGCCCCAGGCCAGGAAGCCCGAGAACAGCATCAGCCAGCGCTGCGGCGCGATCGAAAGAATGGTGCGCATCGCGCTGACTTATGAGCGCGGTGCGCCGGCGTCAACAATGGGATTGGTTGGATACATGTTGGCGCCGCACGCCACTACCTCCACCATCCGTCACCCCGGACAGCCGCGATAGCGGCGTGATCCGGGGTCCATGGATGGGCTTGGCGCCAAGCGGTGCAGTGGACCCCGGCTTGGAACAGGATTTTGTGGTTTGATGTGTTGCCGGCCGGGGGCGGCCGCCCCCGGCCGGCGCGGGCGGCACGCCGTGGCCCCGGCAAACCCTTTGAGGTCGTCGCGAGTAGAGAGCGGCCGCCCGCTCCCAAGC
>DASRRI010000118.1:0-20071 GCA_035695765.1 Dongiaceae bacterium
GCTTGGGAGCGGGCGGCCGCTCTCTACTCGCGACGACCTCAAAGGGTTTGCCGGGGCCACGGCGTGCCGCCCGCGCCGGCCGGGGGCGGCCGCCCCCGGCCGGCAACACATCAAACCACAAAATCCTGTTCCAAGCCGGGGGCCACCGGACAGCTGCACGAGCGGACGACCATAATCTGCGGCTCTTGCAGCTGCGCCGTGGACCCCGGAACAAGTCCGGGGTGACGGTAGTGTGGGTGGTAATCGCGATGCGCTGATGACGCCCCGTGCCTACTTCCGCTTCAGCGCCTCGACCACGCGCGGGGATACGAACTGGCTGACGTCGCCGCCGAGCTTATGGATCTCCTTCACGAAACGGGAGGAGATGAACTGGCTGCGTTCGGAGGCCATCAGGAACACGGTCTCGATCTCCGGATTGAGGCGGGCGTTCATGCCGGTCATCTGGAATTCGTATTCGAAGTCCGACACGGCGCGCAGGCCGCGGATGATGACCTTGGCCTTCATTTGCACGGCGAAATGCATCAGCAGACTGTCGAAGGTGACGACCTCGATGGAAGTGGAGAGGCCGTTCTTGGTGTCGGCAATCTCGCCCCTCAGCAGGGCCGCGCGCTCCTCGACTGAGAAGATGGGCCTCTTGCCGGCATTGAGGGAGACGGCGACCAGCAGCTTGTCCACCAGGCGCGCCGCCCGGCGGATGATGTCGACATGCCCGTTGGTGACGGGATCGAAGGTACCTGGATAGATGCCGATACGCTTGTCCGCCATTGCCGCCCCTCTCAGTGGCGTTCGTGCCGTTACTTCCCGCCCTCGCCAGGCGAGGCATCACCTTCGGGCGGCGCCTCTTCGCCACCATTGCCGCCCTCATCATCGCCCAGGTCCGCGAGGTGGGCGACTGCCACCACTTCCTCGTCGTCTCCCACACGGAAGACGGTGACGCCCTGGGTCTGGCGCCGCGCGATCCGGATATCGTGGACCGGGCAGCGGATGAGCTGGCCGCGATTGGTGACCAGCATGATCTGATCATCCTCGCCCACTGGGAAAGAAGCAACGACCGGGCCGTTGCGCGGCGTCACCTCGATATTGGCGACCCCCTGCCCGCCGCGCCCGATGACGCGGTATTCATAGGCCGAGGTACGCTTGCCGAAGCCCTTGACCGTGACGGTGAGAATGAACTCCTCAAGGATCTCGAGCTCGTTGAGGCGCTCCTGCGGCAGCACGATCGCGGCGGATTCACCTTCATCGGCTTCCGCCTCCTCGCCCAGTGCGCGGCGCTTGGCAACAGCATAGCGCAGATAGGCGTCGCGCTCCTCCAGCTCGATCTCGACATGGCGCAGCACCGACATGGAGACGACGCGGTCGCCCTCCTCCAGCCTGATGCCGCGCACGCCGATGGAATCGCGGCCTGCGAACACCCGCACGTCGTTGACGGCGAAACGGATCGCCTTGCCGCTGCGCGCCGCCAGCAGGATGTCGTTGGCCTCGGTGCAGACACCGACGCCGATCAGCCGGTCGCCGGCGTCCAGCTTCATGGCGATCTTGCCGTTCGCTTTCACGTCGACGAAGTCGCTGAGCTCGTTGCGGCGGACATAGCCGCTGGCCGTCGCGAATACGATCTGGCTCTGCGCCCAACTCGCCTCATCCTCCGGCAATGGCATGACGGTGGAGATCGTCTCGCCCTCTTCCAGCGGCAGCAAATTGATCAGCGCCTTGCCGCGCGCCTGCGGGTTGCCGAGCGGCAGGCGATAGACCTTGGACTTGTAGACCATGCCGCGGGTCGAGAAGAACAGCATCGGCGTATGGGTGTCGGCCACGAACACCTGGCTGACGAAATCCTCGTCGCGCGTCGCCATACCGGTGCGTCCGCGCCCGCCGCGCCGCTGTGAGCGGTAGGTGGAGAGCGGCACGCGCTTGATATAGCCGCCGTGCGTGACGGTGACGACCATGTCCTCGCGCTGGATCAGGGCCTCGATATCGGCCTCGAACTCGAGATCCTGGATCTCGGTTAGGCGCGGCGAGCCGAACTTCTCCTTCATCTCGACGAGTTCGCTGCGCAGGATCTGCAGGCGCTTCGGCCGGCTTTCCAGCGTTTCGAGGTTGTCGGCGATCTTGGCCGCCATCTCCGTGAGATCGCCGGCGATCTTGTTGCGCTCGAGCCCGGTCAGGCGCTGCAGGCGCAGGTCGAGGATTGCCTTGGCCTGCGCCTCGGACAGTTGATAGGCCCGCGCCACCTCTTCCAGGTTCGCCGGATCGTCGATCAGCTTGATCAGGTCAATGACCGATTCCGCCGGCCACCGCCGCGCCACCAACTGCTCCTTTGCGGTCTGCGGATCGGGCGCACGGCGGATCAGCTCGATGATCGGATCGAGGTTCGCCACCGCCACCGCCAGGCCCATCAAGCTATGGGACTGCTCGCGCGTCCTGCGTAGCAGGAACGCGGCCCGGCGCGTGATGACCTCTTCACGGAATTCGATGAAAGCAGCAATGATCTGCTTCAGGTTCATCAGCTCCGGCTTGCCGCGATTGAGCGCGAGCGCATTGACGCCGAAGCTGGTCTGCAGCCCCGTGAACTGGAACAGCTGATTGAGCACGACGTCGGTCATTGCATCGCGTTTCAGCTCGACCACGACGCGCACGCCCTCGCGATTGCTCTCGTCGCGGATCGTGGAGATGCCGTCGATCAGCTTTTCCCTCACCACCTCGGCCATGCGCGCGATCATGCGCGACTTGTTGGCCTGATAGGGAACCTCGGTGATGACGATCGCTTCCCGGTCGCGTAAATCTTCGATGTGAGTGCGGCCGCGCATCACGATCGATCCGCGGCCAGTGTGATAGGCTTCGCGGATGCCGTTGCGGCCCAGGATGATGCCGCCGGTCGGGAAGTCCGGTCCCGGCAGATATTCGATCAGTTGATCGATAGCGACGTCGGGATTCTCGAGATAGGCGACGCAGGCATCGATGACCTCCGACAGGTTGTGGGTCGGGATGTTGGTCGCCATGCCGACCGCGATGCCGCCCGCGCCGTTGACCAGCAGGTTCGGCCAGCGCGCCGGAAGGACCGTCGGTTCCTTCGACTTGTCGTCATAGTTCGGCTGGAAATCGACGGTCTCGTTCTCGAGATCATCGAGCAGGGCCTCCGCCGCCTTGGTCAGCTTCACCTCGGTGTAACGCATCGCCGCCGGCGGATCGCCGTCCATCGAGCCGAAATTGCCTTGGCCGTCGGCCAGGGTCACACGCATGGAAAAGTCCTGCGCCATGCGCACCAGGGCGTCATAGATCGACTGGTCGCCGTGCGGATGATAGGCACCCATGATGTCGCCGACCGCGCGCGCCGACTTCTTGGTGCTGCCGCCGGACGAGAAGCCGCCCTCGTGCATGCCATAGAGGATGCGGCGATGGACCGGTTTCAATCCGTCACGTACGTCAGGCAGCGCGCGACTGACGATCACGCTCATCGCGTAGTCGAGGTACGAGCGCCGCATCTCCTCTTCGATCGGAACCGGCGCGATGTCGAATCTGGGCGTGTTGGGTGTATCGTTCACTGCAATTGAGCTCGATTTTTGGGGCTGGCGAAGGGGCAGGAATCGCCCTTAAGTCCGGCTGCCGCTTGATAGCAGATTCGATCTGCTGAAACAACCTTTCGCACTCGCAAAAACGCCTTGCGATATCAGTGGCTTACTGGCCGATTTTTCGCCTCGACGCGGGTGGTTGGAAAGCCGGCCTTTCAGCGCGCGATGGGTTCGCGCATCGGTTTCATGGCACTGAGAATTCCCGTTCCTTTCCGCGCCATTCATCGATCTCGCGGAGCCAGCGACACCGAGACCGCCTGCAGGATTTCATCGGACAGTTTGGGATCGTCGACGGCGCGCGCCATGGAGACCGCTCCGACCATCGCCGCAAAGCTCGCCAGGGCGTTTCTCCGTTTGCCTTCGGCGCCGGACTGGCGGGCAGCGAGTTTGCAACCTACGTGCCGGCGTTCATCACGTCGGGAATCCTATGCCTCCTCGCCGCGGCAATCATCCTGTCGGCCAAGCAAGCCGGCAATGGAGCTGCGGTCGCCACAGCAGAATAGGGGCGATGCGCTTAAGCGCGGCAGGCGCGCAGGAAATTCTCCACCACGAAATCGACGTGGCGCTCGATTTCCCTGGGTGTCGGGCGCCGGGTCGGATTCAGCAGCACCTGCATATGCATGTGCCCGCGGAGCGCATCGATGAAAAAATGCGCCATGGCATCCACGTCCGAGATCACGATCTGGCCGCGCGCCGCAGCATCGCGCAGCAAACTGACGACGCGCTGGAAGATCGCGTGCGGGCCCGTACGATAGAAGATGTCGCCGACTTCCGGCACGCGCCCGCACTCCCCGATCACCAGCCGGAACAGAGCCAGCCGCTCGGGTCGGGTCAGGATCTCGAGATAGCGGCGCCCGAAGGCACGCAGATCATCCTCGATGGCGCCGTCTAGAGTCGCCTTCTGCAGCAGGGCGGCCAGCTCCTCCGCCGCCTCAGCCACCAGGGCCGCAAACAGCCCCTCCTTGTTCTCGAACAAGGAATAGACCGTAGCCTTCGATCCGCCGGCGCGCGCCACCACCTCATCGATCGTGGCGTTGGCAAAGCCCTTTTCCAGGAACACCTCGCGCGCGGCATCCAGCAGCGCCTGGCGGCGCTCCGGCAGGGAGCAGCGGCCCTTGCGGCGGGTCGATCCCTCCAACTTTTCCAAGGACGTGGTGGCCATGCGCTTCTCCTCAACCCGTGTCAGGTCATTATGTACTGTCCGGGACGGTATTATCAAGTAGACCGCGCCAAGGGCGAACCACCCCTGAGGGTGCCTGGGCGCCCTGTCACGGAAATATCTCTCTCAATCAATGAATTACGTGCATAGACCACATGGCGGCATGTGCATTCTGCATAGCGCGACGACTTGTTTTTGTTGCCCATCGTGTTATGTACTGTACGGTACACACGGGCTATTGGAGCTGACCATGTCGAGGAACCTGAAGCAAATTTTGATGGCGAGCGTCGGAGCGGTCGTTCTGGCTGGCGCCGGTACTTATGGCTTCTACTGGTTCAAGACTGGCCGGTTCCTGGAAGCCACCAATGACGCCTATGTCCAGGCCGACTACACCACCATCGCGCCGAAGGTTTCCGGCTACATCGCCGAGGTCGCGGTCCAGGACAATCAGCCGGTCAAGGCCGGCCAGATCCTGGCGAAGATCGACGACCGCGACTACCGGACCGCCCTCGCCCAGGCCAAGGCCGACGTCGACAGCGCCAACGCCGACATCCGCAACATCGAGGCGCAATTGACCGAGCAGCAGTCGGTGATCGCCCAGGCCGAAGCCGCTATCAGCGCCGACACCGCCGCCGTCAAGTTCGCGAAGGACGATTACGACCGCTATCACAAGCTGACCGCCGCCAAGATCACCTCGGTCCAGGACGAGCAGCGGGCCCAGACCGTTTTCCAGCAGCAGACTGCGCAGCTGCAAAGCGACCGCGCCGCTTTGACCGCTGCCCACCAGCGCGTCGACGTGCTGAACACCGCCCGCGCCAAGGCCGAGACCCAGGTTACCCGCCTGCAGTCCGTAGTCGAGCAGGCGGAACTGAACCTCTCCTACACCACCATCACCGCGCCGATCGACGGTTCGGTGGGCGCCCGCTCGCTGCGCGTCGGCCAGTATGTGCAGGCCGGCACCCAGTTGATGGCGGTGGTTCCGCTGCATGCAGTCTATGTCGTCGCCAATTTCAAGGAGACGCAGCTGACGAATGTCGAGCCCGGTCAGCCGGTCGAGATCGAGGTCGATGCTTTCCCCGGCCACACGGTGAAGGGCCACGTCGACAGCCTGTCGCCGGCGAGCGGCCTGGAATTCGCTTTGCTGCCGCCCGACAACGCCACCGGCAACTTCACCAAGATCGTGCAGCGTATCCCCGTGAAGATCGCGCTCGACGCCAATGACGCGCTGGCTGGCCGTCTGCGTGCCGGCATGTCGGTGGAGCCGGTGATCGATACTCGCACAATTGCCGAAGCCGGTGCCGCCATTTCCGAACACGTCGCGACCCGCTGAACGCCGGGAGGCATCGATGTCGATCGCCGAGACCTATGAGAACAGGCAGCACGCTCCCCAGACGCTGATCCGCGCGTCCGACCTGACCGCAACCCCGGCTAACCAGAGCGCCGCCAACCAGAACGAAGTCAGCCTGACGACCTGGCTAGCGGTGGTCGGCGCTGCCCTCGGTGCCTTCCTCGCCGTCCTCAATATCCAGATTGTCAATTCCTCCCTCGCGGACATCCAGGGTGCGATTGGCGCAGGCATCGATGACGGCGGCTGGATCTCCACCTCTTACCTGATCCCGGAAATCATCGTGATCCCGCTGAGCGGCTGGCTGGCGCGCGTGTTCTCCATGCGCAAATACCTGCTGGTGAATACTGCTCTGTTCCTGGCTTTCTCGGTCGCCTGCGCCTTCGCGCAGAACCTGGGCGAGATGATCGTGCTGCGTGCGTTCCAGGGCTTCACCGGCGGCGTGCTGATCCCAGCGGCCTTCACCCTGATCATGACCATGCTGCCGCGTGCCAAGCAGCCCGTCGGCCTCGCCATGTTCGCCTTGTCGGCGACCTTCGCGCCGGCGATCGGCCCGACCATCGGCGGTTATCTCAACGAGAATTACGGCTGGGAATTCATCTTCTATGTGAACCTGGTCCCCGGCGCGATCATGATCGCCATGCTGTTCGCCTCACTGCCCAAGGCGCCCATGCAGCTGGGCCTGCTGCGCAATGGCGACTGGGCCGGAATCATCGCAATGGCGATCGGTCTCGGCGCGCTGCAGACCGTGCTGGAGGAAGGTAACAAAGAGGACTGGTTCGGGTCCGACTTCATTGTCCGCCTGTCAATCATCGCCGCGATCGCCCTTCCGGTCTTCGTGTGGATCGAGCTGAAGGTCAAGAACCCGGTCATCAATCTCAGCCTCCTCGCCAGGCGCAATTTCGGCCTCGGCACCGCCGCCAACTTCATGCTGGGCGCGGCACTCTACGGCTCGTCCTTCGTGCTGCCGCTGTATCTCTCGCAACTCCAGGGCTACAATGCCGAGCAGATCGGCGAAGTGCTGGCCTGGACCGGCATCCCGCAGCTGATCATGATCCCGCTGGTGCCCAAGTTGATGAGGAAGGTCGACACCCGCCTCCTGATCGGCATCGGCTTCGCTTTGTTTGCCGCCAGCAACTTCATGAACATCTACATGACCACGGACTATGCCGGCGACCAATTGTTCTGGGCCAACATCGTCCGTGCCATCGGTCAGGCCCTGGTGATGACCCCGTTGTCCGCCGTCGCCAGCGCCGGCATGGAAGCGGAAAACGCCGGCTCGGCCTCCGGCCTCTTCAACATGACCCGCAACCTGGGTGGAGCGATCGGCATCGCGGTCCTGCAGACCCTGATCACCAAGCGCGAGCAGTTCCATTCCAACGTGCTGATGAACTCGGTCTCGAGCTTCAGCGAGGCGACCCGCCAGCGGATCGCCGACCTCACGCACTATTTCCTGACCCACGGGATCGCCGACGCCGCCGTCGCACAGCGCGAAGCGATCGTTGCGATCGGCCGCGTGGTCCGCCGCCAGGCCTTCATCATGAGCTATAGCGACGTGTTCCTCCTGCTGGGTATCGGCCTGGTCCTCAGCCTCATCGCCACGCTCGCCCTGAAAAAGGGTGCCGGCAGCGCGGCGGGCGCGCATTGAGAACCGGGGATTTGGTATTATCTATCCCGTACCCCTGTGAAGGATCAGCGTCATGCCGCATCTGTTTGACGAATTCCGCCTGCGGGGCATCACGTTCCGCAACCGCATCGGCGTCTCGCCCATGTGCCAGTATTCGTCCCGCGAGGGCCTGGCGAATGATTGGCATTTCGTCCATCTCGCGAGCCGGGCGGTCGGCGGCGCCGGCCTCGTCTTCACCGAAGCGGCGGCGGTCACGCCGGAGGGGCGCATATCCCCACAGGATCTGGGTGTTTGGAGCGAGCGCCATTTCGAGGCGCTGGCGCGTATAACGCACTTCATCGACCAGCAGGGCTCGATCGCCGGCATCCAACTGGCCCACGCCGGCCGCAAGGCCAGCACCTATCGCCCGTGGTCCGGGCACGGCGAACTCGCCGCGCAGGAGGGCAGATGGAGCACGGTGGCACCGAGCGCCCTGGCCTTCGCTGACGACTATCCGGCACCGACGGCGCTGACCATCAGCGGCGTACGCGCCCTGCAGGATGCTTTCACGACCGCCGCCAAGCGTGCCTTCCAGGCCGGCTTCCGCGTGATCGAGGTGCATGCCGCACACGGTTACTTGTTCCACGAGTTCCTCTCGCCGCTCAGCAATCATCGGACCGACGAATACGGCGGCTCATTCGAGAATCGCACGCGTTTCCTGCGCGACACGGTGGCCGATGTTCGCGCCGCATTGCCAGAGCGCTGCCCCTTGTTCGTGCGCATCTCCGCCACCGACTGGGTCGAGGGCGGCTGGGATATTGAGCAATCAATCGAGCTCGCGCGGCGCCTGAAAGTACTCGGCACCGATCTCATCGATTGCTCCTCCGGCGGCAACGTAAAGGACGCGCAGATCCCGGTCGGGCCCGGCTACCAGACGCCGTTCGCCGCCCGCATCCGCCGCGAGGCTGAGATCCCGACCGCCGCCGTCGGCCTCATCAGCGGCGCGGCACAGGCGGATCACATCGTCCGCGGCGGCGAGGCTGACATGGTGCTGCTCGCCCGCGAATTGCTGCGATCGCCCTATTGGCCGCTCGAAGCCGCCCGCGAGCTCGGCCACGACACCACCTGGCCCGCGCAATACCTCCGCGCCGCACCCAAAGGCGCATCAGGGCGAACGCCGGCGCACGAGATTGATTAGCTCGACCGCGCGCTCCCAACGCACTCCCCTTCGTCATGGTCGGAGCTTGGTCCGACCACCCACGAGTTTCATTGGGGAGCGCTGCATCGCTGTCGATAAACTCATGGATGGTCGTGCCAAGCACGACCATGACGAAAGAGAAGGAGCAATAGGCTAAAAGCTTTGCCGGTCGCGCGATCGGGGCGTGTCGACGTGTCGATCGCGATAGATCTCGCCGCTGCGCGCCGATTCGCGCCAGGCGCGGCCGAACCCGATCTTGTGCCATAGGCTGCCTTCGCTGACATCGATCTCACCGATGATGAGATCGCTGCGATGCCGGGTGCTTTTCGCAACGACGTTGCCAAGCGGGTCGATGAGCTGCGTCACTGGCCCCTGGAACGGATTGCCCGGCGTCACAAAGCTGATCCAGTAGTTGTTGTTGGCGGCGTGGGCCTGGGCGGTGACGGCGAAGATGTCGTCCTGCTTGGCATCCTCCTGGTCGAGGCGCGCAGCGGTGAAGGTCGAGACCAGCACGCATTGCGCGCCCAGCCCGGCGATATTCGTCGAACACTTCGGGGAACCGCACGTCCAGGCAGATCGCAAAGCCGCACCGTATCCCGCAGATCTCGATTACGACCGGTTCCGAGCCCGGCGTGTACCAGCCCGCCAGCTCGTTGTGGGAACAGAAACGTTTGTCATAGCGGGTCCGTACTGTTCCATCCGGGCCGATCAGATAGAGGCAATTGTGCGGCCGGCGACCATCTTCCAGCGGATGGACACTGCCGACCACGATCCAGAGGTCCAGTTCGCCCGCGAGCCGCGCGATCTCGCTAGATGCCTCGCGCAAGCTGAGCCAATCCTCGCCGCTCCATTGCTCGAACGGGGTCAGCACTTTCCGTCCATAGCCGGAAAGCGCACCTTCCGTGAACTGCACCAGATCGGCGCCGCCTGCCTTGGCCTTCCGCATCAGTGATGTGATGAAGGTTGCGCGCAACGTCGACTACGACCGGCGTTTGCGCGAGAGCGAATATCATAGTGACCTAGGCGACAGAAGCCATGCCCTGCACCGCCCGGTGCAGTGCCGCGCGAGCCAGCAGCCGCGTGGAATCGAGCGTCGGAAGCGGAGAGTTCGCATCACTGATGATCAGCGGAATTTCCGTGCAGCCGAGGATCACGGCATCGCACCCCTCGTCCTTCATCCGGCCAATGGCGCGCTGAAAATAAGCGACAGAGTCCGGCTTGAAAACATCATAGACCAGCTCATCCATGATGATGCGGTTGGTTTCCGTACGCTCGGCGTCATTGGGCCGCAGGTAGCCAAGCCCGCGCGCCGCCAGCTTCTCAGGATAGACCTCGCTATCCACCAGCCAGCGCGTGCCGGTGATCCCGAGCCGCCGGAACCCGCGCGCCGCCGCCTCCGCTGCAACAACATCGGCAATATGCAGCCAGGGCAGCGGTGAGCGCGGTTCGACGTAAGAGAACGCTTGGTGAATCGTATTGTCCGGACAGATCAGGAAATCCGCGCCGATTTTCGCCAGCTTGTGGGCGGAGGCGAGCATCAGTTCGCCGACTCCGCGCAAGTCATTGCGCTCGAGGCATGCCACATAATCCGCCAGCGAGGGCGTGTGCATCGAGACTTCCGGATGCGCGTGCGGGCCGAGCAGCCGCGCACCTTCGACGCAGATGGTCTTGTAGCAGAGCGCCGCACCCTCGGCGGAGCAGGCGACTATTCCAATGTGCTGAGGCGTTGGTTTCATGCGCGCATTCTATAAGCTGGTCGCCGATGCGCGCAAATGCCGCCGCGAGCTCCAAATGTACTGATTGAAATGTCGCCGGAACCGGGCCACCCTGCGCCGGCAGCAGAGAAGCTCCTCGGGGATTTTCCATGGAACTCGATCCAGTTCTTCTGTCCCGTCTGCAATTCGCCTGGGTGATCGGCTGGCACATATTGATGCCGGCTTTCACCGTCGGCCTCGCCTCCTACATCGCCGTGCTGGAAGGCATGCATCTCTTCACCGGGCGCGAGATCTATGTCCGCGTGTCGATGTATTGGATCCGGATCTTCTCGGTCGCGTTCGGAGTCGGCGTGGTCTCCGGCGTCATCATGCCGTTCCAGTTCGGCACCAACTGGAGCCGGTTCGCGGATGCCTCCGCCGACATACTCGGCCCGCTTTTCGCCTATGAAGGCATCACCGCTTTCTTCCTGGAGGCCGCTTTCCTCGGCGTCCTGCTGTTCGGGCGCAAGCTGGTGCCGGCCTGGGCGCATTTCGTGGCGGCGCTGATGGTGGCGCTCGGCACCTTGTTCTCGTCCTTCTGGATCCTGGCGGCAAACAGCTGGATGCAGACGCCGCGGGGCTACCAGTTCGTCGACGGCCGCTTCCTTCCTGCCGACTGGCTCGACATCATTTTCAATCCATCTTTCCCTTATCGCCTCGCCCACACGGTTACCGGCTTCTATGTGACGACCGGTTTCGTGGTTGTCGGCGTTGCCGCCTACCTGCTGCGCGGCGGCCGCTTCTTCCCCGAAGCGCGCATCATGCTCTCCGTCACCCTGTGGCTGCTGACCTTCCTGGTGCCGCTGCAGATCATCCTCGGCGACGAACATGGCCTCAACACGCTCGAGCACCAGCCGGCCAAGCTCGCCGCGATCGAGGCGCGCTGGGAGACGGCGCGCAGCGTTCCTCTCACCTTGTTCGCGATTCCCGATCAGGAGAACGAAACCAACCGCTTCGAGCTCAACGTGCCCTATCTCGGCAGCCTCATCCTGACCCACAGCATGGATGGCGAGATCAAGGGGCTGAAGGAATGGGCGCCGGAAGACCGTCCGCCTGTCGCCATTCCCTTCTTCGCGTTCCGCATCATGGTCGGGATCGGCCTCCTCATGCTGGCGCTGGTGGCCGCCAGCTGGTGGCTGCGCATCCAGGATCGATTGTACGACAGCCCGTGGTTCCTGCGCGCGTGCCTCGGCATGGCGCCGCTCGGTTTCGTCGCAGTGCTCGCGGGCTGGACGACCACGGAGGTCGGCCGACAGCCCTGGACCATCTACGGCTTGATGCGCACGCAGGATTCGGTACCGCCCTCCGTCACCGGCAGCGACGCCCTGCTCTCGCTGCTCGGCTACATGGTGGTCTATCTCGTGATCTTTCCGGCCGGCATCCTCGTGATGGCGAAGCTCGCGGCCAAAGGGCCGGTGCCGGGGCCCGATGCCGATTCGCCGATCGAGAGCGGACGTCCTGCCAACCCCGCCCTCATGCAGATCCATCTCGAAGAGGACGTGTCATGAGCGCGGCGTTCGATTTCGTTCCGGTCTGGACCCTGATCCTCGGCGCGGGGATCTTCTTCTACGTGCTGCTGGACGGCTTCGATCTCGGCGTCGGCATGCTCTTTGGCTTGGCGCCGGATGTCGGCTCCCGCAATATCGTCATGAACTCGATCGCGCCGATCTGGGATGGCAACGAGACCTGGCTGGTGCTGGGTGGCGTCGGCTTGCTGGCCGCTTTCCCGCTCGCCTTCGCCATCATCATCCCCGCCCTCTATTTCCCGATCCTGATCATGCTGCTGGCGTTGGTGTTCCGCGGCGTCGCGTTCGAGTTCCGATTCCGCGATGCGCCGCACCGGACCTTCTGGGACCACGGCTTCTGCTACGGCTCCGCCCTCGCCACACTTGCGCAGGGCATCATGCTCGGCGCCTTCATCCAGGGCTTCGATGTCCAAGGGCGGCACTTCACCGGCACAGCCTTCGATTTCCTGACGCCGTTCTCGCTCCTGACCGGCGTCGCGCTGCTGTTCGGCTACGGCTTGCTCGGCGCCGGCTGGCTGATCCTGAAGACCGAAGGTGCGATCCAGTCCGCCGCCCGCCGCCACGGCAAGGTCTGCCTCGCCGGCGTGCTGGTCGCGATCGCCGTGGTCAGCATCTGGACGCCGCTGATGAACGAGGATGTCGCGCGCCGGTGGTTCTCCTGGCCGAACATCGCCTTCTTCTCGCCGGTGCCCATTGCCACCGCGATTGCGGCGTTCAGCGTGTGGCGCGCTTTGACCGGCCGCTCGGAAGCCGGCGCCTTCATCGGCGCGATCTGCCTTTTCACCCTTGCCTATGTCGGCATGACGATCAGCCTGTGGCCGATGATCGTGCCCTACCACTACACCCTCTGGCAGGCTGCTTCATCCGCCAGCACGCAGGCCTTCCTGATGGTCGGCACCGTGTTCCTCCTGCCGGTGATCTTCGTCTACACCGGCTGGTCCTATTGGGTGTTCCGCGGCAAGGTGCGGGCGGACGTCGGGTATCACTGAGCCAACTGGCGCTATGCGATCCGGACCCGGCGGGTCGTCTGGCCGTTGCTTTCCCAATAGGTGTGTTTGCCGGCAATCAAGGGATCGTCCATCGCCGGCTGAATCCGGCCCTGCTTGTCGACGGCGCGCGACGTCACGGTGTGCTCTCCGGGAGAGAGCGCAACTGGATCGATCGACCACATCACCCAGGCGAATTCCGCCGTTTCGCTATGGTCGATCTTGGTTTCCATCCACGGCCCGTCGTCAATGCGCACCTCGACCTGCTTGATCGGAGCGCCCCAGGCCGCACCCATGATCCGGTATTTGCCATCCGCGCTGGTCACCTTGGCCGGTGCGGATTTCAATCGGGCTCGGCCCACTGAGGTCTCGGTCCACACTGATTCGCCGTCCCGCTGCTCCTCGCGGATCGTGACGTAGTCGCGTGCCATGAAGCGGTTCATGAGCCGCGTGTCGCGGACCTCGATGTGGGTCAGCCATTTGACGTTGGCGATGCCGTACCAGCCGGGCGCAATCAACCGCAATGGGAAGCCGTTGGCCGCTGGCAGCGGTGCGCCGTTCATCTCATAGCACAGCAGGTTCGCTGGATTCATCGCGTCGGCGATCGACATGCTGCGCGCGAAATTCTGCTTCATCTTGATGTCGCGCACCGTCTCTTCGCCCGCATCGGCGCCGAAGAACACCACCTCGATGCCGCTCTTCGCTATGCCGGCCTTCTCGAGGATCGGCGCCAGGGGCGTGCCCACCCACTTGGCATTGCCGATGCCACCGGTGAACCACGGGAACCCGTGATTGCCCGAGCATTCTAGCGTGAACGTGACCGCGCGCCGCGGCCTTTTCTTGAGGTCGCTCAAAGTGAAATCCAGCGGGCGCTTGACGGACCCGGCGACTTTCAGGATCCACGCGCTCTCATTGATCACGGGACGATTATAATGGGCGACGCTGAAGAACTTCTCGTTCGGCGTGATCCAGGAATCGAGGTCTTCCCAAACCAGCTGATTGGCCACGACCTCCGGCACCGGGTTTTCCGGCGGCTGATCCAGCCAAGGAATCACCGTCTCGCCGGGCGCACTCGGAAATGCGTGAGCAAGCCGGGCGTGAAGCAAGGCAGCAGCGCCAATGGCCGCCCCGCCCTTCACGATGAAATCCCTGCGCGGAATATCGAACATGACGCCTCCCCCCTTCACATCGGCACGTCAGATGTTTGCGCCGATGCATGTATGGCCGGAAGGCAGGATAGTGCCAATGAGCGGGGGTGGCAGTGCCAAATCAGGCCGTGATCTGGATGCTGCCGTTGTCCCGACAATGACGCTCGCGTCACGATTCATCCGTTGCGATGAATCATCTCGCTCTAAATTCGGGGGGTGCTCGATGCTCTGACGCGGTCAAGTGTCGCGCGTCGCTCCGTTGCGGATGCCGCTGAATCAAAACGGAATATCGTCGTCCAGATCGCCGCCGCCCGCACCGGCCGGCGCCCTGCCCATACGGCCTGGTCCGCTGTTGCCGGTGTCGCTGAAGCCGCCGCCGGCATCTTCTTCGGCTCCGCCCGCGGCGCCGGCGCGGCCGTCGAGCATGGTCAGCTCGCCGCGGAATTTCTGCAGCACCACCTCAGTCGTGTATTTCTCGGCGCCGGACTGGTCGGTCCACTTGCGGGTCTGCAGGGCGCCCTCGATGTAGATCTTGCTGCCCTTCTTCAGGAACCGCTCGCAAACATCGACAATGCGGTCGTTGAACACCACCACGCGGTGCCATTCCGTGCGCTCGCGCCGCTCGCCGCTGGTCTTGTCGCGCCAGCTTTCCGAGGTCGCCAGCGACAGGTTGGCGACTCGCGTGCCGTCCTGGGTCGAGCGGATTTCCGGATCGCGGCCCAGATTGCCGACCAGAATGACCTTGTTGACGCTGCCAGCCATAGCTTCCCTGCCTGTCTTTTTTGGATCGATAAAGGCGCAGCTTTATCACCCCTGGCGGGAGAACGCAAAGGCAACGAACAGTGGAAGTGGGCTGCCTTGCAACATCCGATCGGTGGGCGATCCGCTTGCCTGGATCCGTCCATCCCTTCCGCAGATCAAAACGTCGCTAAATCAGAGTGTTCTTGCGTCACTCTTCGCGTTGACGTCAGTTGTCCACCGTGATTGTTTCCTCGCTCGTCAATCGATTGGGGCGAAGTTTTGGACCGACCCGACGCCGGAATAGACAGACTTTTGAAGCAGATCGAGCCATGGATCGTGCTGGCCGTCGGGGTGCTCATCACGTCCTGCTGCACGCGGAACTTTGCCGTCATCGAACTCTTGAAAGCGCCGATCCGCCATGCCGGCCCCCTCAATGGCAGCGTCGGCGCCGTGGATCTTCCGAGCTGGTTCCCGCTGCAGGATGCGGTGCTTGAGGCGGCAGGCGGGGTGATCCAGGGCAAGCTGGGCGAGCTGCCGATCTCGGCGCACAAGCAGGAAGCTGGCCCTCAGACCGTCCGCCTGCAGATCGATCTCGGCCAGGTTTCCCTGCCCGCCATTTCGACCGGCCTTTCCCTGACTTATTTCCCCTGGTTTCGCTTCCTGTCCGAACCGTTGAATTTCGACGCTATCGGCCGCGTTGCCGAATATGTCGCCGGCAGCTTCCGGTTTCTGCTGGAGCGCAACGGAACCGTCGCGTCGGTCGAAGGTGACGGTGATAGCCGGCGGGTGCGCACGGCAGCGGGCCTGGAGATCGAAGTGACCGGCATGGCGGCGCTTCGAAGCGTCACGCTCGCCAGCGGGCCTATGCGAACGTCGATCGATCTCAATACGAGGAGGATTGAAATCGATCATCGGATGTTTCCGGCAGCCTATGAGGCCGGCGCGGAATTGCTGAAAACGCCCGACCGGCTGATCAATGTCGACGCCACGATCGACGAAAGCCATTTGTACCTGGCCGCGGCTGGCGGTGGCGCCAATGTTTAGGCGCGCCGTGAAGCAAAGCGACCGCGATCCCGAGGTGCTCATCGACTCGAAGCTGGGCGATTCCGCCTATGTCGATACTTTCGGGCTGGAGTGGCAGACTTTCGACGGCTTTGTGGGCAAGGAGATGATGTCCCATGGCCATCTGTTCGGCCGCTTCATGCTTCCCAAGGACTTCTTTTCCGGCAAGGCCGTCGCCGACATCGGCTGCGGCAATGGCCGGATCGGGCGGCTGGTGGCGCCGCTATGCGATTCCTACGTCGGCGCCGATCTGTCTGAGGCGGTCCATTCATTTCCCAAATACACCCAGCGCCCCCGGAAATTCTCGCTCGTGAGAGCCTCTGCAACCGACCTGCCGCTGGAAGATGCCAGTGCCGACGCCACCATCTGCTGGGGCGTCTTGCACCACGTGGACGAGCCGGTCGTCGCCTTCTCGGAGCTTGTCCGGATCACCCGGCGAGGCGGGGTCATTCTGCTCTATGTCTATCCCCAGACGCTGGATGTCAGGAAGAATCTCAACGCGTATATGCGGGGCCTGCCGCTGCAGCGGGGTCACGAGATTCTCGAGCAGCTGTCCGATGCCCTGGATGTGTGGCGCGAGATCGATAGCTTCTTTGCACCCCTGCTCGCCAGCAACCTCGCCCTCAGCTTCAAGCATTCGAAGGCGTGGCAGAAATTCCAATGGTACGATGGCGTCACGCCCCGCTATCACTGGTCGCTGGAAAAGCGCATCCCGGAGCTTGCCGATCAATCGGCCTGCAGCTGACCTCGTATCGGTCAGGGTGCTTCGTCCTCCGGCGGCCGGGGGCCTGAACCCTCGGCCTCCTGCCACTTTTTGTCACGACGCCTGTTTAGACTGCATAATTGGGCGCGTCCGATCGTCAAAAAACACATGGGATCAGCGCCTTCCAGCTCTGCATTTATGGCGCTTTACAGGCCCGGGGAATCCGGGATAGTCGCTCTTCTCCCGGAAGGAAACAGGCACATATGGCGACGGCGGGCGATCGGTCGAATAGGGCGAATGCAGGCGGCGGCGACCTCTGGTCGCACGGATCAATCTCCGTGCGCGGGGCGAAGGAGCACAACCTCAAGGACATCGACGTCGATATCCCGCGCCAGACCCTGACCGTTATCACCGGCCTTTCAGGTTCCGGCAAATCCTCGCTCGCCTTCGACACGATCTATGCCGAAGGCCAACGGCGCTACGTCGAATCCCTCTCTGCCTATGCGCGCCAGTTCCTGGAGCTGATGCAGAAGCCGGACGTGGAATCGATCGAGGGCTTGTCGCCCGCCATCTCGATCGAGCAGAAGACCACCTCCAAGAACCCGCGGTCGACCGTCGGCACGGTCACCGAGATCTACGATTACCTGCGCCTCTTGTTCGCGCGCATCGGCATCCCCTATTCGCCTGCGACCGGCCTGCCCATCGAAAGCCAGACCGTCAGCCAGATGGTCGACCGGATCCTGACGTTGCCCGAGGGCACCCGCATCTATCTGCTGGCGCCGATCGTCCGCGGCCGCAAGGGCGAATACAAGAAGGAGCTGCTGGATCTGCAGAAGCGCGGCTTCCAGCGCGTGCGGGTCGACGGCAAGCTCTATGAGATCGGCGAAGCACCGGCCCTCAACAAGAAGCTGAAGCACGATATCGAGGTGGTGGTCGACCGCCTGGCCGTGAAGCCGGACCTCGGCACCCGCCTGGCGGATAGTGTAGAAACTGCGCTTGGCCTGTCGGAAGGGCTGCTGTTCGTCGACCCCGCCGACAAGGGCGAGCGCATCATCTTCTCCTCGCGCTTCGCCTGCCCGGTCAGCGGCTTCACCATCGACGAGATCGAACCGCGCCTGTTCTCCTTCAACAACCCGTTCGGCGCCTGCCCGGTGTGCGACGGCTTGGGCAGCAAGCTCTATTTCGATCCCGAGCTGGTCGTCCCGGACGAGAAGAAGAGCCTGCGCGGCGGCGCGGTCGCGCCCTGGGCCAATTCCTCGTCGCAATATTACATGCAGGCGCTGGAAAGCCTCGCCAAGCACTACAAGTTCAGCCTGACCATCCAGTGGCAGGAACTGCCCAAGAAGATCCGCGACATCATCCTGTTCGGCTCCGGCGAGGAAGCCGTGACGATGAGCTTCGATGATGGCGTCCGCAGCTACAAAACCACCAAGCCGTTCGAAGGCGTCGTCACCAATATGGAGCGCCGCTTCCGCGAAACCGACTCATCCTGGGTACGCGAGGAGCTGAGCCGCTATCAGGCGACTTCGCCCTGCGAGGCCTGCAACGGATTGCGCCTCAAGCCGGAAGCGCTGGCGGTCAAGGTCAACGGGCTCAACATCGCCCAGGTGACCGAGTTCTCCATCCTGCAGGCGGCGGAATGGTTTCTTGCGCTGACAGCCAAACTGACCGCCAAGCAGAAGGACATCGCTCAGCGCATCCTGAAAGAGATCAATGAGCGTCTGGGTTTCCTGAACAGTGTCGGGTTGGAATACCTGACCTTGAGCCGCGGCTCCGCCACGCTTTCCGGCGGCGAAAGCCAGCGCATCCGCCTCGCCTCCCAGATCGGCTCCGGCCTCACCGGCGTGCTCTATGTGCTGGACGAGCCTTCCATCGGACTCCATCAGCGCGACAATGACCGGCTGCTGGCGACGCTCGAGCGCCTGCGCGACCTCGGCAACACGGTCCTCGTTGTCGAGCATGACGAGGACGCGATCCGCCACGCCGACTACTTGATCGACATGGGACCGGCCGCCGGCATCCATGGCGGCCATGTGGTGGCAAAGGGTGTGCCGGCAGAGGTCATGCGCTCCGACAGCCTGACCGCGCAGTATCTGAGCGGCCGGCGCGAGATCCCGGTGCCGGGCGAACGGCGCGCCGGCTTCGGCAACCAGGCCAAGATCCGCATCGTTGGCGCGCGCCACAACAACCTCAAGAACATCAGCGTCGACATCCCGCTGGGCGTCTTCACCTGCGTGACGGGCGTCTCCGGCGGCGGCAAGTCGACCCTGGTGATCGAGACTCTCTACAACGCCTTGGCGCGGCGGCTGCACGATGCGCGCCTGCATCCCGGCGATCACGACCGGATCGAAGGCATCGAATATCTCGACAAGGTCATCGACATCGACCAGTCGCCGATCGGCCGGACACCGCGCTCCAACCCTGCGACCTACACCGGCGCCTTCACGCCGATCCGCGACTGGTTCTCCGGCCTGCCGGAGGCGAAGGCGCGCGGCTACAAGGCCGGCCGCTTCTCCTTCAACGTGAAGGGCGGGCGCTGCGAGGCCTGCGAGGGCGACGGCGTCATCAAGATCGAGATGCACTTCCTGCCCGACGTCTATGTCCAGTGCGATCAGTGCAAGGGCAAGCGCTACAACCGCGAGACCCTTGAAATAACTTTCAAAGGCAAGTCGATTGCCGACGTCCTTGAGATGACGGTTGAGGAAGGCGTCGAGTTCTTCCGCGCTGTCCCGGCGATCCGAGACAAGCTGGCAATGCTGGAACAGGTCGGCCTCGGCTACATCCATGTCGGCCAGGCTGCCACCACCCTCTCCGGCGGCGAGGCGCAGCGTGTGAAGCTGGCGAAGGAATTGTCGCGGCGCGCCACCGGCCGCACGCTCTACATCCTGGACGAGCCGACCACCGGGTTGCACTTCCACGACGTCGCAAAGCTACTGGAAGTGCTGCACGAGCTGGTCTCGCAGGGCAACACGGTAGTCGTGATCGAGCACAATTTGGAGGTCATCAAGACCGCCGACTGGGTGATCGACCTCGGCCCCGAGGGCGGCGACGCCGGCGGTGAGATCATCGGCATCGGCACGCCCGAGGACATCGCCGCGAACCCGCGCTCGCATACCGGCAAGTTCCTCAAGGAGATCATGCGCCGCCGCCCCCAGCGCACCAAGGCGGCGGAGTAGCGGCCACGCATCGGCGCGTGTGACACCTCTAGCCGACGCGCGTCGCGCCGCCCCCGCCTCGCATGCGCTGGAAAGCGATTGCCAGGAGCGCGATGGCCCCG
>DASRRI010000119.1:0-45090 GCA_035695765.1 Dongiaceae bacterium
TTTCAAGACCGGTGCCTTAAACCACTCGGCCACCCATCCCGCGAGGGCTGAGATAGAGCGCGGGCGAACGGGGGTCAAGCAAGGGCATCGGCGTCCGAGTCGCGCTCCAGCGCCTGTCCAGACCGGATTTCGCCACAATTCGATCCGATAAATCCCTCGGATTCAGCGGTTTTTGAGGCTCAAGGCCGGGTGAGTTGCGCGGGCGCGGCGCGGGCTTTAGCCTGCGCCGGCTTTCCCTGGGGGCGATTCCTAAACTTCTCGAGTTCTGACCGGCTGACCGACACCATGTGGACGATGCGACGCCATATTCTGCCGATCCTGCTGGCTTCCGCTGCGCTGCTGGCGGGCTGCACGGAATCCAAGCTGGTGGTCGACCAGGCCAAGGTGATTACCAATCCCGGCCCGGCCAAGCCCGGCCCCTACAAGATTGGCAAGCCCTATCAGGTGAACGGTGTCTGGTACTATCCGAAAGCGGATTACGGCTATGACGAGACCGGCATCGCCTCCTGGTATGGCCCCGGCTTCCATGGCAAGCGCACCGCCAATGGCGAGATCTATGACGAGAACGGCCTGACCGCCGCGCACAAGACGCTGCCCATGCCGTCCATGGTGCGAGTGACCAACCTGGAGAACGGCCGCTCGATCGAGGTCCGGGTCAATGACCGCGGTCCCTATCAAGCCAGCCGCGTGATCGACATGACTCGGCGTGGGGCGCAGCTGCTCGGCTTCATCGACCGCGGGACAGCACGGGTGCGGGTTGAGATCATGGCGGAGCAGAGCCAGCAACTGGCGGCGGTCGCTTCGCGCCAAGGCGGGGACCAGGTGCCGCCGCCACCCAAGGCCGCGCCGGCCGGCGAAGTCGTCGCCGGCGGCTTGGCCCCAATCGCGGGCGCCAAGGTTTCGCCCGGCCAAGGAAAGCCGAAGCCCCAACCCGGTGCGCAAGCGCCTGCGGCGCCGACGGCGCAGCCCGGTACCAATGTGGCGACAGTCGCGGTGCCGCAGCCGGATGGCAAGGTGACCCAGGTCGCAGTGAAGCCGACCAGCATCTATATCCAGGCTGGGGCATTCCTGCGCCAAGCCAATGCCAACCAGCTGGGTGGACAACTGAAGAAGTATGGACCCGTGCACATCGCTGCCGTGACTGTGGAGAAACAGCACTATTTCCGAGTTCGCATCGGCCCGATCGCCACGGTCGAGCAGGCCGACAGCATCTTGAAGCGCATGATTGCCGAGGACCATCCGGAATCGCGCATCGTGGTGGATTAGGGCGGCGGCTGCTTGACGCTCGGGTCGAATTGGCAGAGTTTCCGCGGCGTATGCCGCGCTTGAATGGTGAATGCGATGTTTCTGCGTCGATTGATTGCTGCCCTCGTCCTGGTTGCCGCGCCTGTGCTTGCGCCGATAGCCGCGGCCGAACCGGTCTCCACCAATGCCAAGCATGTCTATATCGTCGATTTCCAGACCGGCGCGGTCCTCTACGACAAGATGGGCGAGGAGCGGCTGTATCCGGCTTCGATGAGCAAACTGATGACGGTCTACATGCTGTTCGACGCGATGAAGCGCGGCGACGTGAAGCCGACCGACACCTTCCACGTCAGCAAGAAGGCCTGGGCCATGCAGGGCTCGAAGATGTTCGTCGACATCGATTCCGACGTGAAGGTCGAGGATCTTATCCGCGGCATGATCATCCAGTCCGGCAATGATGCCTGCATCGTGGTTGCTGAAGGGCTGGCGGGCAGCGAAGAGGCGTTTGCCGATCGCATGAACAAGAAGGCCAAGGAGCTCGGCCTGACCGACAGCAACTTCATCAATTCGACCGGCTGGCCCGATCCCAAGCATTACATGACGGCCAAGGATATCGAGATCCTGTCGAGGCATCTGATCGTCGACTTCCCTGAATATTATCCGTATTTCGCGGAGAAGGAATTCACCTGGCACGGTATCAAGCAGGGTAACCGCAATCCGCTGCTCTATCGCACCGGCTCCGGTGTCGACGGGTTGAAGACGGGCCATACGGAAGAAGCGGGATTCGGCGTGTCGGCCTCGGCGGTGCGGGACGGCAGGCGCATCATCATGGTCGTCCATGGCCTCAGCGACATGCAGGAGCGCGCCGATGAAGCGGGCCAGCTGCTCGACTGGGCATTCCGCGAGACCGGCAACTACACTGTGGCGTCCAAGGGCGCGATGCTGGCCGAAGCGCCGGTCGAATATGGCGCGGCCGAGAAGGTGCCGCTGACCATCGGGCAGGACCTGGTGCTGACGCTGCCGAAGGCCGACCGGCAGAAGGTCACGGCAAAGGCGGTCGTCAACACGCCGATCGTGGCGCCACTCAAGGCCGGGCAGGAGCTGGGCAAGCTGATCGTCACCGCGCCCAACATGCCGGACTTCACCTACCCATTGGTGGCCGCGCAGGATGTCGCGGAGATCGGCCTGACCGGGCGCATCGTCACCAACCTCAATCGGCTGGTGGCCGGCGCGGCACAATGACCGACGCGCCCAAGCGCTTCATCGTTTTCGAAGGCGGCGAGGGCGCCGGCAAATCGACCCAGGTCCAGCGCCTTGCGGATGCCCTGCGCGCGCGTGGGCAAGAGGTCGTCACGACACGCGAACCCGGCGGTTCGCCCGGTGCTGAATCAATCCGCGCCCTGTTGGTCTCAGGCGACACGGCGCGCTGGTCCCCGGAGACCGAAGCGCTTCTCATCAACGCCGCGCGCGCGGACCATTTGGATCGCACGATCCGACCCGCACTGGCGAGAAGCCAGTGGGTGATCTGCGACCGTTTCGCGGATTCGACCATGGCGTATCAAGGCTATGGCATGGGCGTTGACCGCGTGTGGCTTGAACAGCTGCGCAAGCGCGTGGTGGGAGACGCCGAGCCGGGCCTGACGCTGGTATTCGATCTGCCGGTCGATGTCGGTCTGAGCCGCGCCGTTGCCAGCCAGCGCTACGAAAAAATGGGCCAGGCATTCCATGAGACGCTGCGCAGCGCGTTCCACGACATCGCGGCGGCCAAGGATGGCCGCAAGCGTATCGTCATCGATGCCGGCAAGGACATTGACGAGGTCGCACGCCAGGTGCTGGACGCTGTTATTGCCGCCTATGGGCTGAAAGCCTGATGCCACCCAAAGCGAAGACCATCGAGGCGCCGGTTGAAACCGGGCCGGCCTGGGCGGAGCGGCTGATCGGGCATGAGGTGGCGGAGCAGGCGTTCCTGACGGCCTTTTCCGCCGGGCGCTTGCCGCATGCCTGGCTGATCTCCGGCCCGCAAGGAGTGGGGAAGGCGACCTTCGCCTATCGCATCGCGCGCTTCCTGCTGGCACAGCCGAATGAGATGGATGCGGGTGGATTGTTCGGCGCGCCGGAAGCGCCGGCCAACTTCGACATGGCACCCGACCATCGCGTATTCCGCCAAGTCGCGCGGCAGGGCCATCCGGATTTCCGATTGCTCGAGCGCACGCCGAATCCGAAGACCGGCCGCATGCGCAACGATATTGTCATCGAGGACGTGCGCGCGGTGATCGACTTCCTGCACCTGAAGCCGGCGGCGAGTCCGTGGCGCGTGGTCATCGTCGACAGTGCGGACGATCTCAATCGCAACTCGGCCAACGCGCTGCTCAAGATCCTGGAAGAGCCGTCGGCCAATACGGTGATCCTGCTGCTCAGCCACGCGCCGCAGGCCTTGCTGCCGACCATCCGCTCGCGCTGCCGCAAGCTGGTGCTGCAGCCGCTGCCGCTCAGTCTGCTGGCGGCGGAACTCGCGGCGCGCTTTCCCGACATCAAGCCGCAGGACCGCGGTCTGGCGGTCGCGACCGCGGGCGGCAGCCTCGGCCAGGCGATCCGCATGATCGAGCGCGATGGTGTCGGCCTCATCCGTGACATCGGCGCTTTGCTGGCGAGCTGGCCAAAGCTCGACGCCGGCCTCTTGCACAAGCTGGGCGACAAGCTCGGCGGCAGGGACCAGGACGCGCAGTTCGATCTGGCGGTGGAGCTTCTGGGCTGGTGGTTCGCCCGCATGGCGCGCATAGCTGCCACCGGAGAAAAGCCGGAAATCCAGCTTTTTGAAGGGGAAACGGCGCTGATAGGCCGCATGCAGGCGGCGGCCAGCCTTGATCGCTGGCTGGCTCTATGGGAAAAGGTCAGCCGTCTGTTCGACCGGGTGCGCGCCGTGAACCTGGACCGAAAGCAGGCCTGGGTTGCAGCTTTCCTCGCCATCGAAGGCTTCGGACGCTAAGCCCAGGCCGTCCACTACCGATCTCTTGCGGAGTTGAGAGCCGATGGCCGAGGCCGAACGCTACTACGTGACCACGCCGATCTATTACGTGAATGATGCGCCGCATATCGGGCATGCGTACACCACGCTCGCTTGCGATGCGCTGGCGCGCTTCATGCGGCTGGACGGGCGCGCGGTGCATTTCCTGACCGGCACGGACGAGCACGGGCAGAAGGTCGAGAAGTCGGCGCAAGCGGCCGGCATGTCGCCGAAGGACTTCACCGACAAGGTGTCGCAGAATTTCCGCGATCTCGCCAAGGCGATGAACTTCTCCAACGACGATTTCATCCGCACGACCGAGGAGCGGCACATCAAATCGTGCCAGGAATTGTGGCGGCGGCTGAAGGATCGCGGCGAGATCTATCTCGGCTCGTACGCCGGCTGGTACGCCGTGCGCGACGAGGCCTATTACGGCGAGGACGAGCTCACCACCACGCCGAGCGGCAAGAAGATCGCGCCCTCCGGCGCCGAAGCGGAATGGGTGGAGGAGCCGAGCTATTTCTTCAAGCTGTCGGAATGGGGCGGCAAGCTGCTGAAATTCTACGACGACAACCCCTGGTTCCTCGCGCCGGACTCGCGCCGCAACGAAATCATCAGCTTCGTGAAGTCCGGTCTGCGCGATCTCTCGGTCTCCCGCACCACGTTCGATTGGGGCGTGCCGGTGCCGGATGATCCGGATCACGTCATGTATGTGTGGCTGGATGCGCTCACCAACTACATCACGGCGGTCGGCTTCCCGGACGACAAGGTCGCGAGCTACAAGAAGTTCTGGCCGGCAGACCTGCACATGGTCGGCAAGGATATCGCGCGCTTCCACATGATCTATTGGCCGGCGTTCCTGATGGCGGCGGGGCTTGAGCCGCCGCGCCGTGTGTTCGCCCATGGCTGGTGGACCAATGAAGGGCAGAAGATGTCCAAGTCGCTGGGCAACGCGCTCGAACCGCATGCCATGGTCGCGAAATACGGCCTCGACCAGGTGCGCTATTTCCTGCTGCGCGAGATCCCGTTCGGCAATGACGGCGATTTCTCGCACCGCTCGATGGTGCACCGGATGAACGGCGACCTCGCCAACGATCTCGGCAACCTGGCGCAACGCGTGCTGTCCATGATCAACAAGAACTGCGACGCCAAGGTGCCGCAGCCCGGCGCGTTCAGCGACGCCGATCGGAAGCTGCTGGGCTCGGCGCATGAGCTGCTGGCGAAAGTACGGCCGCAGTTCGCGGAGCAGGCGTTCAACCGCGCGCTCGAGGCGATCTGGCTGGTGGTGGGCGATAGCAACCGCTATGTCGACGAACAGGCGCCGTGGGCGTTGAAGAAAAGCGATCCCGCCCGCATGGCGACAGTCCTCTATGTGCTGGCGGAGACGGTGCGGCACCTCGCGATCCTGGTGCAGCCGATCATGCCGGATTCCATGGCGAAGATGCTGGACCAGCTTGTCGTGCCGGCCGACGCGCGCACGTTCGCGGCGTTGGGCGAGAGTGGTGCGCTGAAAGCCGGCACGCCGCTACCCAAGCCCGAAGGCGTGTTTCCACGCTATGTGGAGGAGGGGGCGCAGTGAGTGCCGCTGCGCATGCCCTGACGACTACTCGCTATCATTCCCTCCCCCGAAACGGGGGAGGGTTAGGGAGGGGAAAGCCGCGTCTCCGCTGGATAGAATCTTCGCTCGCTTCCCCCACCCCAGCCCTCTCCCATTTTGGGGGAGGGGGAACTGAGCTTGGGGTGCCGGCGTTTGAGTGTCGGCAATGATGACCTCGACCACTCCCGAACTCGTCGACTCTCACTGCCATCTCGACTTCCCCGAATTCGCAGTGGAGCTCGATGCCGTCGTGGCGCGCGCCAGGGAGGCGGGCGTGGGGCGGATGCTGACCATCTGTACGCGGCTCAGCAAGTTCGATGAGGTGCTGAGCGTCGCGGAACGATTCGATCGCATGTTCTGCTCGGTCGGCGTTCATCCGCACGAAGCGGCGCATGAGCCGGACATCGCGCTCGAGCGCATCGTCGCGTTGGCCAAGCATCCGAAGGTCGTGGGGATCGGCGAGGCGGGGCTGGATTACTACTACGACAAGAGCCCGCACGATAAGCAGCAGGAGGTGTTCCGCCTGCATATCGAAGCAGCTTGCGAGACCCGCTTGCCGCTGATCGTCCACAGCCGCGACGCGGACGAGGATACGGTCGCACTGCTGCGCGAAGGCGCGGAGAAGGGTGGGCTCAAAGGAGTCATCCACTGCTTCACGGCAACGCAATATCTGGCGGATGCTGCGCTGGAGATGGGCTTTTTCATTTCGCTCTCCGGTATCGTGACGTTCAAGAATGCCGAGGCGTTGCGCCAGGTTGCGAAGACCGTGCCGCTCGACCGCTTGCTGGTGGAGACGGATTCGCCGTATCTCGCGCCGATGCCGATGCGCGGCAAGCGCAATGAGCCAAGCTTCGTGCGCCACACGGCAGTCTATGTCGCGGATATGCTCGGCCTCCGGCTTGAAGAGCTTGCCGCGCGCACGACCGCCAATTTCGAAACCCTGTTCGACAAGACGGCGGCATGAAGGTCACGATTCTCGGCTGCGGCGGTTCGGGCGGCGTCCCCTTGATGGGGCCGCATTGGGGCGAGTGTAATCCAGACAATCCGAAGAACCGCCGCCGTCGCGTTTCCATTGCACTACGCCAGAAGGCGACCACCATCCTGGTGGACACCTCACCCGACCTGCGCGCGCAGTGCTTGGATGCTGGCATCGCGCAAGTATCGGCGATCCTCTATACCCACGATCACGCGGATCATACGCAAGGCATCGACGATGCGCGGTTCCTCAAGAAACCGACGGGGCAGACGACCATCCCCGCCTATGGCACGCGCGAAACACTCTCCGTCTTGACCAGCCGGTTCCATTACATCTTCCAGCAGAACACTGAGGGCTCCGGCCATCTCTACAAGCCATTCCTGCGCGCAATCGAAGTAGTCGGGCCGTTCGAGATCGACGGTGTTCCCGTAGTGGCGTTCGAGCAGGACCATGGCTTCGGCTCCACCAGCACCGGCTACCGGATCGGCAACGTCGCTTATTGCACCGATGTTGCGAAGCTGTCCGATGAGGCGCTGGCGAAGCTGCATGGCCTCGACCTTTTCGTGGTCGATTGCCTGCGCTACGAGCCGCATCCGACCCACGCACATTTTGACCAGGCGCTGGCTTGGACGGCGCAGTTGAAGCCGAAGCATACGATCCTCACGCATATGAACCACGTGGTGGATTACGACGTCATCCATGCCAAATGTCCGCCCGGCGTGGAGCCTGCCTATGATGGGCTCGAGGTCGAAGTGCCGGACGTCGGATAGGGAGCCATCCCGCGCGAGTTGCCTTTTGTGCTGCCTGGACTAAGTTCCAAGCAATCGGATCCGAGTGGCGAACATGAACATTGTTAGATTTCGCACCGAAGTTCCTGTCTTCCTGGCCTGCACGCTTTCTCTGGCCTTGTTTTTCCTTGCCAGCCCCGGCCCCAGCAAGGACTGGATGCTCGACCTGCTGACGGGGTTGGTCGCAGCTGTTGCGAGCCTTGCCGCTTGCTCCCTGCTGGTGAGAGCCCTGTCCGACCGGAGAATCTCCGTCTTATGGGGGCTGGTCATCGGTGTCTTGGCACTGGTGTGCCTCGCCCAGATTCTTGAAGCAGTGAGCGATCGCCTCGGCGAACCCTTCCAGGGAATTGATTTCGACGACTACCTCATCCTTGCCGTCGGCCCACTCATCCTCTGGGGGACGAGTCGCTTCGACCCGGTCTTCAGGCGCGCGAGGCGCGTGACGCGCTTGAGCTTCGTCATCCAGCTGACATCGACTATCCTGGATATCTATGTCGTCGACGGGACGGTTGGAGGCGGGCCCGTGTTGTGGTTCCCGCTGACGGACTTCGTCAATTTTCTGTCTATATCACTGTATCTCCTGGCGGTGTTCTGGATGGTATTCGACACCGGCCGCGCGCTCGGACTTCTGCCTTCGGATAGGGGGCCTTCCGGGTCGCTGCCGCTTGCGCCCGCCAATAGGAGGCCAGGGCCGATCCGCGACCGGGTCTTTCCGCCGCCTTTCATGTTGGGCCTGCATCTGCCTCCGCCGAATACGCCGGCTGGCCGTGTCCATCGATTCTGCAATCAAGCCCTGTGGCCTGCAGGTGATGTGGCCGCCAGCGCTCGCAACGTGATCTCGATAGCGGTATGGCCAGCCGTCGCGTCGGTGCGCGCCATGAAGCAGGTACTGCAGCGCGGCGATAACCTACAGCGTTTCAGCGGCAAGTCGAAACTGCAGCAGTTCTTTGAGCAGCTGAGGCTGGCCATCCGTTACCGTATCCCGCCAGCCTACTACTACAGCTACGAACTCTATCGCCCGGAGCGGCAGCAATTGGCGCCTCATTATCTGATGCGCTACGAGATCAAGGAAATAGCGTATCGGCTGCTGTATCCGTCGGAGGCCGCCTGGAAACACGCGAGGCTCTTGAAGGACGCGGTGGCGTTTGCGCGCCATTGCCAGGACCATGGATTACGGCACAGCCCCACCCTCTTTGTGTTCGAGGATGGCCGACCATTTGACGCGAATCTTCCCGACATCGATCTTTTCCTGAAACCGGTGCGGGGAAAGGGTGGCAGCGATGCGGAAAGATGGAATGCCGTCGGTCACGGACGATATCGTGACACCCGCGGTTGGGAGCTGGATGCGCGCGAGCTATTGGCGCATCTCCAGGACCTTTCCCGCTTTGTGGAGCCGTATATCGTCCAGCCCGCATTTCGAAACCATGCTTCGATCGCTGATTTGACGCCGGGTGCCCTCTGCACCGTGCGGATGCTGACCTGCCGGACCGAGCGTGGTGACTTTGAACTGACGAATGCCGCCTTTCGCATGCCGGTCAATCCGCGGTCCGCAGTCGACAGCTTTGATGCCGGCGGCATCGCATCCTCAGTCAATGTAAGGACGGGAAGTTTGGGGCGGGCGACGGACCTGGGGACGGAAGGCAGCAGCATCTGGCATGGGCGTCATCCATTGACCGGCGCGCACGTGGAAGGACGCCGGCTGCCGATGTGGCAGGGCGCCGTCGATCTGGTGCTGCGTGCACACCGGGCATTCGGCGATCACGTCGTGATCGGCTGGGACGTTGCGCTTTTGGACGATGGCCCGATCTTGATTGAAGGCACTCGGAGGCCGGATGTCGATATGCTCCAACGAACCAGCCAGGGGCCTATCGGCAATGGCCGGTTTGGCGAGCTGCTGGCTCACAATCTGGAGCATCGCCCTACGAGATCGCGGTTCGGATGGACGGACGCCGTGGGCTTCGACATTGCAGTTGACAGCGAATAGGGCGCGGCCTACCTAGCCGCGGGCGCCATCGGGATGGTCGCCACCGGGCGTCGTCTGCCGTCCCGGATTTCCACACTTGAGGATTGCCAGCTATAGGACCCCGGGGGAAGGAGGCGAGATGATCACGGCCTTTGTCTTCCAGGGCGGTTCGCTGACCAAGAGCATCCTGTCCGGGACAGCGAACCTCGCGGTCGCAGAAGCCCTGCCGCCAGTCGACAATCTGCCGAGCCACGTTCAGGCGGTGGCGGAAAGCGCCGCCGACACGTTGTCGCGCGATGCGGTGTGGGTCGATCTCTCCAATCCGTCGCCGTCCGAAATCTCGTCCGTTGAACGCGCCTTCGGCATGGAAGTGCCGACCCGTGAGGAGATGGGCGAGATCGAGGCCTCGAGCCGGCTCTATACCGAGAACGGCGCCCTCGTCATGACCGCGCCGATCCTGCATCGGGCGACCGCGGAGATTCCGGAGAGTGGTGTCATCACCTTCATCCTGCTGGCGGAGACGCTGGTGACGGTGCGCTTCGTCGATCCGTTGCCGTTCGCCGTGTTCGCACGCCGGGCGGAGCGCAATCCCGGCATGGCGGCGACCGCGCAGTCCGTTCTGCTGGGATTGCTGGAGAGCATTACGGACCGCCTTGCCGACGTGCTGGAACTCGCGCAGGCCGACATGGAGCAGGTGTCGCGTGACATCTTCGCCAAGCGCGCAGCCGCCCTCGATACCCAAAGCCGGAAGGCAAAACGCAAGAGCCCCGACCTACAGGAGACCATGCGCCGGATCGGCCGGGTGGGGGACCTGGCGACCAAGGCGCGGGATTCGTTGCTCGGCCTGAGCCGCATCGCTGTCTTCCTGAACGCCCAGGCCGACATGAAAAAGGACGTGAAGGCGCGCATCAAGACGCTGTCACGCGACCTGAGCTCGATCACCGATCACGCCCATTTTCTGGCGGGGAAGGTGAACTTCCTGCTGGATGCGACGCTTGGCCTCATCAACATCGAGCAGAACGCCATCATCAAGATCTTCACGGTGGCGTCGGTCGCATTCCTGCCGCCGACCCTGATTGCGAGCATCTATGGCATGAACTTCGACACCATGCCGGAGCTGCATTGGAAGCACGGCTACTTGATCGCCATCGGCCTGATGATCTTATCGGCGATTCTGCCGATGTGGTATTTCCGGCGCCGAGGCTGGTTGTGAGCGATCGCGCTGCACCAGCCTTTCATACATGACCTCATAGGGCACGAAACCGGCGCGCTCGTAGGCGCGGCAGGCGATCCGGTTGATCGCCAGCACATTGACGCGGAAGGGCGATATCGGCGCCTTGCGGGCCAGATCGCGCTCCAGGACGTTGAGCAGCAAGTGGGCAAGGCCGGTGCCGCGGAACTCGGGCGCCACGTAGACATCGGAGCAATAGCCGTAGATGCAGGAATCGCTCGTCTCGAGCACCACGTCAAAGGCTTCAATGAGGCCGGCAACCAGGCCGGCGAACCTGCCGCCGGCCTCGGCGACGAAAAGCGTGCCCAAATAGATCTCGGTGGCGTCTTCGCCGGGCAGGCGTGTGTCGTGGATCGCACGCTCATGTTCCTGGAGCGCGATCAGCGCGCCGATGATGCCACGGCGGTCGGCCTCGACATAAGGGCGGATGGCGAAGTCCATGGAAGTTCAGACCACGGCGGCGAGCAATCTGTCAAAGCGCCGGCCCCGAGGTCGTACGCCGGTCGTACACGGGTCCTACGCGTTCGCGGCGGCGATCAGGCTATCCAGGTCCCGGATGGTCCTGCATCCGTCGAGGTCGGCGATGTCCAGGTCGATCCCGAACGTGTCCTCGATGGCGACGGCCAACTCGGCGAAGGCAATCGCGTCGAAGCCGAGATCGGAGCTCAATTCCAGCGCGGGATGCAGTGACGCCTGGAACGAACTCATGACAGCCAGAGCCGGCGCATGCGCACGCACCAAAGGCTCGAGAGCGGCATGTGCGCGGCTGGCCGTCGGTTCGGCGTTTGCTAAGATGGTCCCGATGGTTGGCAGGAGTTCGGATTGCGGCATAGGACAGATATCAGACCAGGACGCTTAAACTTGGATTAACTCGCAGGAGAATTCTGTCGGATCCAGAGTGTTGAGACGCTGACGAGCGGCGTTCTCATATATTTTCCATAATATACGTTATGCGACTAATGGACCAAAGAAATCTGGGTTTTGCAAATGCTTAAATTAGAGACCTACTCTGACGAATCGGCTGCATTCTCCAAGCTTCTTGCCATCATGGCGAAGCTCCGTGACCCCAATGGCGGCTGTCCCTGGGACCTCGAGCAGAGCTTCCGCACCATCGTCCCGCACACCATCGAAGAAGCTTACGAGGTGGCGGATGCCATCGAGCAGGACGACATGGAGGGTCTCAAGGGCGAGCTGGGCGACCTGCTCTTCCAGACCGTGTTCTATGCCCAGATGGCGCGCGAGGCCGGCACCTTCACGATGACGGACGTGCTCGAGGCGTTGAACGCCAAGATGGTGAAGCGCCACCCGCACGTCTTCGGCGACCTGGAGATCGCGGATGCCGCCGAACAGACCCATGCCTGGGAGCGGCAGAAGGCCGAGGAGCGCGCGGCTGCGGCCGCCGCGAAGGGCCAGCGCCCAAGCGCCCTGGATGGCGTGACAGGCGGCCTGCCCGCCCTCACCCGCGCTGAGAAGCTGCAGGATCGGGCCACGCGGGTCGGGTTCGACTGGCCGGAGCCGGCCCAGGTACTGGACAAGATCGCTGAGGAGACGGAAGAGATTCGCGCGGCGCTGGAACAAAAGGCCCCGAAGGAGTCCATTGCCGAGGAGATCGGCGATCTGCTGTTTGTCGTGGTGAACCTAGCGCGGCATCTCGAGATCGACAGCGAGACTGTCCTGCGCGCCGCCAACCGCAAGTTCGAACGCCGCTTCCGCCGCGTCGAGGAAGTGCTGGCTGCAAAGGGAAAGGAACCTGCCGGCAGCACGCTGGATGAGATGGAAGCGGCCTGGGCCAAGGCCAAGACCGAAGAACGCTGAGGTCGGACGCCATGCCGATCGAACGCGTGTCGGAGGGCGCCATGCGCACGGATTCCGAGGTCGCGCACGCCTGGGACGAGAATGCGGAGCTGTGGGTGCGGCATGTCCGTGCCGGCTGGGACAAGCTGCGCGAGACATTCAACAACCCGAGGTTCCTCGCCTTCGCGCCGGATCTGACGGACCGAAAGGTCATCGACCTCGGCTGCGGCGAAGGCCGCAACAGCCGCGAGTTCGCCCGCCGCGGCGCCCACGTCGCCGCGATCGACGTCTCCAGCAAGATGATCGAAGCGGCGCAGGCGGCGGAAGCGGCGCAGCCGTTGGGCATCTCCTATCGGGTCGCATCGTTTTCGCGGCTGGATGGCTGCGCGGACGGCAGCTTTGATCTTGCACTTTCGACCATGGCGCTGATGGACGGCCCGGATTTCGCCGGCGCCGCGCGCGAGGCTCATCGGGTCTTGCGGCCGGGCGGGCGGGTTCTATTTCAGCGTGCTGCATCCCTGCTTCGTGACGCCGCGCCAGAAATGGGTCCGCAACGCCCCGGGCGAAGAGATCGGCTTCGAGGTCGGCGACTATTTCATCGACGAGGTGCACGTCGATCGCTGGCGGTTCAAGGCGGCGCCGGAGGAAGACGGTGCGTTGTTCGCGGTCCCGCACTTCCCGCACCGGATGGAAACGTATATCAATTGTCTGCGCGAAGCTGGCTTCCGCATCACCAGGATGCAGGAGCCGCGGCCGACGGAAGAGATGGTGGCCGCCTACCCGCGCCTCGGACGCTTTCGCCGCCAGATTCCCATCTTCATCTATTTTTCGCCGCCGAAAAAACAGGGAGCGATGCATGAAACTGAGCCAGTTCAAGGTCCTGACGTTCGATTGCTACGGCACGTTGATCGATTGGGAGAGCGGGATGGTCGAGGCGCTGAAGCCTCTCACCGCGCGCGTGATGCCATCCCTCACCCGCAACCAGATCCTCGAAGCCCATGCGCGCCACGAAGCGGCGCAGGAGCGTTGGACGCCCGCGCGCCGATATCGCGAGCTGCTGGCAATCGTCTACAAGCGCCTGGCGGAGGAATGGGGCGTCGCGGCGTCATGGGAGGAATGCCAGACCTATGGACGGTCGGTCGGCAACTGGCCGGCCTTCCCGGATTCCGCAGAGGCGCTGCAGTACCTCAAGAAGCACTACAAGCTGGTGATCCTGTCGAACGTCGATAATGAGAGCTTCGCCGCCAGCAACAAGCGGCTGCAGGTGGCGTTCGACGCCATCTTCACTGCGGAGGATATCGGCTCCTACAAGCCCGACGACCGGAACTTCCGCTACATGATCGAGACGCTGGGCGCCCGCGGCATCGGCAAGGAGCAGATCCTGCATACGGCGGAAAGCCTGTTCCACGATCACGAGCCCGCCAACCGCGCGGGCCTGACCTCATGCTGGATCTATCGGCGGCACGCGGACACGGGTTTCGGCGCGACCATGGCGCCGGGCCAGATGCCGCAATACCAGTTCCGCTTCACCAGCATGATGGACATGGCGAAGGCGCATCAGGCGGAGTTGGCGAAGGGTTAGGAAGCAGCGGCGGTTGCCGCGAACTGCTGCGTGAGCGGACCTAACGCTCCGGCTCGCAGGGATCGGTTTCAGACTCTACAGCCAGCAGGTTTGTACCCACGGGGAAGATCCGTCGCATGATCGGATCGGAGCCATCGGCCGCTGCCACCGGAGCAAGATCGCTGTTCGGCTGTGGACCCTCGATCTGGCGAAACACAGAACCCGCCAATTGCTCATCGACGGCAGCAGCCGGCGCAGATTCAAGGCTGTTCTGAAACGCCTCCGTCCAGGTCTCCTGGATTGATGGCTGCGGCGCATCGCGGGCGATCATCAGGGTCGGACAGCCCGCTTCACTTTCAATTTCAGCGTTCGTTGGCGGGTCGTGCGTATTGCCGGAAAAGCCGAAGAGCAATACAGCGAACGCCAAGGTCGGATTGACGCCATCCATGGCCACGCTCCATCGAACAGGTGGCCCCCCACAGCATCATCATGGACCTGCTCGTTGCTGTTTACCATCTGGTTTTTGAGGACAATATTTGTGCGGCAATCGCCTCGAACGCCACCTGCTGGCGCCGCGACCCGATCAGGCGGGCAGCTTGATCCTGCCGTCCGGCAGGATCTCAAAACCCGGATTCCAGGCGACTTCCCACACGAAGCCATCGGGGTCGGCGAAGCAGCCGGTGTAGCCGCCCCAGAACGTCTTGCCGCCGGGTTTCAGGATGGTCGCGCCGGCGTTCTTCGCTTCGTTGAGGATGGCATCGACATCCTCTTGGCTGCGCACATTGTGGGCGAGGCTGATATTGGCGAAGCCCATGCCCGGTCCGCTAACGCCGGCATCCTCGACCAGGGCATCAAGGCCCCATAAGGCGAACACCATCCCACCGCATTGGAAAACGCCACATGCTCATTGCTCGGCGGCGATTCTTTCCAGCCGAGGCGTCGATAGAAAGCGCGCGACGCCGCAAGGTCACGCACGCCGAGGGTAACGAGGCTGAGACGCTGTTCCATGGGGCTCTCCATTTTGCACATCACCTCCCCCAATTTGGCGGAGGGTTAGGGAGGGGGAAGCCGCGTCTCTGACGGAAAGAGTTTTCGCTCGCTTCCCCCACCCCAACCCGCCCCCAGTTTGGGGGCGGGGGATTAGATCATCGGGCAGCTTTCGTCAGGGCAGGAATTGGCATCGCATAGGCGGCAGCGGCGGTCGCACTCCACCTCGCTGTGCTCCAACCCGCGCAACACCTTGCTGGCGATCGCGCTCAGCGTCGAGCGCTCCCAATCATCGAGGCCGCGCAGCGCTTGCACCAAGGCATGCTGCCGACCGATCAGCAGCGACTTGACCTGCCGCTTACCGGCTTCGGTCAGGCGCAGGGCGACCGCGCGGCGGTCTGTCCCGGTCTTGCGCTCGACCAGCTTGGCGGCAGCCAGCCGGTCCACCAGGCGGACGGTGCCAGGCTGCGACAGGCGCAGGATCTTGGACAGGCGGTCGACGGAGAGGCCGCTCTCCTGCCCGATCACGATCAGGGCCGAGCAGGCGCTTTCAGTCCCCTCCGCCAGGTCTTCCATCGCGCCCTTGAAATCGTCGGCCAGCGCTAACGCGAAGGCGCCGATGACATTGAGGTCGCGCAGCTCGTTCAGCTTCACGGATTGCCTCCCACCACGCCCTCCAGGAACCGCCCGAGCCGGTGGCCGCGGGCGCCGCCAGGATCTTTTTCAGGGTTGTAGCAGGTGGTGACGATCCCCAGCAGAAGCGGCGAGCGCGCCAGCGGTCCGGCCAGCGCCTCGACCTCGTCCCAATCGAGCCCGTCGCCGATCAGGGCATCGGTCGCGGGAAAGACGGCAGGGTCAAGCGCATCGACATCAAGGAACAGCCAGAAGGGCAGATCATGCGTTTCGAAATGCGCGCGAGCGGCTGCTCCGACTTTGGCCGGCCCCTGACGGCGGATCGCCGGCGTATCGGCGTGGCGGAACTCCGGCCCGAAGTCCTCCGGCATCAGAGAGCCGTGTGCCTCGGCCTGCAGCGCATCGCGGTAGCCGAGCAGATAGACGCTATCCGCGTCCAGCGATCGCCCGCCCGCAGAGGCCAGGATCTCCGCATCACCATGACCCAGCATGGCGGCGAGCGGAATATCCGCCCCCTCGCCCCAAGGCGAGGTGTGCCCGTCATAGAGATCGAGATGGCCGTCGATGTAGGCGATGCCGAACCGACCGATGCTGTCGCGGGTCGCAGCGCCAAGGCCGATCATCAAGGTGCAGCAGCCACCCAGCACCACCGTCCGGCGATCGGGCGTCAGCCAGGAGACGAACGTGCGGCGAATCCTCCCCGTCGCGGCGACCACTTCGCGGTGCCCGACCAGCCCGCTCCGCGGATCGCGACTCTTGTCGTGCACCGGCGAGACGATATCGCCGAGGTCGGTCGCCATCTCGCCGAGCCTGCTGTATTTCCGCAGTGCCGCCGGCGTCAGTTCCGTGCCGCCGACCACCCCTGCGCTATCGATCGCTACGCCCGCCAGATTCCACGGCATGCTCGTCTCCCCGATAACAAAAAATAATATGCATGCCGCATGCAATTGTCAAATGCATGCAAATTTATCAAATGATTACTTTTATAAACAATGATTTATGAGGAGGCCTTAAAGTTACGGGTGCGCTAGCAAATGGATGAGGCTGGAAGTGTCCCAGCGCTTGCCGCCGCGCTGCTGGATCTGGGCGTAGAACTGGTCCACCAGCGCCGTGACCGGCAACCGAGCGCCGTTGTGCTTCGCTTCTTCGAGACAGATGCCGAGGTCCTTGCGCATCCAGTCGACGGCGAAGCCGAACTCGAACTTGTCGGCCACCATGGTGAGGGCGCGGTTCTCCATCTGCCAGGATTGGGCGGCCCCCTTGGAGATCGTCTCCACCAGTTTGGCCGGATCGAGGCCCGCCTTGACCGCGAAGTTCATTCCCTCCGCCAGCCCCTGCACCAGCCCGGCGATGCAGATCTGGTTGACCATCTTGGCGAGTTGGCCGCTGCCGACCGGACCCAGCAGGACGCAGGCACGGGCATAGCAATCGATGACAGGCTTGGCCCGTTCGAAATCCGCCTGGCCGCCGCCGACCATAACGGTGAGCTTGCCGTTCTCCGCCCCCGCCTGGCCACCGGACACGGGAGCATCGAGGAAGTGCAGTCCCTTGCCCTTCGCCACCTCGCCCAGCTCGCGGGCGACATTGGCCGAGGCAGTGGTGTGATCGACGAAGATGGCGCCCTCGCCCATGCCGGCGAACGCCCCCTCACCGCCCAGGACGATGCTGCGCAGATCCTCGTCATTGCCGACGCAGGAAAAGACGATGTCGGCACCCTTGGCCGCCTCGGCCGGTGTCGCCGCAGAGCGGCCGCCATGGGTTTCCGTCCATTTCTGTGACTTGGCGGCGGTGCGGTTATAGACCGTGACCTCGTGCCCGCCCTTCTTCAGATGGCCGGCCATCGGGAAACCCATGATCCCAAGACCCAGGAATGCCGTTTTCATAGATGCTCTCTCCCTACGTTCAGTGCGCTGGTTCGGAGTTCAGCCCGTCGAGGATGTGGCGCCAGACTTGCCGGCTACGTGCCGTCAGGACGCCCTGCACGGTCAGGGCCTGGCTGGGGCGATAAGGCGTGCCGTCGCCGTGGCTGACGACGCCGCCGGCCTCCGCCACCAAAAGGGCGCCAGGCGCGTGATCCCAGGGCCATGCGCGGCCGAACAGGATGAAATCAAGCTCGCCCCGCGCCAGGCGCAGGTAATCGAGCCCGGCGCAGCGCAGGGACTTGATCTGCTTCACCTGGCGCCGCAGGGCTTCGGCTCGCGGATGCAGCGATGGGGCACTGAACTTGCCGACGCCGACCACGCCGGCGGGATGCGCCGCATCCGGTGACAGGATCGGAATGCGCACGCCGTCGAAGGTCGCCCCGGCGCCGCGCTCGGCGATGGCAGTCTCTCCAGTGGTCGGCAAATGGATCCAGCTTCCGATCAGCTCATCACCGTGGACCAGGGCGACCATGCTGACGAAATCCGTCTTGCCCTCGGCGAAGTTGGCGGTGCCATCCACCGGGTCGACGATCCAGGCAACCTGGTCGGCGCTGAGGCGGTGGACCAGCTCCGGGTCCTTGGCGGCGGCCTCCTCGCCGATCACGATCGAGCCGGGCACCAGTTCCAACAAACGTGGCGTCAGCGCAGCTTCGGCCCGCTCGTCGGCGATGGTGACGATGTCGCCGGGCGCCTTCTCGCGCTGCTCATGGGCGGCGAGCTTGCGGAAGCGCGGCTGGATTTCCACCGCCGCGACTTCCGCGATCAGCGCGGCCACTGCATTGACGTCTGGAGATTTCATGCTGGACGGCTCTGTTCGAAGCGCCGGCGATCATCGGCGGAGAGGCGGACTTTCAGGCTGGCGCCCTCTTCATCGTCGGTGCGCTCCAGCACCTCGCCATGTTGATAGAGCCAGGCAATGTCGCCGCCGCGGTCATGACCAAGGCGATAGGTGGCGACCTGGCGGTCCCGCGCAAGCCGCTTTTCGATCTCATCCAGCAGCCGATCACAACCGGCCCCGGTAAGCGCTGAGACGGCGGCGACCTGATGGTCACGGCGTGCCAGATCAGCGATCCGCTCGGCATCCTCCGCCGGCAGCGCGTCGATCTTGTTCAAGACCTCGATCATGTCGTGCACCGCCTGATGCTCCAGCCCCAGGCCCTCCAGGACGGCTTCCACATCCGCCTTCTGGGCATCGGTTTCGGGATGCGCGATGTCGCGGACATGGAGGATGAGGTCCGCTTCCAGAACTTCTTCCAGCGTCGCACGGAACGCCGCGACCAGTTCGGTCGGCAGGTCCGAAATGAATCCGACGGTGTCGGAAAGGATAATATCACGCCCACCGGGCAGCCCGACGCGCCGCATGGTCGGATCGAGCGTGGCGAACAGCAAGTCCTTCGCCACGACCTCCGCCCGGGTCAGCCGGTTGAACAGGGTCGATTTGCCGGCATTGGTATAGCCGACCAACGCCACCACCGGAAACGGCACACGCTTGCGCGCGCGGCGATGCAGGGCGCGGGTGCGCTTCACATCCTCGAGGTCGCGCTTGATGCGCACGATGCGCTCGTCGATCAGGCGGCGATCGATTTCGATCTGGGATTCACCCGGACCGCCGATGAAGCCGAAGCCGCCGCGCTGCCGCTCCAAGTGGGTCCAAGACCGCACCAGGCGCGAACGCTGATAGGACAAGGCCGCCAGCTCCACCTGCAGCTGGCCTTCCTTGGTGCGGGCGCGTTCGCCGAAGATCTCGAGGATGAGGCCGGTACGGTCGATGACCTTGGCCTTCCAGGCCTGCTCGAGGTTGCGCTGCTGCACGGGAGAGATCGCGGCATCGACCACCACCAGGGCGACGCCCTTTTCCTCGATCAGTTCCTTGAGGCGATCGACTGCACCCTGCCCTATCAGGGTCGCCGGCTTGGGCTCGGACACGCGCACCACCTCGGCCGCCGCGATCTCCAGATCGATCGCGAGCGCAAGGCCACACGCCTCCTCCAGCCGCGAGGCGGGCGTACGGTAGTGCAGCCCGGCAGCGGCCGGCCGCGCCCGGCGATGCAGATCCGGATGGATCACCAGTGCATGGTCGCCGTGACGTAAGCCGTCGATGTCGACCCGCGCCTCCCGCCGGTCGACCGGGGTAGTCTTATCCAAGTGTCATCCTCGTCAAATACCGGTTCGCCGGCAGCGAAGCTTCAGGCTTCCTCGCCCTCTTTCGCGCCTTCGAACAGTTGCAGCGGTCCGGCTGGCATGATCGTCGAGATCGCATGCTTATAGACCAGCTGCGAATGGGCATCCCGGCGCAGCAACACCGAGAAATTATCGAACCAGGTAATGATGCCTTGCAGTTTCACGCCATTCACCAAGAACACCGTTACCGGCATCTTGCTCTTGCGAATGTTGTTCAAAAAAACGTCCTGGACGCTCTGCGATTTTTCGTTGGCCATGTGTTTCGTCCTTTGTTCTTGGGGCTGCGCCAGCCCGCCAGGTACGCGCCCGGGGGGTCGGGCGCGGCGCTACCTCTCACGATTAACATAGGATGGCCGCCAAGGAAACTAAGTCTGTCGCAAATAGGCCAAAAGACCAGCGCAATCAGGGAAATGGAAGGTGGGTTCGTGGCCCGGAAACTCGCCCGCCGCAGGGGCTGCGGGCCGCATCAGGACCGGGGTGCAGCCGGCATTGCGGGCGCATTTGAGGTCGATGTCCGCATCCCCGACCAGCCAGATATCCGCGCCGCAGGCGAGTTCGCCCAACGCAAGATGCACGTGCTCGATCGCGGGCTTGTCGCGCGCCGCGTCCCCGGCGCCCGCGAGCGCGCGGAAATGACCCGTCCATCCCAGGTGATCGGCTTCGCGCCGCAGATATTCCCCGCGCTTGTTGCTGATGACGCCGAGATAGATGCGTTCGATTTCGGCGAGATGCTTCAGCATGTCGCTCGCACCGGGCAAGGCGCGCAGATGCTGCAGGTGAATGGCGGCAAAGCTGTTGTAGAAGATCTGCTCCGCATCGCGCCAGCGCGCGCCAAACATCGACGGGAACGAATCGCGCAACGATGCGCGTACTCGCTGTTCGGTTTCCTCCCGCGTCCAGCGTCCAAAACCCATGGCGGCCAGCGTCAGGTTCATCGCCTCGTGGATCACGCCCCAGCTCTCGACCAGGGTGTTGTCCCAGTCGAACAGGATGGCGCGCGGCAGCTTGCGCTCAGTCATGATGCGCCGCTTTCAGGTACGCTGCGCGCAGGCGCGCCGCGATCGGGCCCGGCTTGCCCTCGCCCACCGGCCGGCCATCGATGCGCGTGATCGGCAGCACGAAATTGTTGGTGCTGGTGAGGAATGCTTCGCGGGCCGCATAGGCTTGGTCGCGCGAGAACGGCCGAAGCTGCAACGTCAAGCCCAGCTCCCGCGCCACGTCGAGGACAACGGAACGCGTGACACCTGGGAGGATCTCGACACCATTCGGTCGCGTCACCAGCTCGCCATTCGCGCTAGCGATCCAGGCGGAGGTCGAGGAGCCTTCCGTCACCATCCCGGCATCGTCGATCATCCAGGCTTCGTAGGCGCCCCGTTCGGCCGCCTCTTGCTTCGCGAGTACGTTGGCGATCAGGCTGATGCATTTGATGTCGCGCCGTGCCCAGCGCTGGTCCCGGGTCGTGATGATCGCGGCGCCCGTGGCCAGCAGGTCCGGCGACGGCGCTTTCCACTTTCGCGCCATCAGGACCAGCGATGGCTTGATCCCTTGCGGGAATTTGTGGTCGCGCGGCGCGACACCGCGCGTCACCTGGACATAGACGGTTCCCTGCCGGATGCCGTTGCGCTCGATCAGTTCACGCATGATCTGCAGCAAAGCGGCGCGCGACATCGGCTGTGCGATCTTCAGTTCCCCTAGCGAGCGATCGAGCCGGTCTAGATAGCGGTCGGCAAAAGCCAATTGTCCGCCATGCACCGGGATAACGTCATAGACGCCGTCGGAGAACAGATAACCGCGGTCCTCCACTGAGACCTGGGCGTGGGATTGTGGTACATATCGGCCGTTGATGTAAGCGATGCGGGACATGATGCTCGATCAGAAATATTCCAGGCGGACGGAGAAAAGGCGTTCGACATCGCGCACGTCGTCGCTGGCGGCGAACAGGATGACGTGGTCGTCCTTCTCCATCACCGTGTCGCCGGTTGCGATGACGACCTTGCCGTCGCGCACCATCGCGCCGACGATGACGCCGTCCGGCAGCTTGGCCTCGCGGATCGGCGTGCCGACTAGGCGCGCGGTCTCCAGGACCTCGATCTCCATGACTTCGCCGAAATCATCACCCAGGGAATGGACTGCCCGCACGCGCCCGCGCCGCACGTGCTGCAGGATGTTGGAGACTGTGGTGGCGCGCGGGCTGACGACGGCGTCGATGCCGAGCGAGCCGATCAAGGGCGCGTAGTTGGTGGAGTTGACCAGGGTGATGGTGCGCTGGCAGCCGGCGCGCTTGGCCAGCAACGAGGCGAGAATGTTGACCTCGTCATCATTGGTGACTGCGATGATGGTCTCGGTGCCGCGCACGTTCGCCTCTTCCAGGATGCGCGGGTCGAGGGCATCGCCTTGGATCACCACCCAGTTCGGCAAGCGCGCGGCGGCCAAGGCGGCGCGGCGGCGGTCAAGCTCGATCAGCTTCACGTCGATTCCGGGATTGCGCTCGGCGATCAGCTCGCTGAGGCCGAGGCCGATATTGCCGCCGCCGACGACGATCAGATGCCGTGCTTCCTGCTCCTCATGGCCGAAGGCGCTGAGCGCACGCTTGAGGTGCGCGGTCTCGGCGATGAAATAGACGTCATCGCCCGCAGCGATGCTGTCGCTGTCCTCCGGCACAATCTTCTGGTCGCCGCGCACGATGCCGACGACGGTCGCGTGCAAATCCGGGAACAAGGTCGTCAGATGCCGCAGCGGCGTGTTCAGCACCGGGCAGCTCGGCCCGCAATGAACGCCGACCAAGGTCACCAGCCCATCCGCGAGCGTGACGGCCTCGAAGGCACCGGGAACTTCCAGCCGGCGATGGATCGCTTCTGCGACCTCGACCTCCGGAGATATGACCGCGTCGATGCCAAGATGATCCGAACCGAAAATGCTCGACCATTTGGATTCGAGATAGGATTGCTCGCGCACGCGCGCGATCTTGGTCGGCACGTCGAAGATCGAGTGCGCCACCAGGCAGGCAGTCATGTTGACTTCGTCGGAATGGGTCACCGCGATCAGCAGATCGGCGTCGCGCAGGCCGGCCTGCTCCAGCACGTTCGGATGCGAGGCGTAACCGGCGATCCCCTGCACGTCCAGCTGGTCGGTGATGTCGCGCACCAGATGCGGATCGACGTCCACGATCGTGACGTCGTTACCTTCGTGAGCGAGATACTTCGCGATATTGGCGCCCACCTGACCGGCGCCGCAGATCACGACCTTCATGATGCTTGTTCCAATTCAGACGAAGGGCGGCCAAGAGGCGACCGCCGCCAGCTACTCGACCTTGTCCCCGCGTTCCGATCCCGTGATCCCGAGCGAGCGCAGCTTGCGGTGCAGTGCGGAGCGTTCCATGCCCACGAAGCTGGCGGTGCGCGAGATATTGCCGCCGAACCGCGACACCTGGGATTCCAGATATTTGCGTTCAAAGATCTCGCGCGCCTCGCGCAGCGGCAACGACAGAACCTCGGTTCCGTCCGCCGTCGCGACGCCCCCGGCATTGGCCGATCCGATATCCGGCGGCAGCATGTCGCCGCGGATCGCATCGCCGGGCTCACCCGGCGCCATGATCAGCAGCCAGTCCACGACGTTGCGCAGCTGCCGGACATTGCCTGGCCAGTCATAGGCCTGCAGCAATGCCAGCGTGTCGTCGCCGAAACTGCGGGCCGGTAGACCAGTCTGTTCCGAGGCGACGCGCATGAAATGGTCCAGCAGCTCCGGGATGTCGTCGCGCCGCTCCCGCAGTGGCGGCACGCGCATCGGCACCACGTTCAGGCGATAGAACAGGTCCTGCCGGAACCGTCCATTGGACATCTCGGCCTGCAGGTCGCGGCTGGTGGCGGCGATCACCCGGACATCGACATCGACCTTGGTCTTGCCGCCCACGCGCTCGAACGTCTGCTCCTGCAGCACGCGCACGATCTTGCCCTGGGTCTCCAGCGGCATGTCGGCGACCTCGTCCAGCAGCAGGGTACCGCTGTGCGCCTGTTCCAGGAACCCGACCTTGGAGACACTCTCGCGCCCGTCGCCATTGCGCTCGGTGCCGAACAGCTCGATCTCCAGCCGGTCGGGATGCATGGTCGCGCAATTGAGGACAATGAAGGGCAGATCAGCGCGCTTCGATTTGCGGTGCAGCAAGCGCGCGGCCACTTCCTTGCCACTGCCTGGAGGGCCGGAGAACAGCACGCGGCTGCCGGTCGGCGCCACCCGCTCGATCTGCTGGCGCAACTGGGTCATGGCGGCGGAGCGGCCGATCAGATCCGCTTGCATGCCGATCCGGGCACGAAGGTCCTCGTTCTCGCGCCGCAGCCGGGCATTCTCGAGCGCGCGCTCGATGGTCAACAGCAGCCGGTCGGCCTTGAACGGTTTTTCGATGAAGTCGAAGGCGCCGCGCTTGATCGAGTTGACGGCGGTCTCGATGTTGCCGTGGCCGCTGATCATCACGACCGGCACGTCGGGATAGGCCTCCTGGATCACGTCCAGGATACCCATGCCGTCCAGCGTACTATTCTGCAGCCAGATGTCGAGGATGATGAGGCTGGGGCAGCGCTGGTGCAGCAGGCTCAGCGCCTCGTCGCTGTTGGCCGCTTCGCGCGTGGTGAAGCCTTCGTCGCCCAACACGCCGGCGATCAGCATCCGGATGTCGGCTTCGTCATCGACAATCAGGATATCGCGCGCCATACCATGCCTCGGTCACTCATGCTTCCACTGTTCTCAACGCGGGGTCGGCCAAGACGATCTCCGCCGGGAAGGCCAACCGCACCGAGGCGCCGCCCTTCTCGCCATCCAGCAACTGCAGCCTGCCACCGTGATCTTCCATGATCTTCTTGACGATCGCCAGTCCCAGTCCAGTGCCCTTGACGCGAGTAGTCACATAGGGGTCGGTCAGCCGTTCGCGGCCCTGCCGCGGAAGCCCGCGGCCATTGTCATCGACGGCCAGGACAACTTCATCCCCGTCGCGCCGAATCCATAGATGGATGCGACCCGGCGTCAAGCGATTCTGCTCACTCTCCGGCCCGGATTGCTCCAGCTCCAGGCGAGTCTCGATCGCATCCGCTGCATTCTGCAGCAGATTGGTCAGGGCGCGCGTGACTTGCGAGGCATCGCAATTGGCCCAGATGGCCGCCCCCGGCAGATCGACGTCATAGACGATGGCGGGGTTGCCACTCTGCTGCAGGAAGGCGGCCTGGCGCGCCAGCTCCACCAGATCTTCCGGCCGGAGCACCGGTGCCGGCATACGTGCGAACGACGAGAATTCGTCAACCAATCGCCCAATGTCGCCAACCTGGCGAACAATGGTATCGGTACAGACCGCAAATGTCTCGGGGTCGTTGACGATTTCCTTCAGGTATTTCCGCTTCAACCGCTCGGCCGACAACTGGATCGGCGTCAGTGGATTCTTGATCTCGTGCGCGATGCGGCGGGCGATGTCGGACCAGGCCGCCTTGCGCTGCGCCGCCAGGAGCTCGGTCACGTCGTCGAACGTCACCACGATTCGGGTATGCTCGCCCTCGCTCCGCTCCGACACCACGCGGACATGCAAGGTGCGCGTGAGCGGACCATGGGACATGTTGATCTGGCCGTCGGCGCTGCCGGCCACGCGGCTCTGCGCCACGGCAACGAGTTCACCCATCTCCGGCACCAGATCGCCCAGCCGCTGGCCGACATGCTGCATGATGTTGCGGCCCAGCAGCTCGGAGGCGGAGCGGTTCGGCAATTCGATCTCGCCCTTGTCGTTGAGGCCGATCACGCCCGCCGACACGCCCGACAGGACCAGCTCGGTGAAACGCCGCCGGTCATCCAGCTGCTGGTTTGTCGCGACCAGCTCGACCTGCTGGGTCTGCAGCCGGAGCGCCATGGTGTTGAAGGTGCGGCTGAGCTCACCCAACTCGTCATCGCGCTTGCCGATCTTGACCCGGGTCGCCAGGTCGCCCCCGCCCAGGCGCTGTGCCGCCTCCACCAGGCGCAGGATTGGCTTCACCAGGTTGGTGGCCGAGATGATCGCGACCCAAATCGCAGCCATCAAGAGCAGCAGGGCGAGGACGGCGAAGATCAGCCCCACCGTGATCTGCCACTTCGAGCGATTTTCTTCGAGCTGATGGTAGAGATAGACGGCATACTCATTGCCGCGGATGGCGCTCAATATCCGGTCATCGATCACGCGGCCGGCATAGAGATAGATGCCTTGCTGCGCGTCGATCGCGACGAGCGCCCGGATCCGGTCGCCGGTTGGCGAATGCAGCATCACTGTCTCGCCGCTGTCCGCGCGCACCAGCGCGCCTTCGGGCAGGTCGAGGTCGAACTCCATCATCAGCGTGAAGCCGCCGCTGGCCAGGATCTGGCGGCGGCGATCGATCACCACGGCTTCCGACAGATCGCGCAGATCCACCTGACGGTCGAGGAACTGATCAAGCCGAGAGAGGTCGAGATAACCGCCCCAGTCCTGATCGCGGATTTCGTTGGCGATGGATAGGGTGTCGTTGGCGACCCGCTGCTGGTGATCCTGCAGATAGGATTGGGAGACGTTGATCGAGCTCTCGATCGCCGACTTGACCTTGTCGCCGAACCAGAGATCCAGGCCATAATTCAGGAAAGTCGTGGAGAACACCGAAACCGTGATCGCCGGAATGAGCGCGATCAGGCCGAACAGCAGCACCAGCCGGGAATGCAGTTTCGCGCCGACCATGCCGCGCCGGCGCTCGATCCACAACACGACGAAACGCCGGGCGATGATGGTGCCGAGCGACAGCACGATGATGAAGTCCGACAGCAGCAGCCAGGTGATGGCGCGCGCGGAATTCTGGGTCTGCCAGACGTTGGTCAAGACCAGATAGGTCATCAGGCCGGACAGCGCGCCGAGCGCCAGGAACATCATGGCGATGCGGCGTTCCATGTTGATCCGGCGTGACCAGTTATAGATGCGTCGGCCCAAGCTGGACTTCCTGGGTGTGTTGAGGACGATTTCGCTCATTCGCCGGTTCCGGCACGCCTCGCACGGATATCGAGTTCGCGCAATTTCTTGCGCAGCGTGTTGCGGTTGAGGCCGAGCAGCTCGGCGGCCTTGATCTGGTTGCCGCGCGTGGCCTCGAGGCAGATGGTCAGCAGGGGCCGCTCGAGCTCCTGCAGGATGCGATCATAAAGCCCGTGCGCCGGCAAGCGTCCTTGATGAGCCGCAAAATAGGCACGCAGGTGGCGATCGACCGACTGGCTGAGGGTTTCATCGGCATGGCGCCCTCCTCCCTTGCCGTCTCGTCCGGCGGCGCCGGAGGCCAGCGATTCCGACACCATGCGTGCGTCGATCACCGACTCGCTGTAGAGCACGGCAATGCGGCGCATCAAATTTTCCAGCTCGCGCACATTGCCCGGCCAGTCGTAGCGTTGCAGCTCCTCGATCGCGGCGGTCGACAGGGTTTTCGATGCCAGGCCGTCGAGCGCCGCACGGATCAGGAAATGACGCGCCAGGTCGGCGATGTCACCGCGCCGCTCGCGCAGCGACGGCAGATGGATCGGGACGACATTCAAGCGATAGAACAAGTCTTCACGGAACCGCCCCTGCACGATCAGCTGCCGCAGGTCGCGGTGGGTGGCGGCGATGATGCGCACATCGGCCTTCTGCGGGGCGCGGCCGCCGACGCTGGTGAATTCTCCGGTTTGCAGGACACGCAGCAGACGCGTCTGCGCCTCCATCGGCATGTCGCCGATCTCGTCCAGGAACAGCGTGCCGCCCTGCGCCAGCTCGAACTTGCCGACGCCGCGGGCGATCGCGCCCGTGAAAGCACCCTTCTCGTGGCCGAACAATTCGCTTTCGATCAGCTCGCGCGGGATCGCTGCCATGTTGATGGCGACGAAGGGCTTCTCCTTGCGGCGGCCGAAATCGTGCAGGGCGCGCGCCACCAGCTCCTTGCCGGTGCCGGATTCACCGTTGATCAACGCCGTCATATCGGTGTTGACCAGGCGCCCGATGACCCGGAACACCTCCTGCATCGCCGGCGAACGGCCGACGATGGGCAGCGCCTCATCGGCGCCATTGCCGGCTGGCGGCGTCTCCGGCTGTGTCTGGGTCAAAGCGCGGTCGACCGCGGCCACCAGGACGTCGAGGTCGAACGGCTTTGGAAGATATTCGAAGGCGCCGCGCTCATTCGCGCGGATCGCGGTCAGGATGGTGTTCTGCGCGCTCATCACGATGATGGGGAGATCAGGCCGCCGCTCCTTGATGCGCGGGACGAGATCGAGGCCATTGCCGTCCGGCATCAGCACATCGGTGACGACGAGGTCGCCTTCGCCGGCATCGACCCATTGCCACAAAGTGCGCGCGTCGGAGGCGGCGCGCACTGCATGGCCGCGTTGCGCCAGCGCTTGGCTGACGACCAGGCGGATGGAACGATCGTCATCTGCCACCAAAATGGTTGCGTTCATGACCCGCCTTCTTCTGTCTGATTGTCGGAGATCGGCAGCAAAACGGTGAACCGCGTTGCGCCGGGCTTGCTCTGGAATTCGATCATCCCGTCATGGGCGCGCACCAGCTTTGCGACCAGCGGCAAGCCGAGACCCCGCCCGCCCGGCTTGCTGGTGACGAATGGATCGAACAGGTTGCCAGCCAGCGCGTCCGGCACGCCAGGGCCATTATCGGCAATCGTCACCGCGATGCGGCGGGGCTGGCGATGCGCCTTGTTGCGCTCGCCGATGCGGAAGCCAGCCTGATAGGACGTCGTCACCACGATCTCGCCTTCACTGCCGTCGCACGCTTCGGAAGCATTCTTCACCAGATTGAGGAATATCTGGATCAACAGATCGCGATTGCCGCGCAGGGACGGCAGCGACGGGTCGTAATATTCGCGCAACGTGACATGCCGCGCGAAGGACACGCGCGCCAGCTTGCACACATGGTCCAGCGCCTCGTGTACGTTGACGATCGAGAGCACAGGCGCGCGGTCATCGGCAAAAATCTCGACGCCATTGACCAGACCAACGATGCGGTCCGATTCTTCGCGGATCAGCGCCGCAAGTGCACCCTCCGACGGGCCGAGCTTGGATTCCAGCAGTTGCGCCGCGCCGCGTATCCCGGCGAGCGGGTTCTTGATCTCGTGCGCCAGCATGCCCGCCATGGAGCGCACCGACTGCGCGGCCTCCGCGGCGGCGCTTTGGCGCGCCATGCGGTGTTCCAGGCTGCGGTCGCGCATCGCCACCACGACCGATCCGTTGGGATCATCGAGCGGCGCTACCTCCACTGACACATGCTCCAGGTGCAGCCGCGGCCCGTCGATCGACATCTCCGCATCGCTGACGGCCGAACGGCTGAGCCGGCACTGCTCGATCAGGGAAAACAGAGGGCAATCGTTGGATACGACCTCCGACAGGCGCCGGCCCAGCAGGTTCTTGCGGCCCACATGCAGCAGGCTCTCCGCGGCGGCATTCAGCGTTCGGCAATGCCCCTCGCCGTCCACGACGATGATCGCAGCGGGCAGAGCCTCGATCAGCATGTTGGGAAGGACCAGCGTCTCCCACAGCTCGGAATTGGCCGCATCGCCTGTCAAGCGCAATGGAATGGCGGCGCTGGTCATCGCTGCCTCACGCCGCCATCTGATCGATTTGCGGCTGGTAGAAGTCGCGAACCAGCGCCATGACCGAGTTCGGCTCGTCGACCTGGTTGACGCGCGTGCGGAACTCCGCCGAACCGGGCAGGCCCTTCGAGTACCAGCCGAGATGCTTGCGCGCGATCTTGAGCCCGGTGTCGATGCCATAGTGGCTCAGCATCGCCTGGTAATGTTCCAGCACGGTGTGAAGTTGATCCTTGAGCGATGGGTTGGGCAGCCGTTCGCCGGTGCGCAGGAAGGCGATGACCTGCTTCAGGAACCAGGGCTTGCCATAGGCACCCCGCCCGACCATCACGCCGTCCGCGCCCGATTGCTCGAGCGCCGTCTGCGCATCTTCCAGGCTGATGATGTCGCCATTCACGACGACCGGGATGTTCACAGCCTCTTTCACCCGGCGGATGAACTCCCAGTCGGCGGTCCCGTTATAGAGCTGGCAGCGCGTGCGGCCATGCACGGTGATCATCTTGATCCCGCTCTCTTCGGCGATCCTGGCTAGGCGCGGGGCATTTTGATTGTTCTCGTCCCACCCTTTGCGCATCTTCAGCGTGACGGGGAGCTTCACGGCCTTCACCGTCGCTTCCAGGATCTTGGCGGCCTTGGGCTCATCGCGCATCAGCGCCGAGCCGGCCTCGCCATTCACCACCTTCTTTACCGGGCAGCCGAAATTGATATCGATGATGGCCGCGCCGCGATCCTCGTTGAGCCTGGCGGCTTCGGCCATGACATGCGGCTCGCAGCCCGCCAGCTGGACCGCCATCGGCGCTTCCTCGGGCACATTTTCGGCCATGCGCAGGGATTGGCGGTTCTGGCGGATCATTGCTTCGCTGGCGATCATCTCGGAGACGACCAGCCCGGCCCCGCTGCGCTTCACCAGGCGGCGGAACGGCAGGTCCGTGACGCCCGACATCGGCGCCAGGATCACCGGATCCTCGAGTTTCACCGGGCCAATCTGGATGCTCACTTTTTGGTCACTCTTTTCCGCTGCCCAAAAACTGAGCAGTGTTATAAGCCGACCGGCTCATGCTGCAAAGCAAAAAGAGCTCGTCCTAGACCAATGGCTACCCCATTGCCTAACCCTGCGCGATCAGGATTTCCCGGACGAATTTCACCCCGGGATAGGCCAGGGTCAGCAGGAGATAGCCGGTCAATAGCCAGCGCGCCGCCTTGCGGCCCCGAAGGCCGGTCCTGTGATGCAAGACAAGAAGAACCAGAACGACGCCGAACCCAAGGAAAGACAACAGGATTTTGTGTGTGAAGGCCACCGCCTGGCCGGCGATCAGGAACTCGTTGGCAGCACCTGTGGCAAGCGCCAGCAGCAGCAGGATGGCGGCGAGCTTGAGAAGTGCATTCTGGAGCGCTTCGGTCTCCGCCAAAGGCGGCAGGACGCGGGTCGACCAGCTGTCCGTGCGCGCCTTGAAGGCCCGCTCCTCGAGCAGAACGCCGCAGGCGGCCAAAGCGGACAGCGTCAGGGACGCATAAGCGGCAATAGCAAGCAGGACGTGGCCAGCGAACCAGGCGCCCGGCGCTGCCGGAATCGCAGGCTCGACCTCAAAGACAGACGCAATCCAGCCCAGCACCACCAGCAGGATCGCATAGGGTCCGGCCAGAGCCGCGAGCCGCAAAGCCGGCGCGTTCAGGACGACCGCAGCGGCGAAGACCACCAGGGTCGCCGCTGCCGTGACATGCAGGCTGGCAGCGAGGCCGGCGCGCCAGCCGGACTGCAGCTCCGCAATCGCCGGCACCGATCCGCCGATCACCGCCGCCGCCAGCAGCAGCCAGCCAAGCGCGTTGCGCTCCAGGCTCCCGCGGCAAGCAAGGATGGAGATCGGAAGAAGGGCTGAGATGGCCGCGATCGCGGCAATCGGAAAGGTCGACATGGCGCGCATTATCGTTAAACTGCCGGGCCTTGGCAAACGCGCCTCATATCTTTCTGGAAATGCCCTCACCTCGCACGTACGTTCTTGTCGTCGCCGCCGGCAGCGGTCAGCGCTTTGGCGGCGACCTCCCGAAGCAGTACCAAACGCTCGCCGGCAAGCCGATGCTGCGCCATAGCCTGGAGAGCTTCGCCGCGCATCCCGGCATCGCGGGGATCCTGGTCGCCATCCATCCGGCGCAGCGTGATCTCTATGACACAGCCTCAGCCGGCATTGCCAAGCTGCTGCCGCCGGTTGAAGGCGGCACGACGCGGCAAGGATCTGTGCTGAACGGCCTGGAACGGCTCGCCGCCGAGCGGCCGGACTATGTGCTGATCCACGATGCCGCGCGCCCACTGATCGATGCCGGGACGATCAGCCGCACCATCGAGGCGTTGGCGGACCATCCTGCGATCCTGGTCGCGGTCCCAGTCATCGATACGATTAAGCGCGGCGCCGGGGAGCGGGTTGGCGATACTGTCGACCGCCGCGATCTGTGGCGCGCGCAAACGCCGCAGGCTTTCCATTTCCATTCTATCTTGGACGCGCACCGCAAAGTGGCTGGTGGCGAGCTGACCGACGATGCGGCAGTGGCGGAAGTAGCCGGCATCCCCGTCACCTTCGTGATGGGATCGGAGCGCAATTTCAAAGTGACGACACAAGACGATATGGTACGGGCGGAACGCATGATCGGCAGTCAGATGGAATTCCGTACCGGCAACGGGTTCGACGTGCACAAGCTGATCGCCGGCGACGGCATTACCATGTGCGGCATTCGCATTGCCTGCGACATGGCCCTGGAGGGCCACTCGGACGCCGACGTGGGCCTGCATGCCATTACCGATGCCGTGCTGGGCGCGATCGGCGCCAAGGATATCGGTGCGCATTTCCCGCCCAGCGATCCCAAATGGCGCGGCGCCGATTCCTGGAAATTCCTGGATCACGCCGCCAAGCTGGTGGGGGAGCGCGGTGGCAGGGTGGTCCATTGCGACGTCACTATCATCTGCGAGCGCCCCAAGGTCGGCCCGCACCGCGACGCCATGGTCAAGCGCGTCGCCGAGATCTTGAAAATCTCCGCCGACCGGGTCAGCGTAAAGGCGACGACCACGGAGAAGCTCGGCTTCACCGGCCGCGGCGAAGGCATCGCGGCTCAGGCCACGGCCACGGTGGCGTTGCCTATGAGCTGAAGCGCTCAGGTCTTGATGAAGTGCTGATGAGGCAATGATGGACGCAGCCGAACTCATCGATCTTTATCGTGGAAAGAAACTGCGCATCGCCACCGCCGAATCCTGCACCGGCGGGATGATCGCGGCCGCGATCACGGATATCGCGGGATCGTCCGACGTGTTCGAGCGTGGCTTCGTCACCTACTCCAATGAAGCCAAGACCCAACAGGTCGGCGTGCCGGCCGATCAAATCGCCCACCATGGCGCGGTCAGCGTTCACGTGGCGCGCGAGATGGCGGTGGGAGCGCTCAAGCACTCGGCGGCGGATGTGGCCGTTGCCGTGACTGGGATTGCTGGACCGGGCGGCGGAACGGAAGCGAAGCCGGTCGGCCTCGTTTATCTCGCGGTGGCACGTCGCGGCGTTGATCCGGGGATCGAGCGGCATCAGTTCCATGGTGACCGCGCCGCCATCCGCCAGGCGACGGTCGAACGCGCGCTGGAGATGCTGGCCGAGGCTGTTTCGTGACGCGCATCCTCGGCGTCGATTTCAGCGGCGCCAGCGATGCAGGCCGCAATATCTGGGTTGCCGAAGGACGGCTATCCAATTCGGGCGCGCTGGAGCTGCTGCATTGTGTGCCGGCAATGGAACTGCCCGGCAGCGGTGTCGCACCGGAGCTGGCTGTCCCTGCCCTCGCCCGCCGTGTCGCGGCCCTGACCGATGCGCGGGTCGGGTGCGACTTCCCCTTCAGCCTGCCGCGCGCTTTGGTGACCGCGCGCACCTGGAAGAACTTCGCGCTGCGTTACGCGGCAGAGTTCGCCGATGCCGATAGCTTCCGCGCCATCATGCGTTCGCGCCACAATGCGATCGAGCACAAGCGCATGACCGACCGCATCGCCGGCACGCCGTTCAACTCGTACAATCTGCGGCTCTATCGCCAGACCTGGTGGGGCATCACTGGTCTGCTGAGCCCCCTGGTGCGCGCCGGCCGCGTGATCGTCCGGCCGCAGCAGACACTGAGCGCAGGCAAGCCGACTTTGATCGAGGTCTGCGCGGCCTGTACCTTGAAATCGATCGACCTCTATCCGCCCTACAAGGGCAAAGCGGCTGCACATCGGCGCGCGCGCAAGCGCATCTTGGATCACTTCATCGATCGCGGCGTCCTCGTCGCACCCACCCGCCGAATGCGCCAATTGCTGCTCCACAATGAAGGCGGCGACGCATTGGATGCCGTGATCGGTGCTGTCGCAACGGCGCGGGCGGATCTGGCCAGCGAGCCAGATGTGTTTCAGCGTTTGGAGGGCAGAGTCTATTTCGAGATCGGCGTATAGAGCTGATAGGCGCGCGCTTCGAAGGCGGCGACCATGCGGCGCACGGCTTCGTGGAACAGCACGCCGATCAGCTTCTGCAGCAGGACAGAGCTGAACTCGAACTCGAGATGGAAGTCGATCTGGCATGTCCCGGTCGGCGTGGCCGAGAAGGTCCAGTGATTCTTCAAGGTCTTGAAGGGTCCTTGCAGATAATCGACGTCGATGCGCAGGCTCGGCCGGTCCAAAGTCACGCGGCTGGTGAATTTCTCGCGCACCATTTTGAAGCCTATCATCAGGTCGGCGATCATGGTCTCGCCGGTCGAGGTCTGCTGCTTCTCGCGGATGCGGGCGCCGGTGCACCAGGGCAGGAATTCTGGGTACGTGGCGACGTCGCCGACCAGTTCGAAAATCTCGTCCGGCTTGAAGGGCAGGATCTTTTGTTCGGTGTGGACTTTCATTCCGCAGCGGGGCTCGCTTTCGTCTGGCCCTCGCGAGCCGCGCGCAGCCGGGCGAAATCATCGCCCGCGTGATGCGATGAGCGGGTCAGAGGCGAGGCAGCGACCAGCAAAAATCCCTTGCCCATCGCCTGGCGCTTGAACATGTCGAACTCGGTCGGCGGCACGAAGCGCTCGACGGCGTGATGCTTCTTGGTCGGCTGCAGGTACTGACCGATGGTGAGGAAATCGACGTCAGCTGCGCGCAGATCGTCCATGACCTGGAATACTTCGTCGTTGGATTCGCCGAGGCCCACCATCATGCCCGACTTGGTGAACATCATCGGGTCGATCTCTTTCACATGCTGCAGCAGGCGCAGCGAGGTGAAATAGCGTGCGCCGGGCCGCACCGAGCGATAGAGCCGTGGGACAGTCTCGAGGTTGTGGTTGAAGACATCTGGCCGTGCCTCGACCACCTTGGCGACCGCGCCGGGCTTGTTGAGGAAATCCGGCGTCAGCACTTCGATTGTTGTCCCAGGCGAGACAGCGCGGATGCGGCGGATGACCTGGGCGAAATGTCCTGCCCCGCCGTCGTCCAGATCGTCGCGGTCGACCGACGTCACGACGACATGCTTGAGGCCGAGCTGAGCGCAGGCTTCGGCCACGTGGTCCGGCTCGTGCGGGTCGAGCTGGTCCGGCCGGCCGGTCGCAACGTTGCAGAAGGCGCAGCCGCGGGTGCAGACCGAACCCAGGATCATGAAGGTCGCATGCTTCTGCTGCCAGCATTCGCCGATGTTCGGGCAGGCGGCCTCTTCGCACACGGTATGAAGGTTGTATTTGCGGACCAGCGCCTTGGTCTCGGCATATTCTTTGCTGGTCGGCGCCTTGACCCGGATCCAGTCCGGCTTGCGCTGCACCGGGTTGTCCGGCCGGTGCGCCTTCTCGGGGTGGCGAACTTTCAGGTCGGTATCCATCATCCGTCCTTACATATGGATGGTCCGGCCGTACGCTGCCAGCACCGCTTCGTGCATCATTTCCGAGAGGGTTGGATGCGGGAAGATGGTGTGCACCAGCTCGGCCTCGGTCGTCTCCATGGTCTTGGCGATGGTATAGCCCTGGATCAGCTCCGTCACCTCCGCCCCGATCATATGAGCCCCCAGCAATTCGCCGGTCTTGGCGTCGAACACCGTCTTGACCAGACCTTCGGGCTCACCCAATGCAATCGCCTTGCCATTGCCGATGAAGGGGAATTTTCCCACCTTCACGTCGTAGCCTTTGTCCTTGGCCGCCTGCTCGGTCAGGCCCACGCTTGCCACCTGCGGCATGCAATAGGTGCAGCCCGGGATGTTGCTGACGGCAAGAGGATGGACGCCCTTCACACCAGCGATCTTCTCGACGCAGATCACGCCCTCATGGCTTGCCTTGTGCGCCAGCCAGGGCGGGCCGGCCAGATCACCGATGGCATAGACGCCCGGCTCTCCGGTCGCGCCATAGCCGTCAACAACCACATGGGCCTTCTCGACCTTCACCTTGGTGCCTTCGAGGCCGAGATTCTCCACATTGCCGACGATGCCGATCGCCAGGATCACCCGGTCCACCGTGATGTCCTGCGACTTGCCGCCGGCCTCGACTGTCGCCGTCACGTTATCGGCGCCTTTCTTGAGGCCTTTGACGGTGGCGGAAGTGAGGATCTTCATGCCTTGCTTCTCGAACGCCTTCTTGGCAAAGGCGGAGATCTCGGCATCCTCGACCGGCAGCACGCGGTCCAGCACCTCGACCACCGTCACCTCGCCGCCGAGCGTGCGGTAGAAGCTGGCGAACTCGATGCCGATGGCGCCGCTGCCCACCACCAGCAGCGACTTCGGCATCGACGGCGGCACCATCGCCTCCTTGTAGGTCCAGACCAGCTTGCCGTCCGGCTCCAGGCCCGGTAGCGCGCGCGCGCGCGCACCGGTTGCGAGGATGATGTGCTTGGCGGTCAGGTCCGCGACCGGCTTGCCGTCCTTTTCCACCTTCAGCTTGCTGGCGCCATTGAGGCGGCCATGGCCGTCGAACACCTCGACCTTGTTCTTCTTCAGCAGGTGCTTGACGCCGTTGGACAGCTGGTTCGCGACCTTGCGCGAACGTTCGACCACCTTCTTGAGATCGAATGTGACATTGCTGGCGCTGAAGCCATAGGCGTCCGCGTGCTGCAGCAGGTGGCCGACTTCGGCAGAGCGCAGCAGCGCCTTGGTCGGGATGCAGCCCCAATTGAGGCAGATACCGCCCAGATGCTCGCGCTCCACGCAAGCGGTCTTCAGGCCGAGCTGCGCCGCACGGATGGCGGTCACATAGCCGCCCGGCCCGCCGCCGACCACGATGATGTCGAAGTTGGTCTCTGCCATTTGCCTTAGTCCTTAGCTGCCTAATTCAATCCCGCCGCATAGACGCATTTCAGCATGAGTGCTTCCGCGCTTTCCCTGATCTGTTCGCCCTCCTCCAACCTTGCCTTGATCTCCTGGACGGGGCGATCGCCGTACTTCTTGTGGAAATCGTCCACGAAGCAATTGCACGCCAGATCGACTTGCGCCTGGTTGTTGCTTTCGTTGACCAGCGACTGCGCCAGGTGCAGAGCGCCAGTATCTTGCGCTTCACGCCCTCGTCGAACGTCCGCCCCGAGGAGCCGCCTCGGCCACCTCCGAATAAAGCGTTCAAGATCACGACGAGGAGCGCGACCCCGATAGCGGTCCATTTCACTGTTCCTGCCACCGTCGTCCTCGTTCTTCCGCCCTAGTTCAGCCCCGATCGATTGGCGCAATTCTCGAATACGGCTCCGGCCATTCGTTGGGTTGCCTCCTGTTCGGCCAATGCATCGAGATCACCCGGCGGCACAAGGCGAAACTTCTCGAACATCTGGTCCGTGAAGCACGTGCACGCGGCCTCGGATTGCGATTCTGTGTTGGCATCACCCGACTGCACGTAGTGCTTCATCTGGTCGTTGCAGAGATGCGACAGCTTCTTCTTCACCGTCCACTCATAGACCCGGCCGGAGAGGGTGCCCGGCTCCGCCGGATGGGTCAGCACGTAGCGATAGACCGCATAGCCAATACCCGGGCTGATCACCAATAAGAACACCAAGCTGGCGACGTACCACCGCAGCATCTACTCGACCTTCTTTCGCGCACGCTCCTGGCACTCGACGAAATGCGGCCGCATCTTGCTGGCGGCGGGCTCCTGTTCCGGATTGTTGGCGAAAGTGATGATCTCCTCAGCGTTCAGGAAGCTCACCACCGATTGGCTGGTGCAGGTGCAGTATTTCACCATCACCGCGTGCGCCTCGGGATTGTCGGGGTCGAGCTTCGCGGCCTTCCATTCTGCTTCCATCGCCCCTTCGCAGCGCTGCGTGAAGTAATCGAAGAACTGTTTCTCCAGCGGCTCGGCCGCTCGGGCTGGGGCCGTGCACAACAACGTCAGTGCAAGAGCGAACGCAACGCGCATCCGCCCTCACACCAGCATCGCGAGCGGGTTCTCGATTAGCTTCTTGAACGCAGCCAGGAACTCGGCGCCGATCGCGCCATCCACCACGCGGTGATCGACCGCCAAGGTGCAGCTCATCACCGTCGCCACCGCCAGCTGGCCGTTCTTGACGACCGCACGCTGGTCGCCGGCGCCGACCGCCAGGATGCAACCCTGCGGCGGATTGATGATGGCGGCGAAGTCCTTGATGCCGAACATGCCGAGGTTGGAAACCGAGAAGCTGCCGCCGGTGTAATCCTCCGGCTTCAGCTTGCCGTCCTTGGCGCGCCCGGCGAGGCCCTTCATCTCGTTGGAGATATCCGAGAGCCGCTTGGTTTCCGCGTGGCGGATGATCGGCGTGATAAGGCCGTTCGGGATCGCGACCGCGACCGAGATGTCGGAGGTCTTGTACAGCTTCACGCCATCGTCACTCCACGAGGCGTTGGCCGCCGGCACCTGCTTCAAGGCGATGGCGCTGGCCTTGATGATGAAGTCGTTGACCGACAGCTTGAAGGCGCCCTTGCCCTCCTTGGGCGCGCCGGCATTGATCTCCTCGCGCGCCTTCAGCAGCTTGTCGATCTCGCAATCGACGGTCAGGTAGAAGTGCGGGACGAACTGCTTCGATTCCTGCAGCCTGCGCGCGATGGTCTTCCGCATCATGGTGTGCGGCGCCAGGTCGAATTCCGGTTCGCCGAACGCCGGCGTGCCGGGCACCGACGGCGCACTCGGCAGGCCCTTCGCGGCCGCCGGGGCAGGCGCAGCTTTCGCGCCGCCACCCGCCGCAACCTTCTCGATGTCGGTCTTCACCACGCGGCCATGCGGGCCCGATCCGGCGATGCGCGACAGGTCGAGCCCATGCTGCTGCGCCAGGCGCTTGGCGAGCGGGCTGGCGAAGATGCGCGCGCCCGATGCCGCAGCTGGAGCGGGAGCCGGGGCGGCCGGCACAGGAGCCGCTGCTTGTTTCGGGGCTTCAGGCCTGGCCGCGCCGTCGCCCTTGGACGCCGGCGTTGGCGCTGGGGCAGGCTTTGGCGCGGGTGCTGCGCCCGGCGCCTTGATGTCAGCGGGGCTTTCACCTTCCTCGAGCAGCACGGCGATCACGTCGTTCACCTTCACGCCTTGCGCGCCTTCGGGGACGAGGATCCTGCCGATCTTGCCCTCGTCGGCCGCTTCGACTTCCATCGTGGCCTTGTCGGTCTCGATCTCGGCGATTACGTCGCCGGACTTGACCGTGTCGCCTTCCTTCTTCAGCCAGCGCGCGAGATTGCCCTCGGTCATGGTGGGAGAGAGGGCGGGCATCAGGATGTTGATGGGCATGACCCAGCCTCCTTACTTGTAGGTAACGCGCTTGGCGGCTTCGATGATGTGCTCGGTTTGGGGCAGAGCCAGCTTCTCGAGATTGGCGGCGTAGGGCATCGGCACGTCCGCGCCGTGCACGCGTACCACCGGCGCGTCAAGCCAGTCGAACATCTGCTCCATCGCAACGGCCGCGATCTCCGACCCGATGCCGGCGAAGGGCCAGCCCTCCTCTACGCTTACCAGGCGGTTGGTGCGCTTCACGGAGTCCACGATCGTCTGGGTATCGAGCGGGCGGATGGTGCGAAGGTCGATGACTTCCGCTTCGATGCCCTGCTTCGCCAGTTCGTCGGCCGCGGCCAATGCGACGCCGACCATGCGCGAGAAGGCAGTGATGGTGACGGCATCACCGGGCCGCACCACCTTGGCCTTGCCGATCGGCACAATCCACTCGGGATCGGTCGGTACCTGGAAGCTCTGGCCGTACAGCACCTCGTTCTCGAGGAAGATGACAGGATTAGAGTCACGGATCGCCGACTTGAGCAGGCCCTTGGCATCGGCCGCCGACCAGGGCGACACGACCTTGAGGCCCGGGCAATGCGCGTACCAGCTCGCGTAACATTGCGAGTGTTGCGCGGCCACGCGCGCCGCCGCCCCGTTCGGACCGCGGAACACGATCGGGCAGCCCAGCTGACCGCCCGCCATATAGAGGGTCTTGGCGGCGGAGTTGATGATGTGGTCGATCGCCTGCATGGCGAAGTTGAAGGTCATGAATTCGACGATCGGCTTCAGGCCCGCCATCGCGGCGCCGACGCCCATGCCGGTGAAGCCATATTCGGTGATCGGCGTATCGATCACGCGCTTGGCGCCAAACTCCTCCAACAGGCCCTGGCTGACCTTGTAGGCGCCCTGATATTCCGCGACCTCTTCACCCATCAGGAAGACGCTGGGATCGCGCCGCATCTCTTCCGCCATCGCGTCGCGCAAGGCATCACGCACGGTTTGCGGGTGGGTCTCGCCCTTGTAGTCAGTTTCGACCGGCACAGCGGTCCTGGGTGCTGGCGCCGCAGTAGCAGGCGCGGCCGCCTTGGCTTCGGCGGGCGCCGGTGCAGGCGCTGCCTTGGGCGCGGCTTTCGGCGCCGCGCCAGCCGCCTCGCCCTCGCCGCGCACGATCGCGATCGGTGTGTTGACAGCGACGCCTTCGGTGCCGGCCGGCACCAGGATCTGGTCCAGCACGCCTTCCTCGACGGCCTCGACTTCCATCGTCGCCTTGTCAGTCTCGATCTCAGCCAGGATGTCGCCTGGCTTTACGGCATCGCCAACCGACTTGCTCCACTTGGAGAGCTTGCCTTCCGTCATGGTGGGAGACAGGGCAGGCATTAAAACTTCAACGGCCATGTTCGCCTCCCCTCCTCACGCTTCCAGCAGCACGTCGGTCCACAGCTCCGCCGGATCTGGCTCCGGCGATTGCTGGGCGAACTCGGTGGCGACGGACACGATCTCCTTGATCTCGCGGTCGAAGTCCTTGAGCTTCGCTTCGTCGGCGACCTTGTTACTGAGGACATATTCGCGCAGCCGGTCGATCGGGTCGTGCTCCTGTCGCATCTTCGCGACTTCTTCCTTGCTGCGGTATTTCGCCGGATCGGACATCGAGTGGCCGCGATAGCGATAGGTCATCATCTCCAGGATGAAGGGCCCCTTGCCGTCGCGGGCATGCGCCAAAGCCGCCGCGCCGGCCTTGCGGACAGCCATCACGTCCATGCCGTCGACCCGGTCGCCGGGGATGCCGTAGGCAACGCCGCGCTTGTAGAGTTCGGTGCCCGCCGTGGAGCGCTGCACGCTGGTGCCCATGGCGTATTTGTTGTTCTCGATCACATAGACGACCGGGAGCTTCCACAAGGCAGCCATGTTGAGCGCCTCTGCTACCTGGCCCTGGTTGATCGCGCCGTCGCCGAGGTAGCACATGCAGACCTTGCCATCCTCGCGGTACTTGTGCGCGAAGCCGAGGCCGGTGCCGAGCGGCACCTGCCCGCCGACGATGCCATGGCCGCCGTAGAACCCCTTCTCGCGGCTGAACATGTGCATGGAGCCGCCCTTGCCCTTGGAATAGCCGCCGCGCCGTCCGGTCAGCTCGGCCATCACGCCCTTGGCGTCCATGCCGCAAGCCAGCATGTGGCCGTGATCGCGGTACGAGGTGATGATGGTGTCGCCCTGCTCTGCCGCCGCCTGCATGCCGACCACGACGGCTTCCTGCCCGATATAGAGGTGGCAGAAGCCGCCGATCAGGCCCATGCCGTAGAGCTGGCCGGCCTTTTCCTCGAACCGGCGGATCAGCAGCATGTCGCGATAGTATGTGAGGATCTCTTGGGGTGTGGATTCACCGCCGCTTTTGGCAGCGCGGCTTTGCGCGGGTTTCGCCATGGGTAACCCCTGACTGGCTGGAGTGGCGAGCTTAGGACATACGCGGTTTGGCGGCAGCTTTGGCCGCTTTTCGCGGATTATGGTTAGCGAAAGCGCAAAAAGCAAGGAACTTAAACTATTGTTTCATATTACAAATATATGATTAACTGGAATTCAGTTAACCAAGGAATATTCGCTACTTTTGAGACGCGCTACCGGTTGGTTTATTGCTCGGCAGGAAGATGACCTTGTCATCCGGGTCGCTGAAATTGAGCATGATGCGCGCCCGCTCTTCCAGCATGTCGAGATCGAGCGAGGAGTTGCTGAGCAGCGCCACCCGCTGCTCCAGCGCCGCGCGGTCGGTGGCGCTCTTCGCCAGCTCCTGCTGGGCCGCCTCGAGCTGCTGGTTGACCCGCAGCCAGGCGAGGATGCCGCGATCACCCTGGACGGCGTGGTAGATGAAGTAGCCGGCGACGCACGCCCCAACCAGCTGAGCCGCCAAAGACTTGAGTCGCCGTTGAAATTCGCGCCGTACCTGCATGACGAGACGGAATCACACAAGGATTCGCCTCGTCAACAGAATTACGAGAATTCAGCGTCCTTTGCGTGCCAAAGCCGCGCGGCCGCCATAGCGCGCTGCGGAACCTAGGCCCTCTTCGATGCGGAGCAGCTGGTTGTATTTCGCGATGCGGTCGGAGCGGGAGAGCGAGCCAGTCTTGATCTGCCCGCAATTGGTGGCGACGGCGAGGTCGGCGATGGTCGAATCCTCTGTCTCGCCGGAGCGGTGGGACATGACAGCGCGGTACCCGGCCTTGTGCGCCATCTCCACCGCGGTCAGGGTCTCCGTCAGCGTGCCGATCTGGTTGACCTTGATCAGGATGGCGTTGGCGATGCCGCGATCGATGCCGGTCGACAGGCGCTCGGGGTTGGTGACGAATAGGTCGTCGCCGACCAGCTGCACCTTGTCGCCGATGGCGCGGGTCAGCGCCTTCCAGCCGTCCCAATCGTCTTCCGCCATGCCGTCCTCGATGGAGAGGATCGGATAGGAGGAGACGAGCTTGGAATAGAGCGCGACCATGCCGGCGGAATCGAGCACCTTGCCCTCGCCTTCCAGATGGTATTGACCGTTCTTGTAGAACTCAGTCGAGGCGGTATCGAGCGCGAGCGTGACCTGCTCGCCAGCCTTGAAGCCGGCCTTCTCGATCGCCTTCACAATGAAATCGAGCGCGTCCTCGGCGCTCTTGAGATTGGGCGCGAAGCCGCCTTCATCGCCGACATTGGTGTTATGGCCGGCGGCCTTCAGCTGGGCCTTCAAGGCGTGGAACACTTCCGAGCCCCAGCGGATCGCTTCGGCGCAGCTCTCGGCGGCGACCGGCATGATCATGAATTCCTGGAAGTCGATCGGATTGTCGGCATGGGCGCCGCCATTGATGATGTTCATCATGGGCACCGGGAGCACGCGCGCCTGCGCACCGCCGACATAGCGATAGAGCGGCAGGCCGGCTTCCGCCGCCGCGGCCTTCGCCACCGCGAGGCTGACGCCGAGGATCGCGTTGGCGCCCAAGCGTGCCTTGTTGGGCGTGCCGTCGAGCGCGACCATGATCTCGTCGATGCGCACCTGGTCGGCGCCATCAACGCCGCCGATCGCGTCCTGCAGCTCGCCGTTCACCGCCTCGACCGCATTGAGCACGCCCTTGCCGAGATAGCGACTCTTGTCGCCATCGCGCAGCTCGACCGCTTCGTGTGCGCCGGTGGAGGCACCCGACGGGACGGCAGCGCGCCCGCTGGCGCCGCTCTCCAGCGTCACGTCCACCTCAACGGTCGGATTGCCGCGGCTGTCCAGGATTTGCCGCGCGTGCACGTCGACGATCGCACTCATGCCTTGCTCCCTAGCGATGGTTCGCGCCCGTTATATCGCAGGCAGGTTGAGGGTCCAGGGAAAATCCGGCGACAACGCGAAATCAGCGTAATCCGTGGGATTTCAGCGTGTCCTCGATGCTGCGATCGAGCAGGCCGCGCTCACCGGCGGCCAGGTCACTCATGACGCTCATGGTCTGTTTGGGACAGTCCTGGACATCCGCCAGGCTGAGATTGAGGGCGCTGACCAGATCGTTCAGCGTCACCTCGTTGAGATCGCGCGCCAGGACCCAGCGGTTGTTGTCGCTGCGGACCACGAAGCGCGCGCCGCGCAGCACGTCCATCACATGGGTGAGCTTGCCAATCTCCGCCCCCAGCTGGCGGCTGAGAGCGTCGACCTTTTCACCGCCGGCCGACGAGCCCTGAATTGCACGCAGGCTGGAGAGCGCACCGAGGGCGAGGCCCAGCATGTCGCCGCGCCGCGGCCGCTCGTCCGGGTCGCGCCGGCCGGACCGCCATTCCGGCAGCGAGGCCGTGATCTCCGCGCCGATCAATACCACCAGCCAGCCGGCATACATCCAGATAAGGAAGATCGGCAGCGCCGCCAGCGCGCCATACAGCGTCTGGTAGCTGCCGAGGAAGCCGAGATAGATGCCGAAGGCACGCTTCAGCAGCTCGAACAGCAGGGCCGCGATGAAGGCGCCGGTGGCAGCATCCGCCCAGCGCACCGGCCGCGTCGGGATCAGTCGGTAGAACAGCAGGAAACCGACCGCCTCGAGAATGAAGGGGGCAATCGCAGCATAGAAGCGCACGGCCGCCGATACGGTCGAGTAGCCTGAGGATTGGGCAATCGCGAAGGCATAGCTGGAAATGGAGAAGGCGATGCCAAACAGGATCGGGCCGAGGGTAATGAGCGCCCAATAGACCGGGAAGCGTTGGATCTTGAAGCCGCGGCCGCCACCCCAGATGCGATCGAAGGCGGTCTGGATGGTGTTGATCAGCAGCAAGGCCGTGATGGCAAGGCCGAGGATGCCGACGCCTGTGGTCTCGCCGGCATTGCGGATGAAGGTCTGCAGATGCTCCTCCACCATCACCGCAAGGCTGGGCGCCGCGTTCTCGATCATCGCGCGCAGCATGGCATCGCGCATGTCGCTGAAGGCCGGGAACGCCGCGAACATGGCAAGGCCGATCGCCATCATCGGCACCATCGCCAGCAGCGACGTATAGCTGAGCGACGACGCGACCGACGGGCAGGAATCGCGATTGAAGCGCCGGACCACGTAGCCGATCAGGCTGTAGGCCTTGTGCTGGCGGGTCTTGTCGAGGAGATGCTGGAACTGCCCAAAGCGGCCTCGATCGGCCTCGTCCGTTGGGCTCGCAGGCTGCAGTCCGGAGTCTCGACCATCGCCTTCCATGGTGAAAAGCCTAGGCCGGTTCTTGCGCCAGGGTCAATTGCCCACCGTTCTCAGTCATGCCGCGGAATCTGCGCACTTATCGGCTATCCCCTTGCCATTCCGGACAGCCGCGAAGCGGCCTGATCCGGGACTCATAGGCCCCACCCGAGTTGCGGTGATGGCGCATCGGCCCCGGCTTGGAACAGGATTTTGTGGTTTGATGTGTTGCCGGCCGGGGGCGGCCGCCCCCGGCCGGCGCGGGCGGCACGCCGTGGCCCCGGCAAACCCTTTGAGGTCGTCGCGAGTAGAGAGCGGCCGCCCGCTCCCAAGC